>JBHJGQ010000005.1:0-85231 GCA_050331595.1 Opitutales bacterium
CGTTGGTGGGGGGGGTGGGTTTTTCTTGCCCCTGCCTGCCTCGGCCCGTGTTGTGTATACCTGCGGGGGGGGTTTCGGCTGGGCGGCGGGCGGGGCGGCTGGGAAAGACGGCGTTGGCGCGTACGGGAAAGGTGAGGGTAAGGTAACGGCCGGTGCGCCCCGGGAGGCTTTCGACGGTGTGGCGGAACTTGCCTTCGTTGGGTAAGCAGCCGCCGGCGAGGGGGTTGGTGTCGAAGGCGAAGTGCACGCCGTTGGGGTCGCCGTCGTTGTCTGGGTCTGCTTCGATGGGCTGGTCGGCGGGGGTGGGGATGCGGTTTTGCGCCCAGACGGCGTAGGGGCTGTCGTCGATGAGGTAGCTCAGGCGCACCACGTCGACGCCGCCGACAGTCATCACGAAGAGGCCGAGGATAAATATGTTGTCGGGGACATCGTTGATGCTGATGGAGCCGGTGAAGTCGTCCAGGGCAGTGGAGGAACTCGTCACGAGCAGGTCCAAGTCGACCGCGGTGAGCATGCCGGGTATGAAGCCCTGAGGCACGAAGTCGAAGTCGACCACGATGTTGCCTGCGATCTGCGCGTCGGTGGCCTGAAGGACCGAGTGGACGCGGGCACCGGCGTCGACGTTGGTGGGGCTGGCGGGGGGGTCGCCGCGCAGCTTGAGCGTGAGTGTGCTGTCCTCGCTCAGGCGGAAGTCGTCGGCGTCGAGGAAGCTGGCCTCCAGGGTGAGGGCGGTTGCGTACATGCCGAGGGTGGCGAGGTCCTGGAGGACTTCGGGGGTGCCGCCCGAGGGGAAGTACATGCCCGCGTAGCAGGTGGCCGTGTGCAGGGCCGAGTCGATGAGCGTCACATTGCACTGGCCGTTCGAACTTGCGGTGTCGGGGGTGCCGTCGACGCGTCCGAAAAGGGCCAGGCCGCTTGGGCCCATCTCGATGGTGCTGTCGTCGAAGGTGACGTTGACGATGCTGTCGATGGCGCGCGGTTCTTCCAGGCGCAGGTCGCCAAAGGTGAAGACGGAGGCGTTGAGGTGCGTTTGGCGGAAGGTTGCGTCGACGCGCAGGCGGTTGCTGGCGAAGACGTTTTCGATGGTGCCGATGCTGATTTGGAAGACATCCAGCTGGGCGATGTCTTTGGCGAGGAAGGTGCCGGTGTTGTTGACGCGGGAGAGGCCGGCGGCGGTGTTGGTGGCACCGCCAACGATCGCGCCGAGCTGCAGACCGCCGAAACTGCCCAAGAAGGTGAAGGTGTCGATGTCGCAAAATTCCACCTCGAAGCTGCCGAAGACATTGGTGTTGGCCGTGCTGTTGGAGCCGGTCATCCGGCCCGCACGGATCAGGCTCTGGCCGGGGATCAAGCCGACGAAGGAGTCCAGCGCTGTCTGAACGGAAACCGTGTCGACGTCGGTTAGCATGAGGCGGCTGAAAAAGTTCGCGTCAACGTCCGGTCCAATTCCCGAGACGGGGCTGCCAACGAGGGTTTCCGGCGGCAGTTTGACGGACGCGGTGTTGCGTACGGTCAGGCCTCCCGAGATTTGGAGCGGTGCGGGCGGCGGCGGCGACGGGAAGAAGACAAATGAAGCCAGAGCGGCACCCGGTCCAAAGAATTCCGTATCGATGCCGTTCAAGATCACTGTACCCGAGCCTGTGGTGCTGCCCACCAGCAGGCTGTCCAGTTGCAGGGAGGCCGGGACGCCGGGTCCGGAGAATCCCTGAGCCAGACCGTTGTTCACGACGAGGATCGATTCGTAGGGGAGTGAAGGCACCTGCCCGAGGTCCCAGTTGGTCGGGTCGAAAAAGTCGGCCGCCGCCGGATTGGTGAAGATGTAGCTCACATTGGCGGGTTGGACCCTGGCGGTGGCGATGATACTGCTGATACCCGTCAGGGCGAGATCCTCGTCCACGTCGACGATGTCGGTACTCGCCGCGTTGAAGATGACCTGGAAGATTTCTGGAGAACCGGAGTCGGAGGCGCCAAAGACGGTCAGCACATAGGTGGTCTGGTCCATCGAGGGGTTGCTGATATTCAGTACGCCGGTCCGCACGGAGATGGGCGCGTTGATGCTGAAATCGTCGCGGGTGACATTGCGCACGGGCTCGGAGAAGGTGATCGTGATGTCGACAGGGTCCCCGAGGGCGGGTGCGACGGTGGACTGCGAGACGTTTGTGACCGTCGGTGGACCGGGCACCGCGAGGAGAGCGACGTTGCCCGAAAGCACCCACGTGAAGATGAACAGCAGCAGCGTCGGGACAGTGCGCCCCGGGAGGTGGAAGGGGAGGCGGAAGCACATAGTGCTATCCAGCCTGGCTAATGATGGTTATTCGCGCAAGCTTATGATGATACAGATTGATTGGCATTGGAGATGCCGCCACCCATTCGCGATCCTGTCGGATTGGTTTCAATGCTGATTCAACTGGAAGCTTAAGCGTATGCAGAGCATCGTAACCCGCTTCCCGACAGCCGAGCCTGCTTACGCTGTCACTGCGTACGATTGGTCATCATTCTGTAGCTGAGCTGGCGAACGCCCCGCGTCGAAGCCGATGGCTCTGGTTCGGGCGTCGTTTTGTACCGAATCGTGATGAGATGTCAGTGACGGTGATCATCGGCATCGTGGCTAAGGCGGTTGGCCAGGGTGGTTCGGAAGGTTGAGTGGGGTGTGCCGGGGCTTGACCTTTGTTGGACGTACTTGAAAGCTTTCGCGCACAGTTGGCACCTTCTGAGTGTATACACATCCAGAACTGCCTGATCTCGTTGAAGGTTACCCCCCTGATTGCAGATCGTCTTGAGCCAGGAACGCGGAAGAAAAATACCCCAGGACAGCACGAGCGCGAACATGGTCGGATTGCGGCAGGTGGCCAAGGAGGCCAATGTCAGCATTACGTCGGCGTCGCGCGTGCTCAATGGTTCCAAGCGCAGCCGTTACATCAGCCGCGACATGGAGCAGCGTGTGCGCGAGGCCGCGCGCAAGCTCGGCTACGTGGGCGGGTATCACCGCTATGCGCTGCGCACGGGCAAGACCGACGTGGTCGGGCTGCTGGTTTCGGTGACGTGTACGCAGGGCGAGGTCGAGGGCCTGGTGCAGCTGCGCAGCACCGACCATTATCACAATTGCATGGTGGGTGGGATTGAGCATGCGGCATACCAGCATGGCTACAGCCTGCTGTTGCTTGCGCCCGAGACCAAGGGCGGCACGCGTTTTACGGACGTGGTGGAGAAGCCCATCGAGGGATTGATGTGCGCCACGGTGACCACGGAGCGCATGCGCGATCGTCTCGTGGACCTGGCTCACGAGAAACTGGAACTGCCGCTGGTGCTGATCCATCCGCTGGTCGAGGCACCCATCGCCACGGTGGGCTCGAATCAGGCAGCGGCGGCGGATCAGGTGCTCGATCACCTGAGCGGGCTGGGCCACCGGGAAGTGCTGTGGTTTGGGCCGGACGAACCGGTCGACCACTTCCGGTACCGTGCGTATGCCGAGGCGGGGGCACGGCGGGGGCTGCATTTGGAGCGACTGATTTTGCCGGGTCAGGAGGACCTGCGTCACCAACGGGAAAATGAGCAGACCGTGGCCCAACGTGAAGCGGTTTTGAGCCGTTACCTAGAGCAAGCGTCGGGCTGCACCGCGATCGTGGGGTGGAACGATTTTTTTGCGGGGTCGGCCAGCCGGCTTTTGCTGCGGCGCGGGCTGCGGATTCCGAACGACATTTCGGTGGTGGGGCACGACAACGCGTTTTCCACGCTTGCCTACCCGAAGCTGACCTCGGTGGATTTCCAGTGGAGCGCGATGGCGCGCCGGGCGACCGCGCTGCTGTTTGAAATGATTCAAGGTGGTGCGGAGAAAATTGAAGCGCTGCGGGGCGTGCGTGAGTTGTTCGAGCCGACGCTGGTGGTTCGCGAAAGCACTGGCCCGGTGCCGGCGAGATCGCCGTTGGCAGGATGGCGCGCTGGAGGGTGAACCTCGAGCCGCAGTCCAGCCAGGCGATTGAGGTGGGCTCGGATTTGCACTACCCGACGGCGACTTCCGCTTCCGGCTGATCGTGGGCTAGGGCGTGGTTGAAGAATCGAAAATGGGCTGCTCCAAGACTTGCACCCACCGGCACGCTTTGCGTTTTCGAACACGCCCCAGGGGAGTTCGTGGACGGAGCGTCTAAGAAGGCGGGCCCTCGTGCGTTCTTTAGCTGAATGTCCACCCAACGAGGTCCCACAATGACGCATCTACGATTGATTCCTGCCCATCTGTTTTTTGCCGCGAGCCTGTTGCCCGTGTTTCCCGCCGTGCTCGCGGCCAATCCCGCCCCGGCGATCGAGTCCACCATCGAACGCGTGACGGTCTTTGCCGACCGCGCCGAAGTGACCCGCGTGGGCACCCTGTCCGGGGTGAGGTCGGTGCGCTTTGCCGGGTTGCCCGGTTGGGTCGATGAGGAGTCCGTGCGGGTACGGCTGAGTCCGGCGCAGGGTATGCGGATCGCCGATATTCGCGTGCAGCGCGAGTTTCTGGCGCAGGCCAGCGACGCCGCCGTGCGCGAGGCCGAGGCAGCGGTGCAGCAACTCGATGACCAGATGCGCCGCCTCAACGCCGATCGCCAGGTGCTGCAGCAGTCACGCGAGCATCTCGACAAAATCGTGCTGTTTTCGGCCGACAAGCTGCCGCGCGATGGGGCGTCGCGTCCGGTGCCGCCGGACGAGTACGCCGGCTTTCTGGATTTTGTGACCGAGCGTCTGCAGTCGCTGCTGGAGCAGGAGATTGCGATTGAGGAGCGTGAGCGTGCACTGCGTCCGCAGCGTTCGGCGGCCCAGCAGGCGCTCAACGAGTTGCGGGCGCGGCGTTCGTTGCGGGAGACGGTGGTGACAGTGAGCTTTGACCAGGCACCCAGCCGCGAGACGACCGTTGAGCTGACGTACATGCTGCCGGGGGCCAGCTGGGAGCCCGCCCACGAATTGCGTGTGGCCAACGGCGGCGGCGAGGTGCGCTTTGTCAGTTATGCGGTGGTCAGCCAGACCACCGGCGAGAACTGGGACGGAGCCGAGCTGACCTTTTCCACCCAGAGCAGCAGCGCGCCCCAGCGCATCCCCGAGCTGACCGCGCTGATCCTCGGACGCGAGCCCGGGCAGCCGCCGCTGGTCGCCGAGCAGGCCAACGCCAGGGGAGCCAAAAAGGGCTTTGCCCGCGCGCGGCGTGACCAGGAGCGGAACCAGAGCGTTTACCTGCGTCTGAACGCGGCGGCGCTGTCGATTGAGAGTGATTTCTCCGAGAACATCATCAGCAATCGCGATATGCAGGAGCGCGCGCGGGTGCAGTTTGAGCGCATCGAGCAGAAGCGCGGCACCACGGCCATCTACACCGCGAGGCGCACCTTCAATATACGCACCGACGGCAACACCGTGCGCGTGCCGGTGGCGGAGGCGCAACTGCCCTCCAAGCACCAGCTGCTGGCCATGCCGGAGATGTCGCTGAACGTGTTTCGCGCACTGGAGCTGTCCAACGCGGGGGCGCAGCCGATCCTGCCGGGTTCGGTCGCGCTTTTCGTGGACGAGGCTTTCCAGGGGACGACGGTGACGGACTTTGCCGCTCCGGGGGAGGCCTTCACGGTTTTCCTGGGTCTGGAGGATCGCGTGAAGATTGCGCGCCGCCTGGACCGAGAAGAAAGCCGGCTGTGGCGCAGCGACCGCTACACCGAGATGGACGTCGCCATCATCGTGGAGCTGGAGAACCTTTCCGGACAGCCGCTGAGCCTGGTGGTGACCGAGCGCATCCCGCAGGCCAAGACCAAAGACGTGCGCGTGCGTGGCGTCGACCTGAGCCCACGAATCGAGCCCGACGACGACGGCATGGCGCGCTGGACGGTCGACCTGGCCCCGCAGACCACCCAGGCCCTCAACATCGGCTACGACCTGCGCTACCCGACGGTGATGACCGCGGCGGCTTCAAGCGAGGCTGGTACACCTCAGGAACAACCATCGGCTTCGCCGATCTTCAAGCCTGGCAAGATCCTCACTCCAGGGGGCCCGAGCACGAACCGTCACCGTGTAGAAGGCCATCTGCGCGGTTTGGAGAAGCTTTTCTAGGGCAGAAACGCGTTCGCTGATTCATCGCTGCGACCAGCCGCCGTCGGTGAGGTGGGCGGTCGCAGTGATGAAAGGGTTGGCCAGGAGACAGACGAGGGCGTCGGCGATTTCGGCGGCGGAGGCGATGCGGCCGGTCAGGGCTTTTTGGCGGGCGTCGTTGTAGATGGTCTCGCGGTTGGCCGGGGGGAGGTTGTCCCAGAAGGGAGTCTCGACGACGCCAGGCACGAGGACGTTGGCGCGAATGGGAGCAACCTCGCGCGCCAGTGCCATCGCGAAGCCTTCCAGGGCCCATTGCGCGGCGACGATGGCCGAGGTCCCCGGCTGGGGATTGCGGCTGAGGGCGCCGGTGACGAACGCAAAGGAGCTTTCGGGGGCGCGGGGCATCTTGGGCAGCGCTTGTTGTACGCAGCCAAAGGCAGCCAGGAAGGCGTGCTCGAAGTGGGCGCGCGTGTCGGCGAGCGAGAGCGTTTCGATGGGGCCGAGCGCGGCGGGCGGCGGCAGGAAGACCAGGTGGTCGAGCGCAGCCAGGGCAGGGTCGGCAAAGAGGGTGTCGATGGTGTCGAGGCGGTCGAGGTCGACGAAGTGCCCGCGCGCTTCCGGGCCAAGGGTCTCAAGTGCCTCGGAGCGACGTTTCTCGCAACGGCTGGCGAGGTGGACCTGAGCGCCCAGCGCATCGCAGAGTTGCGCGGTGGCCAGGCCGATGCCGCTGCTGCCGCCGAGGATGAGGACGGTACGCCCGCCGAGGTTCTGCTGGCGCAGGTCGGTGGGGCTGCTCACGGGCTGTTGGCGTCGACCGCGGCCAGTTCGTCCAGCAGGGCAAAGAGCACCCGAGCGCCGATTTGCGAGACGGGGAAGTCGTAAACGTTTTCGTCGTTCTTGCCCTCTTGACCACCAGCCAGATCGCTGACCGCGCGAATGATGATCCAGTCGGTGTCGTTGATGGTGCAGACCTGGCCGACCGCGGCAGACTCCATCTCGGTGACCTCGGCCTGAAAGACCTCGCGAGCCCACTGGCGGTAGGCGCGGTTGTCCATGAAGACCGAACCGGTGATCCCGTTGCCGCCGACAGAGATTTGCACGTCGCGCTCGTCGATGGTTTGCGGGGGCATGCCGGCGACGGCTTCGCGGGTGGCCGCGAGCAGGCCGGGCGTCACGCTGAAATAGGCGCGCACCTCGGGCTCGTCCATGCCGTCCTTGATGATGAGCACTTCCTCGGGATGGAGGTAGCCGAAGTTGGTGTAGTCGGGTTGGTGGGGGTCGGCCTGCTTGCGCTGGGCGTGGCCTTCGAGGAAGGACTCGTAGTAGTCGGGCTTGATGAACTGGCCGGGCTGCTCGGGGTCGGGGTTGGCGTAGACGGATTCGTCGTGGTAGTACCAACGCTCGGGCACGATGACGTCGCCGGGCTTCCACTTGGGGTTCACGCCGCCGGCGATGCCCATGTAGAGCAGCCGTTGGATGGGAAAGTAGTCCAGGGCCATCTGGGTGGTCATGGCGGCGTTGGCGATGCTGATGCCCGTGGCAAAGACGACGATGGGCTGATCGCGGTAGGTACCCAGGCGGTACTTGACGCCGCGAAAGGTGAGCGTGTCGTCGATGCGAGCTTCGGGGTGGGCCTCGATGGCTTCGAGGACGGCGCGCACCTCGGGCTCGTAGGCCATGACGATGGCGGTGTAGGGTCGGTCGCCGGGGAATTGCTTGGGGCCGTAGGGGCGATCAGGCTTGGCCGTCAGCGAAGCGACCAACACGAGGGACAGGCACAGGCAGTGCGCGAGGACATGGCGGGTTTTCATGACCTCCTTTGGCAGCAAGGCGCGTGCCTCCAGCAGTCCAAGGTCGTTCGTCGGTGGTCCAGGGTCTGAAGACGACGGCCCCGTGGATGGAAGGTACGCGTTTGCCGAAGCAGGTGACGTCAGCGGCGGGGGTCGTACCAGTCGACTTCGGGGCGGTGGGTCCAGCCGAGGTCGGCGGTGATTTGGGAGGTGTCGCAGAGGGCGGTCATGGCCTCGAGCGGCTGTTTGAGGGGGACGTTGGGGAAGTAGCGCTGGATGAGTTCGGGGATGCTCAGCTTGGAGTAAAGCGGCTGGGGGGAGGCGGGCTGGTAGATGCGCGCGCCGGGCAGATCGGTTTCGATGCAGCGTCGGAAGAGGTCGTTGGCGTCGCGGCGGTCGAGCATGGTGAGGGCTTCGTCGATGTCGACGTTCTGGGGGAAGGCCTCCAGGTAAGACTGGCCGTTGCCCATGCCGTCTCGCAGGACGCGGTAGAAGCGGTCCTGGGTGGTGGGCAGGCGCAAGGCGATGGAGTCGATGCCGTGGTTGACGTGGAAGTAAGCGAGCATGTGCTCGGTCATGGCCTTGCTGAGGGCGTAAGGGTTGCCGGGCTGGCGGGGGGTGTCGCCGTCGATGGGCAGGTACTGCAGGATGGAGGGTTCCTCGCTGGCAAGGGTGCGGCGCCCGGCAATGACCTGGATGGAACTGGCGAAAACGACGCGCTTGACCCCCATTTCGGCGGCAGCCTGGAGGAGGTTCATGTTCATCGTCACGTTTTCGCCGTAGACGTACTGCGGCGTGCCCTTCCAGGCGTTGTTGTGGTTGGCGAAGTGGACGACCACGTCGATGCCTTCGCAGAGGCGGTAGCAGGCCTCGCGGTCAAGCAGGCTGATGACCTGGACCGGCAGGGGGTGGTCCTGGCGCACGCTGACGTCGTTGGCCCGCAGCGTGTGATCGGTGTGCTCGGCGAGGTGCTTGCAGAGGCCCGTGCCGAGGTGGCCGCTGGCACCGGTGATGAGGATGTTCATGGGCAAAGCACGGGCAAAGACCGGCCGGCGGGCGGTGTCAAATGCAATACGTATCCCTCAAAAGAAAGGCGGCCCCCGTGCACAGGGACCGCCTTTTCCACTCTCTAAGATTACCCCTCTCTGGGTAAAACGGGTTTAGGGAGAGGGTCGCTTTGGGTAATCGTAATCTGTTTTCTCGGTTCGCAAGCGTAATCAGAGAGCCAGCCAGAAAGCGGCTGTGAGCGCCGGCGCCGGTTATTCTTCCAGCATGTACTCGACCTGCAGGAACTGCTCGTCGTCGGCGGCGATGGTGGTGCCCGTGCGGGCGGTGACGCGCTCGACATCAGCAATGGCTCCCGGGCCGGTGTTTGTTTCGACAATGCCGGCGTTGGAGAAGTCCGGACCGGTCGACAGGTCGGAGTCGGTCAGGGCTTGGGCCGAGGCATTGAGGTCGTCGGTGCGACGGTCGAACTGGATGCCCGGGTAAATGAGGCCGCCGTCGTCGACTTCGACGTACTGGACGAAGGGCACACTGTTGGCATCGTTGGCCAGCGAGCCGCCGACGTACTCACCGGTGTTGTCGACACCGTCCATGTCGGGGTCGGCATCGGGCGAGGCATCGGCTCCGAGCAGGCCCAGTCCCTCGACGTAGGCGTCGAAGCCGCTGGTGGCGTCGTCGGTGACGTCGATGATGAGATTGAGGATGGTGGCGTCGTTGGTCAGCTCGAACTCGATGGTGATGGTCGGAGGGATGTTGACCAGCGTGGTGTTGCTGAGGTTGCCGCCGGTGATGCGCTCGGTGGCCCCGGAGATCCGATTTTCGGGGAAGAACTCATCGAAGATCGGGTTGAGGATCTCGATGACCGGGTAGGTGCCGGGGACGAGGTTGCCGGTGCCGATGTTGACCACCTCGACGCTGAGGTTGCCGACGAAGATATCGCCGTAGACCTCGATTTTGTCGGTCTGGTCACCGCTGATTTCGAACTGGAAGATGTTCGAGCCGCCGGCGCTGAAGTTGATGTCCACGTCGGAGGAACCGGCGGTGAGCGTGCCGATGCTGTTGCCGGGCTCGATGCGCTGTACGCCGTTGCGGAAGCGGATCAGCGCGTCCTCGGTACGGGAGATGATCTGGCCGCTGCCCGAGAGGGTGGAGCCATTTTCAATGCCCATCAGGATGCGGTTGCTGCCGTCGATGTCGCCGAGGTTGTTGATCACGTTGTTGACCACGAGGGTGCCGGGCGTGCCGCCGAAGCCAGCGCCCAAGATGCCGAAGCCATCGGCGCTGTCGCCGACGAAGGTCAGGTCCTTGTTGGCGATGGTTTCGAGCAAGTTGCGATTGAGCGTGATCTGGGTCGGGTTATCGATGGAGGCAATCCGGGTGAAGTTGTTGTTGTTGGGCCCATCGTTCTGGTTCTGGGTGGCCGGGGCGCTGTCATCGGGGTCGTAGACGACCTGGCCGACCTCGAGCACGGAGCTGTCGGCCACCGTCAAGGCGGGGGAGCCGGCCGTACCGGAAGCCGCCTGAATGATGTCTGCCTCGGTGACGCCGTTGAGGACGACCGTGCCGCCGTTGTTGACGGAGATGCCACCCGCGGCGTTGTAGACGGTGTTGACGTAGAGCGTGCCGGAGCCGCCGTTGCGGGCCAAACCGACGTCCTGGTTGGCGTTGGGGGTGTTAAACTCGCCGATGAAGACGATGTCGCCATCGCCCTGGAGACGGAAGGTACCGTTGCGACCGGAGCCGAGGTTCCAATCGATGGTGTTGTCGAGGGTGACGGTGACGCCCGCCGTGCCGGATTCGAACTTGGGGTTGTTCGGATTGCTGACGGTACTGAAATCGTGGGTGATGGTGACGTCGGTCGTGCCGGTGTAGATGACCGAACCGGTGTTGATCGAGACGGTTTCGCGGCTGCCGAGACCCGAGGGCAGGCCGGGAGGCGCGTAGAAGTCAAACTCGTAGAAGCTGATGCCGCCACCCGATTTGGTCAGGACGCGGTCGGTGGAGATGCCGCCCGAGACGCGGACGGTGCCATTTTGGTCGGGCGCGACGTTGATGACGTCGTTTTCGTTCACCGAGCTGGCCGTTTCCTGGTAGTTGTTCGTGGCGTCGCTGATGACGAGGACGGCGTTTGGCGCGGCCTGAAGCGTTGGGTCGGCGTTGTTGCCGACGAGGAAGGGGCCATTGAGCGTCACGGTGGTGTTGGCCGCGCCGTTGCGCACGCCGCGAGGACCGCCGGTGATGTTGATCGTGCGGTCCGTCGAGGCGTCGCCCACGCCCACGTACTCCAACTCACCGCCGCCGCCGGTGGAAGCGATGGTGTCGCCCGCGCCCAGGGAGCTGGGCACGCCGGCGTTTTCGAGGGTGAAGATGGGCAGGTCATTGTTCTGGGTGGTCTTCACAAACGGGCCGGTAAAGGTATTCAGTCCGGTCAGCACAGGCGCGCCGGTGAAGTTGCCGAAGGGGGTACCGCCCTGGGCTTCGACTTCCAGTTGGAAGGAGCCGCCAGACTCGCCGATGACGCCGGAGATTTCAAAGACTTCCAGGCCATCGGAGGTTTCGAACTCGGCGTCGGCCAGCAGGACCAGGTCGATGGCGAGTTCAATGTCGGAGCCGAACCAGACTGCGCGCCCGTTGCCGCCGCGGGTGGTGTTGGCGGGATTGCTGAGGGTGACCTCGCCCGTGGCAACGTTGACGGAAATCACGGTGGTGCCGCCCGGGAAGTCGCTGCTGGTGCGGCTGGCGAAGGGCGTGCCCGCCTCGATGGAGGTGATGTCGGCGGTGTAGTCGGCGTAGTTCATGGGGAACTGCACGATGGCGCTGCCGCTGGTGTAGGGTGCCTGGATGACGAGACCGGAGCGGACCTCACGCACGAGGCGGTTGCCGGAGTTGTCACCGTTGAGCAGGCCCACGGCCAAGCCCGTGACGGTGTAGCCGGCAGCCGTCGGGTTAACCGATATGCCTTCGAGGTTGAGGTCGGCGATGTCCTGGTTGGTCGGGTTGGCCCCCGCGCCGGTCAAAAAGACGCGGTCGCCGCTGATCGGTGCCGAGGCGGCCGGGCTGGCCAAGATGGTGATACGGTCGGTGGAGATTTCGTCCCAGTTGGCCGCGGTGGACCAATTGGAATCGGAGGCCCCCGTCCACTGCAAGAAGCGGGCGGAAACCGGAATCGACAATGCGGCCGCAAAGGCCGACAGGAGTATAAACCGGGCGAGTTTCATGAGCTAGGTGAGGTTTGACGCTCCAAAGACCCACCCACGCACATTACAGCAGCGTCACTGCTTGAGGCAGGGGAGTAAAAGCGAGCGAGATTCGTTAAGGGTAGATGAGTGTGGTAACTCTATTTAACAATGCCGCATTTGAGATTGTGCGTAAAGTCAGGCGTAGATAAAACCGTGTACCTAAACCGGTAAAACGCGGCGTATGTCATGAGCATTGGTGTTTCGATTCACGACGTGGCGAAGGCTGCCGGGGTCTCTCCGACGACGGTTTCGCAGGCCCTGCGTCAGGTGGGGCGCATCTCCCAAACGACACGGGAGCGTGTGCGGCGTGTTGCCGAGGAGCTGGGCTACCACCCCAACCCGCTGCTGTCGTCGTTGGCCAGCAAGCAGTTCCGTGATCCGTCGGCGGTCGGCCAGACGCCGGTGGCGGTGTTGGCGATTGAGGTGACAGGGACCATTGGCAAGCGACACCAGGTGCCGGAGCGCTTCAAGGCGCACTTTGCGAAAATGGGTTATCGCGCGCAGTGGCACCGAATAGCCCGGCTGGAGGAACTGAAGCCGCTGCTGGACCGGCTCTACAGTCAGGGTTTTCAGGGATTGATGCTCTCGAGTGTGAACCTGGAGGCGTTCCCGCGGGAATTCGGCTGGGAGCGTTTTGCGGTGGTGCAGGCGGGGCCGGTGACGTGCCCGGTGCCGTTTCATCGGGTCGACCGCGACGTCGCCGGCACGGTGCGTCAGGCCTTGCAGATCATGGTCGACCGCGGTTACCGGCGCCTGGGCAGCGCCTTGTTCTGCCACGATCCCCCGATCGAGGACGACTACAACCGTTTGGGCGCGGTGTTGAGCTTCAAGAAGCTGGATACCAGCGTGGCGATGCTGGTGCCGCCGTTGCTGTGTGCTCCCTCGGACATGGATTCGTATCAACGCTGGGCACGGCGGTACAAACCCGATGGCGTGCTCAGTCTAAACGGCTACACCTACGTATCGCAGGGACACGCAGACCCGGAGTGGAACCGGCGGATGGGCACGGTCTGCTTCGAGTTGAACGACAACGTGGATTCGGTGGGTTACCTGGCGGGCTTCCGTCCGCGCATTGACGGGCGTCGCCGGGTGGCGGCGATGTTCCTGGACCAGCTGATACGTCACGGGGATCGCGGGATACCCGAAGTGCCGCAAACGGTACTGATACCGGCCGAGTTTCAGGACGGGCCGTCCTTGCCGCGCAAGGAAATGTTGGGCGATCCGCAGCGCCCGGTGTTTCAGGGTTGGGACGCGGACAAGCGCCCAGAGAATTGAACGGCCTCACGCAGTTGGCGCGGTGTTTTGCCGAGGCGCTGACGGCAGGTGCGGGCGAAGTGCTGGCTGGAGTGAAAGCCGAGGTCGTGCGCGATTTGAGTAACGGTGCGCTCGGGCTCGCCGAGCTGACGCCGGGAAGCTTCTAGGCGCAGATCCAGGAGCAGCTGCCGGGGCGTCCGGCCGAAGCCGTTGCGCATGACCTCGATCAGGTGTCCGACGGAGACCCCGCAGAGGGCGGCCAGTTCTTCGAGGGGCCAGCGCTGGCTGAGGTCGCTTTCCATGTACTCTCTCGCCCGCAGGGCGGCGGGGTGTACCTGTGCGGAGGCCAAGGTGGTGTGGTCGTCGCGGCGTTCGAGTTCGAGACAGAGCAGTTGCAGGTAAAGGCGGCAGGCATCGGGGCGGCGTTCTCGGTTGCCTATGAACTCACGGGCAAGGCCTTCGAAGGGAAGGCGCAGAGCCGGACCGCCGGAGCCATGCAGGATGGGTGGTCGACGCAGCGACCTGGGCAGCTCGGCGCGGTCGAAGACAACGAAGAAGAAATGGATGTCGCCCTCCTCGAAGCGGCGTAGGCGGTGGCGTACGGGCTCGTGGATGAGGTAGAAGCCGCCCGGGGGCAGGTGGAAGCGGGTGCCGTCCTCGCATTCCCAGTGTGAGGTGCCCTTGGCCTGCAGGTAGAGTTCGACGCCGGCGTTGGCGTGCCAGCCGATCTGCCACTTGAAGGGGGCCCAGATTTCGCCGCCTTCGCGCACGGGCAGCGTGTCCTCGTGCTCCGCCTGGATGCGAAAGCCGGCGATGTGGCCACGGTCGCGATAGAACTTCATAAAATCGGGATTAGCTCAAGATTATGCACAAAGCTCCCGAGATTGTGAACGCCGGATTGCGCAGCGTTCGGTAAGGTTTGGGGCATGTCCAAACCCCTGCGAATTCTGCTGTGCGGCTGTGGTGGCATCGTCGATGCGCACCTGCCCGCTTTCAAAGCCTACCCGGAGAAGTTCGTGTTGGCGGGGATCTGCGATCCCTCGGCTGCGGCGCGCGCGGGTGTGCTGGAGGCTTATGGCAAAGCGGTGCCGGAGTTTGAGGCGCACGAGCCGATGTTTGCAAAGCTGGCGGCGCAGGCCGATGCCGCGCTGATCGTTACGCCGCATTTTCTGCACCACCCGCAGGCGGTGGCGGCGCTGCAGAGCGGTCTGCCGTGCCTGATCGAGAAGCCGATCACAAACAATCTGGCCGAGGCCCGGGCGTTGCACGCGCTTTCACAGGAAAAGGGCCTGATCGTAATGGCGGGGCAAACGCGGCGCTACAATTCCTGGGCGCGTTACCTCAGGGACTGGGTCGGTGCGGACGCGGTCAACTTCGGGCAGCTGAGCAGTTTTTCGATCGAAGCCTGGCAGAACATTTTATGCTGGATTGCCACCAAGCCGGATAAGAACGCGGATTTCTGGATTTTGGACAAGGAGCGCGCCGGCGGGGGCGTGGTGGGCAGTCTGGGGTGTCACACGCTGGATCTGGTGCGCTATCTGACCGGCGATGACTATGCGGAGGTCTCGGCCCAGGGAGTCTTTGAGAAGCCCTTCAAGAACGGCGCGGAGTCGGCCTGTTGCGCAACGCTGAAGATGAAGAGCGGGGCGGTTGGAACCTTGCACGCCAACTACCTGGCGCGGCGCGTGCCCTATTCGGAAACGTTCAAGCTCTACGGGACGCGCGGCTCGATCGTTCAGCACAGCGCGGCGTGGGGAAAGTACGAGGGCGAGGTACGCTACGGGAGCACCACCGACGACAATCCTCCGGGCTGGGAGTTTCAGTATGAGGGTCTTGGGCCGGTGCCGAAGGTGGACCTGCCGGGCTACCGGGACAACCCCTTCACCAACCAGTTGCTGGAGTTTCACAGGTGCGTGACCGAGGGGCGCGAGCCGCTGACGAGCGTCGGGCGCAACCTCAACACGATGGCCGTGATCGAAGCAATTTTCACAAGTATGATTGCGGGCGGAGCGACGGTGAACGTCGAGGAGGCAGCGTCGTGAGCGTGGAGGTGCAGGTTGATGGAAGCCTGGTGCGTTTTCGCGCGGGCAAAGCGGTGGCGGGCGAGTACGTACTCGACGACCGTTTCAAGCCATACTTCCGCACGCTTTGCACGCCCGCCGGGCACAACGTGACGGTGGTCAGCCCCGGCGATCACCGCCATCACAAGGGGCTGATGTACGCGCTGTGTTGCGAGGATCTCAACTTCTGGGAGGAGGACCCCGGCGAGCCGCACTGTGGCGTGCAGTCGATTGAGCAGACCCGGACCGACGGTGCCGCGTTGACGCAGCAGTTGCTGTGGCGCGCGGAGGATGGCGGCCGGCAGACCTACCGCGAACAGCGGACGATCGCACTCTCGCAGCCCGATGCGGGTCGATTCGTCTGGGAGTGGACCAGCCGTCGTGAGTCTCTGCGGGCGCACCGGTTGGTGAAGAGTCCTTGGTCGATGGAGGCTGCAACGGGTCGCCGCGTCAACTACCATGGGCTGGGTATCCGTCTGCCGTGGGTGTGGGCTTTGGGCAATGAGGCCTTCAGCGGGGTGGAGGTCGACGGGCAGGCGGTGCCGACGGAGAAAGCGCACGGTTCGAGCGGTCCGCGAGTGGGCTTTTGGGGATTGATCGACGGGTACTGGAAAGCGCCGGTGGCAGCGGTTTCGTTTGAGCAAACGACCGCGCAGGGCTTTACCTGGTTCGTCCTGAAGAATGACATTCCGTATCTTGCGCTGGGGCCATCGAATGCAGAGGAGATCGATGTGGCCGAGGGCGCGGTCTTTGAAGAGCAATACCGCGTGGTGGTCGAGGACCGCGAAAGCCGCAGCTGATGGACCGGCCCAACATTGTCTTTATCATGGCTGACGACCATGCGCCGCACGCGCTGGGCTGCTACGGCGGGACGCGCAACCACACGCCGCACCTGGACCGCCTGGCGGGGGAAGGCGTGCGGTGTACCCACGCTTTCGATACAACGGCGCTCTGCGCGCCCAGCCGGGCGGCGTTGCTGAGCGGACGTTACGCCCACCTCAATGGATTTTACCGCAACCGCGATACCTTCGATCGTTCGCAGCTGACGTTTCCGACGTGCCTGCAGGAGGCCGGTTACGCGACGTCGATCTTCGGCAAGTGGCACCTCACCACGCAGCCGGCCGGATTCGATCATTACGACGTGTTGCCGGGTCACGGGCGTTTCTGGAATCCGCGCCTCAAGACCAGCGGTCAGACCTGGCTCGACGGCGACGAAGGCGGGGTCGAGACCGAGGGTTACCTGACGGAGTTGATCACTGACCGCGCGCTGGCGTGGATGGAGCAGCGGGATGCGCGCCAGCCGTTTTGCACGCTCATTCACCACAAGGCGCCGCATGCCCCGCACGAATATCCGAAGTGCTTTGGGCAGAGGTACACCGAAGATCTGCCGTTGCCGGAGACCTTTGAAGATGACTGGCAGGGGCGGGAAGCGTTGCGGTTGAGCCAGGCGCGTTGGTCCAAGCTGGAGAACATGTTGGAGTATGACCTGACCGGGGATGAACGGGCGGGAAAGCCCATCCCGCCGCGGGAGGATCGGCCGGCGTTTCGGCGCTGGGCCTATCAGACATTTTTCAAGGGCTACTTTCGCCTGGTGGCCTCGCTGGACGAGAGCGTGGGCCGCGTGCTTGAGGGGCTGGAACGGCTGGGGGTCGCCGATAACACGCTCGTTGTCTACACTTCCGACAATGGCTTCTTCCTCGGCGAGCACGGCCTGTATAACAAAATGTGGATGTACGAGGAAGCGCTGCGGCTGCCGTTTCTGGCGCGCTGGCCGGGACGGATAGCGCCGGGTTCGGTCTGCGATTCGTTCGTCTCGCTGCTGGATGTGGGGCCTACCTTTTGTGAAGCGGCGGGTGCGAAGGAGCCGGAAGCGTTTCAGGGGAAGTCGCTGTTGGAGGTGCTCGCGGGTAAGCCTGGCGCGAGGGTACGCGAGGCCCACTACTATCACTATTACGGCGAGTATGATGTGCCCAGTCACTGCGGATTGCGTACGCGTGAAGCGAAGATTCTCTGCCACTACGAGCAGCCCCCGCAGCAGCGCTGGGAACTATACGACCTGCAGGTCGACCCCGGTGAGATGCACAACCTGGCCGGTCGGGCCGAGTCCCGTGACTGCTTCGAGCAGTTGCAAGCGCAGCTCAGGGAGACCGCGGCGGGGTATGCCGACCCCGTTGCGCAGAAGCTTTGAACCACAGTAGTTGAACCCCGAAATCAGAAAGACTCACGATGGCGCGTTTCCGCATAACCCTGAACATGGAATTCTGCCGTTCGGCGGACAAGGACTTCACCGGCGGCGTCGAGATCGCCAGTAAGCTTGGTTATCGCTGGGTGGAGCCGATGGTGCACACGGGCTGGGAACTGCTCAGCGAGGTCGGCTATTTTCACTCCTTTTCGATGGAGGAGGATCCGCTGTGGATGAAGGAAATCTGCCAGGCGCAAGGCATTCGCGTGTCGAGCTTCAGCGCACACAGCCCGCTGATGAAGCCTGAGGCTTCGGTGAGCCGGCTGACCCGGGCTATCCTCTGGGCCAGTCTGATCGGCTGCGATTTTCTAAACACCGACGAGATGCTCAAGCCCGAGTGGATGGACGACACCTTTGCCCACGAGGCGATGAAGTATGCGCTGACCAAGATCAAGCTGGTGGCCGAACGCCACCGCAAATACGTCTGCGTTGAGCCTCACGGCATCTACACCCAGACCAGCGCGGGCTTGCTGAAGATCGTCGAGCTGGTGCCCAGCGAGTTCATTCAGGTGAACTGGGACACCGGCAACGCTTACCTGGCCGGGGCGGAGGATCCGTACGACGCGCTCGAGGCAGTCAAGGACCGCGTTTACCACATTCACGCCAAGGACATCTCGATGGAGCACAGCGAGGCCGAGCGCGGCAAGGTGACCGGCACGCCGGTGGGCTGCGCCTGCGGGGAAGGTGTGGTCGACTGGGAGCGCGTGGCGAAGATTCTGGAGCCGGTCGACCGCGAGATCTTCATGAGCGTGGAGTGCGGCACGATCGACGAAGCCGAACGCAGCCTGCCCAACCTCAAGAAGGCGCTGGGCTCGCTGGTGATCGAAGATTGATCAACGCCGGGCCATGAACGCCTCGACCCAGGCGCGGTCTTCGGCCGAGAGCTGGGCGAAACGTACCGGCACATCGACGGTGGACTGGTGGGCGTTCATGCGCACGACCACGCCCCCCTCGTGCACGGAGACCAGAGCACCATCAAAGTGGCCGGAGCGGTCGGCAGAGGTCCAGCGGCGAACTTCGCTGAGGACGGGAGGCGCGGCGTTCGGGGCCGAGGCGCTGCGCGAGTTGGTCTGCCCCACCAGCGAGAGGGCGCTGTGCGGCTGCAGGGTCACCTCCACCTGGTTGCCGGCCACGGCCAGCTCGCCTTCGTCGGCGTAGACCTTGGTTTCATCGGTGCGGAAGGCTTGGAGGGATTTCAGGCCATCGAGCGCCTTCAGCTTGAGTTCAACCACGTGTGCCTCGTCGTGCGGGTTGATCAAGACGATGGCGATCTCGCCTGTATCGAAATGCTGATACGCGCTGGTCAGGACGCTGTCGAAGGCGGGCTGGGCTTGGATGCGGTGCGCGTCGACCGGGATGGCCCGCGCGAAGTGCGCCATGGCCGCCGCCTTGTGCGCAAAGACGTCGTCGACCACCAGGTTGTGCGTGCTGGCGTGGGGCCCGGAAATCTGCCAGGGCACAAAGGCCGATACGTTGCCCCCGGCCAGCGCGTTGTGAATGCCCACGGCCAGACCCTCGAACGAGAAAGCCTCGGGCCAGCCGTGCTCGCCGGTGCCGCCTTCGGTGACCCAGATGGGCTTGTCGGAACCGGCCTCGTTGAGCGCGTTGAGCAGTGCGCGGTTGGAGGTGACGGTCATATCGCCGACCTGGCCGTCGTAGTAGCCGTGGGTGGCGAATCGGTCGAGGGCGCGACGTGCTTTGGCGTCGTTGAAGATGGCTTTGATGTAGCCGCCGGTGGCGTTTGGCTGGATGAGGTGCGTCATTGTCTCCGGGCCGAAGATGAGTGTTTCGCCCAGACCGGCGTCGTCGAGCGCCTCCTCCAGCTTCGGCAGCATGTCGACGTAGTCGTCGGCGGTCCACACGCAGCTGACGTACCACTGCGAAAAGCGCACCTCGTTGCCGGGGCTGAGAGCGTAAAACTCGATGTCCTGCTCAGCCCAAAACTCGGCGACGGCGGCACACCAGTTGACGAAGTGCTGGACGTGGTCAGGCTTGACGCGGTTGGGGTCGTCGCGCCCGAGTTTGGAGTTGTGATAACTCTGGGCGGTGATGGCGGAGTTGTTGCCGCGTCCCAGGCCGTTGCCGACCGCCTCGCTGACTTTCATCCAGATGGGCGGGGTCCAGACGGTGCCGATGATGCGGATGTTTGGGTCGAGCTTGCGGATGGCCTTGGCAAAGTCGGTGTAGATGTCGGCCTTGAAGTCGGTCTGGATCGAGTCGGTGTTGATGTCGTCGGCGTCTTCGACTTCGCGGTGGGTGTGGAAGCTGTAGTTCACTCGCAGGATGTTCAGGCCGATGTCCTTGACGAAGACCTCGTGGATTTTGCCGGCGGCATAGGTCTCGCGCGTCTTTTGGTTGTGGGGGAAGACGCAGGTGCCGAAGCCCTCAATGCGCTGATGGGTCTGGCCGGCGTCGATGGTGATTTCGAGCGGCTCGTCTGCGAAAAGGACGGTCGCGGACAGCAAACTAACGGCGGAAGCGAGGCAGGAGAGGGACGAGAACAGGGACATCGAGAATCCTCTAGGGTAGGGTAGGTTGAAGCAGATCGCGGAAAGTTGCCGGCGCACCAAAGGTTCAGAACGTTCGCACTTAACGATGGCTTGAGGCGAGCGGTTGCCAAGTGAATTCGCGGGGAGGCTCTCGGTCTGTTGGTGGTCCCTTGCCTGATTTTCGCATGTACGCGAAGGACGCACGTTGTTAGGCGAAGTAGGGTGAATTGGATCACACGCGAAGCTGCGCCTAAGGATCTGCCGACGGTAGCCGCGCTGGTGCGCCGGGCATTTCCAGGGCCGCATGGTGAGGAAATTGCCGACTTGGCGACCGCGCTCTTCGGGGACCCGACCGCGCGGCCGATGCGGCATTTGCTGGCAATCCAAGCAGAACGGATTGTGGGACAGATTATCTTTTCCAAGGCACCACTGGTAGGGCAAACGCAGCGTGTTTCGAGTCGTATTTTGGCGCCGCTGTCGGTGGACCCGGAATTTCAGGGGCAGGGCATCGGCCGTCGTTTGGTCGAGGATGGGCTGGGATTGCTTCGTGAGGAAGGCGTGCCCTTCGTCTTCGTGCTGGGGGACCCGCGGTACTACGGGCGCTTCGGTTTTCAGCCTGCGTTGGACTTTGGTTTGGAAGCGCCGGGCGGGTCGTCAGAGGCGTATGGTGGAGCCTGGCAAGTGCTGGAACTCGAAGCCGGAGCGCTTTCTGGCGTGAGCGGCAAAGTGAACTGCGCTGACTGCCTGCGGGACCCCAAGTACTGGGTCGAGTAGGGGGCGAGCAGCGTGAGGTGAGTGCGTTGGCTGCGCCGGGTGAAGCTCACCTTCGATGGTGGTAGGGGTGGGATTCGAACCCACGATCAGCATTACCTGAACGGATTTACAGTCCGCGTCCTTCAACCACTTGGATACCCTACCGGCCGGGTTGAGCGGGGTGGGTACCGCTCGACGCAAACGTGAACGATGGCCCAAGCGTGTGGGCCTGCCAAGCGGAAAATCGGGCGTGGTCCGAGGCTTGCGGCGGCGGCGACTGCGGCGCTAGCGTGCGCACTTCCTTGACCGATTCAGACGCAGCGCACCCCCCCTCCGAGCCGGACGCACCGGCGGCGGTTGCGCGTCGCCCGCGGCTGTGGCGCAACGTGCCTGACTGGCTGCGGCTGCACCTGACCGACTCGCAGCGGTTCTTTCTACTGTGCATTGTGTGCGGGGTGCTGTGCGGGCTGGCCGCGGTGAGCTTTCACCTGTCGATCACTGGGCTGTTCAAGGTGGTACAGGCCTTCGCCGGGAGCATGGGCGAGTCCAAGTGGGCGGTGCTGATCCTGGCACCGGCGCTGGGCGGGTTGATCGTGGGGCTGTTGCTGCAGTACGTTGCGCCGAATGCGGCGGGTAGCGGCATCCCACAAACCAAGAGCGCGTACTACAATAGCTTTGGGGTCATTCCGCTGCGTGAGGGTTTCTTTCGCTGGCTGCTGACGAGTCTGTACGTGGGCCTGGGCAACAGCCTGGGGCGTGAAGGGCCAACGGTGCACCTGTGCGCCTCGATTGCCTCGTCGATCGGTCAGGTCTTTGGGCTGGCCAAGGCGCGGGTGCAGGCGATGGTGCCGGTGGGCTTTGGGGCGGGGATCGCGGCGGCCTTCAACGCGCCGCTTTCAGGCATCACGTTTGTCTTCGAGGAGTTGCTGGGCGACTTCACGTCGAAGGCGTTGTTTGGGATTTTAGTGGCCGTGGTGATTGCGGCGGCCTTAGAGCGCGTGATCCTGGGTGGGCAATCGGTCTTCGCCATCGCGCCGACGCCCCACAAGACCGACTGGTGGATGCTGGTTTCGATTCCGCTGGGCCTGGCGGCGGCGCTGGTGGGCCACGTGTTCGTGGGTACGCTGTTGGGCGTGCGGGCGTTGGCGCGGCAGTGGACAGTGCCCTTTTGGATCAAGGCCACGCTGGGCGGTTTGGGTCTGGGGCTGATGGCTTCGGCGGTACTCTGGGCAACCGGCGATGACGGGCTCTTTAGTATGGGCCACCACACGATGGAGACTGCGTTGAGTGGGCGCCTGGACACGGCGTGGGTGCTGGTGTTGCTGCTGGTGGGTAAGCTTCTGGCCACGGTGCTTTGCTATGCAACGGGCGGCAGCGGGGGACTTTTTTCGCCGACGCTTTTTCTGGGCGCGATGCTGGGAAGCGTGTTCGGCCTGGGCTCGGGGGAACTGCTGGGTACGGGGCAGGCTGTGACGGCGGCCTGCGCGCTGTTGGGGATGGGGGCGCTCTTTGCGGCAACGATTCGATGCCCGTTCACGTCCTTTCTGATCATTTTTGAGCTGACGCAAAACTACTCGCTGATGTTGCCGCTGATGCTGGGCAATGGCATCGCCTATCTCGTGGCGTTGCGGCTGCGGGCGGTGCCGATTTACGACGCGCTGCTGCTGCAGGACAAGGTCACGCTGCGTAAGATGCCGCATTACCACGGTGCACAAGACTACCGGAATCTCCCCGTACGTTCTATCATGCACCATGAGATTGTAACGGTGGATGGCACGCGACCGGCGGCGGCGAATCTTACGGCGATCGACCGCGACCACCGACACCACGACTACCCAGTGGTGGACGCCGGTGGGACCTTGCTTGGAGTGATCGGGCACGGGGCTTTAGCTGAGCTGGCCGAGCGTCAGTACGCCGAGGGCGAGGCTCCGGTGAGCGAGGCATTGTCGACTGCGCGGCTGGTCACTTTGACGCCGGATACCTCGATCCGCGAAGCGGCCCGCCGTATGGTGGTGGCGGATGTGGAACTGGCTCCCGTGGTCTCGCAGAAGGAGCCCTCCCGCCTGCTAGGCGTGGTGACGCTGCACGACATCGCCCGCCAACAGAATGCGATCACCGAGCAACTCGGCCGCTAGTAGAGAGATGGCGATGGATCTTTTCGCCCAATGAACTGGGCGGGACAGATTTGCTGCGCAAATCGTTTTTTTTGTCGGAGAGATGAGAGGCGATGGCCGTGGTCGTTCTTACGGTTGGGGAACGGGAGCGTGTTCATCCTCGATGCGGGAGCATCGGACGCTGCATGCGAAATGCCCCAGTGACCTGGGCGGGACAGATTTGCTGCGCAAATCGTTTTTTTGTTGGAGAGATGAGAGGCGATGGCCGTGGTTGTTCTTACGGTTGGAGAACGGGAGTGTGTTCATCCTCGATGCGGTCGTAAGTGAATTGATTTGAGCCGCACCTGACATCAGAAACGAGGAACCAAGAACAAAGAACGAAAAAACCTTCAGAACGAAACCCATGAGCAGCGAGATCACCCGAGTCACGATTTGGAACGAATTTGTCCACGAAAAGGAGCACAAGCTGGTGGGCGACCTGTACCCCGACGGCATCCACGGCGCGATTGCCGAAGGGCTCAAGGCCCTGGGCGGTAATCTGGAAATCCGCACGGCGACGCTCGAGGAATCGGAACACGGACTGACCGACGAGGTGCTCGCGCAGACGGACGTGCTCTTTTGGTGGGGACACTGCGCGCACGACAAGGTCGCCGACGCCATAGTGCGGAAGGTGCAAACGCGCGTGCTGGCTGGCATGGGGCTGGTCGTTCTGCACTCGGGGCACATGTCGAAAATTTTTCGCGCGCTCATGGGCACGAGCGGTTGCCTCAAGTGGCGCGAGGCCGGGGAACGCGAACGCTTGTGGGTCACTGCGCCTGGGCATCCGATTGTGGCCGGACTGGGCGAGTGCATTGAACTGGAGCACACCGAGATGTACGGCGAGCCCTTCGGCATCCCGGCGCCGGACGAGCAGATTTTCATTTCGTGGTTTGAGGGTGGGGAGGTTTTCCGCTCGGGCTGCGTCTGGAATCGCGGCAACGGGCGCATCTTTTACTTTCGACCCGGTCACGAAACGTATCCGATTTACAAGAACGCCGAGGTGCTGCGCGTGCTGCATAATGCGGTGGGCTACGTTAAGCCGCAGACTTTTTGGACGGATCCACGCGGCTGCCCGAACGTTCCGGCTGACCAGGCACCCGAAAAGATCGAAGTCCATGGCGGCTCAGTCCACTAGTCGGGACGCCCCAGTAGGGCGCTCACCGAAGGGCTGTTGCAAGAGATTATTCTTTGCCCGTGTTTGGGTAGCGGGAGTGCTCGCTGCCCGGTGTGAGCGCAGAACCTATCAGGACTCAGCTGCGGGGGTGCACCCGTCCAATGCCGATTGGGGCGCTAGGATTGGGTGGGTTCGGCGCCGTCGAGAAAGTACTTGATGTAGGCCCCCTTGCGGAGACGGTCGAGCCAGCGCTTTTGGGCGCGGGTGGCCAACTGGGTGGTGATGGCCTGCTCGATTTCGTCGCGCACTTCTTCGAGCGGCTTGATGCCTTCCTCGCGACGTTCGTCGACGCAGATGATGAAGACGCTGCTGTCGACGGTGATGGGCGGGCTGTGCTGACCCGGCTCCAATTCGAAGGCAACCTTTTCGAGTTCGTCGCGCAGGTCGCGACGCGTAAGCCAGCCCCAATCGCCGCCGTCCTTGGCACGTTCGTCGTCGCTGGTGGTCTTGGCGATGGTGGCGAAGTCGGCACCCCCTTCGAGTTTTTCGAGAATCAAATCGGCCTCCTGCAGGAGGACCGAGAGCGGCTCGCCGGCCTTGGGCGTGAGCAAAATCAGGCGCACGTAGACGGCTTCCTGCTGGGGATATTTCACCGCCGCGTTGTCCTTGTGGTACTGCAGGATACGCTCGGGGCTGACCTCGGAGGTGGTGCGGCGCAGGTCTTCGCGCATGACACCCACGATGATGCGCTCCTTGAGTTCTTCGCGGAACTGCCGCGGCGTTTTGCCCTGCGAGCGCAGCCAGTCCAGGAAGGCTTTGCGGTCCCCGTTGAAGTCCATGTTGATTGTTTCCTCGTAGCGGTTTTCGAGGAAGTTCGGCGGGATAGCGAAGCCTTCGTCGTTGAACTTCTTGACGATCAGCACGCGGTCGACGAGGTTTTGCAGGACCTCGCGAGCGAGTTCCTGAGCCATCGCCTGGAATTCTTCGGACGAGCTGGCACGGCGAGCCAAACCGGGCAGGAGCGGCTCCATTTCGCGGCGCAGCTCTTCGCGGGTGATGATCTTGTCTTCGACCACTGCGGCGATGCCGTTGGAGACTTCATTCTCCCAGGCGTAGCCGGGAGACTGGGCAAAGAGGGTGCTGGCAAGCAGGCAGCCCGACGAAAGGGCCAATGCCCAGCGGGACAAGTTCTTGCAGATCATTGATACTGGTCCACCTGGTGTTTAAGGAAGTCCTTGATTTCGTGTAACCTATTCAGGGGTCGGTTTTCGGTCAAGCGGGGAAAGCGGCTGCCGGTCTTGAGGTATTCGCCCTTGCCGCGGCTGGCGCGCCGGCAGAGCAGGCGGTTGCCCTCGGATTCCACCGAGACGATGCCGTTGTCCTGCGCCAGGATGCGGATTTCGGTGGTGAGGATGAGGGCGTCGACTTCGGTGGGCAGGCGCCCGAAGCGTTCGCGAAGGGCTTCGGCGCACTCGCGCACTTCGTCGAGGGTGGCCGCCATGGCCAAGCGGCGGTAGGCGTCGATACGCAGGCGCGCCTCGTTGATGAAGGACGGCGGCAGGCAGGCGTCGATGGTTTCGATGCGCTCGTCCCGCATCTCGGCTTCCTTGAGCGCGCCAAAGCCGATGGCCGTCTCGCGCGGTGCCTCGCCGTTGGCCTCGGGGGCTTCGTCTTCGTGGGTCTCGCCGACGGTGACGAAATCCAGGCGGACGGTCGCGCGGATGGCGGCAGCGGTTTTGTCACCCTTGAGCCGGGCGATGCTCTGGCGCAGCAGTTGGCAGTAGAGCTCGAAGCCGACGCCGGCAATGTGGCCGCTTTGCTCGGAGCCCAGGAGGTTGCCCGCGCCGCGCAGTTCCAGGTCGCGCATGGCGATGCGGAAGCCCGCGCCGAGCTGGTTGTGCTGACGCAGGGCGTTGAGGCGTTTGCGCGCGTGGTCGAGCAAACGCGCGTGGCGATGCAGCAAGAGGTAGGCGTAGGCTTGCCGGTTGAAGCGTCCGACGCGTCCGCGGAGCTGGTACAATTGCGAGAGCCCGAAGCGGTCGGCCCCCTCGATAATGAGCGTGTTGCAGTTGGGGATATCCAGGCCCGATTCGATGATGGTCGTGCAGACAAGCACGTCGAATTGCCCGGCGACGAAGCGCGTCATGATGTCTTCAAGCTCGCCTTCACTCATCTGGCCGTGACCGATGCCGATGCGCAAGTCGGGCAGCAATTCGCGCAGGTTGCTGGCCACGTCCTCGATGGTTTGCACGCGGTTGTGCAGGTAAAAGACCTGTCCGCCCCGGTTCACCTCGTAGCGAATGACTTCCTGCACCAGCTTGGGCTCATACTGTTTGACGACGGTCTGAATGGGCAGGCGGTCGCGCGGGGCGGTTTCGATAACGCTCAGATCGCGCAGGCCCATGAGGGCGAAGTGCAGCGTGCGGGGGATGGGCGTGGCCGACATCGAGAGCACGTCGACGGCTTCGCGCAGGCCTTTGATCTTTTCCTTTTGCTTCACCCCGAAACGGTGCTCCTCGTCGATGATCAAGAGGCCGAGATTGGCGAAGCGGATGTCCTTGCCCAGGAGCGCGTGCGTGCCCACAAGGATGTCGATCTGGCCGCTGGTGATTTGCTGTTGAATGCGCTTACGTTCGGCGGGCCGGCGGAAGCGGCTGAGCATTTCGACGACGATGGGGTAGTCGGCCATGCGCTCGCGGAAGGTGGTGAAGTGCTGCTGGGTGAGCACCGTGGTGGGCACCAGCACCGCGACCTGGTAACCGTCCATGACGGCTTTGAAGGCCAGGCGCAGTGCCACCTCGGTCTTGCCAAAGCCGACGTCGCCACAGAGCAGGCGATCCATCGGGCGGGCCTTTTCCATGTCCTCTTTGCCTTCTTGAATCGAGGTGAGCTGGCCGCTGGTTTCCTGGAAGGGGAAGGCCGCCTCGAATTCCTTTTGCCAGGCGGTGTCGGGCGAATAGGCGATGCCGGGCTTGGTCTCGCGTTCAGCCTGCAGGCTGAGGAGCTGGCCGGCGAAGTCGAAGGTGGCGCGTTCGGCGGCCTTGCGGGTTTTCTCCCAGGATGTGGTGCCGAGCTTGCCGAGTTTGGGCGCGATCTTGCTCAGGCCCACATAGCGGCTGAGCAGGTGCGCCTCGTGCAGGCGGACGTGGAGGGTGACCTTTTCGGCGAACTCGATCGAGATGACCTCTTCCTCCACGCCCTTGCGCACGTCCAGGCGCTGGAGCCCGCGAAAAATGCAGACACCGTGCTGAAGGTGGACCAGGTAATCGCCGTCGTGCAGGACCGAAAAATCCAGCAGCTGGTCGACCTGGGATCGCTGGGGCAGGGCGCGTTGACGCAGACCGGTGGCCCGGCGGCGCTTGCGGCCAAAGATTTCGGTGTCCGTGAGCGCGACCAGCCCGCGGCTGCCGTTGACGCCAAAATTTTCATCTGTATCCGAGAAACGGATACGAAAGCCATGGTTGAGCGCACCTCGGCGGTAGGCCGGGTTGAGTGCTTTAAGGGCGTCATCCTCGGCCAGCAGTTCGCGCAGGCGTTCTTCCTCCCCGGGCGTGCGGGTGATGATGAGCACCTCCTCGCCGGCCTTCTGCCAATCCAGCACCTGCTTGAGAAAGTCCAGGCGTGAGCGTTGCTCGGCCTCAACGCGTTCGACGCCGACCAGGCGCTTGCCGCTGTCGCCGTCCCGGTAGGCTTCGAGCGATTGCGCCGCGACGGGCCGCTGGCGTTCATGGCCTTCAAAGAGTCCGTTGCTGGTTTCGATTTCGACGAGGCTGGTCCAGCAGTCCCTGCTTGTCTGGCGTGCGCGTACGAGGTGGCCGAAGGTGGCCGAGGCGGGCGCGAACTTTTCGGGCTCGCTGAACAGATCCGGAAAGGCGTCTTCGCACTCGCCGGGTTCCAGCACCAGCCAGTGCACCGAGGGCGGCAGGTAGTCGGCCAGGCCGACCGTCGGGTCGTTGCTCAGCTTGGCTTCGGCGGCGGCGATGACGAGTTCGTCGAGCGCCTCGGTGGAGCGTTGCGAGGTCGGGTCGAAACGGTGCAGGCTTTCGACTTCGGTACCGAAAAAGTCGATACGGCAGGGGGCAGTTGCGTTGAGCGGGTAAACGTCGAGCAGGCCTCCGCGCAGCGCGAATTGGCCCGGGGCTTCGCACAGGACCTCGCTGGCGTAGCCGAGTTTTTGGGCGAGCGTTTCGGCCAGGTCCTGAGGGGACAGCTTGGCTCCGGCACGGACGGTGATCTGCTGCGCGGTGAGCTGCTTTGGAGCCGGGAGCGCTTGGACCAAGGCGGCTGGAGTGCCGGCCAGGAGCATTGGCGGGCCTGTCTCCGGATTTTCCTGACGCTGGCGCAGCGCCGTTAACGCAGCCAGGCGATCGCACTCCAGTTCGAAGAGGCGTGGGTCATCGTCTTCGGCGTCGAGGTGCTCGGGCAGCAGGTGCGCCTCGTAGGGCGTGGGATCGTCGGTCGCCTTTTTGGAGAAGAACACGATGTCCTCGGCCCAGCGCTCCAGCTGCCGCGTGGAGGCTGCGACCAGCAAGGTGACCGCGGGCGGATCGTTTTCCAGCAGGCGTGCGCTCACGTAACCGGCGGCGGCTTCGGGGACGCCGGTTACGTTTTCAACGGTGGTCTTGGCGGTGAGGGTGACGGGCTTCATTCGTCTTTGCTGTGGGCAAGTTGGTCCAGCGCGCGCTCGGCGGCGTGTTCTTCGGCCTGGCGTTTGGAACCGCCTTCGCCTTCGGCCAGCGCCTGGCCATTGACGTCGACGCGCATGATGAAGACCTCAGTGGGCGGCTCGCCGCGGTGTTCGACCAAGTGGTATTCGACGGCGCGCGTTCCGTAACGTTGCTGAGCCCACTCGTTGAGGCGGCCCTTGGGGTTGCTGCGCTGTCGGTTTTCCGGGGAGAGCACGTCGTCGAGGTCGCCCAGCCAGCGCAGGATGAGCGAACGCGCGGCGTCGAGCCCGCCATCCAGGTAGACCGCGCCGATCACTGCCTCGAGTGCGTCTTCGAGGACCGAGGGGCGTTCGCGGCCGCCGTTTTCCTCTTCCGACGGACCCAGTCTGAGGAAATCGGACAGGCCCTGCGCGCTGGCAACCTTGGCCAGGTGCCGGCCTTGCACGAGGATGGAGCGGCTGTGCTGGAGATTGCCCTCGCGCTGGTCGGGGTAACGCCGGAAAAGCTCCTCGGCCACGACCAGCCCGAGCACGGCGTCGCCCAAAAACTCGAGCCGCTGATAATTGCCGGCTTCCAGATCGACGGCGCCGTACGAAGGGTGGGTCAAGGCCAGACGCAACCGTTCCGGGGCCTCGAAGGTGTACCCCAGTCGCTCTTGTAAGGGCTGTAAGTCGTCGCCGTTTGGGTTCACCCGAAAAGCGGCGGGCCGGGCGCTCCAGCATTGAAATGGGTTCCGCGCGGACCCGCCCAAAAGCGCACCATCGGCCAAAGGCTCAGCCGCGCAAGTCAAAACGCGTGATCACCTCGCGGGCCAGGCCGGCGTAGGCCAAGGCACCAGCGCTGTCCGGGTCGTACGAAAAGATGCTCTGGCCGAAGCTCGGGGCCTCGCTCAAACGGATCGAGCGGGGAATCACAGTCGGGAAAATCAGCTCCGGAAAACTGCTGCGGACTTCCTCCACGACCTCGCGCGAGAGGTTGGTGCGTCCGTCGAACATCGTCATGATGATGCCGCCGATGGCCAGTTGGTCGTTGACCCCGGCGCTGCGCAGCTGCTCGATGACTTTGTGTATTTGGCCCAGTCCCTCCAGCGCCAGGTACTCACATTGAAGGGCCACGAGCAGATAATCGGCCGCGGCCAGGCTGTTCATCGAGATCATGCCGAGGGCCGGGGGACAGTCCAAAAAGATGGCCCGGAAGCGCCCGCTCTCGCGCAGGGGCTGCAAGACGCCCCGCAGTACAGAGAGGTAGTTCGGGCGCTGGCCCAGCTCGATTTCGATGGCGGCCAGGTCCACTTCCGAGGGGATGAGCGAGAGGTGCTTTTCGCTGGTCTCGATGACTTTATCGAGGGCGTGCTCCTCGCCGTGGAGTGCTCCGTAGAGGCTTTGGCCGGCGTGTTTCTCCAGGCCCAGCGCACTCGTCGCGTTGGCCTGCGGATCGAGATCGACCAGCAGGGTGGGCACGCGCCTTCGTGCCAGGGCCACCGCCAGGCTGACTGCCGTGGTCGTTTTGCCCACCCCGCCTTTCTGATTGGCGATGGAAAAAACCGTGCTGGTGGGGGGTTGGGCTGCGTTGGACATCTGGTGGGGTTGGCTCGGAAACAAAAAGCGTGCTGGGTGCTGCCCGTGTGCGTCGAGGCAAAACCGCGCCGCGCCTGGCCTGGCAGCTTTCGGCGAAAACACTTGAAGCCGACGCCACCCTGCGGCATCTTGCCGTTTTGTTCTGCGAAACGGACAGGCGGCTGTTCGTTGGCGCAACGAGGGTGCGGTAGCCAAGTGGTAAGGCCGGAGTCTGCAAAACTCCTATACGGCGGTTCGATTCCGCCCCGCACCTCCAATTTTCAGTGGCCCGCCCGAGAATTTGGCCATCTGGCCTTTCTCTGGAAAGACGCCTGTAGAAGCGCGAGGCGCCCGTGAAGGACGGCTCACCCTTGGAGGGAATGTTCACAGGTCTTTACGGCAACGTAACAACTTTGACGCGCAATGGTGACGTCGGGGCGGGTTAATGGAGGATTGTCCCATTTGGGCACATTCAAACAAAACTCCATTGAAACTCATGCTTCGAAATCTGTTTTGCCTGGCCTCGGCCGGCGCCCTGACTGCGGGCACGCTCCACGCGAGCCTGACCCTCACGCCCATCGGCACGATTCGCGCGGGCGACGCCGTCGAGATTTTCGACGAGTCGGCTGCGGAGATCGTGTCCTACGACCGCTTCACCAAGCAAATGTACGTGGTGAATGGCGCCACGGACTCGATCGACATTTACAGCATCGCCGACCCGACCGCGCCGGTGCTGGTGACTTCGGTTGACTTGAGCGACTACGGCACACCCAACAGCGTCGATGTGAACCCGCGCTTTTTCCGCAACGAGGTGGCCGTGGCGGTTGACTCGGGCGATGCGGCGGTGCGCGGCACGGTGGTTTTCATCAAGCGCGACGGTACGTTCATCGACTCCGTTGAAGTCGGTTTTCTGCCGGACATGCTGACCTACGATCGCTTTGGCTTCCGCCTGGTCGTGGCGAATGAAGGCGAGCCCAACGACATGTACACCATCGACCCGGAAGGCTCGGTGTCGGTGATTGAGCGCGGCTTTTTCGGGTACCGTGTTTTTGAGATTGGTTTTGGCGGCATTACCGAAGCTGATCTCAACGGCGCGCGTATTTCGGGTCCGGAAGGCACGACCATCGCCCAGGACCTGGAGCCGGAATTCATTACCGTGGATCCGCGGGGACGTCTGGCTTACGTCGCGTGCCAGGAGAACAACGCCATCGTGGTGGTCGACATTATCTTCAAGCGGGTGGTGAAGGTTTTCGGCCTGGGCACGAAGAACCATGCCGAACTGGGCAACGCGATCGACGCGTCCGACCGCGACGACATGATCCGCATCGCCAACTGGCCGGTGCAGGGCCTGTTCCAGCCGGACTCCATCGCCTCCTACCGTTTCCGCGGCGAGACCTTCATCGTGACCGCGAACGAAGGCGACGGGCGCGAGTTCACCTTTGACGACGCTAGCGGCGACGAGGTGGTGGCCTTCACCGACGAGAGCCGGGTCGAAGACCTGGAACTGGACCCCAGCGCCTTTCCGCTGGGTGACGTGCTCAAGCTGGAGGAGAACCTCGGCCGTTTGAACGTTATCACCACGCAGGGCAACATCGACGGCGATGACGACTTCGACCAGCTCTTCACCTTTGGAGCGCGCTCGTTCTCGATCTTCAGCACCGATGGTGAACTGGTCTTCGACAGCGGCGACTTCTTCGAGACGTTTCTGGCGTTGAACTTCCCCGACGCGTTCAACTCGGACAACGACGAGAACGACAGCTTCGACAGCCGTTCCGACGCCAAGGGTCCGGAGCCGGAAGCGCTGACGCTGGGCACGCTCTACGGCAAAACGTTCGCCTTCGTGGGTCTCGAGCGCTTCGGCGGGATCATGGTCTTCGACGTGACCAACCCCTATGACGTGGAGTTCGTGACCTTCGTGAACAACCGCGACTTCAGCATCGACTTCGACGACGAAGTGGCCGCTGAAATCGAACAGGCGGGCGACCTGGGTCCGGAAGGCATCGAGTTCGTACCGGCTTCCGCCAGCCCGAACGGCAAGCCGTTGCTGTTGGTGGCCAACGAAGTCAGCGGCACCACCACGGTTTACGAAATCGGCAAGAACTAAAGGTCGACGCAAGCCAGAGCGTTTTCTTCATCGAGCCGGGCGATCCGATGGGTCGCCCGGTTTTTTGTGCCCGTGGTACAGACCGAGGCCACAGCTGGGAGGAAGTCCACACCTTCAGGCCCGATCCACGCGCAACGGGGGTTGCGCACGGCTTCGGGACGATTGCCTTCGATGAGGTGAAGGCGAGGATTGAGTTCTTCAGATAGCGCAAGAGAAACGCCCTAATCCAGCGCGCTGAGCCCCATCCACGGCAGGCAGTTGAGGCGGTCGGCCTCGGTCAACCGCCGATTGAGGTTGAGCAGCGAACCATCGTCGAGAAGGTGCGGGTGGTTTTCCGAGCGCAGGTGCTCGATGAAGCGCTGGCGCAGGCGCTCCGTCAGGGCGGTGTCCGCGTGGAGGCTGTGTTGGTCCAGCGGGTCGCGCGCGGGTTCAAAAACGAGTTCTCGGCCGTCGTCGGCAAAATAGAGGTACTTGTGCGCGCCCTCCTGCCAGGCGTGCTGGTTGTCGATCTGGCAATGCAGGTTGTCGCGGACGCTTTCCTCGCGGCCTTCCAGCAAGGCGACCAGGCTGCACCCGTCGACGTTTTCAGGCACGCGGGCTTCGGCCAATTCGCAGAAGGTTGGCAGCAGGTCGGCCCATTGGACCAGAGTGTCGGTCGAGGCCCCGCGCGGGCCGCCGCGGGCATGCGGCAGACGCAGCAGGAAGGGTACGCGGGCCGATGCTTCCAGGAGGTTGCCTTTGAACCCGAAGCCGTGGTCGAAGAGCATTTCGCCGTGGTCGGAGGAGAAAGCGATGGCGGTGTCGCTCCAAAGCCCGTGCCGCATCAGCGCGCCAAAGAGCCGCCCCAGTTGCGCGTCCAGGTGGGTGATCATGCCGTAGTACACGCCGCGTGCCTGGCGGATGGCCGCTTTGGACGGGGCGCCGTGGTCGTTGCCGATGTGCAGGCGCTGAAGAGCGTAGGGCATTTCCTCCGGCGCGAAGGACCAGTTCCCCATCACCGGCGCCGGGATGTCGTCGTGATTGTAGAGGCTAAAGTAGGGCTCGTGAATGACGTTGGGCGGGTGGGGATCGATCAAGGAGACCCACAAGCAAAACGGGCGGGAGCGGTCGCGGGCCTGCAGGAACTCGAGGGCTTCGGTCACCGCCCAGGCCGAGGACTGCCATTGCGGCGGAACCGTCGAAAGGCCCGCGGAGAGTTCGTTTGCGCCGACGCCGGGTGAGGGTGGTAAGGGCAGGTGCCGGCTCATCTCCCGGCGCATGCGTCCAAAGCTCAAGTGCTGCTCGAAGCCGGCGGTAAAGGTCGAGTCGGTGTGCCAGTGGGTTTTGCCGATGAGGCAGGTCTGGTAGCCGGCGTCGGTCAGCAGGGAGCCCAGGAAGTCCGCCCGCGGGTGGTCGATGCGGTGATCGGCCTGGTACGACGGGCAGCCGTTGTGGTGGGCCTGCCGACCCGTGATCAGCGTGGTGCGCGCTGGGATGCAAACCGGGCAATCCACGTAGGCACGGCTGAAGGTGCGTGACTCTTTGGCCAGCATGTCCAGGTGCGGCGTGCGCACGCAGGTCTCGCCGGCGTAGCCCACGCAGTCCGCGCGCTGCTGGTCGGTGGTGATGAGGATGAGGTTGGGACGGTCCACGGGTAAGGAACTTAGGCCAGACATGGGCCGGTGCGAAAGCCAAAGAATGCGCGGCGTGGTTTGCGTCGTGTCATTGTGGCGGATCAACGGCTCAGGGTTGATTGCTTGGGGCGGGTCGGGGCCATTGTCACTTTACGCGCCGGGTGGGCCTCTTTCACATCAGAAGTTATGTTTACCTGTGGGTCCCAAGGTCGGCGTTTCAGGCAGATTTCGCTCAGTGCCGCTTGCTCGTCGAGGGCCCGTCATCGCGCGGGCTGGCGCTTGCCGGTGCTGCTGAGCTGCGTCGCGGCGTTACTCACCCAACCTCTAGAAATCATGGCCCAAACGGATGCCCCCGCTCTTCATGAATGGACCGCTGAAAACGGCGGTTCGGTCACCTTCGACGGCGTGTTTTACAGCTACCGTTCGGCGGATGGCCTCCGCGCGTTCAAGATGTGGACGCCGCCTCAGGAGGCGCCGATTCGGGCGCTGTTGCTGATGGGTAACCCCGGCAGCGGTTTGGGTGGCGACACGCGCAACAGTGTGCTGCGGCAAGACTGGCTGCAGCTGGGGGCGCGCGAGGGTCTGGCGGTCGCCGGGGTAACGGGCTTTCCCGGAGGCGAGACCTACGCGCAGCACGGTCGGCACATCATCGAAGGGTTGGAGGCCATGGCTGCGCACGGGCGGCATCCGGAACTCGCACAGGTGCCCCTGATCGTCACCGGTTCATCCAACGCCGGCTTTTTCGCCTACAGCATGCTGTGCCTGGTGCCCGAACGCACGGTGGCGATCACGCCCAACGTGGGCGGGTACTTCGATTTGAAGGCTCCCAAGGCCGCCCACGCGGTGCCGGCGTGGATGCATATCGGTACGCTGGACCCGCTGGTGACCGACGGTGTTCGCCGCAGCGAAGAACTGTTTCGTCTCAATGACACGGGCGGGAATTTGCTTTGGGCTTGGGACGCGGAAATGAAAGGTCATGCCACCGAGGGCTCGGACCACGTGGACATTGCCTATTGGAAGGCGATCCTCGACCTGCGGCTGCCGCTGTCCGACGATGGCTCGCCGCCGGAATCCATGCTTGCGGTGGATTATGCCGACGGTTGGCTGGCTGACTTCGAGACCTGGGATCATGAAATCACTCGCGTGTTTCCGGCAACAGAGGCCATCGACGATCGTGAACACGGGCGTTACGGCTGGTTGCCCAACGAGGGGATCGCGCGGCTGTATCAAGCCAACGCTTCCCGTGCGCGGCCCCTGCGATTGGAACTCGTAGATGACGCCCTGGGGCAATCGACCGAGGGTACAACCGGTGTCTTTCTGGCTGCAGGTAAAAGCGCCATCGTCGAGCCCGGTCAGGAGGTGACGCTGCGGGTGACGCGTGTGCCCCTGGCCTTCGGTCTCGATCGTGCCGACATCTACGATCGTGGCGAGAAGCTGGGCAGCGTCGACGTGGGCCAACAGGGCGGCACCTTCACCTTTGTGGCCGATGGCTCCAAGCGTCTCTACGCCTTGTACGCTCACACGCAGCAGAAGGGAATTTTTGGCAAGACGGTCGAGCGGATCTCACCCCCCTTACTGGTGCTGGTGCGTTCCTCCGACACGTCCGAGCGTCTGCAGGCACAGCTCGAAGCTTACAGCCTGAACGGGGTCAGCCGGGCTCGGGCACGTGTACCCGAAACCTCCGCTTCCGCACCGCCGGAAACTTTGCCCGAAGACGCACCGGGGGCGGTCCGGTTGGATGAGACAGTGGCGGCTCAGTTTGCACCGGACGGTCAGCTGTCGGCGTTTTGGGGATCGGTTCAGGCGCGTTCGGGCGGTTCGGGTTCGGCGGAAATCGACGCGGCCTTGCGGACAAAAGTGGCCTGGTCCTCGAGTGGGCTGCACTTTCTTTTTGAGGACGCAGGCACGGCGCCGGGTATCGATTTCCACCTGGCGTCGATCGATCCGCAGCACTTCCTCTCCGACGCGGCCAACCCTGCGCATTACACCATGCCCGGGCTGCGGCAACTGCTGCGGAGCGCTTTGCAGGTTCAGCCCGAGGCCGACGGCTCGTCAGTGGCGGTGAATTTCTGGGACCCCTGGGACTTTCGCCGGGAGCTGTTTACTCCCGAGACCCGCTTTGGCGGAACGGGTTTATGGAGCGATTTGGTGGCATCGTCTGATGGGCGCACGCACCTGGAGTTTCATTTGCCGTGGCACCTGGTGGGGCATCCAGGTTTCGCCTCCGCGCCCGCGGCGGGCACACGGCTGACGTTTATGCTCAGCCGCGCCGAGGCGGACGGGAAGCAGCGTCACCAGTGGCCGAACGGATTCGATCCGTGGACGGCCAAGCCTCCCGAAACAGCGGACGGGGAAACGTCTTACGGGCAGCTGATCCTACTACCCTAGCGGTTGCTGGACCTCAGGCGGTTCGGCCGGCATCGGCGCCCGCAATTGGGGCAACGCGCCAGGGCAGTGTCTCGCCTTCGTTCCAGGGCGGGGAGATGAGCAGGCGCTTGGGCGTTTCCGGTCGGCCAAACAGGCCCAGACGCAGCTTTTTGTCGAGTTGGTGCAGGACCTCGCGCGCCAGTTCGGGCACGCCAGGGGAAAAGCCGGTCACCCGGGAGTTCTGCCGCACCACTCGAGAGGAGGCAAAGGCGATCTGCCCGGGGATGTCGATGCCCTCTGCCTTGAGGATGCCGCAGATGCCGCTGTTGAAACCGAGAATGACCTCCAGGTCCTGCGAACGGACCCACTCTGCCAGCTGTTGGCGTTGGCCGGGGGTGGCGTCGGGGGACAGATCGTAGGTCAGCGGGCGACAGTCTTTGGGATAGCGCTTCGAATGGAGCAGGTAATGGATGAAGGCGTGGTTTTCCGCGTCGGCCAGCGGGCGGTCCGGGTGCGGCATCAACACGAAGCCGATTCGGCGGTAGCCGCGTTTGAGCACTTCGGTCCAAGTTTTTTCTTCCAACCGGATGGTGTCTCGGCGCACGACATCGATCCCTTCGGGCGAGTGGCCCAGGCCCATCGCGATGACGGCGAAGCGCTCCAAGGGCATGGGCGGACGCATGTCCCAGCGCGTGCTGGCGCTGAAGACCACCCCGCGGATGCCGCGATGGTACAAGCGGCGCGCGATGGCTTCGGGAGTCTCCTTGCCTGCATGCAGGTTGACCGTCTCCAAACCGTACCCGCTTGCCTCGCCCAGGCGCTGAAGTTCTTCGGCCAGGGTCTGGTCCATCTTGGGCGCGGTCTGGTCGTCGGAGGCGTAGATGTAGGCCAGGCTTGCTCTGGAGGCTTCGCGCGGGCGTCTCCAGGCGCGCGCACCGATATGCGACAAAACGGGATCGGGGCGGTAGTTCATGCGCTGGGCCAGCGCCTTGACGCGGTCTCGGGTGCTCGCCGCGGTGGCGGGGTCGTCCTTGAGGGCTCGGGCAACGGTGGAGCGGCTGAAACCGGAGAGACGGGCCAGATCACGAATGGTGACGCGTGCACTCACGCACTTGTGCTTAGCGGCAGGCGGGTGGCTTGGCAAGCCCCTCGCGCGGCCCTGCGGATCGCGGTCTATCGAGTCGTGTTTGAGGCATCCAAAGTGAGGTGGGGCGCGGCTGGTTTCAGTCGAGCATGCCTTTGAACCGTGCGTTCTCATGGATGACTCGACCGCAGCGGACCGTGGCTAGCACGTCCGCGGGGGTGACGCGGGTCAGCACGCTGGCCGGGAGGTGGCGGCTTCGGCGCAGGTGCGGTTGATGAAAGTCCAGGACAACGAACGAGGCGGGCAGCCCGACCTCCAATGAGCCATAGTGATCGCCGCCGAGGGCCTGACGGATGTTTGCAGTCGCCAGCCTGAGGATCCTCAGCGGTTCGGGTCGTTGCGCGTCGCCGTACTGGCTCTTGGTCAGCTTGTAGGTGTAGTCGAGTTCGGCGAAGAGGTTGGGGCTATTGAGCAGGCCGTTGTCGGTGCCCAGGAGCAGGTTCACGTCAGCGTCCATCAGGTTGCGGATGGGTGGGTGCGGCAAGCCGAGGTTGGCGTTGGCGCGCGGGTTGAGCACACCGCTCACCCCGGAGGCCGCCAGGCGCTTGATTTCGGCGGCGTTGGCCACGGTCAGGTGGACGATGATGAAGGGATCGTAGAGATCCAGCGCGCGCTCCAAATCGCCGCGCCCGGTCAGCCGCACACTGAGGTCGCGGTAGCCTGCGTTCTCCAGGCAATGGATCGCGCGCAGTTTGCCGCGCTCCTGGGTGAGGTGGCGAATCTGCCGCCAGGCCGGCTCGGTGAGGTCGTTCATCGTGCTCTCGCTGAAACCGTCGGCCACGTCGAGGATGGCGCTGAGTTCGGCGAGATCATCTGGGGCGAGCTGGTCCGTGTTTGCCGCGAGCTGGGCTTCATCAAACGGGACGCCGTCGAACTGTCCGAGGATGATGGATTGCACGCCGGTGGCTTCCGAGGCTTCGCGCAGGAGTTCGCTGCCGTAGGGGCCCTGCTCGCGGAAGTCCAGGTGGCAGACCGTGCCGGTGTGCGCCATGTAGCGAAGGTGAGCGCAGATGTGCTTGAGGTGGGTCTCGCGATCGACCTTGGCCAGTTCGCGGTATTTGTAGCCGTTGGGGCGAAAGAAACCTTCCTCCAGGGTCAGCCCGGTGGCGCCATCGGGCAGGATGCTGTCGCCCATGTGCGTGTGGCTGTTGTACAGGCCGGGGAGAACGACCAGCGCGCCGTTGTCGATGGCCTGAACCGGTTCGGCGAGATCAAGCGCGCGGATGGTGTCGCCGGCGGTTTCAAACGCGCGGCAGCGATGCGGGCGCAGGTCTGGCCCGGCAAAGACGATGCAGTCGGTCAGCTTCATGGTTCAGGCAGCGGACGTCGAGTTCGCGGGGCTGCTCGCGGGCTCCGGTGCCCAGCGTCCAGTGAGGGCTTTGTGTAAGCCGTAGACCAGGGGCGTATCCAAAATCGCGATACACAGCTTCAATAGCCAGTAGGCCAGCGTCGTTTGCAGGTATTCCCCGAAGGAGGTGAAGACGCCCGGGAAGTAGAAGGCGATGCCGTTGAAGATGAGCGAGTCGATCAGCTGGGAGGAGATGGTGGAGAGGTTGTTGCGCAGCCACATGTGCCGGCCCCGGGTCACGCGCTTCCAAAAATGGTAGGCCCAGACATCGTGTGTTTGCGCCGCCAGGTAGGCGGTCAGCGAAGCCAGAATAATGAGATCGACCGCGCCCAGAATCGTCGCGAAAGCCTCCTGGTGCGCGTACTGCTCGGCAGGCGGCAAGACGATGGCCCAGTTGGCCAGGCCAAGCACGATGAGATTAGTCAGGAAGCCCATCCAGACCAGGAACTGCGCGCGGGACTTGCCGTAGACTTCGGAGACGACGTCGGTGATGGGGAACGTGATCCAGTAACAGAGAATGCCGGCACCCACCGGGGCAAACCAGATCGGCAGGTCGCTGAGCTTGCCGCTGATCACGTTGAGGATCGCCATGACGGCGGCAAACACGGTCAGCAGCAGGCAGAACTTTGGGTCGATGGGCCGCATGGGAGTGCCCCGCCATCAGCCAGTTACGTGCCAGCGGATGAGGGTGCGGTTGACCAACACGTGCGGTGCTGGCAAGCTACGTGTATGAAGCAAAAGCTGACACTGACGGTGGACGCCGAGGTGGTCACCCAGATCAAGCGCACGGCGCGTCAGCGCGGCTCATCGGTTTCGTCAATGTTCGAGAAGTGAGCCCGCACGCAGCAGGTTTCCCCAAAGCAGCCCACGCTTTCGGAGCAGCTGATGGGGATCGTCGATGAGGCCCGATTGCGCGAGCTGGCCAAGAGCGATGATCGCTTGGCGGCAATCCTTCAGAAGCACGTTCGGTGAAGGTGCTCGTCGACACGAATATCTTTCTGGATGTCATCCTGACTCGAGCAACCTGGGCCCCGAACTCCAAGCGATGTCTGGACTGGTGTCATGCGAACGCGGGCTCGGGCTGGCTGGCCTGGCATACACTGGCGACGATCTATTTCCTGGTACGTCGTGATTTGGGCGGTGTAAATTCCCGTAAACAGGTTGAGTTGATCGCTAGCTCCTTCGACATCTGCCCGGTGGATTCGCGCTCGGCGCAATTGGCGCTGGCTTTGCCCATGAACGACTTTGAGGACGCCCTGCAGGCGGCGGCCGCGCAAAGCGCCCGCCTGGATGCTGTGGTCACGCACAACGTGTCGGATTACAAGGGCTCGGTCGTCCCGGCGATGGCCCCTGCGAACTTCTTAAAGCAGGTGGAGGAGTAAGCTCGCCTGTACGCCGACGACAGTTTCAACAATCGATTCCATGTCTGACTCAACACCAGTTACGATTCCTCCGGTCGCCCTTTCTTTAACCGTACAGGACGCATCGGCTGCGCTGCATTTCTACAACAAGGCGTTCGCAGCTCGCGAGCTCTACCGCTTCGAAGTTGCGGGAAAGGGGGTGTTGCATGCCGAATTCGCCGTGCGCGGAACGAAGCTTTACATCTCAGACGAGGCTCCTGACTTCCAGGCTTTCGCCATGCCAAGAGGCACGATGGCCAGTTGCCTGATTTGCCTTGAAAGCGATGACTGTGACGGCGATTACAAGCGCGCGATGGAAGCCGGGGCTCGTTCGATCACCCAGCCCGAAAACCAATTTCACGGCGTGCGTAACGCGGTCGTTCTCGATCCGTTTGGTTACCGATGGTGTTTCAATCAAGTTGTCGAGGCTCTCACGGACGATGAAATCGCGCAACGGGCCAAGGAGCGTTTTGGGCTTTGACAGCGCATCACCTTCAGCGATTTGACCCAACCAATGCTTGAGGTTGTCCGCGTCACGACACCCTGCAGGGATTCATCTAGTGCGAAGTGACCGGGCTCGGATCACCCCGTGAGCGAGCACGGCTACATTACCCCGTGCGCGCTCATGGCCTGGGCCACGCGGAGGAAACCGGCGATGTTGGCGCCGGTGGCGGTGTCGTCGGGGTGGGTGAAGCGCTTGGCGTAGTGGCGGCAGGAGCCGTGAATGTCCTTCATGATCGACTGGAGGCGCTCGTCGACGGCCTCGAAGCTCCAGGCCTCCCATCCGGCGTTTTGCTGCATCTCCAAAGCCGACACGGCGACCCCGCCGGCGTTGGCGGCCTTGGCCGGACCGAAGAGGACATTCTGCGCTTTGAAGAAGTGCATCGCGTCAGTGGTGGAGGGCATATTCGCGCCTTCGCAGACGAGGCGACAGCCGTTGTCGACAAGCTGGCGTGCGCTGTCTTCGTCGAGTTCGTTCTGGGTGGCGCAGGGGAAGGCCAGTTCGCAGGGGATGTCCCAGACCTTGCGGCCTTCGCGGAACTCCGCCTTGGGTCGGCATTCGAGGTAGGCGCTGACGCGTTGGCGTTCGATTTCCTTGATGGAGCGCAAGGCATCGAAGTCCAGGCCGTCCGGGTCGTGGATGGAACCGGAGGAGTCGGAGCAAGCCACGACGTGAGCCCCCAGCTCCTGCAGCTTTTTGATGGCGTAGAGCGCGACGTTGCCGGAGCCCGAGACGATGGCGGTCTTGCCTTCAAGAGTGTCGTCGTGTGCGGCGAGCAATTCGCGGGCGAAGTACACCGCGCCAAAGCCGGTGGCCTCCTTGCGTCCGAGCGAGCCGCCCCAGGCGGTGTCCTTGCCGGTCAACACGCCCAGCTCATACCGTCCGGACAGTCGTTTATACTGGCCGAAGAGGTAGCCGATTTCGCGACCGCCCACGCCAATGTCGCCAGCGGGCACGTCGGTGGTGTCGCCGATGTGGCGGAAGAGCTGCGTCATGAAGCTCTGGCAAAAGCGCATGATCTCACAGTCGCTGCGACCCTTGGGATCGAAGTCCGAGCCGCCCTTGCCCGCGCCCAGTTGCAGGCCGGTAAGGCTGTTCTTGAAGATCTGTTCGAAGGCCAGGAACTTGACGACGCTCAGGTTGACGGTCGGGTGAAAGCGCAGCCCGCCCTTGTAGGGCCCCAGCGCGCTGTTGAAGTGTACGCGAAAGCCGCGGTTGACGTGGACGGTTCCCGTGTCGTCCTGCCAGGCCACGCGAAAGATGATCTGGCGTTCGGGTTCGCAGAGGCGCTCGAGCAGGTTGCCCTCGACGATGTCGGGATGCTCTTCGATGACCGGCGTCAGCGTGTCGAGCACCTCGTCCACGGCCTGGAGGAAGACGGACTCGGTGTGGTTGCGGTCGCGGACGGTCTGTTTGACCGCTTCGATGACGGGGTGCGTTTTGGACATGCGATGGGCTGGAGCGTTGATGCGTCGAATTGCCCTGCAACAGGGAACGGCGAACACGTGCGAGTCAAGCCGGGTTGACGGCGCTACATTTCCAGCCCCTCGAAGCACTCGCGCAGGAAGTCGATGTCGTCGACGTCGAAACTCTGCTGAGTCACGCCGAGGTTGGCCCGCACTTCGTCAGCGTTTTGAAAGCCGGGAATGACGCTGGCCACGCCGCGATGGCTGAGCACGAAACGCAGGGCGACGGCCGAAAGATCGTCCTTGCTCCCGCCAAAGCGCGAACGCACGCGGCCCAGGCGTTGCTTCACCTTGGCCAGAAAGTCGGGCTTGAACAGCGGGGAGTGGCGTCGGTTGTCGCCGTCGTCAAAGGCGGGCGGCTCCTTGGGGTCAAAGCGTCCGGTGAGCAGCCCCACGGCCAGCGGGCTGAAGGCGATGAACGACAGCTTTTCCTGCTTGAGCAAATCGGAGACTGTGGAGCCGGGATGAATCAAGCGGTCATCGAGCAGATTGGCGCGGCTTTGCAGCACGTCCGGGCGCACCACGGGAACGGTTTTCTCGAAGTCCTGCGCGGTGTAGGCGGACTGGCCTTTCAGGCGCACTTTGCCCTCTTGCACCAGCGCATCGAGCGTCTCGGCGGCAGGCTCCAGGTAGATGTCGTCCTCGCCGAACTCGGCGTTGTGCAGGTAGTACAGGTCGATGTGATCGCGGCGCAGATTGCGCAGGGATTGCTCGCACTGCTGGCGAATGTGAAAGGGATCGAAGGGGTGGGGTGCGCTGCCTTGTAGGAAGCCGACTTTGCTGGAGATGACGAGGGCATCGGCGTTGGCGCCAAGGCGTTCCAACACGCGCGAGAGGCGGCGCTCGGCTTCGCCGTTGCCGTAGAGATCGGCGCAGTCGAAGTGAGTCACGCCGCTATCGAGGGCCACCTTGACGGCTTCGGCGATGGTGTCGTCGTCGACCTCGGGCCAGCCGTGCGAGCGGCCCTTCACCCAGTTGAGTCCCCCCAGGGCGGCGCAGCCCAGGCCGAGTTCGGAAACTTCGACGTCGCTTGGTCCGAGTTTGCGATAGTTCACTACACAAGTGCAGCCGCGGGCGGGGCGCGGGGTCAAGAATGCTCGTGAGTCACCGGCTGGATTTCGGCCTCGAGGCGGGCAAAAAGCGTTGCGGGCGCAGCCGGGTCTGATTGACTGCATAGGGACGCGTTTTTCCTCAGTCCATGGACCTCGAACTCAAAACATATCCCGAGCAACGGTTCGCCTATCGCGAAGTGCGCACCACGCTGGCCAAGCTGCAGGACGCCGTGCAGGCGAATATGGGCGATGTGCTGGCCCTGGCCGAAGCGATCACCGACCCGCGCCCGCCAACGTTTTTCTACCGCGACATGACCTCGATGGAGTCGGAGTTCACGTTGCAACTGGCCTTTCCCATTCACGACAGCGAGCGGTCGAAGGTGACGACGGCGCTTCGCGTGAAGCAGACGCTGCCGCACGCGTGCGTGTGCGCAACCTACACGGGCCCGCACAGTGGGCTGATGCCGGCGTGGATGCAGTTTTACGGCGCGTGTCAGAGTGCGGGTTACCTGACCGCTAACGAGGGCCGCGAAGTCTACCAAGTGTTTGCTGGCGACCCCAACAGCGCCGACAACGTGACCGAGTTACAACTGGCCGTTCTCGGCAAGACCGAGGACGCTGAGCTTTAAACGGAGCTTAGCCTACGCCGCCGCCAGTGTCTTTGGCGCAGGATCGAACGACCTCGGGATTGAGTCAACGGAGCTCTGTTTGGATCTCGTCCAAGCGGTAGCGCGGCGTGATGTGCTGGGGGCAATTCCAGTCGTAGGCTTGGACCTGGAGTACGATGACGCGTTCGACGCGGGCCTTGTAGTCGGGGGCGTGCAGTGTCTCGACGAGGTCGGGCCGGTCCTGTGCGTCGAAGACCTGGCCGGTGGCCCATATTTTGAGGCGCATCTTGCGTGGGTAGTCCATCAGGATGAGGGCCAACTTGTGGGCGGCGTTGAGGTTGCCGACGGAAATGTACTGGCGGTTGCCCCGGAAGTCGGCAAAGCCCAGCTCGCGCTTGCCGAGGACTTTGAGGAAACCCTCCGGGCCGCCGCGAAACTGCACGTAGGGCCAGCCATTTTCGCCGACGGTGGCCATGTAGAAGCTGTCGCGTGTTTGGATGAAGGGAATCTCACGCTCGGTCAGGACAAAGCGGTCGGGGCTGGCCTCCATGCGGGCGTTGCTGGGGCGGCTGCCGTAGTGGGACTGGGCGTCCTTCACGCTGTCGGTGAAGGCGAATTGGGTGAAGTTTTGAGGCATACCCGCATCGTTGCCGGGCCCGCAACCGGGTCAACGGAATCCCTGCGAAGTTACCGCGTCGTGACCGCAGGTGTGGTTCTCGCTCACCAGGGCGTGAATGCTCGGGCCTCTTTTGGCTGTCACTGACCGCGCCGGGGCGTTTAGCTGGAGGTTTACTCGCTGAATGCAAGGTCTCCCCGACATTGAACCCTTTCGCCGGCGGCGCGCAGAACTCGACGCGCAAATGGCCGAGCCCGACTTTTTCGCCGACCAGCGCCGCGCCGCCGAACTCTCGCGCGAGCACCAGAAGGTGGGCCAGCTGATCGACGACTTTGAGAAGCTGGAGAAGCTGGAGCGCGACCTGGCCGACAACCGCGCGCTGGCCGCCGACAGTTCGGCCGAGGAGGAACTGCGCGCGATGGCCCAGGAGGAATTGCCCGAACTTGAAGCTGCGCTGGAAACCCAACGTCAGGCGGTGCTGGTGGGCATGCTGCCACCGGATCCAACCGATTCGCGCAACACGGTGATGGAGATTCGCGCGGGGGCCGGCGGCGACGAGGCCTCGCTCTTTGCCGCGGATCTGGCGCGCATGTACCAGCGCTTTGCCGAGGGCCGCGGCTGGAAATTTGAGCCGCTTTCTTCCAGCCCCAGTGAGGCCGGCGGCTTTAAGGAAATCGCTTTTCTGGTGACGGGCGAGGAGGCCTACAAGGCGCTCAAGTACGAGAAGGGCGTGCACCGTGTGCAGCGCATCCCCGTGACGGAGGCCGGCGGGCGCATCCATACCTCGACCGCCACGGTCGCCGTGCTGCCCGAGGCGCAGGAGGTCGACATCGAGATCCATCCGAACGACCTGGACATCTCCACCATGCGTGCCAGCGGTGCCGGTGGTCAGCACGTCAATACGACGGACTCGGCCGTGCAGATCATCCACAAGCCCACCGGCGTCACCGTTTATTGCGCTGACGAACGCTCGCAGATCAAGAACCGGGCGAAGGCCATGACGGTACTGCGCTCGCGCCTGTTGGAGGCCAAAATCGAGGAAGAGCAAAAAAAGTACGCGGACGAGCGCCGGAGCCAGGTAGGTACCGGCGATCGCTCCGAGCGCATCCGCACCTACAACTTTCCGCAAAGCCGCCTGACCGACCACCGCATCGGCCTGACCGTGCACAGCCTGGCCCAGGTACTCGAAGGCGAACTGGAAGCGATCGTCGTCGCCCTGCACCAAGCCGACAACGCCGCCCGCCTGGAGAAGATGATCGCCGCGGAGTAGCGCGCCGGAGGATGAATCCCGTTGCGCGGGGTTTGCGGCTGCGGTACACGTCAGGGATGGAGTCGATACAGGAAGCTACGCGGGCGGTCGAGGTGGCCGGTTCGTTTGACGTGGTGGTGTGCGGTGCGGGTCCGGCGGGGATCGCGGCGGCGTTGGCGAGCGCGCGGGCGGGGGCATCGACGCTTCTGCTGGAGTCGCAGGGATGTCTGGGCGGCGTCTGGACGGCGGGCCTGTTGAGCTGGATCATCGACGCGGGCGACAAGGGCGGCATCATGGCCGAGCTGGTCGAGGCGATCGACCGCGGTGGATTGCGCACCGTCATGCAGGACGAGACTTACGCTACTGCTTACGACCCGGAGAAAATGAAGCGCTTGCTGGAGCAGATGTGTCTGCAGGCGGGCATGCGGATTCGCCTGCACACGTTTGTGGCGGCGGCGCAGGTGAACGACGCCGGCCGGTTGACCCACGTTTTAACCGAATCCAAATCGGGCCGGGAAACGTGGAGTGGCCAGGTGTTCATCGATTGCACCGGCGATGGCGATCTGGCTGCGCGGGCCGGCTGCGGCTTCGATTTTGGCGATTCGGAAACGTTAGAACCACCGGCCCGCGGAGCGAACCGGTGGTTTGAGCAGGCGCAGAGACGTTCGCTTGAACGCGGGGGGCGAACGCCGAGCGCAGCGGGGGCTTCCCGATAAAAGTTGTTTCTAGCTGGCGGAGGTGAGGTTGGTTACTTACCGGCCAGGATGGCATCCCATTTGGCATCGGCGGTTGCCATGAGTTCGGCTTCTTCGGCACCTTCTTCAATCCACCTGTTCCAGAGGTCGAGGGTGTCCGTGCCCCAGGCGTCGTAGAAAAGGAGCAGGCGCCCGTCGACGATCTTGTAGCGCTTGGGGTCGGGCGATGTCTTGCCGCCTTTGACGACGGCGTAAGCGCACCAGCCACCGTAAGCCGGCTCGAACTTTGCCGGGTCTTTGAGGAATGTTTCGCGGTTTGCTTCGTTGGCGAAGCGGTAGGTGACACCCTGATGTTCGGTGGTGATGGACTTGTTGCCTCGCGCGGGTTTTTCACTCTCAAAGTAGGTGACCGGGTCGTACCCACTGAGCGCGACGTTTCGCCTGTCCAAGTCCCAATGCTTTTCGCGCATGGTGATCTCGTCAATGGTCTCCACCGTACTGGTGACCCACATCGACATGAGCTGATTTTGCGCAGTGAAGACCCCGACAAGCGCCAGCAAAATGATGGCAAAGGTGCGGTCGGTCGGCGGTGTTTTGGCGAAGTAGCGATTCATAGGACAGGCAACGTGCGTTCGTGTGATGTTTGAGGTGAGAGGCCTCGGACCGGGCAAAATTCCCGGCAATGTGCACTGGCGGTTCACATTGGCTTGGCAGCGGGGCGGGCGTTTGCACAGTGCGAGCGATGAACGTGCTGGTGACCGGCGGGAACGGTTTCTTGGGGGGGCGCATTGTAGACCGGCTCTTGGAGCGCGGCTACCGTGTTCGCAGCTTCCAGCGCTCGCTTGCGCCGTCGTTAGCAGCCAAAGGCGTCGAGGTGCATGCGGGCGATCTGGCGGATTTGGACAGTGTCCTTGCCGCTTGCGAGGGCATGGAGGCGGTCTTCCATGTGGCGGCCAAGGCGGGGGTATGGGGCCCGCGTGCGGATTACCTCGCGGCCAATCTCACCGGCACCGAAAATGTCGTGCGCGCGTGCCAGCAACAGGGCGTGCGCGGACTGATCCACACGAGCACGCCGAGCGTCGTGTTTTCGGGTGAATCCTTTGAAGGCGCGGACGAGTCGCTGCCGTACGGGACGAATTTTCTCTGCCATTATGCCGAGACCAAGGCCGCTGCCGAGAAGTCAGCCCTGCAGGCGCACGCGCCCGGTCAGTTGGCGGTGTGCGCGCTGCGACCGCACTTGATTTACGGCCCGGGCGACCCGCAGCTGCTGCCCCGAGTCCTGACCCGGGCGCGCGCCGGGCGTTTGCGCAGGGTGGGCGAGGGGACCAACCGCGTCGACATCACCCATGTCGCCAACGCAACGCACGCGCACCTGTGCGCTTTCGATGCCCTGGAAAACAATGGGCCGGCAGGTGGACAGGCCTACTTCATTTCCGACGGTCAGCCGGTCGTACTTTGGGCCTGGATCGATCAGGTGTTGGAGCGCTGCGGTTTACCGCGTATCCAAAAATCAATGACGATGGCGAAGGCCTACAAGGCCGGTCAGGCGATGGAGTGGCTGTGGCGCAACTTGCCGCTGTCGGGAGAGCCGCCCATGACGCGCTTTGTCGCGGTTGAACTGGCCAAGAGCCACTGGTACTCGATTGCCGCCGCGCGCCGCGATCTGGGCTACGCACCCGTTCTCGCACCGGACCCGGCGCTCGCCGAGACCATCGCCTGGTTGAAGTCGCTGCGACCCTAGCCGCGTTGGCGAACGGCCTCGAAGAGGACGACTGCTGCTGCCGTGCTGACGTTGAGCGAATCGGCCTGGCCGGCCATGGGAATGCGCAGCCGCGCGTCGGCAGCATCAAGCAGCGCCGGACTCAGCCCGTCCTTTTCGCCGCCCAGCAACACGGCGCAGGCTCCGCGAAAATCCGCGGCCCAGTAATCGGTTTCTGAATACGGCGTTGTGGCCAACAGGCGGATGCGTCGTCGTCGGCAGAAGTTGGTGGTTTCCTCGACCGAGGCAACCGCCAGTGGTAGGGCGAAAACCAGCCCCTGCGATGAGCGAATCACGTTGGGGTTGTAGCGGTCCGTCACGGGGTCGCAGCAGATGACGGCGTGCACGCCGGCGGCATCGGCGGTGCGCAGGAGGGCACCGAGGTTGCCGGGTTTTTCGACGGCCTCGACGACCAGGAGCAATGCCTCTTCGGGCAACTCGAGCGAGTCCAGCGCGGCTTCTTCGGCAAGCCCGACCGCCAGGATGCCGTCCGCCCCCTCGCGCAGGCTCACTTTCTCAAAGGCGCCGGAGGAAAGCTCGGTCAGGGCCGCGCCGGCTTCGCGTGCCCGTTCGACCAGGGCCGTCGAGGCGTCGACGTCGACAAAAAGCTCCGGGCAGAAGTAGCCTTCTTCAATGCGGACACCTGCCTCCAGCGCGTGCCGCACCTCGCGCGCACCTTCGATGAGGAACTGCCCCAGCTTGCGCCGCGTGGCCCCGTCGCGCAGCTTCACCAGGTGTTTGACGCGCGGATTTTGGCGACTGTCGATGCGTGGGATGTCCGCGGGCATGCCTTTGGTGTTTCAGCGCCGGGCAAGGCTGGCAAGCTCACCCTTGCCATTGCCGGGTTGAGTGCGTTGCCTGCGCGGTGATGGAGATGCGCGTTCCTCGGGGCTTTGTGGCCGAACCGTTTGCCTACCACGCGGAGCTGACGCTGACAATCGAGCGACTGACCAACCTGGGGGTGGGCGTGGCGCGGCATGAGGGCTGGGTGGTGATGGTGCCCTTCGCCGTGCCGGGCGACCGTGTGCGTGCGCGGATCTTTCGCAATCACAAGAACTACTCCGAGGCCGCCCTGATCGAGGTGCTGGAGCCATCGCCCGAGCGCGTGCAACCCCGGTGCGCCTTGTTCGGCACCTGCGGCGGCTGTCAGTATCAGCATTTCAACTACCAGCGGCAACTGCGCTGGAAGGCGGACCAGGTGCGCGAGGTCATGCAACGTATCGGTGATGTGGATACACCCGTCGAGCCCACCCATCCGTCCCCGCGCCAGTACGCCTACCGCTCCAAGCTGACGCCGCACTACCCCAGGCCACCACGTTCGACCGGTGGCCATCGTCCGCGCGCGGCTTCGCAAGAGGAACTGCCCATCGGCTTTCTTCAACACGGCCGGGGGCGGGGTGTGGTCGACGTGCCGCACTGCCCGATTGCGACCGAGGCGATCAACGAAGCCCTGCCCGAAGCCCGTGCCGAGGTGCGCCAGCGCGCGGGCAAACTCAAGCGCGGCGGCACGCTGCTGCTGCGCCATTGCCTGGAGGGCGTGGTGACCGACCCGAAGGCCAACGTTTCCGAACGGCTGGGCGACCTCGTTTTCCAGTTCACCGCCGGCGAGTTTTTCCAGAACAACCCCTTCGTGCTGCCACAGTTGGTGGACTACGTGGTCGCGCAGGCGCGCGGGCTCGGGAGCCGCTTTCTGGTCGACGCTTACTGTGGGGTGGGGGTCTTCGCGCTGAGTGCAGCCAGGCATTTTGAGGCCTGCGCGGGGGTCGAGGTCAGTGCGCCGGCCATTCAGTGGGCCAACGCCAACGCGGTCATCAACCGCGTGGAGAATGTGCGTTTTGTGATCGGCGAGGCGCAGGCGATTTTCGAGGGCCTGACCTTCGCGGGTGGCGAGACGGTCATGGTGCTGGACCCGCCGCGAGCCGGTTGCGACCGGGCGTTTCTCGAGCAGTTGATCGCTTTCGGGCCCGCCGGCGTTGTGTACGTGTCCTGCGACCCCTCGACCCAGGCGCGCGACCTGAAACTTCTGCGCGAGGAGGGCGGCTACGTCGTGGAGCGGCTGCAGCCCTTTGACCTGTTTCCGCAGACCCGCCACATCGAGAACGTGGCCACGCTGCGAAGAGGCTAGCGCCGCTGATTCCACGACGCGCAGGCAAAGGTTGCCCGGTGGCGTTCGCTGGCCATCCGCCAGGCCTCGGGTGCCTCGCCGAAGTCGTAGGGGGTGCCCAGCAGGCGGGCGACCTGCTCGCAAAATACCTCGTAGAACGGTTTCCAGTCGCTCAGCGCGCAGGCTTTGCGGTCCAGTGAGCCTTGCACGAGCAGGCCTTGCCGGGTGCGTTTTTGGGCAGCCCCGGCCAGTTTGCGCCCGGATTGCGGGCAGATGACGTCGTAGATTTCTGGCTGCGTGAAACAGGCCAGGTTGGGCCCGCTGAAGCGTTTCTCCGGCGCGCAGGGCTGGAGGGTTGCCGGGCGCCCGCAAGCGGCGAGGGCTTCGGCCAGGGCGAGGTGCAGTTGCTGGTAGGCGAGCTGTGCGGGCGCGTTGCCAAAGGGGTGACTCGGGGCTGCGGCCAGAGCGTATGTCCAGTCGGCACGGTGGTCGACCAAGCCGCCTCCGGTCGGCCGCCGCACGCATTCAACGCCGGTACCGAGGGCCTGCGCGGCCTGGCGGACCTCCTCCCACCGCTGGCTCAAGCCAAAGGTGAAGGCCGGTGCCGCCCATGTATAATGCCGCACAAAGGCGCGTGGGTTACCGTTCAATTCCACGGCGTCGAGCAGATCGAGCAGGGCGAGGTCGGCTGCCATCTGGTCTGTTGCCGGGGCCGAATTCTCGGGCAGGACCCAGAGGCCGGGTCCGCTGTCGCTCCACTTTCCCAAAGCTCGATGGCCCGAAGGCGGCTAAAAATCCTGACCCCGCACGAAGCGCCGCAGCGGGGGTGCTCCGGAGCGGTCCGGCCCGTTGTCAGCCGGGGCCTGGGCCTGGTACCAGGGTAAAAACGGGTCGGGCACGGACATGGCGGCCAGTTGCTCGCCAAAGTCGGCGGGGCGCACTTTAATTTTCGACAACAGCGGTTGCAGTTCCAGGCGCAGGTCGGCGGGGCGATTGGCACATTCGGGAATCGCCTTCAGCTCCACCGGCGCGATCAGCGATTCGCTCAGGCCAAAGTGCTGCACAATGCGCTGGCCGATAGCGAAACGGCTCAGGGTTTCGGCGCCGGCCCAGTGGAAGAGCCCGCTCAGGTTGGGCCGGTCGATGAGTTCGGTCAGCAGCTCGGCGACGTTGTCCGCCGATACGGGTTGACGCTGCTCGTCGGTAAAGAGCTGGGCGGTTTTACCCTGCGACCAGGCCTCGAAGAGTTTTTCGTGCACGCTGCGGCGACCGCCGGGGCTGTTGCCGGTGACCAGCGTGATCCGCAACACCAGGGAGTGCGCAGCGCCTTCTCGCAGCACTTCGCGCTCGGCCAGCAGCTTTGTTTGCCCATAGAGGTTGGTGGGGTTGGGGCGATCGGTCGACCGGAAGGGGCCGCTTTGTCCGTCGAACACCATGTCGGTCGACAGGTGAAAGAGACGCGCGCTGAGGTGATTGGCCAACTGAGCCAAACGGCGCGGCAGTGCGACGTTGATCTTTTCGGCGAGGACGGGATCGGCCTCCACCTCGGCCGGCTGGGAAATGGCCGCCGCGTTGAGGATCAGGTCGGGAAATTCTTCGAGCACGCGCGAGGTCAGCGCGTCGAGGTCGGTTAAGTCCTGGCACAGCAGGCGCGAGCCATCGTTGGGCCAGCCAGCGGGCAGCGCCGGCGGGTGCTTGTGATGGATGGCCACCACTTCGTGACCCGAGGCGATCAGGTGGCGCAGGCAAGCCGCGCCGACCAGGCCGGAGGCACCCGTAAGGATCACGCGTTTGCAGGAGCGAGCCAAGATGCCCGGTGTAGGCCAATTCATCCCCGGCAACAAGGGAAATCCCGACGCGCTTGACGCCTGAGGGTTCTGCCTGCATGCAATCAGAAGTGCTCGCTGAGGAGCCGTTCAATGAACCTGCGCGACCTGGTTAAGCCGTCCGTTCTCTCTCAACCCGTCTATCAGCCCGGAAAGCCGATTGAGCGGGTGGCCGTGGAGTTTGGCCTGGACCCGTCCCAGGTGCTCAAGCTGGCTTCCAACGAGAACCCGCTGGGTCCCTCGCCCAAGGCGGCTCAGGCCTTGCGCGACGCTGCCGCCGAACTGCACCTGTATCCCGACGGCGGCTGCACCGAGCTGCGCGAGGCGATCGCCCGTCACCACGGTCTCGACCCGGCGCAAATCGTGGTGGGCAACGGCTCCAACGAGGTGTTCGAACTGCTGGGCCACGCCTTCATCCGGCCCGGCGACGCCTGCGTGATGAGCCAGCACGCATTCATCGTCTACAAGCTCGTGACGCTGCTCTTCGAGGGGCGTGTGGTCGAGATCCCCATGCGGGACTGGACGCATGACCTGCAGGCCATGCGCGCGGCCATTACGCCGGAAACGCGGGCGGTTTTCGTGGCCTCGCCCAACAACCCAATCGGAACGGCCAACGCCGCTGCGGACATTCTTGGCTTCGCCGAGTCGCTGCCCGAACAGGTCATCTTCTGCTTCGATGAAGCCTATGCTGAATACCTCGACACGCCGCCCGACCTGCGCCCGCTGATTGCGGCGGGGCGCAAGATTCTCTGCACGCGGACGTTTTCAAAGGTCCACGGGCTGGCGGGGCTACGGTTAGGCTACGGCTACGCCTCGGCGGAACTGATCGGCTACCTGCAGCAGGTGCGTGAGCCCTTCAACGTGAACCGGCCCGGGCAGGCCGCCGCCCTGGCCGCGCTGCACGATGCGGCGTGGGTGACCCGTGCACGGGTGGAAAATGCGGCGGGGCGTGCCCAGCTCACCATGGGGCTGCGCGCGCAGGGGCTGGAAGTCATCGAAGGCCAGGCCAACTTCGTCGTCGTCACCGTGCCGGATGCCGGCGGCGTTTTCGAGCGATTGCAACGTGCCGGCGTCATCGTGCGTCCGCTGGCGCCGTACGGACTGCCGGACTGTCTGCGGATTTCGGTCGGCACGGCGGACCAAAACACACAGCTGCTGCGAACCCTGGAGCGCGTTTTGTCGGGGTCAGCCGTTGAAGCGCCCATGCCCTCGTGAGTACGTTTCCCTGGCAAACCGTCCTCAGCGGCCTGGGTCTGGCCATCTTCCTGTTTTTTGACGCGGTCTTGGTCGCCTGCGAAACGTTTCTGGTGCGGCTGCGGCATGCCACCGTCGACCAGAAGGCGCTCGACCAGGCCAAACGCAACCCCGGCACCGCGCGCTTGCTGGAGCGTTCCCACCGCGTGGCGCGGACGATTCGCTGGGGTGGTATTTTGACCACGCTGACGGCGGGCTTCCTGTTGTTTCCGTTCATCGAGGGGCTGCTCGGCGGCGCGGCCCAGGCGGATGCCACCCCGGGCGGGCCGCTCATCTTCGCCCTCGGGCTGGGGCTGGCCTTTGGCTTTCACGTTATTTTTGGAGAGATGGTTCCGCGCGGGCTGGCCATGGCCAACTCGATGCGCACCCTGCGCTCGACCTCGTTTTTTCTGACGTTGTTCGAGATCATCCTGCTGCCGTTCTTCGGGCTGCTGGAGATTGTTGCCCGCAAAGTCTTGAAGGTGCTCGGCGTGGCCGAGGCTCCCGAAGAGTACAACCTCCTGGACGTTGAGGTGCTGCTGCGCGCGCTGACGAATCAGGACGAGGTCGGCCTGTCCCCGCAGCTGCGCCAGATCATTCGCAACACCCTGCGGATTCGCGAGCTGGAGGTTTCCGACGTGCTCCTGCCGCGCAATCAGGTGCAGTACATGGAACTGGCGGATTCCGTCAGCGAAAACCTCGAGCATGCCCGCCGCACCGGCCACACGCGCTTTCCCCTCTGCGACGGCGACCTCGACCGCACCATCGGCCTGATTCACGTGAAAGACGTCTTCCGCTACCATGGGGATCTGGCGACCCTCGACCTGCGCGGGATCAAACGGGACATCACCCGTGTCTCCCAGGATTTGCCGCTGGAGCAGGCGTTGCGCAAATTGCTCGCGCTGAAAATGCACATGGCGCTGGTGATGGATGCCTTTGGCGGGGTGGCCGGCGTGATCACCTTGGAGCGCATCCTGGAGGAACTCGTCGGGGACATTCAGGACGAGTTTGATGCCGCCGAAGAGCAGACCGAGGTCGTACCCGCGGGCGACGGCGCCTTTCACATTCGCGGGCTCACGCCCATCCACGACGTGGAGGAAGCACTCAACATCGAGATCGAGAACGAAGAGGTCTCGACCTTTGGCGGACTCATTACCGCCGAGATTGGGCGTATCCCGCAAACGGGCGAGGAGTTCGCCTTGTCGGAAACGCCACTGGACGTGCGCATCGACGAAGTGGACGAGCGACGCATCATCGCAACCACCGTGCGGACCCGTCGCGATGCCGCCGAAACCGACGCCGAGTAGCCGCGCTGCGGGACGGGCTTACAGCGGGCGTATGCTCGTGACCGTGGTGGTCGCCGTGGGCAGTAGCCCCCGCTGTTCGAGCTGGTCGCGCAGACGATTCAAGAGTGCCGAGCGGTCCTGAACGAAGATGTACCGGTCACTGCCGAGCTTGTCGTAGGCTTCCTTGATCAGGTCCATCGGCGGGCGGCGCAGGCGGATCAAATCGTCGAGGTATTGACCGATCTTGTCGGACACGCCGGACTTCAATTCGACCCGCACAAGGGCTTCGAGCACGCCCTGATTTTCGGGGTTGCGCAGGTAGGCGCGCCGCAGGATATCCTGAGCCTGGCGGTAACCGCCCAGCAACTCGAATCGTTGGGCCACGGGCAGGAACTGCCTCGTGTTGGTGGCGCGGTCGAGAAAGGCCTGCAGCCATTGGTCGCTGCCAAGTTGGTCGCCGGTGCCGTACAGGGCAATTGAGCGCAGGCTGTCGAAGACGGCCCGTTTCTCGTCAAACCAGGTGGCGTTGTCCTCAACGATCTGTTTGCAGAATTCGATGGCACCGTGATAGTCGCCGGCGGCAATGTGCGCCTCGATCAGCTGCAGGGCGAAATTACCGATGTCGAAGTCTTGCTGCTCGATGGCGCGTTCGTACAGCAGACGGGCCAGGCCGATGTCTTCGGAGGTGGCCGCGAACTGCGCCAGCTGCACGAGGGCCGTTTCGTTGGAGCCGAAGACGGGGTGGTTGAGGATCTCGCGCACTTCCTTTTCCGCGCGTTCGACGTCGCGGGGGGTGCCGCTGCGGTTAAAGACGTAAAGCAGTTCGATCCGCGCGGTCACGTCGTTGGGCTCGGCAATGGTGCGCTCCACAGCGTGGCGGCGGGCCTTTTCGATGCGGTCCAGGGCCACGTAGCGCCGGGTCAACTCCGCGTGAATGGTTGGGTGGCTGCCCAGGCGGTCGAGCGCCTCCTCCAGCTTGGCTACGGCCGCTTCCTCGGAACCGCGGTCCCAGGAAATGCGTGAGGACAGCAGCATCCCGTCGATGGTACGCTCCAAGTCGTAGTCGAGGACGAAATCCTCGGCCCGGTCATAGCGGCCCTTGAGGTGGTGTGCGCGCGCGGCGGCCCAGGCGAGCGCCTTGACCATGCGCTCATCCTCGACGCCTTCGTTGAGCATGCCTTCGGCAAACTCGGCAAGTTCCTCGTCGCGGCGCAACTGCAGGAGGAAGCGCACGTAATACTTCACGTATTCGAGGTCTTCCTCGGGCTCGCCCCGGCCAAGGTGCTGCAAGCCGACCTGCAAGGTCTCGATGGCCTGGTCGGGCTGGCGGGTGCGCTGCAGCTGAATCTCCGCAACGATCCGTCGACCATCCAGCCGGTAGGGCGCTCGAATGGCTCCGCCCTGCAAATAAATGAACGCCTCGTTGAAACGCTCTTCCGCCATCAGGCGCTTGCCTTTGTCAATCTGCCACTCGCCGTAGCGCCCGCGAAATTCCCTCCACCCGGAGGTGCCAAACAGGTAATTTATCGGCAAACCCACCGCTTCCCCGAAAGAAATTTTGAATTCCTCCAGCGGCTCGAGGTCATCGCGAGCGGACAAATCATCCGTGCTGTCGCCGAAGTGGTTGACGTAGAAATACGTGGCGGTGGCCACGGCGAGGTAGCCGGCAATCACCAGCGTGGCCAGCATCCCGGCGATGACGCCCCAGCGGATGCGCAGATAAATCTTTCCGTCGGATTTACGTTCCTTGTAGCCAAGGCCGAAAAAGACGTTCAGGCGGTTGGATTTGCGCGTTTTGGAGCGATTGCGTTTGGCGGCCATGGCGAGCGCGAGCGTTGAGGGTGCGAAATGAAATGGAGCGAGTCCGGCAGTCGGCCTGACGTCTGCGAGGTGCGTGCAGATTAGCAAGCTTTTGTGTCTCGAGAAGTCAAATCCTCAGGACGCCTCAGGCTTACCCCGGTCTACCAAGACCCTGAATCCGGGCGAAAGTGTCAGGGACATCCGCCGATTGGGGACTTGATCTTTGGCAGGGCGGCCAATACTGCTCAATCAAAACCGGCACCTCAAATCTGCCGAAAACCCCAAGCCACCCGGGAAACGCGCAAATCCGAACACCCACTCTATGAATACGGGACTTTTTTCTCTGCCCTTTCGCTTTGCGGCCACAGGCATCCTCGCCTGCATTGGCGGAGCCACCACCGCGCTGAGCGCCTCGCCCTTTCTGTCTATCGGAAACGCGGTCGACGTCTTCTTTGACGGCTCGGCCACCTACCGTTACACCACCAACGTCTTCAACGCGCCCGACAACGAGAATGACCACATTTTCATTCTTTCGCCGGGCATCGAGGCCGTCTTCGGGCGCAACTCGCTGATCACGACCTCCCTGGAGGCGCGCTACGACATCATCCGCTACGCTGACTTCAGTGTGGCCGATGCCGAAAACCTCAACCTCATCCTGACCAGCCGCTACAACGGGCCGCGTCTGTCAGCCACCGGTACTTTTTCGTTCGAGCAAATCACCCAGAACACGTCGGCCCTGGTCGGCGGCCTGGTGCTCAACGACCTGATCGACCGCAACGTGCTCACCTTCGGGGTCAGCGGCAGCTACCGGGTCAGCGAGAAAATTTCGACCACCTTCGGCGGCTCCTACGAACGCGAAACGTTTCAAAACTTTGAGGCCGCCTTCAACGACCGCCAGACGTTCACTGTGCCGTTGCGCGCCTTTTACCAGCTGACGCCCAAGATTGACGTGGGTGGCGGTTACCGCTTCCGCTTCACGGACGTGGATGCCAACGCAGCCGGTGGCGGGGCCGCGATCGACCGTACCGACCACTTCTTCAGTATCTCCACACGCGGCGAGTTCTTCCCCAAGCTGTCGGGCGAACTGGATTTGGGCATCGGCCTGCGCACGTTCGACGACGACACCGACTCGGAGGTGAATTTCTCGGTCGATGGGGGCCTGGATTACGCCTATTCCAGCAAGCTGGCCTTTGGGTTGGACCTCGGTCGTGACTTCGAAACCGGTGGTGCAGGGTCCTCGATTCAGCGGACGGAGGTGGCGCTCAACGCCAACTACGCCTACAGCTCACGCATCTCGGCGGGAACCCGCCTGGAGTACCAGCGCGACAGCTTCGAGCAGCTGGTAGCCCCGCGCGTGGACAACATCTACACCGGGTCTGTTTTCGCGTCCTACGCGTTCAACCGCTACTTCAGTTTCTCGGCCAGCTACGCCTATCAGGACGTGAACTCCGACGCCTTCAACGTCTCCTACAACGCCCACAACATCTCCATTTCCGCTGGCGTGCGGTACTAAGCCACTCGCGCCATCCGCCCATCTGGCTCCCCGACCAGCGTCCCCCAACTCCCCAGCAAACACCGCGTCAATTCCCAAAACCATCACGTGAGATCGGTGCCTGTGACCATTTCCGGTCGCTTGGTTTCATTTTCAGCGGTTGAACCCGATTTATGCAGGGAACACCGGCTTTGGAACCCGTTCTCACTATGCAGCCCCCTTTACCCCAACCGTTACATCCATGAAACGCCTATTCCTTGCGGTCTTTTACACGTTTTTTACGTTCGTATTCAGCTCCGGTGCGTTTGCGCAGGAGCGTTCCGAGCTGTCCGCCGCGGAGCAGCTTGAAGCGCGCAAGCAGCCGGCGGTGTCCAACAACTACCGGTTGAGCCACAAAGATCTGCTGCGCATGGATGTCTTCCAGGAGCCGGATCTGGCGATGGAGGCCCGTGTCGCCAATGATGGCACCATCACGCTGCCGCTCGTAGGCAAGGTTCCCGTGCGCGGACGCACCCTGGTGGAGGCGCAGCAGCTCATCACCGACCTTTACAACAAGGACTACCTGGTCAACCCGCAGGTCACGCTTCTGATCGTCCAGTATGCCGAACGCCGGGTAGAGGTCTTTGGCTCGGTGAATCGTCCGGGACCGGTGCTGATCCCGCCGGAGGAATCCATGACCTTGACAGAAGCGATTGCCGCCGCCGGAGGCCTTTCGCGCATCGCCAAGGAAGGTGCCATCACCATCACGCGCACCCTCCCCAATGGACGTACGGAGGTGTTTCGCTTCGATTTCGACGACATCATCCGCGACCCCAAGGTCACGGACCCACGACTGCTCGACGGCGACAAAATCTTCGTGCCCGAAAGCCTGACCGGCGGTTGAGCCGCAGGCCCCAAGTCCTTCTTTCTCGCGACTCTAATCCTTCAATCACTCTCTAGCTCCTATGAACGAGAAGCGCCCTGGCGGATCTCCTGACGGCGGAAACACCAACGGCAGCGGTGGCGGTTACGGCTACGGCATGCCTTACGGCGGCGGTGGCCCTTACGGCTACGGCGGTTATGGCGGCGGCTACGGCGGCTATGGCTACGGCTACGGCCAAGGCGGTCCTGGTGGCGGCATGGGTGGCGACAGCGCGCCGGCCCGCAGTTTTCGCGACTACCTGCTGATCCTGCGCGAGCGCATCTGGATCTTCATCGTCGTCTTCTTCATCGTGTTTGTGGGGGCGCTGCTCTACCACTTTCAGAGCCCGAAAATTTACGCCTCCTCGGCACAGGTGCGCGTGCTGCGCGAAGACCCCAACACCATCGGTGACATGAAGGGGCCCGAGGTGGAGAACTCGACCATCCGCTCGCTGGAAGACTTTACCACCGAGATTCGCGTGCTGCAGAGCCCGGACATCATCCGGCGTGTGTCTGCCCGGTTGGACAATGAGAAGCTGCAGCGGCTGGTGCGCCCTTACGAGAATCAGCTGCGCCTGATCGCGCCCACCCCGGACATTATCCTGGCCGAGAACGTTTCCATCCAACAGGAGCGCAACGCCTGGATCATCAACGTGGCTTTCGAGCACACCGACAAGGAATTCTGCGCGGAAATCGCCAACATCTTCGTTGACGAGTTCATCAGCTTCAGCCTCGAGCGCGACTCGAACATCAGCCACTCGGCCGTGGACGACCTCGGCTTGAAGGTTGAGCAGCAGGCCGAGCAGATGAAAAGCCTTGAGCAGCAGCTGGCCGACTACCGCAAGCGCTTCAATATCAGTGATATCGAGGAGCGCGACTCCTTGGCCCGCCAAGACTTGTCCGCCCTGCGCTCGCTGGAATCCACCCGCCGGACCGAATTCGCCGAGGCCAAGCAGCGCTGGGACGGGATCCTGGAGTTTCGGGCCGAGGGTGAGTCGCTGACCAAGCTGCCGTTCATCGGCCAGGACCCTCGGGTGGCCACCCTGCAGAGCGATTTGAGCACCTTGCGTGTCACGCGCGCCTCGCTGGCCGAGCGCTACCGGCACAAGCACCCGGCCATGATCGAAATCACCGAGCGTCTTTCCGAATCGCAGCAGGAACTGGACGCGGCCATCGACCAATTGGTCCGGCAATTTGAAATCAGCTTTTTGTCCGCTCGCAAAAGTTTGGAAGATGCGCGCGAGCGTGTTGCCGAGCATGAAGGCAAGATCCTCGAACTGGCCGAGCTGCGGGTGGAGTACAACGCGTTGGTCGACGAACTCAGCGTGGCCAAGGTACTGCACTCCAACCTGACCCTCCGCCTGAATCAGCTGACGATCGACTTGAGCCTGAGCCGTCCGAAGTTGCAGCAGATCGCCATGGCCCAGCCTCCGCTGGAGCCGACCTGGCCCAAGCTGAGCCTCAACCTCGCGATCGGCATCATTGGCGGCGGCGTCTGCGGCCTGGGTCTGGTCTTCGTGCTGGCCTTCTTTGACGACCGCGTGAAAAGCGCCCACGACGTCGAGAATGTGCTGGGGCTGCCCCTGGTCGGCGTGGTACCGCGCATGAAGGGCATCAACTCGCCGGAGAAAGCGCGGGCGGTGGCCAGCAACATGGACCGGCGCATCACCGAAGCTTTCCGCGGGATTCACTCCAGCCTGCGCATCAACGAGCTGAGCAAGAACGCCAAGACGATTCTCTCAACCTCGACGGTGCCCAGTGAGGGTAAATCCTTCGTCACGACCAACCTGGCGCTGACTTATGCCATTCACGGCGAGAAGGTGCTGGTCATCGACTGTGACTTGCGCATGCCCAGCGTCGGCAAATCGCTCGGTTTGGAAGAAACCCGCGGGCTTTCGCAGGTGCTCGAAAGCGACCTGCCGGTGGACGAAGCCATCTACCAGGACGTCTACCCGAATCTGGATGTGTTGCTGGCTGGCGGAAAGTCGCGCAACCCCACCCAGGCCCTGACCTCGAAGAATTTTGACGACTTGCTCCTGCAGCTGCAGGAAAAGTACGACCGCGTCATCATCGACTCGCCGCCCATCGCGGCCGTCAGCGACGCGCTCAACATGCTCCAGCACGTCGACGGCGTCATCTACCTGATTAAGTTCAACGCGGTGAAGCGCAAGACGGTGAAGGCCAACATCCGCCGCCTGGTCGAAGCCAACGTGCCGATTTTCGGTGCCGTGCTCAACCAGATTAGCGTCGCCGTCTCGAGCTACTACTACACCAATTACTACGATAAGAACTACCAGGATTACTACCGCGCCGGTGACGACCGCAAGGAACTGGCGTCCGCGGGTGGACGCGACGATGCGGACTTCGACGAACTCGACGACAACCGCAACGTGTCCAAGAACTAAGCGAATCCGCGGTTAGTTCGCAGGATTTTTCAGCCGGGGCGTACCGATAACAGGGCGTCCCGGTTTTTTTTGCCGCATGCGTACGGCCGCCCAAAACCTTGCCGTCGTTCAGCCAGCCGCGGCGCGTAGGAGGCGATCGCGTAAGGCCACCGCAAGCGAGTCCTGAGCTGCGGACCCTGGCACCTGGCAGCGAATTTGGGTGATGGATGGGTCCGCATCCAACCGGCGCAGCAGATCGAAACAGTTCGCTGCGGCCTCTTTGAAACTGCCGGGCTCGCTGAGCCAGAAGGTGGGTCCAGTCTCTGTGATTGCGGGGCGCTTTAGCCACACGGTGGCGGTTTGCGTCGAGTTTGGGCGGGGAGGCTGTTTGTCAAAAAGCGTCAGGGGCGTGCGTGGACTGTAATGCCGCTCGCTGGTTCCGGGTGCCTCCAAGGCTTCGCCGACGGTGGGCTTGCGGCGGCGGAGGGGTGGTGCTTCGCCCAAAACCTTGGCGAGCGCCTTGGGTCCGATGGGACCGGGACGCAGGATCATGGGCTGGCTCGGATTGGCCAGGCTGAGGATGGTGGACTCCAGGCCATGCGTGCAGGGGCCGCCGTCGACGATGTGGCTCAGGCGCGGGCCCAGCGAGGCGGCCACGTGCGCGGCGCGGGTCGGGCTGAGGTAGCCGAACGGGTTAGCACTGGGGGCGGCCAGGCAAAGACGGCTGCGGGCCAGCACGCGGCGAAAGGCTGGGTGGGCCGGTGCGCGCACCGCGACCGTATCCAGCCCAGCCGTGACGAGGTGGGGAACGGACGAGCGGCGCGACAAAACCAGGGTCAGCGGCCCCGGCCAAAAACGGTCGGCCAGGTCGCGTGCTGTGGCTCCAAAATGCGCGATTTCCGCCAGCATTGCCGCGTGCAGGCCATGGACAATCAGCGGATCCAGGAGCGGACGGCCTTTGACCTCAAAGACCTTCGAGACTGCCAGTGGATTGAGCGCATCCGCCGCCAGGCCGTAGACGGTTTCCGTTGGCAGGGCGACCAGATGGCCCGCTCGGAGCAGGTGGGCGGCGCGCGTGAGGTCGGCCCGCTGGCAGGCTTGGAGCAATGAAAAACCCCGCGGCGGGCGGCCCGGGGCTGGTGGTGGCGAATCCATGGATTGCCGCGAAGCGACCCCGTCGGGCGCTACTTCATCAGCAGCATGTTGCGCGAGCGCTTGATCGCCTTGGTGATGTGACGCTGCTGGCGGGCGGTAAGCCCGGTGATGCGGCGCGGCAAAATCTTGCCGGTGTCGGTCACAAAACGGCTGAGGGCCTCGACGTCGGTGTAATCGAGGTCGAGGGGCGTACGGCTGCGTGGCTTTTCGTCGTTCTCCATTGTGGGAAAACCTGTAAACCATCGAATCGCGCCCGCATTGGCAAGTTCAATCCGGTCTGTTTTCCGGGCTCACCGGCCGAATGGTGACATCAAGTGCGTAGCGCCCCGCCTGGAGGCGGTACGACTCAAGGGTATCGTTGCCGCAACTGCCGGTGCCCAGCCCGCGCTGATGCACGTCGAGCGACACGAAGATCGCCGGACGAGGCGACAACTCATGGGTGTGTCGGCAGGCGTAGAGGTCGGCCGCGGTGTAGTGGCTGACGTTTGCCTCGAACGGTGTTTCGATGGTCTCGATACGTAGCCCGTGCCCGCCGTCATCACGCAGTTCCAGCCAGCGCACGTCGCAGTGGTTGCCGTGTTCCTGAGGCAGGATGTAGGGGACGTATTGGTCGGTGACGGTCGAGTGGTAGTGGCCGACGCGCGCGCCGCGTTTGCGGTCCCAGTAGTTTTCGTGCGGCCCGCGACCCAGCCAGGTGAATTGCTCCAAGCCTTTCGCCGCCGTCATTCGCACGCCCAGGCGGGGTGGATCGGCCACGGCCGCACTGACTCGCAGGCGGTTGCGCGCCTCCAGCACGCCGTCGGGCCGAAGCACATACTCGTGGCGGTGCTCGAAGGCCTTTGCGCCTGCCTTACAACTGCCCAATTGCCGGATGCTGACCTCGACGCAGCCATCCTTGCGAAGCTTGTGACGAAACGACTGCACCGGGCGCTCGATCGCATCCAGGCCAGCCTCCAGCCAGCGTCCCAGGGGTTTGCCGCCTTGCCCGGTCCAGGCGCGAATGCCGTCGTTGTCGGTGGCGGCGCGCCAAACCTGAAGCTGCGGCCCGTCTTCGATGAGAACGCGCGAGCCCACGCGGTACTCGCTGAGCCGTCCGTTTTGTCGGTCGAAGACAACCGTGGTCTCGCCAGCGATCAGCCGCAGGTCGGCCTCATCCCCCGTGATATCGACAGCTGCCTGCGGGTGAGGGGCTGGTTCGTCGACCGCGCTCACCCGCCGTGTGGCGCGAGGTTTTCTGGACAGTTCCAGTTGGTCGGAGGCGACCACGTGTCCGGCTTTGGCCCAGGGCGTGTCATTGGCAAGGACGAAGTCGACGTTGAGGTGGCAGGCGTTGTGTACATGCAGGTCTTTTGGCAGTGGAAAATCCAGCACCAGGGTGGACTTTTCGCCAGGTGCGGTAGCCGGCGGTTCGAACTCACCCGATTGGACGGTCTGGTCGTCAGCGAGCAACTGCCAGTGTCCGCGAAACGCCGAAAGATCGGAGAAGTCCTGCCGGTTGTGGAGGATGACGGTACGGTCTTTCAGTGTCTTGAGCGCGACGGAGACCGGCTGCATCAGGTGCTTGGCCTCGTGCAGCGCGGGGTGGGGTGTGCGGTCGGGCCAGACCAGACCGTTGATGCAAAAGTTGGCGTCGTTGGGCTCGTCGCCAAAGTCGCCGCCGTAAGCCCAGTACTCGCGCCCTTGGGCGTCCCTCTGGACAAGGCCCTGGTCGACCCAGTCCCAGATAAAGCCGCCCTGCAGTCCGCGGTGTTTGTGGAAGGCGTCCCAGTATTCGGCGAGGTTGCCGTTGGAGTTGCCCATCGCATGCGAGTACTCGCACAGGATGAGCGGGCGCGTGCCGCGTCGATCCCGGGCGTAGTCCACGATGCGGCTTGGCGTGGCGTACATCGGGCAGACGAGGTCCGTCGCGGCGTGCGCCCCATGGTAGCCCAGGCCCAGCCCCTCGTTGATGGCCCCTTCGTAGTGCAGGATACGGCTCGGGTCGCGCTGGCGAATCCAGGCGGCCATGGCGTCGTGGTGGGGGCCGTAACCGCTCTCGTTGCCCAGCGACCAGGCAAAGATCGAGGGGTGGTTCTTGTCGCGCTCGACCATCCGCTGGGCGCGCAGCAAAAAGGCGGTGGCGTAGCGTGGATCGTGCGCGAGGGTGTGTGCGTGCGCGTGCGTCTCCACGTTGGCCTCGTCGATCAGGTAGATGCCAAAGGCGTCACAGAGGCGGTACCATTCCGGGTCGTTGGGGTAATGGGCTGTGCGCACCGCGTTGAAGTTGTATTGCTTGAGCAGGCGAATGTCTTCGAGCATCCGCTCACGAGTGACCGCCTTGCCGCGCCGGTCGTCGTGGTCGTGGCGATTGACCCCGCGCAGAAGCACCGGTCGGCCATTGATCAGCAACTCGCGCTTGCGTACCTCGAGGCGCTTGAAACCGATGCGCAGTCGCGTGACTTCCACCACGTTCCCCGGTGGATTCAGGAGGCTGACCTGCGCCTCGTACAGGTGTGGATGCTCGCTGGACCACGGCTTGACCCTAGGCAGTTTGAACTGGGCCTGGGCGCACCAGCGGCGTTGTAGACCCCTGGGCCGATCGACAACGGCGATCGACTGCGGGTCGCGCCAGACGGATTGGCCATCCGGGTCGATCAAGTCCAAGTCGAAGCGCCAACCGGGCTCTGGAGTTTGATTGGCCCCCAGCAACCCTTCGAAATCGAGAGTGCCCCCGCGCAGGTCGGCGTTCAGGAGCGGGCGCAGGAAGCAATCGCGCAGGTAAACGGGCTGGGTTGCGTAGAGGAACACGCTGCGGTGCAACCCAGCCATCCACCAGTGGTCCTGGTCCTCGAGGTAGCTGGCGTCGGACCAGCGAACGACGACGGCAACCACGCTATTGGCGGAGCCGGGGCGGACGAAAGCGGTGACGTCGAACTCCGCCGGCAGCCGCGAGTCTTTGCTCAAGCCGACGGGCTGGCCGTTGACCCAAACGTACAGCACACTTTCGGCCCCGCCAAAATGCAGCACGATGCGCTGCCCCTGCCAGGCTTGCGGCAGCTCGAAGGTGCGGCGGTAGAGGCCTGTTGGATTTTGCTCGGGGACGTTGGGCGGCTCCAACGCAAAGGGCATCGGCACGTTGGTGTAGTGCGGTCGGTCCTGGTCGGTTTGCAGCGTCCAGTTGCCGGGAACCTCAACGGTTTTGCAGGCCCCGTTTGGGGGCGGCTCGCTGGCGACCGCTGCGGGTGGCACGGCTTCGGGTCGCTCGTAGAGCTGGAAGTCCCACGCGCCATCCAAATCGATGCGCTGTCCGCCCCAGTTCGCAGATGCGTTGTGCGCGGCTGCGCGGCTGGGGTAGGACGGCAACGTGGCCCGCGCGGGCAGGCGTCCGCTTTCGCTGATCTCGGGGTGCACCCAGGTGCGCACCGAGCCGACTTGAAGCATGTCGAGCATTGCAGGTTTTATGCGCGGGGTGCGGCACGGGTCTCAAGGCAAACCCCGGAAAAAAAGACGGGCCGACAGGATTTCCTGCCGGCCCGTGCGTCAAAAGCGATGCAAGGGATCGCCGATGAATCGGTCTACTAGCCCTTGGTCTCAGTCAGTCGCTTCAGGTAATTTGCGATGAAGTTGGAGCGGTTGCGGTTTTCAGCCGAGGCCAACTTATCGACTTCAGCCACGATCTTCTCCGGCAGGGAGATGGAGATCTGGGTCATACCCGGCGAACGCTTGGGCGTGCGGGATGCCCGCTTGGTGGCACTGCGTGTAGTTGTTCTCATTCGTAGTCTTTGATGTATGGTTCAGTAGCCGTTCGCAGGAATGACGGAAAAACACCTCGGGTCGGCAAGATTCCGTCCGTCAGCGTCGAATTACCCTCTCAATTCCTCCGACAGCTTTTGGCTAGTTTGATGATTCTACGTGGTTGAATCGTAAAAACCGTTTTCTTGCGTTATCCCCCAGTAGAATCCCATTACTAGAAGCAGTAATACGGTTCGCTTCTGCAAATCAAGGAAGTTTTGCGAAAAAAATGAACTCACCTTGCACTCAATTTGAGTGTGCTAAGAAAAGTTAGGAACGAAGTCTGTGTAATCTGCATGATGAACGGTCTTTTTCGGGTTGCAGGACGCATGATGGGGTCTGCAAGCGGTCAAATCTGGGCGTATCCAGTCTGTACCTACAAGTTTCCACTCAAACTTTCCTCGTAACCGGTCAGTTCAAGGTAGGCCATGCCGATCGGCTGACCGCTCTCGTCCAAAACGCGGCAAGCGCCTTCCCAATACGCGATGCCGCCCACGCGTCCGCGAATCTCCTGATCGTCCAGCAGCGGACGCAATTCCAGCGCGCGGGCTAGTCCGGTTTGCGGGTCATGCGTACTCAAGCGAAGCCGCGTGGGGTAGACCGCATCGGAGTGAGGACTGGTCCAGGTTTCCAGGACTTCCCATTGAAATTCATTGACGTTTCGCAGCGTTGGTTTTGCGTCCGCGTCGATCCAATAGAGGGCGGAAAACGGACTGAGGCCGCCGTCCTCCTTACGCAGGCGGTAGGCTTTGATTTCACGTCCGTCGTCCAACTGAATGGCCGTCCAGTCCCAGCCTGACAATTCCGCCCCGAGTTGGTTGCTGCTGATTTCATGGTCCATCCAGGCAAGGCCTTCGACGGTGAAGTCTTCGCCATTGAGGCCGACCGTGCCCGCGGCGTTCAAGCGCGTGTAGGTGATGTAGAAACTGACCGCGCCGGGCTCCTCCCCTTTGAAGGACAAACCTTGTTCGCCGAAGCGCACGCGCGGCTTAGCCGGGGTCAGGCGCAGGTCGAGCCGCGCGCGGTCGTTGAGCGTGGCGTCGATGTGGAACACCTCCTGGCCGCGTTCATTCCAGGGGCCTGGGTCCTGGCGCAGCCGCCAGTTGCCGTTGCGTACGTTGAGGAAGGTGGTGTCGGCGCTGGCCGCCCAGCCGTCGCGATTCATACGTTCCTCGTGAACGAAGGTGCCGCGGTCGATGGCGGAAACTGCGAAGTGCGCCAAGTGCAAATGCTGCCGTCCAAAAGCGGTTGGCGTATCCGTGTTTTCGATACTGCCGCGTTGCAGGGGAGAAGGGCCGGCGTTGCGGAAAAAGGTGGCCTGAAAGCCAAAGCGCTCGCCCTCAGCGGATTTCAAGTGTCCGACGAGGTACCACCACTCGATGTGGTACTCGGGATGGCTGGCGTGCGCGCGGGGAAACTCCAGGACGGTATCCGGCTGGGGCACGAGGAAGCCCGCCTCGGTGCGCTGCGGGTGCTGGTCGATGGGATAGGGCATGGACAATGCGTCCGCCGTTGTGGACAGCGGGGTCGACATTACCCAAAGGGCAAAACCAAGGAATCGGAGCCAGTGTGATTTCATCGTGCGGGTCAGTTATTCGTCCTGTTCGAAGGGCAGGCGCGCCGCCCAGCGACCAATCCACCAGGCGAGCAGTCCGCCGGTGAGCAGGGTTGCGCTGGCGAGGATCAGCAGCTCGGTGAGCGGCAAGGCCAGCTGCAGGGTCCAGCCAAAGGATTGTTTGTTGATGACGCGGATGAGCAGCCAGCCCAAGCCGCCTCCAAGAACGAGCCCGGCGAGCAGACCGCTCGCGCTTAGCCCGAGACCTTCCCAGGCGGTCACTGCGGCCATTTGCGCGCGGCTCAGACCGAGTTCGCGCAACGTGCGCAGGCTGTTGCGTGCCTCGCGCAGCAACGTGATCAGGCCCAACCCGAGACCGGCCAAGGCAACCGCCAGCGCGATCAGCTTGAGCCCCTGCGTCACTGCGAACGTCTGTCGGAAAATCTCCAGGATGACCTCGCGCAGACTCGCGTTGGTGCGCACGGACAAACCGGGATTGGCGGCGGCGAGCGCCTGGGCGTAGGCGTGCGCATCGGCGTTCGCATCGAGAAACAGCTGCACGTTGACCAGGCGCTCATCATCGAACCACCTTTGCACCACGGGCAGGTCCAGGGTCAGTGAGCCGCGCTCGCTGCCGTAGTCAGCGTACACGCCGTTGATGCGGACGGTGCGCACGCCCGTCGGCGTCGGGATGTCGATCAAGTCGCCCACGCCGACTGCAAAGCGTTCCGTGAACGCTTCGCTGACAATACCACCGGCGTCGGCACCAGAGGCCTGCGTCAAGGAATCTTGAGGCGCGGCCACCCAGCTCAAGTCGACGCGCTGGCCGATCAGTTCAATGCGTTGTCCCTGCACCTGCGTGCGCTTGCCTTGCAGGCGAATGGGATGGATGGCGGTGAGGTCGTACGCGTGCACTTCGGGGGCACGGACGATGGCCTGCCAGGTGTCGGGCTCGATTCGGTGTCGCGCGCTGGCGCTTTGAGCCCCGTCGGCGGCGATAAAAACGTCGGCTTGGAAGCGCTGCTTGACCCATTCGCTGACGGTGTGCTCGAAGCTGCCGACCAGGAGCGACATGCCCGCGGCCATGCCCACGGAGATATACAAGCCGGCGACCGCGAGCGTGTGCCGGCTGGAGCCGCGCTGCAGCCGAGACCCCGCGACCGTACGGATCGCGCAATCGGGTGAGCAGCGTTTGAGCAGCCAGCCCAGCGGACGAATCAGGCGACCGGCCAAGAGCGTGCCGCCAACGATCCAGGCGAACGCCGCAAGGTAGCCGCCCAACGGAAAACGCGTACCACCGGTCAGTTCGATGGCGGGCAGCTGGCTCAGCAGCAGACCCAGCCCGAGAAAAAGCCAGCCGCCCCAGCGCCAGTGCAGAGCGGGGAGACCGGCGGACCAGTCGCCGCGCTGCAACACTTGCGCCGGCGGCGTGCGAATGGCGTCGAGGGCAGGGAGCAAGCCGCCGATGTAGGTGCAGCCCAGGCCAAGCAGGAGCGCAAAGCCGGCATCCACCGGCGAGAGCCAGGCAGCGTCGACGGCGCTGCTTTGGTACAACGCGTTGACGGTGCGGGAGACGGCTCGAACGGAAAGCTGCGCCAGCGCACTGCCCAGCACCAGGCCAAGCGCGCTGCCGATGAGGCCAAAAAGCGTCAGCTCGATCGCCCACCCGCGCAGAAATTCGGCACGCGTTACGCCCAACGAGCGGAGCGTGCCGATTTCGCCGCGGCGTCGGACCACGGCGGCATCGAGCGCCTGCAAAATCAGGTAGGCGGCCACCGCCAGGGCGATCAGAGAGAGGACGAGCAAATTAAGACGAAAGGCGGCTGTCATCGTGGCACCGGCGGCGCGGTCGGCCTCGGGCGCGATCACCTCGAAGCGCCCCTGTGCAAGTGCGGCCAGGCGCTCACGCGTTTGCGCGCGACGTTCCACCAGCAGCCGTTCACCGGTAACAAGCACCTCGATGCGGTCGACTTTGCCGGGGCGTCCGGAGTGTTGCTGGAGTGCGGCGATGTCGAGGATCACGAGGTTGTCCGGCGGCCGCAGCTCGGGCGGGTCATCCGGTTGGGCGGCGGGAAGAATCCCGGTCACGCTCAACTCGACGAGATTCTCGTTGATCAACAACGCGTAGGTGTCGCCCTCGCTCAGTTCGAAGTCGGCAGCCATGCCCGGGGCAATCCAGCTGGAGCGCAGGTCGGCCAACACCTCCCACCACTCGCGCCCGTCGGCGGTTTCATTGTCGTCGGCGTCGTCGCCAAAGAGCAGGCGGTTGTCGCTCTCGTAGACTTCGGGCAGATTTTGGATCGCAACGAGGTCGAGCCCGGTCAGCTGGAAAGTGCGTCGTCCGTAGTTTGGGTCGCCGGGTTGGCGAGGCAGGGCACCGGTGGACTCGGCCACGGGCGCCAGTTCAACGGCCAGGTCGGCAACGGCCTCCTGCAGGTCGGGGAGCAGACTGTCGTCGAGGCCGCCGGCCAGCGGCACGATGACCCAGTCGCTGGTGCCCGAAATCGATTCGGTAAAGCTGCCGAAGTTGGCGATGGCCGCACGGTTGGCCATCTGGATGGAGAGGTAGCTGCCTACGCCGACGGCCAGCAGCAACAGCAGCAAGACGGTTTGCCGCCAGTCGCGCCGCCAGTGCCTCCAGGCAAAGCGCCGCCACAAGAGCCAGGATACGCCGCCGGCTCGACTCATGAGGTGGCGACGGGAGCAAATGCCTCGCTGGGCGTGTGGGCGTCGGACTGAATTCGTCCGTCTAGCAGCGACACTACGCGCTGGCAAATACGGGTCGTTTCCTGCCCGTGAGTGACCATGAGCAGGGCGGTGTTGTGCCGGTCGGTGAGTGATTCCAGCAGGTCGAGGATGCGCTCGCCGGTCCGGCTGTCGAGGTTGCCGGTCGGTTCGTCGGCCAGGAGCAGGCGCGGTCGATGGACGAGCGCGCGAGCGATGGCCACGCGCTGCATCTCGCCGCCGCTGAGCGTTTCGGGATAGGCCTCGGCGCGGTGAAGGATGCCGGTTTCGTCGAGCAGGGTCTGCACACGTTCGGCGCGTTCCTTGCGCTGGACGCCCAGCAGTTGCAGGGGCAACTCCACGTTCTCGCGAGCGGTCAGCGTCGGCAAGAGGTGGAAAAACTGGAAAACGGTGCCAACGAGGTGTCGGCGTAGATCGGCGAGGGCTTCCCCATCGAGTTGACTGAGCGGATGACCGGCAAGCCGGATGTTTCCGCGGTCGGGGCGGTCGATGCCGCCCACGCAGTTGAGCAGGGTGCTCTTACCGCTGCCGCTGGGCCCCATCAATGCCACGCGTTCACCGGCGTCGATGCTTAGGGTGACCCCATCCAAAACGGCTTGCCCCTCGTAAGCCTTGTAGAGGTCCTCGGCCCGCAGCACGGCAACGCTGTCGGGTTGTTTTGATTGCATGTTGCAGCATCGCTTCAAGCGTCAGCCCTTGTCAAAGGCGCAGACGCAATGTGGCATTCTGCCCAAGACCCATTTTACTTTTGCACACGCCAGGCAAGGACGGGTGCAAAAGGCCTTTGACCTTCCCAAAGCCCATCAGCCATACAGCCTTTGCTGGATGAACCGCTCTCGACGTGACTGAGTCTGCCGCCCAAAACCCTGTAGTGCTGACCTGCGCGCAGCCCACGGCCCAGTTGCACCTGGGCAATTTGCTTGGCGCCGTGCGCAACTGGACCGAGCTGATCGAGGGCAACGAGGCGTATTTCGGCATCGTTGACCTGCATGCGATCACCGTGCCTTACACGCCGGCGGAACTGCGGCGGAACTGTCTGGACCTGGTGGCGCAGTACATCGCCTGCGGACTCGATCCCGAGCGCTGCCACATCTTCATCCAGAGCCATGTGCACGGCCACACCGAACTGGCCTGGGTACTGGGTTGCCTGTGTCCGCTCGGTCAACTGGAGCGCATGACGCAGTTCAAGGACAAGGCGCGTAACCGCGGCGAAAGCGTGGGGGCCGGCCTGCTCTTTTACCCCGTGCTGATGGCCGCGGACATCCTGCTCTACAACGCCGATCTGGTTCCGGTGGGCGAGGACCAGAAGCAGCACCTGGAGTTGACCCGCGACCTGGCCGAGAAGTTCAACCACACCTACTCGCCGACCTTCACAGTTCCTGAGGCCGTCATCAAAACCTCAGGCGCGCGCATCTTGTCGCTGCAGGAGCCAGCCCGGAAGATGTCGAAATCCGATGCGCAGACCGCCGGCACGCTGTTTCTCTTTGATGAACCGGCCGTGACGCGCAAAAAGATCATGAGCGCGGTGACCGACTCGGGCAGCGAGGTGCGCGCCGCCGCCGACAAGCCGGGCGTAACGAACTTGCTCGAGATTTTCAGCGTCGTGACCGGGGCGCCGGTGAGCGAAGCGGAGGCCCAGTTCGCGGGCAAAGGTTATGGCGACTTCAAGGCCGCCGTCGCCGATGCGGTGCTTGAACTGCTTGCGCCCATCCAAGCCAAGTACGCCGCCATCAAAGACGACAAGGCTTACCTCAACGGCGTGCTGAAGGCCGGTGCGGCCGCCGCGCAGAAACGCGCCTACAAAACGCTCGGCAAGGTCTACCGCAAAGCGGGTCTGCCGGATAGGCCCTGAGCTGCCGGATAGGCCGCATCGGCGCGTGTCGCGGTGGCTTTGGTTGGCCCGCCCGGCAAGGGATTGGAACGCGTCAGATGGCCGGGACGGTTTCGGGGTAGACCTGGCCGGTGTCGCTGATCTTGAAGATGTAGATGAAGCCCGGACGCAGGCGCTGGTACACTGCCGAGCCGTAGGTGGCGCGGATGCCATGCGCGCTGAGACGTTCGGGGTCGTGGGCCAGCCCCCAGATGGCATCCCAGAAAACGGTTTGCTCTTCGACGGGGAGCTGCTCGAGCAGATCGTCGTAACGGGCGGGCTCCTGGCCGGGCTCTTCGATGGGGAAGGCCTGCGAAGGCGTCTGGTACTCGCCGTAGACACGTCGCCACAGATACAAACTGCGGGCGCGTCCGTCCTGCACCATCTCGGGCGCGAAGGCGACGACCAGCGCGTCGAAGTACACCACATCACCTTCAATTCGGTACTCGCGTTCCTGAATCTGCTGGGTCGGGTCGTCGCGGTGTGTTTGGACGAACTTCAGCCGCGTGATGACTTTGCCGTCCTGCCGAGTCTGCTCGATGACCCGCGCGTAACCGATGCGCGACTCGCGCTTGAGGTTGGTCAGCGCGGCTTCCAGGCGCTTGTTCTGGCCGAGAATCTCGTCGACCGTTTTGACCGCTTCGTGCGCGGCGGTACCCCAGATGGCGATGGCCACCGCGCCAGCAATGATGGCCAGGCAGGCTGCAATCCCGAATAGTTTTCCCATACCCTCTCCTTCTTTTGGTCTGTTTGTGCGCCGAAATGTTCAGTCGATGCGATGTGCTCAGCCCCAGCGCTGTACCGCCGCCACCGTATCGAAGGGGTTCGAGTTGAAGGCGATGCTGGCGTTGGGCGCCTCGCGGTGGACCACGTTGATGGTTTTTTCAAAGAGGCGAAAGTGGTCTTCGTCGGTGCGTACGCCAGCGCCGATCACGACAACGTCGGGCGGGTCCTCGGTCAGCGCGGCCCGTACTTCGGCTTCTGCGGTGGCTCCGACATCGACCAGGCACCACTTGGCCCAGTAGCCCGCCGCCTTGAGGTCGGCGAGGATCTGTTTGAACGCGGCCTCGAGTTTCTCCACGGACAGCTCGGGCCATTTGGCGTAGTTGACCGCCGAGGCCTTCAGGCCGATCAGCAGGACTTTCTTTGACGTGCTCATAGATATATGTAAGGCGAGAGGAGGGGGGAAGGCAACCGGCCATCGAGCGGGGACGAGGCGAGGCACCATGGTGATAACACCCCTGCGCCAAACCTGACATTTCGCCGATCCTGAGAGTATAAGGGTTTTTAACTTGCCGCGTGCAGGTTGATAATGCGAAACTTATCGCATGTCCCCCAATCATCGCCTCCTTCAGGGTTGGATAGCCCTGGCGGCGCTCCCCACGTCGCTCCTGGGTACGGTCTCCGTGGACGTGCCCAGTGCCTTTACCGCGCTCGATCCCACCATGCCCGCTTCGTTTGAGGTGGGGCAGGAGGTCGGCATCGCCTTCAATTACAACGAAGCCAGCATCGGCATTCCAACCGGTGACACTGACTTTTTCTTCAACGCGGTGACGGATTTTTCCTTCACGGTACCCGAAGCCGGTTTCAGTCTCTCGGGAGGAACGGGCGACATCATCCGCGATGCACAGGGGCGGCTGACCTTGACGATGGTGCCCCTGCTGGGTTTCACGCCAATCTTCGAGGGTCAGGAATTCGAGTTGGTGGAGATGGTGCTGCTTCCTGGGGTTATCTCGGTGGCATCGAGTGGGTTGCCGGCGTCGTTGGATGGCTTCAGGGTCGAGTCGTTTCAGGTGCAGTTCATCAATCCGGCGGGCGTGGGCACGGGACGCAGTTTGGGCGAACTCGAAGCGGTCGCCGCCCCCGAACCGGGCACGGTGGCGATGCTGTTTGGGCTGACGGCCCTTGGATTTGGCGTCGTTCGAGGATGCGGCCGCCGGCGTTTGCCGTAGGCATCCATACAAGCTTGGCGCGGTGCTTGGACCGGCGGCCTGGTTCATCACGAGGCACCGGGTTTTTTGTTTTCACCGTCTGGGGAGTCGCCTAGGCTGTCGCGGCTATAGAGGGAGGTCCTCTGCCGCGATGAATTGGGAACCCAAGCACGAGGAGCCGATCCGGTTGCCAAAGTGGCCGTTTTACCTGGCCAATGCGTTGCTGGTGGTGGCGGCCAGCGCCATTGCCTTCACCAGCACGGCGCCGCTGAGTCCCTGGGCGCTGATCGGCATCATCTTGTTTGTTGGGCTGGGATTTGTGCTGTCGCCGTTGCCGCACGTGATTGAGTTCACCACGCGCCTGCGCAGCGATGAACTGGCCCACGCGCACCTCGAGCGCAGCAACGCCCAACGCAGCGAAGCTTCGCTGCTCGCCTTGCAGGAGGCCACCGAACGGCTCAACCAGCAAAGCCACCGCTTCGAGCAACTGCACGGGTCGATGGCGAAGGCGCAGAAGGATTTGGAGTCGCGCCTGTCCGCGCTGGAGGAGGCGGTGAAGGGACTGGATACCACCGGTGAAGATCTGCGAGCGTTGCTGACCGACCGCGATGATGGCGTGCGTTCACCGGCCATTCCGGCGGACTCGGCGCTGACCAAGAAGGCGCAATCTGCCTTGGAGGCGGCCACCGCCCAGATGCAATCGGCCGCGGCGGTCTTGCAGCGCGTTGAGCGTGTCGAAGGCTTGGTCACGCGTCTGGAAGCACTGCCACTGGTTGACGGGCCCGCGAGCTTTCGGGAGAGCTCGCCCAAGCCGGCGGCGCACGCGGTCTCGGCCGAGTCGATTTCCGCGCCCGAGCGCGAGCCGGTCAGCGCGTTTGCGACGGAGCCGGCGCCTTCAACTGCAGCGAACCCTTCGCAGGACGTGGCCCTTGAGACGACGCCTGCCGAAGCTTCCGAGGAGGCGGCTGTTCCGGTGGAATCGTCTGCGCAGGCCCCTATCTTGAGCGAGCCCGAACCCAAACCGGCGGCAGTGAACCCATCCGTCACCTCTGAGGCAAATCCCTCCGAGGCGGAGACAACCGCAACGGTTGACCCTGCGGAGGCGTCGGAGGCTCCCGCCGCCCAACCCGAGCCCGCTATAGATTCCGTGCAGGCGAGTCCGGCGCAGTCGGAATTGCTTGCCACGCCTGAGCCGCCTGCTCCGGCCAAACGCAAGCGGGCCAAGCGCAAGCGCGCCGCCAAGAAGGTGGCCAGGGTCGATGACAGCGCACCCGGTCTGGTGGCCAACGTGCTCATCGGCATCGGCAACGTCCCCTACATTCGCGGCGAGGGTCCGGGGCTCTCGCCCGACAAGGGCATTGCGATGGACTTTGTCGAAATCGGCAAGTGGCGCTGGAGTCCCCCCGAGGGCACCGAAAGCAACGGCGAGCCGATCACCTGCCGCATCTTCAAGAACGACGCGATTCCCGCCGACGGGGACCCGATTGCATGGACGCCGGGCGAGCGTCTCGAGGTGAACCTGCGCTTTCCCAAGTAAGCCCGCCCGTCGGTTGTTCATCGATGCGCCTCTTGCGAAAGTTCGACGACCTGCGTCCGCTTTTTGAGTTTCTGCGGCGGTGGCGGACGCTGGCCGTCCTGGGTTTCTCGATACTGGTGCTGGGGTCGGTCTGGCTGTTGCGCGAGACCACGCCCTTTCAGACCGGGGAAGGGCGCATGCTGGACTGGCGGTTTTTTCTGCGGGGACCCGAACCTGCCCGCGACGACATCGTGATCGTTGGCGTGATGAACACCAGCCTGGGCTACGCCGACGATCTCGACGAAGCCACCTTGGAGCGTACGCCGATTTTGCGCCGATTGAGCAACTGGCCTTGGAACCGCGAAGCGTTTGCCGAGCTGACGTACCAGCTGATTGACGACGGCGCGCGCCTGATCGTGTACGATATCGTGTTCAAACAGGAGGTACGCGACACCAGCGAGTACTCGATGCAGCGCTACGCCAGCGAGTTCCTGCGCTACTTCGGGGCGGAGGCCGAGCCGGTCAAAGCTTCCATCGAGCGGTTTATGAACTTCTACGAGGGCAAGCTGGGCTGGGGCGATGACCTCTTTGCCGATGTGCTGCTGGAGGAAGGCGAGCGGGTGGTGCTCAACTACATTTGGGCAGGGGAGGGGAACGCGCTCGGCCAGAGCCGGGCCTCGGTCACCTTTCCCCATCCGCGCTTCGTGGATTCATTGGACGCCGACCAACTGGGCTACGCGATGATTGAGCTGGATGCCGATGGGGTCTCGCGTCGCCTGGCTTTGGGACGGCATCACCTGCTCATCGGTCAACCGGACGCGGTCCTTCCGCCCGATCGGAAACCGGACCGGTTCGCGCTGTCCCTGGTGGCCGCGCGTCGCTCGGGCTTGGATTTCGCCGAACCCTCGGTGCGTGAAAAACTCATCATCAACTACGCCGGGCCGCGCGAATCCTTCCCGGTGGTTCCCATCGAAGATGTGCTCGAAAGCGACAACGCCAGCGGCCGGGCGTTTCTGACACGCTCGAATTTCTTTCGCGACAAGATCGTCATCGTGGGTCCGGTGGCAGAGATCTTCAAGGACGACAAAACGACGCCTTATGGAGTCATGTCCGGGCCCGAGGTGCATGCCAACATTCTGGCGTCGATTCTGGATGAGAGCTTCATTCGCCGCGCGCCGCTGTCTTGGCGCAACGCCGCACTGGCGGCATTGACGCTGTTGCCGGGACTGATCTGCTGGGGGGTGGGGCGCGTCTTGCTCAAGCTGCTGCTGGTGCTGGCCGTTGGCCTGGGCTACGTATTCTTCTCCCAGCTGATTTTCCTGAACGAGGGCTGGCACCTGCCGATGTTCGCGCCACTGATCGGCTTTGGCCTAGCCGGGAGCTTCGCGCTGGCCTACGACTTCGTCCTTGAGCAATACGAGCGGCGTCGCGTGCGCGGCGTGCTCGATCGCTACGTCACCGAAAACGTCGCCGAACTTGTTTTGGCCAACCGCGACGACTTTGCCCGGCTCCTGCGGGGTCGGCGGCAAAATGTAGCCGTCATGTTCAGTGACATTCGCGGGTTTACCGCCCTCTCGGAAAAGACCGATCCGGAGCGCCTCGTGGCCCAGCTCAACGAGTACTTCCGCGGCATGGTGGACGCCATCCTGGTCGAGGGCGGCACCTTGCAGAAGTTTGTCGGCGATGCCATCCTGGCGGTCTGGGGCGACACCCACTCACACGGCGAGGCCGAGGATTGCCGCCGTTGCGTGCGCGCGGCCCTGGCCATGCGCAACTGCATCGCGCAGCTGAATGCGGAATGGGCGCGCGACCCCGAGCGCCAGACCCTGCGCATTGGCGTGGGCATCAACTACGGGGAAGCCATCGTCGGCAATATCGGGCACCCCATGCGGATGGAATTCACCGTGCTGGGCGACGCGGTGAACCTGGCCTCGCGCCTGGAAGGGGCCACGAAGGTGTACGGCCAGAGCATTCTGGTGGGCGAGCGTACGCGTGCTCTGACTCGGGATGCCATCCGTTTTCGCCAGCTGGACCGGATCCGCGTGGTCGGTCGGACACAGGCGATCAATGTCTTCACGCCCCTGGACCTTATCGAGGTGCGCCCGCCCGTCTGGCTGGAGGACTGGGAGACGGGCCTGGCGCACTACTTCGCGCGTCGGTTCGGGGCGGCCGAGCGGTGCTTCCGGCGGGTCTCCGAGCACTTCGAGGGCGAGGACGAGCCAGCCAATATTTTCATCGGTCGCTGCCGCATGTACCGGGAGCAGCCCCCGACCGAGAGTTGGACCGGGGCCACCGTGCTGACCGTGAAGTAGCGCTGCGCGGGCTTAAACGGCGCAGGCTTCGTCGGCCTCGACGACGAGGTCCAGCCAGCGGTCAAGCGAATGTTGCAGCACCGGGCTTCCGGCCGGTTCGCCCTGGAAGGGGTCTTCGCTGTCGAGGCGGCGCAGGATCCAGTCGGCCGCGAAAGTGATGACCGCCGCATCGGTTTTGGTTTCGCCGGGAGGCGGCAGGTGGTGCTTCCAGATGGCCTCGACAATGCCGGGGCTGACCCCCCACATCGCCAGCATGCAGGCGCCAATGGCCGCGTGGTCGGTCTGCATTTGCGAATACTCCAGCTCGTGCAGCGCCGCGCCGGTGGATTCGGCATGCTTGAGGTAGGCGTCGTATTTCTGGCCGTAATTGCTCGCCAGCACAAGCTGGCCCACATCCACCAGCAGCGCCGCTGAGTAGCACTCGTTGACGACAACCGCTTTGAGGCGTTCGGCCTTGGCGATGCGCCGGGCAATTTCGGCGCGTTTCTGGGCCTGCCCCCAGAAGACCTCGCGATTGATCGAGCGGATCTGCGCCCCGTCCAGGAGCGACAGTGCCGGAGCCGCCAGCACGACGGATTGAATCGCGCTGAATCCCAGCGTCGAGACGGCGTCGATCGGCGAACTGACCTTGGTCGAGCGGCCAAAGAAGCTGGAATTGGCCAGGCTCAGGATGGTGGCGAAGAGGCCCACATCGCGTTCGATGGCACTGCCGATGGTGTCGATGTTGGGGTCGGCGGATTCCAGCTCTTGCAGCAGGACCGAGTAGCTTTCGGAAAAGGTCGGGAGCGTGCGCAGGCCGCTGACGACCGCGAGCACCTTTGGGTCGGTCAACAGCGGCAGAAGTTCCATCGCGCCGTCGACGCGGTTTTTGACCGCCTCGGGGCACACCGGCTTGAAGCAGAATTGGTTGGCCGGCCCGCACAGGTCGCGCAGGCGGCTGACGCCAAAGGCGTTGGAAATGGCGATGCGGATGGTCCGGGGAAAGAGGATGGCCAAATCGCCCAGGATTTTGGCGGTGCGCTCGACGCAATCGGTCTCGACCGCCAAGACCCCGGCGGGCTGACGCTTCAAGGCCGCAAAAAAGGCATCCTTCTCGTCGAAGCGGGCGATTTCGTAGGTGGCCTGGTTGTTGGCCAACTCGCTGCTGGCCTTGGCCAGGCTCCCGTTTTCATCCAGTACGGCAAACTTCATGTTTCTAGTGGGCAGAGCGCTCCGTCCTTGGAGCGTATGCATGGATAATCGTTCCGGAAGCGGAGCGATTGAATCCCCGAGCCGTACCACGGCGAAGCGAGCCGACTTTTTACAGCTTTCTAACGGCGCGGGCGATAACTTCGATGCCGCTGCATGCTTTTGCCTACGCAAGCATCAACTCGATGACAGGCACTTCGACGGGTGGAGGCTGGATGGGCAACTCCAGGGTGAGGCAGTCGGCCGCGACGGCTTGGTGGCGGTCACCGCCGGACTGTAGCTCGCTGTGATCGTTGAGCAGTTGTGCGTAGACCACCTTGTCTTTGAGCCCATGCAGGTGCAGGTGCCTGAAGGGCCAGTTGAGCACGTGAACGTAGAGGCGGCGGGTCTGGGCGTTGTAGGTGTAGCGGCAGTCTGGCGGAGGTGAGCCCAATTCGGCGGGTGCCTGCGCGCAGCCATAAATCGAACGGGCATGCCGGTCCATCCAGGCTCCCATCGCCACGAGGGCGGCGCTGGCGCGGTGGTCAAATTCGCCGCGGGCGGTGGGGCCAACGTTCAGCAGCAGGTTGCCGCTTTTGCTGACGCCGTCGATCAGCATCGTCAGCAGTTGCTTGGGGCTTTTCCAGCTGGTCTCGTCGCGGTGGTACCCCCAGGAGCCCGAGAAGGTCTGGCAGGCTTCCCAGGGCAGGACGTTGCCGGCGTCATCGGTCGGGGCATTCTCGGGCTGGTACTGTTCGGGGGTGACAAAGTCGCCCGTGCCCGGCAGGTCCAGTCGGTTGTTGACCAGGCACTGCGGCTGATGCTCCTGCACCAGTGCCAGGAGTTTTTCCGATTCCCAATCCTCGCGGCCCTTGCCGGGTCCGCCACCGTGGCTGGGATCCCGCGCCCCAAAGCCGTCGGGCGACCAGATTGGCGGGAACGAAAAGTCGAACCACAACGCGCTGATTTCGCCAAAACCGGTGAGCAATTCGTGCACTTGGTCGCGCATGTACTGAGCGTAGACCGCCTGGTCGCGGCCTTCGTTGAGCCTGGCGAAGTCTTCGGGGTCGAACGTGCGCGGGCTGCGCGGGTGCATCCGGTCGATGGTGTAATGTGGATGATACCAGTCGATGAGCGAGTAGTAAAAGCCAACGCGCAGTCCTTCGGCGCGAAACGCCTCCACAAAAGGCTTCAGCAGGTCCTTGCCATGAGGCGTGTGGGAGGCCTTGTAGTCGGTGTGCGCGCTGTCCCAGAGGCAGAAGCCCTCGTGGTGCTTGGTGGTCAGGACCACGTAGCGCATGCCGGCGGCCCTGGCTTGACGTGCCCAGTCCTGCGGGTCGTAGCGGTCTGGGTTGAAGTGCTCGAAATACTGGCGGTACTTCGCCTCGCTGATTTGCTCGTGCTTTTTGACCCACTCGTGCCGGGCGGCCATGGCGTAGGTGCCCCAGTGGATGAACATTCCGAAGCGTGATTCAAAGAACCACGCGCGATCTTTTGGAGGCAGGCTCGAGGCTGTGGCAAAGTCGTCTGGCATTGCGCCAGCCTACTTCACCGCCAAGGCGATGGCGCAAGGGCAAATCACAGCGTCTTGCCGAAGATTGCTTTGCCCAGTGTCACGTAAGCGCATCCTTGTGCGTGAACGCGTTATCGCCAGAGGAACCGATATCCACACCGGTAGACACTTACTGCGTGGGACGGTTTCAACGCGTTTGTGTGTGGTTGGGCATCGTTTTCTTCGCGGGAATCTGTGTAGGGTTGACTTACCTGTTGGCCTTCAAGCTATGGGTGAAGGGATTCGGTGACGACCCTGTGTGCCAGAGCGTCAATGGCGCGGTCGACATCAGCGAAGACGTCGAGGTCTATCAATACTCGGGTGCCTTCGACTGGCCTTGGTATCGCGTGCGTGCAATCGAACCTTAGAGTACTTATGTCCCACGGATGAATCTGCCTCAGCCCACGGACTGAGCGCGGACGGTGGCTTCCTCCTCACGTACGAGGTTGGCCCAGTCGATGATGCGGGGCGCCATATCCGTTTCGTCGAAGGTCGCTTCGTCGGAGTCGCTGCGTTGGATGGCCGACAGCAGGTGGGCCACTTGGTTCGCGCCGCGTACAACCGCAGGCACATCGATGACGTCGGTCTGATCTTTTTCCTCGGCATGGTGCTGCCAGATGCTGTTCACGATCGGCTTGGGCACGCCCCAAATGGCGAGCATGAAGGCGCCGATGAGCGCGTGGTTGGTCCCGAGCATCGCCTGCTCGACGCGGTGCAGCGGTTCCCCTTTGGACTGCGCGTAATCGAGGTAGGTGTCGTATTTTTGCCCGTGGTTGCTGCCGAGGATGAGCTTGCCCACATCGTGGAGGAGACCTCCGGAATAGGCGTGACTGATGCCCTGACTGCTCAAGCCGGCACGACGGGCGATGACGCGCGCGATCTCGCTGACACGCTGGGCATGGCTCCAGAATTCCGCCCGGCGTTTCTGCAGCTCCGGGCTACGATCCATCAGGCTGAGGGCGGGGTAGGCCATGACCACTGCGCGAATCGCCGACAGGCCCAGCGTCCCGACGGCTTCGGCTGCGGTGGTGGCTTCGCTGGCGCGCCCAAAAAACGCGGAGTTGGCCAGGCTCAGGATCGTCGAGCACAGGCCTACGTCGCGCTCGATTTTCAGGCCGAGATTCTCCAGCGAAACGTCGGGCGCGTCCATGGCATCGAGCAATTCCGCATAGGCATCCAAAAAGGCGGGTAGGGTTTTCAGGCCGGTGACCAGGTTGAGCGTTTGCCGGTGCGTGAGCAGCGGGCGCAGCGATTCAGCCAGCTGCAGGCGTTGGCGGAGGCGCTCGGGAGCCAGTGGCTTGAAGACAAATTGGTTGGCCCAGCCGCAAAGGTCGCGCAGCTTGCGCATTTCCTGGGCGGAAGCGCAGGCCACGCGGATGGTTTCCGGATGCCGCCCGGCCAGCTTGCGCAGAAAAGCGGGCGTGCGCACGGTCTCTTCGGCATCGACCAGGACCGCGGCGCGTTCGCTGTTTTGCACCGCCACCAGCGCAGCGATCTCGTTCTGAAAGCATTGCAGCGACCATTCCGGCATCTCGCGCAGGAGTTGCTGCATCGGTCGGTTGAGCGCACCTGCTTCGCCGGCGGGTTCAAAGATAATGAGGTCCATGGTATCCAAGACGCCCTGCCTTCCGTCGCGGAACCGGGCGCTTGCCGGCTGTAATCGGTGCGATTCTCGCTGTACTTAATTTACTTTTAGTACACTACGAATGGACATGGTTTACGCACCGTTAGACGACAGGACTCAGCCGCGGCAGGGCCAGCGCCTGGCTCCCTTCACTGCCTGGCATTCTACGTACATCTCATTGACAGTGTAAGAATCTCCATTCTTCGCGCTACGATTGCACGAGCCAGCTTGCCAAAGCAGGTTCGTGGTGCGCTTTGAGGCGATGGCCTTCGGCTCATTTGACGACCCACCAGAGTCGGCTTCGATCGCTTAAGGTATAACGCGAAACGCGTCTTTCGGGCCTGCGCCGAGCGTTGCTAAGACGCCGCGGTTTGGGCGCGCGCCTCGCGCACGTACTCCACCCACTCGGCGATTTGGAGTGAGCTGGCTTTGTTGGCCTCCTGCTCGGTTTCCAACAGATGCGCCACCTGATTGGCTCCGCTCACCACCGCGGCCACGCTGAGCGATCCGTCGGCTTGGGTCAGGTCTTCGTGATGGTGCCAGATGCTTTCGACGATGGGCGTGGGCACGCCCCAAACCGCAAGCATGAAGGCTCCGACGGCGCCGTGGTCGGTACCCAGCGAGGATTGCTCCACGCTGTGCAGCGGCTCGTTGTTGTCCTGCGCGTACTCCAAAAAGGCGTCGTACTTGCCGCCGTAGTTGCTGCCGAGGATCAGCTTGCCCACGTCGTGCAGCAGCCCGCCAGAGTAAGCATAGCCCGCGGCTTCGCCTTTGAGACCTTCGGCGCGGGCGATGATGCGAGCGGCCTCGGCCACCGCCTGTGCGTGACTCCAAAACTCCGCGCGACGTTTTTGCAACTTGGGGCTGTGGTCCATCAAGCTGAGGGCTGGGTAGGCCATCACCACCGCGCGAATCGCCGACAGGCCCAGGCTGGAGACCGCATCCATGGCGGTTGTGGCCGGCGTAGCGCGTCCGAAGAAAGCCGAGTTGGCCAGACTGAGGATGGTCGAGCACAGGGCCACGTCGCGTTCGATGGCGGCGCCGATGGCTTCGAGTTCCGCGTCGGGTGAGTCCAGCGCCTCGAGCAGCTCACCGTAGGAATCCAGAAAAGCCGGCAGCGTGCGCAAACCCGTCACGACCGTCAGCGTCTTGGGATCGCAGAGCAGTCCGCGCAGTGCCTGCGCCTGCTGCAAACGCGCGCCGATGCGCTCCGGGTCCAACGGGCGGAAGCAAAACTGGTTGGCGCGGCCGCAGAGGTCTTTCAGCCGACGGATTTCCTCGGTGCTGGCACAGGCCACCCGCACGGTGCCCGGAAATGATTGCGTCAGCGTTTGCAGCAGCTCCGGAGTGCAGTCCTCTTCCTCGGCGTCGACCGCCACGGTGGCTTGCGGATTGGCTTCGACGGCGGCCAACACGTCGGGCTCGTGATCGAAGCACTCCACGGACCACGCCGACCCTTCCAGCGCAAGCGCGCGAAAGGGCTTGAACAGCGTTCCCGACTCACCAGCCGGATCGAAGACAAAGAGGTCCATAGCAGCAGAAAGGGCGATTGGTTGAGGTTCTCATGAACCCATGCAAGCGAGCGTTTTCATCGGCCCGTTACGCCGCAGCTTTAACGCCTCCACCGATTGCCCTTGCCCTGCTCTGGCGACATCAACGAATATAATTTATGATACGGAATATGATTTATTCATTCGTTCTGGAACGCAAGCTCGGCGGCAAGCAGGGAAGCCGCTGAAACCAGTAGGAAGGGGGCACCTAATTGTCGCGTCTAGTCTGGGGCTGTTACGTCTGCGCAGATCCTGCCAGCGCTTGAAATATAAGGGTGGTGGAAGCGCTTCGCCGCGTGTCCGGTGCCTGACTCACGTGACGATTAGGTGACCTTCAGGCGCTCATCAGGCGACCTGCTAAACGATAACTCATTCTACATGAGTGGTTTCGGGAGTGTGAACAGTCTGTGAAAAAATACTTTTACAAAAGGGTTGCGCAGACCGATGCACCGGGTAGTTTCTCGTCCCTTCGACAGACCCACCGCAGCGCTCCCCCAGCGTCGAAATCGGGTCGGTTGAAGTCCCTGTTCTTTTTTGAGAAAAATAGTGAAAGTGCCTGCTTGACGGGTAGGTGTCTTTCTGTTCTCATGTTGACCTTTCCCCCCAAAGCCCAGCGCTGACCGGGGAGGTGTTCTTTGAAAGTTTACTTTGTGCGATTGCACGGCCCTTCAAATCATTACTTTGAGCGAAGCCGGGGTCAGCAGTTTACTGTTGCTCCGGTTAGTTCGCGAATCCCCAGGATTCGCAAACAGCTCTGAACAGTTTGAACAACAAACAAACTACTTTCGGAGAGTTTGATCCTGGCTCAGAATAAACGCTGGCGGCATGGCTCAGGCATGCAAGTCGAGCGAGACCCTAGCGGTCTAGCGGCGAACGGGTGCGTAACACGTAAGCAACCTGCCTTCAAGACGGGGATAGCCCAGGGAAACTTGGATTAATACCGGATGTGGCCACAGACTGCATGGTCTGTGTGCTAAAGCCTGAAATGGCGCTTGAAGAGGGGCTTGCGGCCTATCAGCTTGTTGGTGAGGTCACGGCTCACCAAGGCTAAGACGGGTAGCTGGTCTGAGAGGATGATCAGCCACACTGGGACTGAGACACGGCCCAGACACCTACGGGTGGCAGCAGCCTCGAATCATTCACAATGGGGGAAACCCTGATGGTGCAATGCCGC
>JBHJGQ010000006.1:0-114772 GCA_050331595.1 Opitutales bacterium
GCAATGACGGGGTTGTGTGAGGCACTCTGTCAATATTCACCGACCTGCTTCGTCATTGCGAGCGAACAACGTGAGCGTGGCAATCCAGGCGCGAGCCGTTGAGTGCCGACATTGCTTCAACCACGTGCCGTCCTGCAACCGTCGCCCAACCGGCTTGCCCCAATTCGATGGCCGACCTCATCTGTCTCCACAACGTCATTGCGAGCGAACAACGTGAGCGTGGCAATCCAGGCGCGAGCCGTTGAGTCCCAACATTGCCTCAACCACGCGCCGTCCTGCAACCGGCGCCCAACCGGCTTGACCCGAACCCAGTGCGTCGCACTTGCATCCACGCCAGGGGTTACCGGGCTTGCTTTTGACTTGCCTTGATTCCGTCGCCTTGAGTTTGATTTCATGCGATCGCCAACTGAGGCGGGCAACGGGTTCTGCAACACACATACCTATGAAATACTTCTTACTTCTGATGACGGCCCTGATGGGCACTGCGTTTCTGGCCGGTTGCGGCGGTGGCGGCCCCGGCACCCCTGGCATGGGCGTGGCCACGGACTTCCTTGAATACGCCGCCGCGGGCGAAGACGAAGACGCCGAGGAACTGCTCTATCCGCTCAAAAAGTTCCGCTTCGACAACGGGCTTGAGCGCAACAAGTTCGACGAGGCAGTCGAGGACCTGGAAGAGGAGTTCGACGAGGACGAAGAGTTTACCCTCATCGACTACGATGTTTCCGAAGACGGCCGCAACGCCTCCTACACCTTCGCCTACGATGACAATGAAAAGAAAGTCACCGTCATCTTGAAGGAGTTCGAAGGCAAAATGATGGTCAACGACATCCGCTAGCGCGCGGTTGTTGCAGTCACACTTTTCCCGCGGGCCTGCCCTTTCGCATGAGGGCAGGCCTGTTTTTGTTTTGCCGTGCCCGTTGGCTTTGAAACACTGAAGGTTTCGCACCACTTGAACCGCCACGCTCGCTCCATGCCGTCCACCGACACCGCCACGCCCGACGACGGCCTGCACGTTCCCATCACCGAGGACTTGGTCGCGCAGCACGGGCTGACCCCGGAGGAGTTCGCGCGCATCACCGAGGTCCTCGGGCGCACCCCCAACCTGACGGAGTTGGGCGTCTTTTCGGTCATGTGGTCCGAGCATTGCGCCTACAAGCACTCGCGCCCCCTGCTCAAGCAATTCCCCAACCAAAAGCGCGACCCGCAGGCCCTGGGACAGGTGCTCGTCAAGGCCGGAGAGGAAAACGCGGGCGTCATCGACATCGGCGACGGCTGGGCGATCGCCTTCAAAATCGAGTCCCACAACCACCCCAGCTACGTCGAACCCTTCGAGGGCGCGGCCACCGGGGTGGGGGGCATCATCCGCGACATCTTCACGATGGGCGCCCGGCCCATTTTGCTGACCAACTCGCTGCGTTTCGGGGACATCGCCCAGTCGGCCCGCGCGCGTCGCATCCTGCGCGGTGTGGTTCACGGCATCGCCCACTACGGCAATTGCATCGGCGTGCCCACGGTTGGTGGCGACGTCTATTTCGACCCCTGCTTCGAGCACAATCCGCTGGTCAACGCGCTTTGTCTGGGCGTTTTGCGCCACGAGCAAATTCAGCGCGGCGCGGCCTCGGGTGTGGGCAATCCGGTGTTCTATGTCGGCCCGCCCACCGGGCGCGACGGCCTTGGCGGCGCCAGTTTTGCCTCTCGTGAAATCACCGACGAAAGCGCCGACGATCGCCCCGCCGTGCAAAAGGGCGACCCCTTCATGGAGAAGCTTTGCCTGGAGGCCTGCCTCGAAATGATGGCCATCGACGGGCTCGTGGTTGGCATTCAGGACATGGGTGCGGCTGGCCTGACCTGCTCCACCTGCGAAACCGCCTCGCGCGGCGACACCGGCATCCGCATCGACTTGGACCGCGTGCCCCAGCGCGCCGCGGGCATGAGCAGCTACGAAATCCTGCTTTCCGAAAGCCAGGAGCGCATGCTCGTCATCGCCCAGGCCGGGCGCGAAGCCGAACTCGAAGCCGTCTTCGCCAAGTGGGACTTGCCTGCCGTGCGCATCGGCGAGGTCACCGAAGGCGCGGACATGGTCGTCGAGCAGGGCGGGCGAACCGTCGCGCGCATGCCGGCCAAATCGCTCACCGACGACGCCCCCCTCTACCACCCCGAAGCCACCGAACCGCCCCACCTTGCCGAGGTTCGTCATTGGAAAGCGGATACGCTCCCGGTGCCCGATACCGCCCAAATCGAAGCGGCTTTGCCTGCCTTGTTGGCCCGCCCAAGCATCGCCTCCAAGCAATGCGTCTGGCGCCAGTACGACCACATGGTCGGTGCGGGAACGGTTGTGGAGCCCGGCAGCGATGCCGCCGTCGTTCGCCTCGATACGGGCCACGGCACCGAGAAGCTCATCGCCATCGCCAACGACGGCAACCCCTTTCACTGCCACCTCGACCCGTATCTGGGCTCGCTCGGGGCGATGGCCGAGTGCCTGCGTAATTTGGCCTGCAGCGGCGCCTTCCCGCTGGGCATGACCGACAACCTCAACTTCGGCAACCCGCGCCGGCCCGAGTCCTTCCACATGCTCCGAGAGAGTGTGCGCGGCCTGGCTGAAGCGTGCGCGTTCTTCGATGTCCCGGTCACCGGTGGCAATGTCAGCCTCTATAACGAAAGTCCCGAAGGCGGCATCAAGCCCAGCCCGGTCGTTGCGGTGGCCGGGCTCATCCGCGAACGCGCCCACCTCACCCGCCAGCACATCGACGCGCCTGGGCGGACGCTCTGCCTGCTGGGCGGTTGGCCGGACCACCTGGGCGGCTCCGAATACCTGCGCTGCATCCACAATCTGGATACGGGTGCGCCGCCCTCGGTCAACCTCGAGGCCGAACGCCGCCTGCACGATTTTCTGCGCGCGCAGATCACTCACGGTCGCATCGCCGCAGCCCACGATCTCTCCGACGGCGGCCTGCTGGTCGCGCTTGCCGAAATGCTCTTTCACGCCGAGGGCCCGCGCTTTGGCGCGGAGGTGGACCTGACCGACGCGGGTCAATCCAGGCGGCTGGACGTGCTAGGCTTTGGCGAAGTTCACGGGCGTGCGCTCGTGGCGGTCGACCCGCAGCACCTCGACGCGCTTTCGCGCGATGCGTCCGCCGCAAATGTAGCCTGTGCTGCAATCGGTCACACCAGCACTGGCGAAGACCTTCGCGTCACGCTCCCGGGCAACGCGCCACTGCGCTGGCCGGTTTCGCAACTTCACGACGCCTGGGCGCACGCCCTGCCCCGCGCTTTGCAACAGCCATGAGCGACTTCATCGGCCACGAGTGCGGCGTCGCGCTCATTCGCCTGCGCAAGCCCTTGAGCCACTTTGCCCAGAAGTACGGCTCGGCGCTCCACGGCTTCAACCAGCTCTTTCTGCTGATGGAGAAGCAGCACAACCGTGGCCAGGACGGCGCGGGTATCGGCGCGGTCAAGCTCAGCGTGCCGGCCGGGCGCGCCTACGCCTTTCGCGATCGCGAGGTCAAGGCCAACGCGCTGCAGACTATCTTCAATCGTCAGCTCAAAGCCTTCCGCAAGTTGACCGAGGCCGGCCGTCTCGACGCCGACGATCCCGCCTCCATCAAGCGCTACTGGGACTTTGGCGCGGAGGTTTACCTGGGCCACTTGCGCTACGGCACCTCCGGCTCCTACCTGCGCAGCGCCACTCAGCCCTACCTGCGCAAGAGTGCCTGGCCCACGCGCAGCCTCATGCTGGCGGGCAATTTTAACCTCACCAACACCGGCGAACTCAACCTCGAGCATGTACGCCGGGGCGCGCACCCCATCTACGACACCGACACACAGACCATCCTCGAGGAGATCGGCTTCCACCTCGACGAGGAACACCAGCGCTTGTATCATGAATTCCGTGACGAAATCAACGGCATGCCCTCCGAGGCCATCGCGCCGCTGATCTCCCAGCGCCTGGACCTGGGCGATGTCCTGCGCCGCGCCAGCCACAACTGGGACGGCGGCTATACCATGGCCGGTGTTGTGGGCAACGGCGATTGCTTCGTGCTGCGCGATCCGGGTGGCATTCGCCCCGCCTTCTACTACGAAGACGATGAGATTGCGGCCTTTGCCTCCGAGCGCGTCCCGCTGATGACCGTCTTCGGGCTCGAGGCCGAGGCCATTCAGCAGGTGCCGCCCGGTGAGGCCGTCCTCATCAAGCACAGTGGCAAACTCACCCGCGAGCGCATCCGCGAGCCTGGCCCCCCGGCGGCCTGCACCTTCGAGCGCATCTACTTCTCCCGAGGCAACGACCCCGACATCTACCGCGAACGCAAGGCCCTCGGTGCGGCCCTCGGCCCGCCGGTCCTGCAAGCCATCGACAACGATCTCCAGCACGCCGTCTTCAGCTTCGTGCCCAACACCGCCGAGATCGCCTACCACGGCTTGATGGATGCGCTGCGCGAACACCGCCGGCTTGAGGTCAAGGCCGCCGTGCTCGACGCGGCCCGCAGTGGCCACATTCGCGAAGACTTGCTCGACGCGCTGCTCGACCGCGGTTGGCCGCGCGGTGAAAAAATCGCCCATAAGGACATCAAGCTGCGCACCTTCATCAGCCAGGAGCACGACCGCCTGCAACTCGCCTCGCACGTCTACGACGTGACTTATGGCGTGGTCGCGCCTGAGGATCACCTCGTGGTCATCGACGACTCCATCGTGCGCGGTACCACCCTGCGCCAGTCCATCGTCAGGATCCTGGCGCGGACCAACCCGCGCAGCCTTGTCATCGCGTCGACTGCCCCGCAGATCCGCTACCCCGACTGCTACGGCATCGACATGAGCGAGCTGGGCAAGTTCATCGCCTTTCAAGCCGCCGTCGAACTCGTCCGAGAGGCGGGTCAGGAGTCCCTGCTCGATGAAATCTATCGCGAATGCGCGGCCAACCTGAAGGCCAACGGGCCTGTCCGGACCAACCCGGTCAAACGCCTTTACGCCGCATTTTCCGAGGACGTCGTTGCCGAACGCATCGCTACGCTCGTCCGGCCCGACGATCTGGCCTGGTCCGGCCAACTGCGGGTGCTCTACCAGTCGATCCAGAGCCTGCATCAAGCCTGCCCAAAGCATCGCGGCGACTGGTACTTTACCGGCGACTACCCGACCCCAGGCGGCCTGCGTGTCGTCAACCAGGCCTTCATCAACTTCTACGAGCACCGCGAAGGCCGCAGCTACTAGGTGCACTCAGGCAACCGCTTCTGCTGACACCCCTCAAACGAAGCACCAAAAACGAGGAACCAAGACCCAACCGCATAGAACTAGGAACGAGGAACCAAGACTTAAGCCCCCTCCCCGAACGGCGTCTCTTCCCAATAAATCGTGGGAAAACGTTCGCGCAGCGAGTATTCGTAAATCGCGCGGTTCTTGAAGTAGTTGTTGGCCGACATGTAGACACGCTTGCCCAGCAGCCCCCCGGCAATGGCGACGTGCAGCCGGTTGGTGTGGATTTCCTCGTAGGCATCGAGGTGTGCCAGCATGGCCGACACACTCATGCGCGCCGCGATTTCCGGAGCCACGTGAAAACCGTAGACCGCCGAGATGTCGACGTTGTCCGGCGGTAGAGCGCCTTCGGGCGACTCCAGGTCCTCGCGGAAGCAATTCAGGCGCTGGCTGGCGTTTTCGGCCAGATGCAGGTGTCGCCGTAACGTCGCCCGCAGGCGCAGGCGATTTGAGCGCAGCCCCGGAGTACCCAGCCGTGTCAGGCGTTGGCGCAGCCACGCCAAAAACACCAGCGGGACCGCCGGAATCCGCCGGGCGTCTTTCACATTCAGCGAGAGTCCAAGATCGTCGGCAGGCAACGCATGGCAGTCCGGCGCGGTCCGCTGTACGTGTTCCAGCGTGCGCGGCTCGCGGCAAAACACGGTGGCCCGCCCGCCAAATTGTTTCAACAGCGCCTCCTGGCCCACGATGGTGTGCGGCAGCACAATCAACTGCTTCACCTGCCCCGCCTGCTCTGCCAGGAAATGGGAGCCATGTTCGTACTGCGGAGTGAGCCCGCCGCCGCCGCCGTAGATGAGCACCGCATCGCTCAGGTCTCGGGACGCGCGTCGCGGATGCAGCGGATTCCATTTCAGGCCGATCCGCCGAAAGAGCTGGTAGGTGGCGACCGCGATCAGCGAGTCACCGGCGTTGCCGTAGTTCGCCAGAAAAAAACAGGGCCTCGTCCCCAAGGCCCGCAGGTGTGCCTCCACCGAATCTTTCGCGGGCGTGTCAATCTTTTGTACCTGACTCAAGAATCTATATTCCTGCGTTTGCTCCGTTGCCACAGGGGCCACATCGACCAGAAAGAAGGTCGGCTTACCCTGCCTGGATCTCGAAGGCAATCCATTCGCCCGCCGTGACGTTTCCGTCACAGAGTCCCGAATCTTATTGACAGGTTATCCCCACTGGAACCATCTTCCCGCACCAATGGCTGACACGCTTTCGCACCGGGTTCTGGTTCTCAACCGACTCTGGCAGGCGGTCAACATCGTGGGCGTTCGCCGGGCTTTCAGTTTGCTCGTGCAGGATCACGCGCAGGTCATCGACCCATCCGAGGGCAATTTCCAGATCCTGTCCGCCGAAGAGTGGATCGACTTCAGTCTGGAGAACCCGCCCAGCGACGACGACCGTGCCGTGCACACCGTCCAGATGCGTTTGCGTGTGCCCAGCGTGCTGCTGCTGCGCTACTTCGACCGCGTCCCCACCAAAGAGGTTAAGTTCAACCGCCTCAACGTCTTCGAGCGCGACGGCTACCGCTGCCAATACTGCGGCAAGGTCTTTGACCCGCGCGACCTCAACCTCGACCACGTGATTCCGCGCGTGCAGGGTGGGCGTACTTCGTGGGAGAACGTCGTCACCTCGTGCATCCGCTGCAACACCCGCAAGGCCAACCGCTTGCCGCACCAAGCCGGCATGCACCTCATCCGTAAGCCCGCCCGGCCGAAGTGGCGCCCCTTCATCAACTCCGTTTTGGACGAGGAAGCGGCCATCGAAAGCGACTGGCAGCACTTTTTGGCGGGTTCGGCATCGCGCCGCCACGGCGATTTCTTCGACGAGGCCGAAGCCAGCTTGCACAGCTGACTGAGCCATTTCCGCTCCTCGTGCCGGGTTGTTCGCAGTCCCTGCTTCAGGGGTCGTAACGCGTCCGTAACCGATTGCTGCGAAGTCCTTTACGCGAATCGAAGTTCTGTTCTCAAGCGAACGCAATCGCACGAGCGAACGCCGACATCGTTTCGATTCGTGTCTACAAATTTGCCTCGTGCGGAAAATCGAGACCCGATTATAGTCACCGGATTCAGTCCGTGCGAATCCTGAGACACCCAGTCGGCTCAGTTGCGCGTGGTCTCCTCGGCGCAGGCTGACGCGAACGACTGAATTTTTTTCCACACGTTGGATAGCCCGTTGCGCCGGTTCGGCGTCAGATGCTGCGTGATGCCGACTTCGGCCAGAAAATCCGGTTCGTTCGCCAGAATCTCGCCAGGTTCGGCTCCGCTGTACAGCTCCGTCAGCAGACCGGCAATGCCCTTGGTGATCACCGCATCAGAGTCGGTCGCGTAGTGGCAGCGCCCTGCCTCGAAGCGCGGCACCAGCCACAGCTGCGACTGGCAACCCTCCACAATAAACTCCTTGACCTTCAATGAGTTCTCCAGCGCTGGCATGCTCCGGGCCTGCTCCAGAATATAGGTCAGGCGCTCTTGCGGGTCGGGAAACAGCGAGAGTGTCTCCACCAGCTTTTCCTTGCGCGTTTTCAAATCCTGCGCGGTCTCCGGGTTGGTCATGGGCCTAACTTAGCCGACCGCGTGCCGCCCGCAAGAACGCGCTTACTGAAACCCCAACGCCCTATCGGCATTCAATTGACACTCCTTTTACATTTTGCAGACTACAACAGAGGTGTCATCGATGCTCATTTCCAGCCCGCAAACCTCGGTGGCCTACGGGGCACCGTGTTACTGGCTGCGTGGCGACCGCATCGAGCTGTTCGTCACTGCCCGCGGCGGGCATCTGGGGCCGACCTCCTTCAAGCTCAAGCACCGCTGGGTGCGCCCGCTTTCTCTGCCGCCCTGGCAACCGGAGGACCTTCACCCCGAACTTCCGGTCGTTCTCCAAAACCTGCGCGGCGACTTTCTTGGCCTGCCCTTTGGCGAGAATCACGCGGGTCCGCCCCATGGCGAGCCGGCCAACGCCGAGTGGTCGCTCGTAGGCCAGAGCTTTCGTGAACTGCGTCTCGCACTGGACTTGCAGAGCCCCCGCGGCCGCATCGAGAAAACCCTCACCCTTGGCGATAACGAGCGCGCGCTCTACCAGCAACACGTCATTGAAGGCGTCCAGGGCCGCTTGCCGCTGGGCCAGCATGCGATCCTCGAGTTTCCCGAAGACGCGCCCGGGCACGTCAGCGTCGCGCCCTTTGCCCATGGGCAAGTCACGCCGCTGCCTTTCAACAACCCTGCTCAGGGTGACTATGGGAGCCTTCAGCCCGGTGCCACGTTTGATTCACTTGAATCGGTACCCCTGCGCGATGGCGGCACCACTTCGCTGGCCAGCTATCCTGCGCGCGAAGGCTTCGAAGATCTTGCCATGGTTTCCAGCCAGCCCGAAGGCCTGGGCTGGACCGCGGCCGTGCTCGATGGCTACATCTTTCTCTCGCTGAAAAACCTCGCCGTGCTGCCCAGCACGCTCCTGTGGTTCAGCAACGGCGGTCGCTGGCAGGCGCCTTGGCAGGGGCGCCACCGCCGCCGCCTTGGCCTGGAGGAAGTCTGCAGCTACTTCAACGGCGGCATCGATGCCTCCCGGCGCAACCCGCTACAGGAACAAGGCATCCCGACCGTCCGCCGCTTCTCCCGTCGCGAGGCCACCGTCGTGCGTGTCGCTCAGGTGGTGCATCCTGTTGCAAAGGACTTCGGCGCGGTTGCCACGGTCACGCCCACCGCCGACAAACCCGAGGTCATCGCCGCCAACGCCTGCGGCCAATCCGTGGCCATCCCCGTCCATTGGTCCTGGGTCCTCGACTCTCCTTAGCCGAAGCAGCGCGCCTTCTGTTCAATCAACGCTTCTTCGCCTCTGCCTCCACGCTGTCCTCCCATTCAAAGCATCAAGCGGGTCCCTGTCGCTGCCGCCGGTACGCCGTTGGGCTCAGCTCCGTGGCCTTGCGAAAACGTGTGCTGAAGTAAAACGCGCTGCTGAAGCCGCAATGCTCGGCGATCGCATGGATCGGCTGCCCCGTCCACTCGAGCAGTTCCCGCGCATGGCGTAGCCGCACGCCCTCCAGGTGCTCCAGCACCGTTTGTCCGGTTTGTTCGCGAAACAAGTGCGCCAGCCGCGACTCGCTCAGGCCCACCGAGCGCGCGATTTGCGACAACGTCAGCGCTTCGCCAAAGCGCTGGCCCATCAATGCCATCGCCTGCGAGACGCGTTCGTCCAGTCGCCCATGCGCTCGCTGCGGATTGACGCTCTCGGCGAACAACAGCGCACGTTCCAGCGCATTGCGCGCGAGCCATTCGCTGCGCGGCAGACCTCCCTGACGCAGCCGGTTCATCGTCACCAACGCCTCGCCAATGGCCGTACCGGTGGCTCCGCCCGGAAGCTCCAGGTGCCGCAGTCCCGGCCAGACAATGGGCCAATCCAAGAGCGGCTGCCACTCTGCCGGCGCGGCGAAATGCGCGAAGAGGAACACCCACTGGCCCGCTTTGGGTTCGGTCCCATAATCCTGCGCCGCACCTAAATCGTAGAGGTGCAGTTGCCCGGCTCGTGCGTGAGCCTTCTGCCCCTCTGGGCTGAAGAAGCGCCCACAGCCCGATAGCGTGGCAAACAACAATCGATCCCCGGAGCCGTTCGGGCGCACTGTCCGGTAGCTGGAACCCTCCTTAAAGTGGCCGCTGAACAGATTCCCCACCGGCCGCGTCCGTGCGTGGTGCTCGATATGCGCGCCGGGTCCCGGTGGAGGCACACGCCTTGTCGACCGCCCAGCCTCATGCGCCACCATGCGTTGGGAGCTTTGGTTCAGTTGGCCGATCTAGCAAGATATTAAAGGTATCTGGCAGCCCCGCCTATTCCAAATTGGAATACAATGCATTAGAATGCCTGCATGATTTTAGCTATCCAAACCCGCGTTCCCGCCGATGACCTCGAACGACTCAAGCTCGCTTTCGACGAAGTGGGCTATGCGATTGCCGCCCAGTGCTTCTCCCCTGAGGAGGTCGACGAAATTCGCGAGTACTTCCAACAAGGCACTCGCCTGGCGACCAAGGATGGCGGCTTTGACAAGGGCATGCTTGCCGGCAAGCAGGGCGCAGAGCTGCAGCAGTGGCCGCGCTTCCTTCACCCTCACCGCGACCACCCGCTCGCCCTGCGCGCACTCCTGCATCCGCGCGTGCGCAGCATCTTGCAGAGGCTCTTCGGCACCGATCCACTGGCCGCGCAGAGCATGTATTACTTTAAGTCACCGGGGGCCGGCGGTCAGCAGCTGCACCAGGACAACATTTACCTTCAGGCCGAACCGCACACCTGCATCGCTGCCTGGACCGCCATCGATGCGGCCGATTCGGCCAACGGCGGTTTGATGGTCGTCCCGGGAACCCATCGCATGGAGTTGGACTGCCGCAAGAACGAGGAAGGCGAAACCCACGCACGCCGCATCCGGTTGCCCGAGGGCGCCCGTGCCGAGTGCCCGGAATTGCAACCGGGCGACACGCTCTTCTTCAACGGCCAAATCATTCACGGCTCCGGTCCGAATCGTACCACCGACCGCTTCCGCCGCTCGTTCATCGGGCACTACATCTGCGGGACCAGCGAAATGGTCGCGCGCTTCTACCATCCTGTGCTCGACTTCGAGGGCCGCACCGTTTCCATCGCCGAGAACAGCGGCGGTGGTCCCTGCGGCATCGACATGAGCAACCAGGGCGCCTACTGAGGCGACATCCAGATCAAGCCTGTGTATTGCTTGTTTGGATACGTCAGGCAGGCCCGATTGCCAAAAAAACGTCCGCCGTTTTTGAGTTCAGAAGGCGCCTTGCGCGGCGGATGGCGTTACGCCGAGGGCTTGGTCATCGCCATGGGCTCGAGCGCTTCGTCCAGGGTTTTTGCGTCGAGCAGACCCTCCTCCAGCACGACTTCGCGCAAGGTCTTGTTTTCGGCGAAGGCCTTCTTGGCCACTTTGGCGGCGTTGTCGTAACCGATGTGCGGGTTCAGCGCGGTGACGAGCATCAGGCTGCGTTCGACCAGTTCCTGGCAGCGCTCGCGGTTGGGCTCGATGCCGGCTACGCAGGCGTCGGCAAACTGGCGCGCACCATTGGCCAGGCAGGTAATCGAGTCGTGCAGGGCCATCGCGATCAGCGGGATGGTCACGTTGAGTTCAAAGTGCCCGTCGCGTCCGCACATCGCCACCACCATGCTCAGACCCTGCGCGTAGATGCACACCTGCACGAGCATTTCGCTCATCACCGGGTTGACCTTGCCCGGCATGATCGAGGAACCCGGCTGCGTGGCCGGCAGGTTGAGTTCACCCAGGCCGCTGCGTGGACCCGAGCCCAGCAAACGGATGTCGTTGGCCACCTTCGTCAGGCTGGCGGCAATGGTGGAGAGCTGCCCGGCCACCTCGACCGAGTCGTCGCGTCCGCCCTGTGCCTCAAAGTGGTTGTCGGCTTCGCGAAAGGCGATGCCGGTCTTCTGCGTCAGGTCGGCGCAGACCAACCCGGGAAACTCCGGATGGCAATTGATGCCCGTGCCCACGGCGGTGCCCCCGATGGGCAACTCGCTCAGGACGCCGATGCATTTCTCGGCGCGCTCGACGGATTTTTTGAGCTGCGCGGCGTAGCCAGAAAACTCCTGGCCCAGTGTCAGCGGCGTGGCGTCCATCAGGTGCGTGCGGCCAATCTTGACGATGTCGGCCCATTCCCGAGCTTTCGCGTCGAGGGCTGCGTACAAATGCTTGAGCGCAGGCACCAGCGTTTCCTTCAGTGCCACGGCCACGGACACGTGCAAGGTCGTCGGCACGATGTCGTTGGAGGACTGACCCAGGTTCACGTCATCGTTGGGGTGAATCGGGTCCTTGCTGGCGATGGGCTTGCCGGCCAGCACGCTGGCGCGGTTGGAGACCACTTCGTTGATATTCATGTTCGAGGAGGTCCCCGAGCCGGTTTGAAAAACGTCCACCGGAAAATGTTCGCTGAGCTTACCCTCGGCAACCTCGGCGCAGGCCTGGCGAATCAGATCGGCCTTCTCCTTGGGCAGGCGCCCGAGCGTTTCGTTGGCGCTGGCACAAGCCGCTTTAAGCACGCCGAGCCCGCGGATGAACCCCTCGGGCATGGGCCGGCCACTGATCGGAAAGTTCAGCACGGCCCGCTGCGTGGAGGCACCGTAGAGGGCATTCTCCGGCACCTGCATTTCACCCATGGAGTCTTTTTCGCTTCTGGTGGACATCGCGCGAGACGTTAGGAAGCCTTATTCGCGCAAAGCAAACCAAATACGCGCGCTAATGCCGGATTTGCTGTCGACGTCGGACGGACTCCTGTGCGCGCATCGTGTACGTAGGGCTTATTTGAAAAGCCGTACCATCGTAAAAAGTCCCGCTGATCCTATCCGACGATGGGGTGCAGCAAGCAATTGCAGCCGCGGCGCTACAGGGTCAGACGGTCCGTCGCTGCGTGCAGGAAAGTGTGGACGGCGCTCTGCGTTCCGCAGAAAACACGCAGGCCAGTCCGGGCGTCTGGATGATGGGTTCGAGCATTTGTTGGCTGCGGCTACGTTGCTCCGGCCAGACCTGGAAACGGCGCGGCACGGCGCCACCCTCTGCCACGAATTGAAGCAGGCTGGAACGCCCATCTCGATAAACGACTGTTGGATGGCGGCACAGGCGCGGTAAATGAAACTGCACGAGCTCACGCCGGATGTGCACTTCGAGCACGTGCCAGACTGCCGGTTGGTGCGTTGGTAGTCTGGCCCGGGACGTTCAAGGCTTTTGCGTTTGTTCCCGGAGGAAGGTGCGGCGGGAGAAATAAAGGCGGCGCGAAGCGGGGCCGATGGTCGTCTTGAGGTAGTGGGCGATGCGCGGATTGGCCGAGGCGGCGTCGTAGAGTTCGATCATCTGCGAGGTGTTGGCCTCATCTTGAACCACGTCGCGGATGTACTCGTGGGGCGTCGTTCCGGGGATGCTCACCCATTGCTCGGATTGCAGGTCGGGCTCGGCCATCAGGCAGAGGTTGGGATAAAAAGCAAAGAACGCGTTGAGTGGGGATGGTTCGGCCTGGTAGCGCGCGAGCAGAATCGGCGCGATCGCCTCGTGATGTTTGGAGACCAGCCAGGAGCGGTAGGGCCAACCGCCATGACGCTCATTGTAGACGATGGCCCACTTGACCTGGGACAGATACATACGGGCGCGGGCCCAGGCAAGTTCCTCCGCGTCGTGCGATTCTCGGAGGACGCGTCGCCACTCCTGATACTCGGTGTTTTGCTGCTGAATCGCGCCGACCACGATCCGCAGGTCGAGTGTTTCGCCGGCCAGTTCGTACTCGAGCACCTCGTCGAGGGTGTACTGCGTGTAAAGCTCCGCTTCCTCGGCTTCGGTCAGGCGCAGTTCGGCGGCAATGGAGCGCACGCGTCTATCGATGGCTTCGGACTGTCCGAGCAGGGCGGATTCCAGGCGAGCCGCCAGTGCGAGTTTCTGCTGCAGGGCGAGGGCTTCGCGCAAACGAAAGAGCGTTTGGTCGAGGGCCTTGAGGAGGCGCAGGCGGTTGGCTTCGTCTGAAAATTCTTCAGAGAGCGCGTCGTCGACCCCGCGCTCAATCGCGTCGGCCAACTCGGTGTACAGTTGGCCGGACTCAATGCCGGAAATGGAGGTGAAGCGCTCCTGACTGTCCTTGACGTCATGGTTGCGAAAGGCCCGCCAGACCTGCTCGGCCACATAAATCTCGAAGGCCGCAAAGAGGGCGGCCTCGTCGGTGAAGGCCGGGTCTTGCAGTGCCGCGGTCTCGTACCGCGTGCGAATTTCAGCCACCTCCGCGCGCAGTTGAACAATGCCGCTCACTTGCTGGTTGTAGTCGCGCTCATCGTTGCGAAAGAGGTAGAGCGCCGGCACGTGGGTCAGGGTTTCCAGCACGCGTCGGCCAACGGCATCTTCAAAGGTGGGCAAGGGGACGGTGCCGTCGCGCACCAGGCGGAAGGCCCGCTCGTAGGCGTCGAAAGTGTTGAGCCGTGGCGAGGCTGGGATACCGGCGCGCACGTAGCTGTCTTCATCCAGGGCGGCGATCGACGTGGCGAGTAAGACCGCCGCCAGACTGCCGATGCAAACTGACTTTCGCATTCGCCGGGACACGCACATACCAACACCTTCTAGGGCAGTTGCCGGGGCTGTGTCCAGCGGAGCCGTTGCGACGGGGGTTAGCCCGCACCTTCGGCCGAAGCGGGTTCCTCCGCCGGGGAGGGCCGATCTTCGGGTGAGGCCACACCCGCATCGGGCGCGGTGAGGATGCCGCCTTCGCGCTCGATGTTGGCCCAGTTGACTTCGCGCCGCCCGAGTTTCAGAGGCAGTTCAAAGGCCTCGCCTTCGCGCACGACGCCCACGGCAACGAGCTTGTCGGGGCGCAGGTAAAAACTTGCCTGGCGCAGGTCGGCGTCGCGGCGGATGGCGTACTCGGCCACGCGTTCGATCACGTCGCCTTCACGCAACCCGGCGGCTTCGGCCGGGCTGCCGTTGGCGACCTCTTCGATCACGACCTGCACCCGGCCGTCGAGTTGGGAGAATTGCCGCACGCGAAAACCGAAGGAGGCGTAGCTGACCTCGCCTTCGAGCAGGATGTCGTCCTTCACGCGGTTGACTGCGCGGGCGGGCAGCACGTAGGACGAGCGCAGCTCAGGCAGGGAGGCGGTGATCATGCCGATCAGGTCACCGTTGAGATCGAAGACAGGTGAGCCGCCTTCGCCGCCTTCAGCCGGAATACTGGTGCGCAGGTGCAACGTGGGCAGGCGAACGGGCCCGTAGTTGGCGTCGATGCCCTTGACCTGGCCAAACGAGGGGGCCGGGCCGAACCACAATTCGCAGGTGATGGCTTGCACGAGGGTGCCCGCTCCGGGCGGAGCTCCGGCGTCGCTGAAGCGCAGAAAATGTTGACCCTCAGGCACTTCCATCACACGCAGGATGGAGATGTTGGTCACTGGGTCCTGGCCGATGAGTTCGGCGAAAATCTTGAGGCCGTCGGTCAGTTCGATCCAGATGCGTTCGGCCCCCAGCGTGATGTTCGCGTTGGTCAGCACGTGACCTTCGCGGCTGATGAAGAAGCCTGTGCCGACAAACTGAACCGGTCGCGGGGCTTCTTCGCTGGAATCAGCCCGCCGCTCGGAGGCGGCGAAAACCTTCACCACCGCGCGCTTGTTTTGCTCGAAAACCTCGACCAAGCGGCGTTGCAGGGTGAGGTACGAGTCTGTCGGGAGGGCCGGAGAGGTTGTCACCGCGCCGGGGGATGTACCGGCATTTGTAGCGGTTCCGAGCGCCTGCGCCGAGGCCGCGGTCGAAGCCGCGAGCGCGCAGAGGCAGGTGAGGAACCATCGAATCATTGGAGGCAAGCAGCCCTTCGGGGAGGCTGCCGACAGAGGCAAGGCAGCTTAGTAGAAGGCCGTTCGAGCGCGGTGTGCGCTGGTTTCGGAAAGTGGTTTGGTGGCGGCGATGCGCCCGGTGACAAACTGAGTGTCGGGCGCGGAGGCAACACGCAGGACGGTGCGCGCCGCGACGAGATCGAAACCCCTATCCTCCACGGGAGCGGGTGCGGAGACCGCCAGCACGGGAAATTCAGCTTGAGCCGGGTCGATCTCAGCCACCGCGAGGATTTGCGCAATGGGCGCTTCCAGTGGGATTGCCGGGGCGGATCCTTCCGCCGGAGCCGGACGAGGATCTTCGCTGGCGATGTTGGTTGAGCCGGCGTCGGTGCTGGAAAAGGAGCCCAGCTGCCCCAGGAAAGCGAGTGCGATGGAGGCCGCTGCCGCCGTGGCTGCAATCCCCAGTCGCCAGTGCGCGTTGACGAAAGTCCAGAGGCGGTCGCGGCGTGAACCGCGGCCCATCGCATGGCGCAGGGAGCGCTCGGCGAGTTCACGCTCGAAGCGGTCCCAAAACGCGGGGTCGGGACGTTCCTGGCGCTTGAGCCGAAGGAGGTCGCCCACTTCGACGTGGCCTTTCTTGTTCTTGAGCAGATCTTTAAGGCTCATGGATGGTCTTTGGGGACCGGCGGGGCATCCGGAGCGTGGCGAGGCTGTCTTCGCGATGGTGGCGTTAACGTGCTGGGTGTGCGGGGAAGTTTGATGGATGGTGCAGCAACTTGAGACGGAAAAAACTGTGGGTCAGCCGAGGTAGCCTTCCAGCTCGGCCTGAAGACGGTTTTTGGCGTAGTGCAACCGGGAGCGGACCGTGCCTTCGGAGCAGCCCAGAACGGTGGCGATCTGGTGGTGACTCAAACCCTCAATTTCGTACAGAACAACCACGGTCCTATGCTTCATAGACAGGCTCTGGAGCGCTTCGTTCAGTTTTTCCTGAAGCTCACGCAGGAGGGTGCCGCGTTCGGCCCCGGTGCGCGCCACGAGGGTTTCGAGCATTTCCTCGGGCACGCCCTCTTCATCGAGTTGGTCGAAGCTGAAAAAGCGCCGGTAGCGGTTCTTTTTGAGGAAGCTGAGGGTGTTGTTGACGCCGATGCGGTACAGCCAGGTGAAGAAGGCGCTCTTGCCCTTGAAGCGACCGATCGAGCGGAAGGCTTTAATGAAAGCTTCTTGGGTCAGGTCGGACGCATCTTCGTGGTTGGCCGTGAGGTTGTAGATGACCGAGTATAGGCGTTCACGGTACTTGCGCACCAACGTGTCGAAGGCCGAGGTGTCCCCTTGCTGCACGCGCTCGACCAAGGCGAAATCGACCTCGGACGGGCTGGCCGTCGCCTGGGCCCGCGCGCTGACAACGTCGGTCAGCGTCTCGGTGGAAGCTTTGTCGGGTAGTGCGGCCACGGTGAGTTCGACTCTGCCACGTAGATGACGGCTTTCGGTCGTTGAATCAATCGCGAATGCCCGCAAAGGCGTAAGGGAAAATTGTAAAGAATCTCAGATTTTCGAGCCGGTGGCTTCAGTCATGTTCCCCAGCGACGATAGGGCATGGAGACGTTAACGCCTAAGGATTGCTCCCATGTCTGACACACCCTCCTCCGATTCCACTCTGGTTCACACCGAAACAAACGCCTCCCGTCTCTTCCGCGAAGTCGTCGTCATCCTGCCCCGCCGAACGCCCAAGACCGGCTCGCACTTTTACTGCCTGACCTCCGAGGGGCCCAAGGCGCTCTACGACGAAAACGTCTTCGAATACCTGGTCTCCGACGACGAGATCATGGTGGAGTTTTGCCCTGGTGACATCTGGGCGTATCCCTCGGTGACTTCGGGCCCGCTGTCCAGCCGCCTGGACGAGCGCTTGAAGGCGCTGGTGCGCACGCGCTGCGCCGCCCGCCTGCATCAGACCCGCCAACGTCAGGCCCGCCGCAGCGCGGTCTAGGCTGGGTCTGTAGAAACCAAATGCCTGCGGGATTCAGCCTGGTGGGCAACTGCGTGGTTCTCGGGCGTCAGTGGCCTTGCAGACGCTGCAGGCGCTCCTGGATGAGGGACAGGTAACGTTGCTGCGCGTCCTCGGGCAGAAAGCTCTGGCCGATGACGGGCCGCCACTTCGGCAGGCTGTCGACCAACCGCGCCAGGGTCTTGTCGACCACTTTGTCCGGAAGCCCGCAGCGTTCTTTGCCCAGGTAATCCACCAGCAGCTGCCGGGTGAAGCGGCTATTCTTGCCGCTCAGAGGCAGGGCGCTTTCGATGGCGTTGTCCAGGACCAGCGCCGTGCAGAGAAAGTCGTAACAAGGACTCAGGCGGTAGGTGCCGCGCTCCGCCCAGACGGAATAATTTTTGAGGTGCATGTCGTCGTTGCCGACCACCCAATTGAAGAGAAAGCGCTCATAAAAACGCGCCTTTTCAACTACCGGGAAGGTGCAATAGCGCTCGATCAGCTGGATCACGCGTTCGACGGAGGCATCGTACTTGGTCTCGCGCGATTCTCCGGCCAATTGTGCGAAATCCTCCACGTGCCGCCGGTTTTTCTGGCCGTGGCGGTCGAAACGGCGGATCCAGAAAACCAGCGACGAACCATTGGCCCACAGCAAGCCGTGGTCGGGCACCTCCAGACCCAGCAGCGCTGCCAGTTTCAGCGTCAGGTCTTCGTTTTCGGGCAGGTCGGGGTAGGCCGGATTGGGCGGCTTGAGAATGAAACGCCCGCCCGTATCCACCACCTGCATCCGTTGCCGGGCAACCTCCAGCACCGCGCTGAGCTTGGGTTGGACGCCCTGAATGGACATGCGCGTGGCGCGCCGGGCGGCCTCCTGCAGGAGCGTTTCCGGGCTGAAGGGCAGAACGTCCAGGCGTTCCAGGCGCGGGTGCAGCCGCCGCAGCCCGGCCTGCGAGTAGCGGGTTTCACCTTTTTGCAAGGGCGCGTAGGTGATGGGACAACGCTGCATCAGGATGCCGCCTCCACGCGGACGTCGCCCACCAGATCCGTGCCGACCGCCACCAACTGGTCGAAGTAGTCGTAGCGGTCGAGCTTGAGGGTGCGCAGGAGCGCGTCGAGCTGAGCGCCTTCAGGAAGCAGGCCATCGAAAAAAGGCGGGAAGTGCGTCCAGGCGTAGGGGTCCGCGCGCACGGGCAGGCTCAGGGAAACGGGTGGGCCAGCGTAGGCCTCGGCGTAGGCAAAGCAGTAGCTGCCGTCCTCGAGCCGTTCCAGGTGACCGGCGAGGACATCGCTCTTGAGTACACGGGCCGAACGATGGCATGGCGGCGCGCTCACGTCAGATCGATGGAGGCGTCGCGGTGCGGCAGGTGCGCCTGAAGACGGATGTTGAGCACGCGGCAAACGGCCTGAATCGTCGCAAAGCGCGCCGTCACCCGATTGTTCTCCAATTGCCAAATCGCGGTCGTGCCCACGCCCGAGAGTTCGGCGAGTTGCCGCTGCGTCAGCCCGGCCGTCTTGCGGGCCTCTGCGATGATGCGCCCAATGGTCATTGTCGCTAAAACGATAAAATGGTCAATTTACTGGATTTGTCGAGTTTGAATGCAGGCAGTCTGGCTAAAAATATCGTTAAAGCAGAAAATTCGGCTATTTTGCTCGATGCGCAGCGCCTTCAGGGTTCAGTGTAGCCAAAAACATCGCTTTTACGATAAAAATTGAGGAACTGGTGCGTTCCTCGTGTCTAAGGCTTCTAGAACCAGATAAAATATCGTTTAAGCGATGTTTTCGTGTCGCTTCCATCGAACACTCCCGCTACACGTCGTCGTGATTGCCTCGACGACGTGTAGCGGGTCACCAAACCTACGCGTTGGGGCGGATGGATTCGCGGGCGGCTTCGCCGCCGTAGCGCACGTCTTCGCCGCTGAGCAGGAAGATAACCTCCTCGGCGATGTTCTTGGCGTGGTCGCCGATGCGCTCGAGGGAGCGGGCGACGAAAATCAGCTCGATGGCCTGGTCGCAGAGGTGCGGGTTGTCGACAATGACCTGCTTGTAATGCTCGCTGGTTTCGCGATTGAGCGCGTCGATCTCTTTGTCGCGCATGGGGATGGTGAGGGCCTTTTCCAGGTCCTCCTCGATGAAGCTGTCGAGCGCGTCGCGCAGCAGTTCCAGGCTCATCTCGGCCAGTTCGGGCAGGCGGTAGGTGCTTCGCGGGGGGTGGCTCAGGGAGAGGGCGCGGGCGCGTTTGGCGATGCCGGTGGCCTCGTCGCCGACGCGCTCCAAATCGTGCGAGGCTTTCATGGCGGTGGTGAGCAGACGCAGGTCGGAGGCGACCGGCGAGCGCAGGCTGATGTAGCGGATGGACTCGCGGTCGATGGTCAACTCCAGCGAGTCGACGGCGGCGTCCATGTCGATGACTTCGCTCGCCAGTTCGGCATCGGCTTTCACGAGGGACTCGATGGCGAGGCGGGTGACTTCGATGGTCAGCTCACCCATGCGCACGAGGTTGGTGCGCAGGCTTTCGAGTTCGTTGTGGAAGTAGCGTCTCACGGCGAGGTGGGCGTTGCGCTTGGGTTTGAGAGGTGATGGCTGGTTGGGAAGGCGGGATCGGGCTAGCCGAAGCGCCCGGAGACGTAGGCTTCGGTTTTCTCGTCCTGCGGGTTCATGAAAATGCGCTCGGTCTCGTTGTACTCAATGAGTTTACCCAGGAAGAAGAAGGCGGTGCGGTCGGAGACGCGCGCAGCCTGCTGCATGTTGTGGGTCACGATGACGATGGTGTAATTCTTCTTCAGCTCGTGGATGAGTTCCTCGACCTTGGCCGTGGCGATGGGGTCGAGCGCGCTGCAGGGTTCGTCCATCAAAATGATTTCTGGTGCGACCGCGAGGGACCGTGCAATACACAGGCGCTGCTGCTGCCCGCCGGAAAGGGACAGACCGCTTTCGTTGAGGCGGTCCTTGATCTCGTCCCAGAGGGCGGCCGCGCGCAGGCTCTTTTCGACGATGTCGTCCAGGTCGCTCTTTTTCTTCACGCCCTGGATGCGCAGGCCGTAGGCGACATTTTCATAGATGGACTTGGGGAAGGGGTTGCTCTTTTGGAAGACCATGCCCACGCGTTTGCGCAGCTCGATGACGTCGACGTTTTTGTCGTAGATGTCCACGCCCTTGATGCGGATGGCGCCGCCGCCGATGCTGGCCACGTCGATCAAGTCGTTCATGCGGTTGAGGCAGCGTAGCAGCGTGCTCTTGCCGCAGCCGGAGGGGCCGATGAAGGCGGTGACCAGGCCCTCTTGAATCTGCATGTCGATGGCGTGCAGCGCCTGTTTGGAGCCGTAAAAGAAATCCAGCTGGTCGACCTCGATGATGGTGCGCTGCGTTTCGGCGGGGTCGCTCGTGGACTGCTTGACCTCGAACGGGGCCTTGCCGGTCTCGGTTCGCGGTGTGGTGGGATTAGCGGTCGTCTCGCTCATCGGAGGTGCGTTCGTTGGCGGCGCAGGCAGCGGTTCAGGCCAAGGAGGTTATGGCGAGCTTGCCGGTTGGATGCCAGATCACAACCGCACGCGTCGAAAATTCGCGGCTCATGGCTGCTGGGGTGCGGTTCGTTTGCGGTGACATTTGGGAAAGTTGGGTTGGGCGAGGCATGAGGCTTACCAGCGGTAGAGTTTGCGCATGCGTACGCGCAGAAGAATGGAGGCCAGGGCAAAGCCGCCGACCAGCATGAGGAAGACAAAGCTGGCCCCGAACTGCATCGGCTCGGTGTAGACGGTGCGGTTGATCTGGAGGCTGACCACGTAGATATGATACGGCAGGGCCATCACCCCTTTGACGAAAAACTCCCACCAGTGCTCGCCTTGCCAGGGGAACTGGCTGGCGCGGGCGAAGGCGGCGGTATACATGATGGGCGCGGTTTCGCCGGCCACGCGGGTCAGGCCGAGGATCGAGGAAGTCAGGATACCCGGCAGCGCGTAGGGCAGCACGTTGGTGCGGATGGATTGCCATTTCGTCGCACCCAGTGCCAGCGAGCCTTCGCGAAAGCCCATCGGCACGGCCCGCAGGGATTCCTCGCTGGCGGCGATCACGATGGGCAGGACCATGAAGGCCAGGGTGAAGCAGCCCGCCGTCAGCGAGACGCCCAGGTCCAGCGCGATGACAAACATGCCGAAGCCGAAGATCCCAAAGACGATGGAGGGCACCCCGGCCAGGTTGAGCACGGAGAGACGGACCGTGTCCAGCAGTGTGCCCGCGCGGCTGTACTCGCTCAGGAAGATGGCGCAGAGCACGCCCAGGGTCAGCGCGATGGCCATCGCCCCGACCGAGAGCAGCAGTGTGCCGACGATGGGAAAAAGGATGCCGCCCCCGGCGTAGGAAAACGTCTGGCTGGTGATGGGCGTGTAATCTTGGTTGACCAGCCATTCTTCCCAGGCGCTTTGGCCCAGGGACTCGGACGTGCCGTCGAGCTCGAAGCGGTAGCTGACGACATTTTCCGAGACCAGGGCATAGAGGTCGGTTTCGCGCTCGGCCAGGTGCGCCTCAAGCTCGGCCAGCGGGACGATGAAATCGGGTTCGCGTGCGGCTGGCGCGGAGGCGTTGGCGGGTGCGTCGAGTTTGTCCGGGTCCTCGGCCGCGGGCAATTCGCTGGGCGGGCTGTAGGCCAGGCGTACGTTGGTCAGGCCGTCCAGTTCGCTAAAATAGGCCCAGCGCGCGTTGAAGCTGTAGAGGCGAAAGAGCGAGTCGCCCAGCTGGTTCATCACCTGGTAGCGCACGGGGGCTTCGCGCTGGAGGTCGCCGAAAGTGGCGCCGGTCTCCTCGAGCAGTTCCTCGAGTTCGGGCCGGGTCATGGTTTCGGACTGGCCCTGCCAGGTGAAGTCGAAGGCGAGGTTGCGGCGTCCGTCATCCGCGTCGAAGGGCTCCAGCGTTTGCCGGGTAAAGTTGGAGAGCTGGCTGAGGGTGGAGACGTTGCCGGGCACCTCACCCTGGGCAATGGGGAAGACGTGCAGCGTTTCCGGCGAGGTGGCCAGGAAGGTGTTGGTGAAGTAGGGGAAGGTGTCGGTCGTTTTGAAGGAGCCAAAGACGACCGGAGCGCCGCGCCAGGCGATCATCAGGAAGATGGTGGCGGCGGCCAGGATGATGCCGTAGGTGGCCAGCCGGAAGATGTTCAAGGCGATCTGCTCCTGCACCTTGGCCTTGGTGACCTGCTTGCCAAAGGGGTTGCCGCCCGGCGGCACGGTTTCGTGCTTGGGCTTTGGCGGCTCCGGGGGCGCGGTGGTGGTGGTCTCGCTCATGGGCTGGAATCCAGGGTGGCGCTAGACGCGCTCGAAGCGTCGCAGGACGCGCTGGGCGGTGAAGTTGATGGCCAGCGAGACAAAGAAAAGGACCAGCCCCACGCAGAAAAGCGCGCGGTAATGGATTTCGCCGGTCTTGGCCTCGCCCAGCCCGCCGGCGATGGAGCCGGTCATGGTGTGCACGGGCTCAAAGATGGCCCCGAGACCTTCGGTGGTGAAGCTGGGCACTTCCGGGCGATTGCCGGCAACCAGCAGCACGACCATGGTCTCGCCGATGACGCGCCCGAAGCCGAGCAGGACCGCGGAAATGATGCCCGAGAGTGCGGTCGGTACGATCACGCGCAGGGCCGTTTGCCAGCGGGTGGCACCCATGGCGAAGGAGGCTTCCTTGAAGGCGCCGGGCACGTTGTTGAGTGCGTCCTCGGCCAGCGAGAAAATGGTCGGCACGGCCATCAGCGCCAGCAGTGAGCCGGCGGTAAAGGCGTTCAGGCGCGCCTCGACCGGAAAAAAGGGTAGCCAGCTCAGCGCGGGGTGCTGCGAGAGGTCCACGATGACCGTACTCCAGATGACGATGCCGAAGAAGCCGAGCACCACCGACGGGAATGCGCTGATGAACTCGACGGCGGGTTTAAGCAGTTCGCGCTCGGTTCGGGCCGAGAACTGATTGACGTAGATGGCCATGCCGATGCCGAAGGGCACAGCCAAAAACAGCGCGATGGTCGAGATGAGCAGTGAGCCCGTAAACAGCGGCAGGAGCCCGTAAAAGGATTGAAAGGCGCTGCCGGTATTCCAATCACTGCCAAAGAGGAAGTACCACAACGAAGCACCCCAGCTGTAGCCCTCCTCGGGGTCCCAGTCGGCCATGGCGGCCTCGCGCTCGCGGGTTTCCTCGATGAAGCTTTCGAGCTTCTCGCCAATCTCCTCAAAGCGTGCCTGAATCTCGGGTGAGGGCAGGGTGGGTGCGTTGGCCAGGGCGGCTTCGGCGCCCTCAATCAGGTCCGCGTTGATCTGCTGAAAGCGGGGAAAGTCCTCGCGCAGTTCCTCGACCGTTGCGGCCAGGTCGACCTCGACGATGACGATGCTGTCGAGTTCGGCTTGGGCCTCGGCGATGCGGCGTTCGAGTTGCTCGGCCTCCAGCTCCAGTTCGAGGGCTTTCGCGGAGTTACCCTCGAGGTTTTCGTTGAAATCGACCAGTCGGTCTTTGAGCTCGGTTTTTTCGCCGCGCAGGCGCTCCAGCGAGCGATTGAGCCCGGCGACGCGTTTGCGCTGCGTTTGGGAAACCAGCCACTGGTCGCGGGCGGAGCGTGCCTGACCCTGCCACTGCACCTGGAGGTCGGTCAGCGGGCGGCCCAGGTCGGCCAGGTCGAAGAACCAGCCGCGGTCGTCGAAGGAGTAGCGCGCGTCGACGTAGTCCCACTCGGCGTCTTCGAGATCGCGCAGGGAGGCGTCGGCATACTCGGCTTTGGTGGCTTCGTTTTGGCGAAAGTCCTCGGCCAGGGCTTCGAGCTGGGCGATGTCCAAGGCGGAGGCCTCGCGGGAGAGTTCCACGAAGTCATCGTTCTGCTCGATGACGAAGTTGACGTACTCCAGCCCGGCTTCGCGGTAGAGGCGCAGCTCACGTTCGTGCAGATCAAAAAAGGCCAGCCCCTCGCGAAAGAGGAAGATGGTGATCAGTGCCAGCACGATCAGCGCGACGAACGCGTTACCGCCGAAGAAGGCCTTGATTAGCCGGTCTTTTTCGAAGCGGGCAAACACGCCGCTTCTGGGCTGCACCAGGGCTTTCTCAAGCGGCTGTTCGTCGCGGTTGCCGGGCGTTGGAGACATGGGAAGGGAGAGGCGAAGGCACAGGGGGCGGGACGGGGGACCCGCGAGAAGGGTTGGCGGACGGGGCAGAGGGCCGCCGGCCGGCATCAATACAAAGGGAGGAAACCGGACTTGCGCACAATGGCCTGTCCCTTCGGGCTCAAGGTGAAACCGATGAAAAGGTTGGTCATGTCGCTGGGCTCGTTGGGAATGTAGTAAAACAGCGGGCGGCGGATCGGGTAGTCCGGGTCATTGGGCAGCATGCCGTCGACCGCCACCACTTTCAGCCCGCTCTTTTCGATGAAGGCCAGCCCGACGTAGCCCACGCCGCGCCGGTTGTTGGAGACCTCCTCGGCAATCTGCTCGTTGCCCTTCATCTCCTGGCGATTGCCTCCATAGTCCTGCCCGCGCAGGGCCATGTCCTGAAATTCCTTGAAGGTGCCCGAGGCGGAGTCGCGTGTGTAGACCGAAACCGGACCCGGCCGCAGGCCGCGCACGCGCAACTGGCCCCAGTCGCGAATGTTGCCGGTGAACAGCTCCTCGACCTGTTTGGCGGTGAGGTTGTCGATGGGCGAGTCCTCGTTGACGACGATGGCGATGCTGTCGTAGGCCACGGCGACCTCGCGCACGCGTATGCCGCGCTCGTTGGCCTTGACCACTTCGCCGTCGCTGATGTGGCGGCTGGACATGGCGATGTCGGCCTCGTTGTCGAGCATGGCGTTGATGCCCGTGCCCGAACCCTCGGCCGCAATTTCAGGGCTCACTGCCACGCCAAAACGCCGCAGTTCGACCTCAAACTCTTCCATCAGGCTGGGCACCATCTTCGCCCCCAGGGTGTTGGAGCCCTTGATGACGATGCGCTGATCCTGAGCCACGCGACGCTCGGGTGGCGGCTCGGCGACGGGCGGCGGGGTGGGCGTGCGCGTTTCGTCGACGAGCTCGGTCTGCGTATCCGTCGGGGGCGCGGGCGTTTCCCGAACCGTTTCCTCTGGAGTGGGCGCGTCGTTGTCGGAAGTGACCAAAAGGGCGAAACCGGCGATCAACACCGCACCCAGTCCGATGGTGGCGACGGCGGTTTTCCACTTTTGCATGGTGGGGGTCAGATGATTCTGCATTTTCACGCGAATCAGTCAGAATAACAGCCCTATGTGACGCAAACGTGAAGTAGATGTAACAATCCACGTTGCTTAACGCAGGGTTCAGCTTGGGGCCACTGGGGGTTCGCTGCCCTGCGGGGCCAAGGCGATCAACTCGTCGAGCGAGGCGAAGAAGCCGGCCCAGTCCTCGTTGCGACCCTCTTCGACCAGCCGGTCGTACAGCGCGCGCTTCTCGTTTTTGAGGCGCTGGATGCGTTCTTCGAGCGTGCCGTGCGCGATCAGGCGGTAGACGAAGACGCTCTTTTTCTGGCCGATGCGGTGAACGCGGTCGATGGCTTGCTCTTCCACAGCGGGGTTCCACCACGGGTCCATCAGGAAAACATAGTCGGCGGCGGTCAGGGTGATGCCGGTACCACCAGCGCGCAGGCTGACGAGGAAGAGGCCAGCCGAGCGGGTGCGCTGGAACTGCTTGACCGGCGTGGCGCGGTCGGTGGTTTTGCCGGTCAGCTCGAACAGGGGTAGATTGGGGAAGCGCGTCTGCAACTCCGGACGCAGTCGCCGCAGCAGCTGCACGAACTGGCTGAAGATGACGGCTTTTCCGCCGTTGCTGACAACCTCGTCGAGCTTGGTCAGCAGCGCGCCGATTTTGCCGCTGTGCTCCACGCCGGTTTCAACCCAGGGCAGCAGACCCGGATCGCAACAGATTTGCCGCAGGCGCGTGAGTAGGGTGAACAGGCCAATGGTGTTATCGCGGGCGGCCTGCTTCACGTCGTTGCCGAGGCGAGTGCGGCCTTCCTCCACCAGGCGCTTATACTCGGCGCGCTGGCGATCGGTCAGCGGGCAGGCCAGCTCCATGACGACCTTGGGCGGCAACTCGGCGGCGACTTGCTTTTTGGTGCGGCGAAGCATGAAGGGGTTGATTTGCTGGCGCAGGCGCTCGAGGGCGGCGTCGCGGTCGGTGTCCAACGCGCGTTCAAAGCGCCGGCGCGTGCCCAGCAGGCCCGGCATCAAAAAGCGAAAGAGCGTCCACAGGTCCGACGGGCGGTTTTCCACGGGCGTGCCGGTCAAGGCGATGCGGCGCTCGGCTTTCAGGCCGATGCAGGCCTGGCTGACCTTGGCCTCGGGGTTCTTGATCGTTTGTGCCTCGTCGAGGATGGCGTAACCGAATTCGGTCGCGGGCAAGAGGTGCTTGTGCCGGCGCAGCTGCGTGTAGCTGGAGAGCCACAGACGCGCTTCGGGCCGGTGGGTGAAGTCGTTGCCCGAGCGCAACACTTCGACTTGCGCGCGCATCTGCGGAAAGAAGCGCTCCATTTCCTGTAGCCAGACGGGCACAACGCTGGCCGGGCAGACGACCAGGGCGGGCTTTTCCAGTGTTTCTTCGGCGGCCAGCAAGGAAAGCACCTGCAGCGTTTTGCCCAGGCCCATCTCGTCGGCCAGCAGGGCGCCGCAGTGGTTTTGGCTAAGGTGCCGCAACCAACTCGCTCCCAGGCGCTGGTAGTCGCGCAGAAGTTCGGGCAGGCCGTCGCTCTGCGCAGGCGCCTGGGTGAGCCGATCCCGCCATTGTCGCAAGGGATCGGACAGCGCGATGCTCACCGCGTCGCGGGCAAAGAGGGAGAAGAGCATGTAGCGCGGGGGTTCGCCCTGTTCAAAAATCTCGCGCAGATCGTTGAGGACATCGGCCTGCGGGCGCTTCAGCCGGGCCAGCCCGCGACCGGGAAGCAGCACCATCTCGCCGTCTTGCTGGAGCAGGCGCTGGGTCTCCTCGCTGGAAAGGCTTTGGTCGCCCAGGCGCAGATCCCAGGACACGCGCAATTGATCGCCCTGGCCCTGGTCCAGAAGCCCTTCGACCGACACGTCCTGCACGCCGCGGTCGATCAGGTACAGGTCGTCGGGCACCTCCAGGGTGAAGTACTTCTCAAAGTCCGGCAGGTCCTGACGCACGAAGCCGCCCAGCCGTGTCAGGTCTTCCATCCGGTAGACCGATTGGTCGGCGTCGAAACGGAAGCCGGCCTTGTGGGCCTTACGGGTGAGGCGGATGAGGCGCTCGCGCTCCTGTACGGCGAGGTCTTCGCCACGGACGCTGCTGGCCCCGTACGCCGGGCGCTCGCCGCCGTTGAAGCCGGGCAGGGGCTGCCAGAAGGCGCGCAGCAGCAGGCCGCTGGTTTCGAGCTTCAGCCGCAGAACGAGTTGGCGGGTGGGCTCGGCGGTCTCGGTCGAGGCGGCGTCCGTGGCGGTTGGGTCGGTGGCGGCTGTAGTACCGTTGGCGGGGGGAGAGGCCGCGGTGTTGGTGGGGTTGCCCTTCGCCTCGGGCGAGCCAGGGGAATCCCGCTCCGCTTCGCCATGATCGGCGGCACCGTTGGTCGCGGGCGAGTTGTCCAGATCGAGTCCATCGACCTCGTCGGCGACCAGTTCCTCGATCTCGTACAACCCGGCGGCGGCCAGTGAATGGCCCCGACGTGTTTCCTGCGTGGAAGAGCGCACGCGCAGCGCGCCCTCTTCCCAGTTCATGAGGGCGTAGCAGTCTTCCTGTTCGAAGCGTCCGTGGACGATGGCGTCGCTCTCGCCCAATTCGATCGAGCGAATCTCGCCCTCGCGGTAGAGCCGGCGACCCTCCTCAAGTTCCTCCGCTGAGAAACGTGACTCCCAGTCCAAGGTCAACTGGGTGAACCATTCGCGCAGGGCGCGGGCGGTGTAGGTCCGCTTTGGACTGCGTAAATCCATTGGGTAGGCAGCCAGAGCCGCGAGCCGATGGGCGCGCGCTGGATGGCGTCGGATGAAGCCTAATAAAACACCAGGGAGGCCACCCTGAGGCAAGCCGTTTTGGGACGCCGCCCCACGTGCGCTCAGTTGTCCGGGGCGTTGTTCTGCTGAACCGGGTCAGAGGGATACTTCATGCCGGTCATCGTGAGCCGGGGCCGCGAGCAGCTGTAACCCTCGTCATCGAAGACGATCACCCAGGTGCCCTAGGGCGCGATGCGGCTAGGGTCACGCGTAGGCACACGGTATTCGTTGCCGTTGACCATCATCAGCGTGAACGGCCTTCCAGAGTCGATCGCGGTGCGCCGTTGGTCCGCGGTCATTGAGTGGATCGCTACAGGCTCGCGCGGGGACTCGCAAGGCGTTTGGGTTTGCGTCCGTGGCTGTGCACATCGAACACCTGCAACTTCGCACCCAGGGCAAGGGCACCTACGAATTCACGGCGCAGGTGGAGCGCGCCCTGCGCTCGCTGGATTTGGAGAAGGGCACGGTTACGCTCTTCTGCCAACACACCAGCGCGAGTCTGGTCCTGATGGAGAACGCCGACCCAACCGCCCGGAGCGACCTGGAGCGTTTTCTCGACCACCTCGTGCCTGAAGTTGGCGCCATCGACTACGCGCACACCCAGGAGGGGCCCGACGACATGACCAGCCACATCAAAATGGCGCTGATGCGAACCAGCGAGGTCATCCCGTTCGAACGGAGTCGCTTGTTGCTGGGCACTTGGCAGGGGATTTTTCTGTGGGAGCACCGCGTGGCCCCACGCACGCGCACCGTCGTGCTCACCTTCCAGGGGGACTGAACTGAAGGTGCCTACACGCTTTTGACAGCCCTTTTACACCGGCGGGCGGCAGGCTTGAGGACAGGGTCAGGTGTAGGCCAGAGGCCGGGGTGGAAATGCCTGTAAAATGAAAAGGCTTTCTCCCATCGCTTTTACGCCGATGTAGAGCGCGGATACGCTGGCGGCTGGTTCACCCATCATCGAATCATCCGTTATGAGCCATGAAACATCATACCCCCTCCGCGTTCAAAATGGCGCGGGCCCGCCTAAATCTTCCAGCGCAGGTCCGTTCCAATAACCGCGTGCAGCGCCGACCGGCCTTCACGCTGGTGGAAATCATGATCGTGGTGGTCATCATTGGCCTTCTTGCCGCCATTGCGATCCCCACCTTCCAGCAAATCCGCCGCGAATCGCGGGCGGCCACCTTTGTGGCCGACCTGCGCGTCTTCCGAGACGCCCTCGACGTCTACCTGACCGGTGCCGAAGACTACCCGGTGGACTCCGGCTCGGGCAACTTCCCACCGGAGCTCGCCGGCTTCGTCAATTCCGACCTCTGGACCCGTGAAACGCCGATTGGCGGTGATTGGGATCTGGAGGTCCTCGACACCGGTATCACCGTCGCTGTCGGCGTCCACAACTTCGGGCCCGACACCGAGATGATGCAGATCGTCGACGACAAAATGGACGACGGTAACCTCAACACGGGTCGGCTTCGTCTGATCGATACCGACCGGTACTACTGGGTCATCGAAGAGTAGCCTCCTCCGGGCCGAGCACCTTTCTTGCCGCGCGTATCGCAAGCTTGAGTCGCCTGTGCGCTCCAGCTTAGAAACGCGTCCATGAGGAGGGGCCCAAGGTGCTGCCGGTTATCCATCGGCCCGGCCCTGCTGTGCGTCGCTTTTTTGGCGGCGTGCGGCGGGTCGGGCGAAGGTGTACCCGAGCGCGAAGCCAACGATCCGCGCTTCGTCGACGCGCAGCAGCTGTTCCTGCGCGAGGGTCGTAAGCAGGAGGCGCTGACGGCTTTTGTGCAGCTGGCCCGCGTGCGCGACCACGCGCCGGAGTCACACCTGTACGCCGGGCAGATTTACCTGGAGGAGTTTGGCGAGCCCATTCTGGCCATCTACCACTTTCGCCAGTATCTGGAACAGGAGCCCGACGGCCCGCATACGAGCCAGGTCCGCGCCTGGATCGACACGGCCAAGAAGGAGTTCATGAAGGGTCTGCCCAACCAGCCCTACCGTGACCGGCTTGAGCGGCTCAGCCTGCAAGAAACCATCGAGACGCTGCAGGCGGAAAAGCGCAACCTGGAGCGGGACCTGCGCACCGAACGTGACAAGGTCGACCGGCTCAGTCAGGCCCTGGAGCAGATGCTGGCCGAGCAACCGCCGACGGCTCTCTCTGGAAACGTCAGCCTGGGCGTCCTGCCGGCAGGCAACGCAAACACGCCCGCCGCGGCTCCGCCGCCCCAGCCGGAGTTTCCCCGCGCCAACGTCAACGCCGACGCGCGGGCGCCCGCCTTTTACGAGGTACAGACCGGCGACACGCTCACCGGCATTGCCCGCATCGTGTACGGCAACGGCAATCTCTGGCGCCGCATCCTCGAGGCCAACGAAGATGTGCTGGGCTCGCCCGACGACCTGCGCCCGGGCATGCGTCTGCGTATCCCGCGCTAAAGAGAGGCCCGGGTACCTGGGTCTTCGTTGCGCGCTTGTTGCGGTTGAAGGCAGCGCGTAGCCCTGGTCGCTACGCACGCAACGGGTGACTGACCCGAGTGTGCCACCGGGCAGGCCCGAATGCTCGAGGTCTCCAGACCGGCGACCCTGCACCAAAGCCCTTGGACGCTTTACCAAGAACCAGGAACAAAGAACGAAGAACCGCAACGGAGCGTTCCTAGCAGCCTTCGGCCAGGGGCTGGCCTTTCCGGCAAAGACGCGTTAGGCTTCGTCCCGAATGCGTTACTTCGATTACAACGCGACCGCCCCGCTGCTGCCTGAAGCGCGCCAGGTCTGGCTGGAGGCGTTGGAGGTGCACTGGCACAATCCAGACAGTCCGCACGGCCCGGCGGCGCGTGCGCATGCTCGCCTTGAAGAAGCCCGCGAACGCCTGGCCGCCCTGCTCGATACCGTACCTGAATCGATCGTCTTTACTTCGGGCGCGACGGAGGCCAACAACGCCGTGTTGGCCGACGCGGCGGCGCATGCATTGCCGCAACAGCGCGTCCTGGTTTCTACGATTGAGCATCCCTGCGTGCTGGAGCCTGCGCGGCAGTTTTTTGGCCCGGATCGCTGCGCGCTTCTGCCCGTCGACGCCCAGGGGCGCGCCGACCTGACAGTGCTGGAAGCCGAGCTGGCCCGCGGGGATCTGGCCCTCGTCGCCTTGATGGCGGCCAACAACGAGACGGGCGTCATCCAGCCGTGGGCCGAAGCGATTGAGCTATGCCAGGCGAACGGTGTGCCGCTGCTCATCGACGCCGCGCAGTGGCTGGGCAAGCGTCCGGCGGCGGGGCTGTGCGCGGCGGATTATGTGACGGCGTCGGCGCACAAGTTTGGTGGGCCGCTGGGGGTGGGTTTGATGCACGTGCCGGCAGCGCGCCATGACTTTGCCGGGCTGCGTGGCGGCGATCAGGAAAAGGCCCGACGCGCGGGCACTTCCAATTACCCGGCCATCGCCGGCCTGGTTGCCGCCTTGGAGGCGATGGAATGTCGCATCGCCAACGAGCATGGCATCTGGCTGGAGCGTCGCGAATCGTTTGAACGGGCGGTGCTGGCGGGCATCCCCGAGGCGCGGGTGCTGGGTCACGAGGCCGAGCGGCTGCCGGGCACGGTCAGCCTGAAGCTGCCGCGGGCCGATAACCTGCGCTGGGTGCGTCTGCTCGACCGACGCGGCTTTGCGTTGTCGACCGGCTCGGCCTGCGCCACGGCCAAGGAAGGTCCCTCGCAGGTGCTCGCGGCGATGGGCTTGAACGCCGAGGACGCCCGGCAGGTGGTCCGCGTGAGCGCCGGCCCCGACACCTCGACTGACGACTGGCAGGCCCTCGCACAGGCTTTGATCGAAACGGCCAACGAACTGCGCCAGCGCCAGTCCGCCGATGCCGCACGTTCGAGCGGCTCGCGGGTGATTTCTATTTGAGGGGTCATTGCAGCCCTTGGTCGAGGGTCGATGGTCCATAGTCCAGGATCTCGGAAGTGGCTTGCGTGGGGTCCTCGTCGTTGGGCAGGCTGTCGGGCGTTGTGCGACAGATGACTTCAAGGCGAGCGGCTTCCGTGTGCCCGTGGATGCGTCTTGGAGCGTTTGCTTGGGCGCTGGCTCTGGTGTTGGTACTGACCGGCTGCGAGTGGCTGGGCATCGGCAAGCAGCCGCAGGCGACCCCCGAGGAGGCCTATCTGGCGTACGTTGAAGCCGAGGCATCGGGCGACGTGGAGACCTTGGTGGCGCTGACCATTGGCGGCACCGATTTTGACCGGGAGCTGACCTTCGGCCGGGCGCGCCAGACTCAACTCAGCCACGCGATCCATCGGCAGGTGCGTACGCGCTTTGGCGATGCCGGTTGGGAGGCGCTTAATGGAAGGCGGCCCGGTTCACCGGGGCCTCCTTTCAGGCTGAGATCAGAATCTGTGGAGGACGTGGTTGAGGAAGCGCGAGCGGAGTTGCAGAGCGCAGGCCTGGAGGTGGACGTTTCCGGCGACACGGCCATTATTTTCGATCCAAGTGTAGGGCGGGATCCGGCCTACGCCTTCTTGCGCCGTACCTACCGTGGTTGGCTGCACGATCTGGGCCGGCAAAACCCCGCCGAGCTCGAGCCCGAGCAGCGTGCCGAAGCGGCCAGACGGCTCGGGCAGATGCTGGAGGCGCTGGAAGCGGTCCTGGCGCAGGCAGAGGACCCGCGCAGCACGCTGGAGGACGTGCGCCAGGCCAAAGAGGTGTACGATGTGGCCATGGGGGAATTGATGGGCTTTTTGATACGGGCAAGTCGACCCTGAGCGCCCGCGCCGATTTCAGGTGGCTGGTTTTCGGCCGATGAAGCAGGGTGATGCGATTGGCTTTGGCAACCTTCTGCGTGGGCTTTGGCCTGGCCGCCTGCGCGTTTTACCTGGTCCTGGAGTTCGGGGTTTTGGGCGGATCGGGCGAGTCGGCCTATGCGAGCGCAGGCGTGGCGGAGTCCTCCCCCTCCACGCCCTCGGATTTCTACGGCAACCAGGAGCGCGAGTGGCTCCCCCTCGACAGCGATGACCTGTCTCCGGGGGAGGGGCGCGGTTCTGGCGGTTCGCGCGACGAGGGTCCCAGCATCCACCACCCCGCGCCGCCGCCGCCGATTCCGACCGGCGTGGGTCCAACACCGGCGGAGGCCATCCGCACCGACGACGGTCGCTTCGCCTTTGAGGACCCACAATCGGCCTGGCGCAGCTTCGTGAATTCGGTCTATTCAGGAAACTTTGACCGCGCAATGGCCCACCTGCCGCCGCACGGCACCCTGCAGGCCGCCACTTCGGCGTCGGCCACCGCCGTGCCGACCATGTTGGCGCAGCTGCGCGACCGCTTTGTGGCGACCTACGGGGAGGCCGCCTTTCAGGAGTTTGCGACCCAGGTGGGCGGCCCGGGTGGCACCTTTCCGGTACCCGAGACCGCGCAGCAGACCGCCATCGCCGAGCAGGTGCCCGTCCCTCTCGACGAAAACACCCTGCGCTTCCTCTTTAGCGACCAGGAGTTCATCGTGACCAAGACTGGCGAAGGCTGGATTGTGCAGGGCGACACCATCGAGCCGGGGCAGGAGCAGGTTGCGAAGATGGCGTACGAGATGGAGGCTGCCTTTGCCAACGCGCTCGCGGCCACCACCGACCAGATCGGCGAACCCGGCATGGGCCCGCAGGCGCTGGCCGGCGAACTCCAGCAGCAGCTACAGCAAAGCACCATGGCGATTTTCCAGAACTTGCCCGGCGGCAACATTCACAATCCCGACTACGGCAAGGATTTTTAGGGCGGGCTGCGAACGAAGCCAGCGTTCGGAAGCTGAACTTGGGCAGGAGAGAACGCGGAACCGGGCAGGAGGCCGCGGTACGGTTCGATCTCCCCTGCCTCGCGACGAGTGTGCAGTCCAGCCGAGCCACGGTCGCGGCGGGGGGCGGGGACTTTTTTTCGTGCTTCGGTGAGGGCTTTTCCTGTTCTGTGGCGGGATGCGCCTGTTGCGCCTGAACGCCCAGAACTTTCGCAACGTTGAGCTGGTCCGCCTTGCCTTGGGCGGAAAGAGCCACTTCCTGCTCGGGCGCAACGGCCAGGGCAAAACGAATTTTCTGGAAGCGGCGGGGCTTTTGGGGGCGTTGCGCTCGTTTCGCACCAACGACGCTGGCGCCCTGATTCGCCAGGGTCAGCCCCAGGCGCGGCTCTTCTACGAAGTCGAGAGGGCCGGCGGTCTCGACTGCAAGGTCGATCTCACGCTCGAGCCCAAGGGCAAGACGCTGCAAGTCGACGGTGAACGCATCGCTCGCCTGGGCGATTTCCTGGGGCGTTTCCCGGCAGTCGTCCTGTCTTCCGACGACAACCAGCTGCTGCGGGGTTCGCCGGGTGCGCGCCGGCGCTTTCTCGACCTGCACCTGTCCTCGCTCGAACCGGCCTACTACGAGCACCTGCGCCGTTACCACCGGGCCCTGGCCGCGCGCAATCGCCTGCTCAAGCAAAGCCGCGCCGGCAACTCGCAGCAATCCTCGGCTGCCCTCGGCTCGTTTGAAGAAGCGATGGCTCCCGAAGCAGCCGCCCTCGCCCGCAGCCGTCGACGCGAAGTCAAGGTGCTGGAGACACACTTCATCCGCGCCTACGCAGCCTTTGCCGAAGCCGCGGAGGCGCCCCGCGTGTGCCTGAAGCTCTCCCTTGATACCGATCAACCGGACGCCTTTCGCGATGCCTGGCTGGCCAACCGCGAGCGCGACCTGCGCCTGGGCTCCACCAGCGTGGGCCCGCACCGCGACGACCTGGCCTTCACCGTCTTGGGGCGTTCGGCGCGCGCGTTTGGCTCGGAGGGTCAGCAGCGCAGTTTCGTCATCGCGCTGCGCCTGGCGCAGTTCGCGCGGCTGAAGGAAGCGCTCGGGCAAACCCCGCTGGTCCTGGCTGACGACGTTCTGGGCGAACTCGATCCGAGGCGTCGAGATCGTTTTTGGAATGCGCTGGAGGGCGACCCGCAGGTCCTGGCCACGGGTACGAGTCTTCCGGTGCTGCCGGTCGAGCGGGACTGGCGGCTGGTCGAGGTGGCCAGTGGCGTCTTTACACCGCGCGAGGGACCGCCCAGCGTCGACCCTATCGACGCATGACGCTGGCCGAACTGAGCACGGAGCAATGGCTGTGGGGCATTCTGGGCGCGGTCCTGGTTGGCCTGGGCAAGGGCGGGCTGCCGGGTCTGGGCAACCTGACTGCGGGCATCTTCGCGCTGGCCTTTGCCGCCAAGCCCTCGGTCGGCTTGCTCCTGCCGGTATTGATCTGTGCCGACGTGGTGGCGATCATCGTCTACCGGCGGGCGGCGCGCTGGGACTACGTCTTTAAGCTGCTGCCGCCGATGGTGATGGGATTGCTCATTGGCTGGTACGTTTTCGGACGCATCGAGAGCGCCGACGTGCGCACGATCATTGGCGCCACCTTGCTGGGGATGACCGCGCTGCATTTTCTGCGCAAGTGGTGGCTCGGACGCAGCGGCAGCGAGGACACTCTCTCGCAAAGCCGCATTTTTGCCGGGGTCACCGGCATCCTGGGCGGGGTGGCAACGATGCTGGCCAACGCCGCCGGCCCGGTGGCAGCGATGTACCTGATGGCCGTACGCCTGCCCAAAATCGCCTTTGTCGGCACTTCGGCCTGGCTGTTTTTCACCATCAACTGGATCAAAATCCCGATGCACGTGAACCTGGGCACGGTGACCTTCGAGTCGATTGAAGTGAGTTTGGCCTTCGGTGCGTTTGCCGCCGCGGCGGTGCTGGTGGCCCCGCTCCTGCTCAAGCGGATCAACCAGCAGCTTTTTGGCGCACTGGTATGGTTCTTTGTGGTGGTGGGCGGCGTGAAACTACTCGTGGGGTAGGGCCTCGTTCACGAGTATTGACTTTCCGAATACGCCGGAAGCGGTGTTGGGTTGCCAACGGCGGCGGAGCCGGCTTCACTCTGCACTCATGCCACGCGCCTCCAGCCGCGATTTGTGGACGGCCAAGTTGACCGGTCAGCCGGCCCCGGCGGGAACCGCTTTACGGGCCCGCCGCGCCGAAGCCGTTTGGACCGAGCGCACGCTGTCCAACGAGGCTTCCCGGAGTTTTGTGGGCACGGTCCTGGGCATCGACCCGAGTTTGCGCGGAACGGGTCTGGCGGTGGTGCGATTCGAGACGGGGCTGGAGGGCATGCTTGTGTCCAGCCAAACACTACGCCTTCAGTCGAAGCTGACCCGGCCTGAATGCCTGGCGGCGATCGCCCGGGCGGTCACCGAAGCGATTCAGTCCCACGCCGTGGACGCGGTTGCCGTGGAGGAAACGATTTACGTGCAGAACGACCGCACGGCGCAGATCCTCGGGGCGGCCCGCGGGGCCGCCATCGCGGCGGCGGCGTTGCAGCACTTGCCCGTGGCCGAGTACGCGCCCAAGCGGATCAAGCAAGCCGTGACCGGTCGGGGTCAAGCCAGCAAGGAACAGGTCGCGGCCATGCTGGTGAGCCTTCTTCAAAACACCCGCGCGCTTCCTCCGGATGAGTCCGACGCCGCCGCCGTGGCTTTTACCCATGCCGCGATGACGCGAGGGTGAAAAGGCGCAGGGCAGTCAGCCTTCGGGAGTTAGCAGTTCGAATCGAGAAGATAGAAGCAAACGCCCTCGCCAGCAGCATAGCTGGGTGTGAGGCGACGTTGCACTGAGGTGCGAGCCTGTGCCCTCGAGTTGTTTTGTGGTGATTTCGTCGAAGCTGCCTGTTCAGTTCGAAATCCGAATCGCTCCAGGGCCGAAGCCAAGGCATTCGGTTTCAGCTTCGTCTGACTCTGTCATTACCCGTGCCCAAAGAAAACCGGCAGCGCGGGCCTAGCCGTCACTGCCGGTCGAAAGTGTTTGTCTGCCGCGGGCGAGCGCGACGTGTGTGCGCTCAGGCTTGCTTGGCGTACAAGGCGACGTCAATCTCGAAGTCGACATCGTTGCCGACCACGCCCTGGCCGCCGTCCACGTCCCAATCGGTGCGGTCAATTTCGCCAGAGGCCGTGAAGGCCAGCGCGGTCTGCTGATTGCGCGGATTTGTTTTCTTGCCCAGAAACTCGGCGGCAAACTCCACGGGTAGCGTCTTGCCGTTCATGGTCAGCTCGCCGTGAATCGTGAAGTGCCCTTCCTTGCCCTGCACGGGCACCCACTTCGTCGACTTGAAGGTCATCATCGGGTGCTGTGCGGTGTTGAAGTAATCGTCCTGTTGCAGGTGCTTGTCGCGGTCGGCGTTGTTGGTGTCGACTGAGCGCAGGTCGATTTTGGCTTCGACGTAGGCCTTCGACCAATCATCGCCTGGGACCTTGGCAAAGCCTTCGAACTTGCCGAAGGAGCCCGGCACGCGGGTCAGCAGGTGGCGAATCTTGAAGGAAACCCCCGAGTGGACGGTGTCGATGGTGTAGACGGCACCGGCTTTGTCGCCGTGGTCGTGGGCCTGGAGGCTGGAGAGGCTCAGCGTGGCCGCGATGAGCCCAGAGAGGATGGCTTTTTGGAACATAGCGTTAATGATAGTAGGTTGTTGTTTGTTTTTCAAAGTCCCGAAACAAAAGGCGACCCTTGCGGGCCGCCTGAGAAAAGGTGCCTGTGACTGGAATTAGATTTCCGAGGCCATCAGTAGTTCTTCGAGTTCGTCGACGGTGCCGTCGATGACAAGAACGTAAAACTGGTCGCCGTGCGCCCAGACACCCACGGCCTGTTCGCCGCGCTGGGTCAGGATGGGGCGGCTCAGGTCCACGTCCATATCGTCCTTGGCACCCCAATACAGGTGACGGGTGTTACGTTCGCCGATACAAACGCTGCCCACGGCGCGACCGTTCCAGATGAAGGCCCGACAGCCAACCGGCTTGTCCACCTCGAGCGCGTCGGGGATGGCTGCCATTTGTGGCGCGGGTGGGCGATGACCTTCCATCTTCATCGCGGTCAGGTCTTCGCCCACCAGGTGGAGGTCGGCGCGGGTCTGGCCGCGGTAGTCGCGATGAAAAGAACGTTCGCCACGTCCGATCATTTCGGCCTCGTGGACCATGTCGGTGAAGAGGGCATCCAGCGCGGGCTCAACCTCCTCGGCGGCAACGATGCGTGGGCCGGTTTCCTCGCCCGGGTCGTAAAGCACGAAGGCCAGACCGACCAGCAGAATCAGCGACGCCGCCAGTGGCAGTACCCGCGACCATAGCGCACTCAAACCGCTTTCGCTGGAAGCAGCCTGCGGTTGGAAGGGCACCACGTTCTCCTCCGTCTGCGGCGCTTCCGCCGTGGGCTGCACCTGACGGTTGGCGGCGGCGGCAAGAATGCGCTCCTTCAGGTCTGCCGGAGGCGTGCTTTCACGCAACTTCGCAGCAAAGGCCTTGTCGAAGGCGCTCTCCTCATCGTGCCAAGCTTTCAGGGCATCGTCGGCTTGCGCAGACTCGAGCGCCGCACGCATGTCGGCGTCTTCGGCGTCGGCCCCGCTGGGTCGATAGGCTTGGAGAAATTTTTTGGCTTCTTCGGGTGTCATGGCTACTCCGATGAGAGCGTTGGCGGCAGGGATTATTTCAACTATCTTGGCTGGCGGCCTCTTTTTCTGCCGTTAGGATTTTTTTGAGCTGAGCTTTGCCGCGTGAGAGTCGGGACATGACCGTGCCGATGGGGATGTCCAGGGTGGCGGCGATTTCCTTATAAGAGAGATCTTGCAAGTAAAACAAAGTCAACGGAGCGCGGTAGGCTTCGTCGACCTGCTCCAGGGCGGAAACGGCGCTGTGGCTGTCGGTAGTTGTCACCACATCGGGACTCACTGGTGGAGCCTCCGCTTCCAGCAGTTCCGGCTCGTAGCTGGCCATGCTGGCGCCGCGGCGGCGCACCCGCAAAAACTCCCGGTACAGCGTGGTGAACAGCCACGACTTGATCTTGCCCGCGTCACGAATGGCCGAGCCCTTTTCGGCGTAGATGAGAAAGGTTTGCTGCACCAGATCGCCGGCTTCGTGCTCGTTCTTGGCCAGGCTGTGGCCGAAGCGGTACAGGTTCTCGTAGTACTGTTCAACCACTTGGCTGAACTCAGGCATGGCGGCCTCTGTCATGGGCGAAAGGTCGGGATCGCGCGCTAGAAGGGCCGAATACGTCAATGTGCCCTCCATCGAATGGCTGGAAGTGCGCGAGGCTAAGGGGGTTGCTCTTTGCGGCGCAACAGAAAAGCAAATCGCAGCTGCCGGTTGCGCCGTCATCCCCGTATCAGCATGGCGTCGCCGTAGCTGAAGAAGCGGTAGCCCCGGGTGATGGCCTCGGTGTACAACGTCTTGAGCCAGTTGATGCCTTCGGTGCGGCCCGGGGTGAGAAACGCCGACACGAGGCAGAGCAGGGTGGAGCGCGGCAAATGAAAATTCGTTATCAATGCGTCCGCGTTCGCAAATTCAGCCGGCGGATAGATGTAAATGTCCGCCTGAGCCACGAAAGGCTGCCCGTCCTCGCCGCGGTGGCCGGCGGCTTGTTTGCGCGCACAATCTTCGAGGGCGCGTAAACTGGTGGTGCCCACCGCCAGGCGCGGTCCGGCTTCAGGCCGCTGCAGTTCGGTCAGGGTTTCCGGCGGGATGACGTAGGTCTCGGTGTGGATGGTATGGTCCTCGACCGTGTCGGTCTGAATCGGCTGAAAGGTATCCAGGCCCACGTGCAGGCTCAGGTCATGGCTGCGGAAACCGTCTGCTTCCAAACGCTCAAGCAGTTCGGGCGTGAAGTGCAGACCGGCAGTGGGTGCTGCGGCGGCCACGGGCTGACCGGGCGCGGCGTAGACGGTCTGGTAGCGCTCGCGGTCGAGTTGCGCCAGTTCGGGCCGCTCACGCCGAATGTAGGGCGGCAGCGGCATCTCGCCCAAGGCTTGCGCGAGGGCGGTCACGCTGCGTGCGCCATCCACCTTGAAGCGTACGAGTGCGGGCCCGCGTTCGGGTTTTTTTTCGACGGTGGCCCGGAACTGCCCGTCGAGGCCAAAGGTGGCGCCTGCGGGCAGTTTCTTGCCTGGGCGCAGCAGGCACCACCAGCGGTTCGCCTCGTCGGGGGTGGGGTGCAGGAGCAGGCACTCCACCGCCCCGCCGGTGGGGCGGGTGGCGCGCAGGCGCGCGGGCAGGACGGCGGCGTTGTTGCGAAAGAGGCGCGTGCCCGGCGGCAGCAGCTGGGGCAATTCGTGAAAGCGGTGATGGCTGATGCGCTGCGTCGTGCGGTCGACGACCATCAGCCGAGAGGCGTCGCGACGCTCGGCAGGCACCTGCGCGATGCACTGGGGGGGCAGGTCGAAGTCAAACTGGGCGGTGTCCATGCGGCGGGCCAAAGCGGGTTTTCGGGTTGGACTGTGGCCGAAAGCCGCGTTTGTTCAATGGTTTGCCGCCCGTGGTCAACACCGCGTGGCCGCACCTGATAAACGCCACCACGCCCATGCCCGTCCCGCTGCTCGACGTCAACGCCCAGAACCTGCCGCTCGAGGCCGAGTGCAAAGCCGTCTTCGAGCGCGTCTTCCGCTCGGGCCGATTCATCATGGGCGAGGCGCTGACGCAGTTCGAAACCGACCTGGCGGGCTCCCTCGGTGTGGCGCACGCGCTGGGTGTTTCCTCGGGTACCGATGCCTTGCTGCTGGCGCTGATGGCGCTGGAGATCGGTCCGGGCGACGAGGTGATCGTGCCCTCGTTCACGTTTTTCGCCACGGCGGGTGCGGTGACTCGGGTGGGGGCCAAGCCGGTCTTCGCCGACGTTTGCCCGTACTGTTTCAACCTGCAGCCGGACGGTCTCGAGGCCCTGGTCACGCCGCGAACGAAGGCTATCTTGCCTGTGCACCTGTTTGGCCAGGCCGCCGAAATGGACGAGCTGCTCGAGGTGGCTCGGGCGCGGAACGTGCACGTGATCGAGGATGCCGCGCAATCGCTGGGGGCCCGTTACAAGGATCGCGCGGTCGGCACGCTGGGCACGTGCGGCACCTTCAGTTTCTACCCGTCGAAGAACCTCAGCGGCTTCGGCGACAGCGGGCTATTCGTGACCGACGACCCCGCGCTGTACGCGCGTGCCAAGGCCCTGCGGGTGCACGGAATGGAGCCCAAATACCACCACGCGCGGGTCGGCGGCAACTTTCGGATGGACCCGCTGCAGGCGGCGCTGCTCTCGGTCAAGCTGCCACATCTGGAGGCCTACAACGCCGCGCGCCAGGCCAACGCGGCCTACTACGCAGAGCAGCTGACACGGATTCCCGCTGCCGCGTTGACGGACAAAGCCGCCTGTGGGGCGGAGGCTTGGCCAGCTTCCAACATGACTCAGTTGCTGCTGCCAGTGGCGTATCCAGAAAACCATCACATCTGGAATCAGTACACGCTCCGCCTGCGCTCCGAGGAAGGCGGCCCGAACCGCCGCGACGCCCTGCGCGCGCACCTGGCCGGTCGCGGAATTGGCTGTGAGGTTTACTACCCCATCCCGCTGCACCGCCAGCCGTGTTTCGCCGATGTCGTGGCCGAGGGCACGCACCTGCCACTGAGCGACCAACTGGCGGACGAGGTGCTGAGCCTGCCGATTTACCCGGAGTTGACCCACGCCCAGCTCGACGAGGTCATCGTGGCGATTGCTGATTTCTTCGAATCCCGGACCTGAGCCGAAGGGATCCTTTCAGATCACCTGAAATCCCCGTCAGTGCCTGCGGGCTGCCCCGCATTGGATCCGCGCTCAAGTCCGCGGCCTTGGGTTCTCCATCAACATAGAACCAAAAACCAAGAACCAGGAACCAAGAAAAACCGTGCTTCGCTACGGCGCAACGCTGGCGACCCAGGCGCGGTCGGTTTCCGAGAATTTATCGAGCGTGACCCAGACGTCGCGGCCCGACGGCATCATGCGCAGGTGCACGGCGTCCTCGCGCACCGCCAGCAGGCTCGCGCGAACGGTTTGCTGGGGATTCTCGCTGCTGGTCCAGACGCGCTCCGGGGCAATCGGTTCCGGCGCGGGGGTGGCGAAGGCGCTGGGCCCGGTGGCCGTCTCGCCGACGAGCGATACCATACTCTGCGCCGGCATGCGCACTGTCAGCGTGTCGCGCTCGACGTTCACTGTGCCGACGTCCTTAAAGTCCTCATCCTCGGTCGTGCGAAACTGGGTCATGCGGTCCAGGCCGGGAACGTTCTTCAGGACCAGCTCAATCTCGGCATCCTCGCGTTTCGGGTTGATCAGGACGATGGAGAGCTGGCCGGATTCGGGATGTCGATAGGCGCTGGCGGAAACACCGTCGTCGCTTGGCTTGGCCTGGATGCGCTGGGCCCCGCGGTCGATCACCTTGGAGAAATGGCGTACAGCGTGGCTTTTCTTGGTCAATTCGTGGTTCACCATCAGCGCGTGTTGCGTGGGCTTCGGCTCAGTGATTTGCCAGGGGACGAAGGCCGAGGCGTTGCCGTGAACGAAGCTGTTGTGGATGGCGGCCGCCACGCCGCTGAGCGGCTCGGGCCAGGCGTGTTTGCCGGTGCCGCCCTCGGTGATCCAAAAGGGTTTGCCGGTAGCCTCGATGGTCGCCCAAAACTCGGCGGTGGAGGTGGCGCTGTGGTCTTCGCGGTGCCCGTCGACGTAGCCGTGCGTGGCCCACACGTCCAGGTGCTGCCTGGCTTTGCCGCTGGTCAGTTCAGCGATGAAGGGCGGATTGCCGTGTGAGTAATTGTGGCCGGTCATCGTTTCCGGGCCAAAGAGCAGGATGTTTTCCTTGCCGGCGTCGTCGAGGGCCTCGCCCAGCAGCACGATGATGTCGGCGTAGTCTTCGGCGGTCCAGATGTTGCTCTGGAACCACTGAGTGAAGATGACCTCGTTACCCGCGCTGATCGCCTCCAGTGGCGTGCCGTTATCCGCAAAGAGCCGCGCCATTTCGACCAGCCAGGCGACGAAATGCGGGTAATGCTCGCGCGTGACGTAGTTTTGAGAGCGCCCGTAGGTCAGCGCGTTGTTGCCCAGGTTCAGGCGGTTGCGCGCATTCATGCCCTCCAGCTGCGGATCGTACAGCCCGCGCGTCGTCTGCCCGTGGGCTTTCATCCATTCGGGCGGTGACCAGACCGTACCGATGATCATCATGTCGGGATTGACCCGCTTGAGCTTCTTCGCGAAGTCCAAAAAGACATCCACGCGGCCCGAATAGCCATTCATGCGAAAGGTGCGGAAATCGAAATCGTCAGGCTCGACCGGGGTCGGCTGGGTGCCGCCGGACAGTTCGCAGCGCAGGATGTTCAGGCCCATGTCGTCGGCGTAGAGGCGCGCCAGGCGCTCGTCGTAGGTGCGTTCGGGAAACTTGCCCCAGCTGATCAGGCAGGTGCCAAAACCGTCAATCGTCTGAAACGTGCGGCTGGCATCGACCGTGATGGTCTGCTCGAAACGGGCCTGGGCCAGTGTCGGCAGGCTCAGGAAAATCAGGGCGCTAAGGACGCGGGCGTTTTGCCGGGAACGCAGGAAGGGGAAGCGGATGGTGCGCATGGAGAACAGAACGAGGGTGAACGAGAACAGGTGTTTTGATCCTGTAGCGTTGCGTATCCCGTGACAAGTCTGTGCGTCGCAGGTTCCTCGGGTTGCTCAGCGTCGACAGTCCCCGCTGGGGCGCAAAGGTTCGCCTGATTGCCGGCTGAACCTAACGTTCATAGAATAATCCAAAATGAGTTGGCCGGATCGCTTAAGAAACCTTCGCAACCAGCGATTACTGAAACGCATTTGGTGTACTTACCCGAGAAAGGCACCCAGGCGCCGCTCGCCGCACTAATCTGATGAAACTGAGCACGAAAATCACGTTTGGCTTTGCGGCGGTTGTCGCCGTCACCGCCGTACTGGGCATTGTCGCCCAAATCTCCATGCGCTCGGCCAGCAGCGCTGCCGATGTCATGGCCGAGGCCTATCTACCTGAAGTCCAAGTTTCGGCGAGGATCGAAAGCAACGCGACGTCGGCCATGTTCGACTTGCGCGGGTACGGTTTCACGAGCGACGAAAAGTTTCTGCGTCTGGGCCGGGGATTTCTCGAGGAAGTGGGCAAAGCGCTCGACGATGCGGAGCAACTCGCCGAAGCACACAGCCTGCCCGCCTTGGCCCAAACCGTTGAGGAGGCCCGCAGTGCGCTGGTTGCCTATCAGGGGGAAGTCGAGACGACCGTGGGGATCAATCGCTCGATGGACACCAAGCGGGGCGAAATGGACGCCGCCGCCGGCACCTACATGACCGCGCTCCACGGTTTTGTGACCGGACAGGAAACCGCCCTCGAACGCGATTTGTCCGAACGTCAGACGAAGATCGGCCTGGTGGTGCAAATCATTGATAACGCGGCCGAGGCGCGGGTCTCCAATTTCAAGTCTCAGGCCACCGGCGACCTCGGAACCCTCGACGAAGCAATCGCGCGCATCGACAAGATCGACGGCTTGGCCGATCTGCTGGGTTCGGTTACGCGCCGCGAGGTGGATTTGCAGCGCATCGACGAAATCGTGGCCGCGGCCAACGCGTATCAGGACGCGATGAAGGCGTTTCGGCAGGGGCTGGTCCAGAATCTCGCCGACGACAGCCCGGTCATCCGCAACGCACGTCGTGAGATGGATGCCAGCGCGGGCATCATGATGCAGCAATGCCGTGATTTTCTCGATGGCCAGAGCAAAGCCCTGAGTACCGACATCAATGAACGCATTGAAAAGATCCGCCTGGCCGAAACTGTCCAACGCCTCGGCAACGAGGCGCGCGGGGCTAACTTTAAGGCGCAGGCGCTGCGCGATTCAGCCATCCTCGAGGAGGGCCTGACCAATTTTTCGAAGATTACCCAGCAGTACGAAGCCTTACGCAAGATCACGCGGTTGCCCGAAGACCTGGCCCTGATCGCTCAAACCGAAGAAGCGGGTCAGGCCTACGAAACGGCGATGCAGGGCTTTTTGGCCGACTGGAAGCGCCTGCAAGTCCTCAACAAGCAGCGCGTGGTGACCAGTTCCAAGATGGTCGACGCGGCCCAGAAAAGCGCGACGGCTGCCATGGAACACCTGACCAGCAAGACCAGCGATGTGACCGATACGCTCGGCACTGGGTCGACGGTGATCTTGGTCGGTTTGCTCCTGGCGATTGTCGCCAGTGTGGTGCTGGCGTTCTTCATCGTGCGCAGCATCAGCCAGGCCGTGCGCGAAGTGGCCAACGACCTGCGCGATGCCTCCACCCAGGTCACCAGCGCGGCCAATCAAGTCTCCAGCGGAGCGCAGGATATGGCCAACGGCGCCTCCGAGCAGGCCGCCGGCATCGAGGAAACCTCGTCCTCGCTGGAGGAACTCAGCTCGATGACGCATCAGAATTCCGAGAACGCCGGTCAGGCCAACACCCTGATGTCGGAGAACTCCAAGCTCGTTGAGGAGGTCAACCAGTCCATGGGTGAGCTGACCCGACAGATGGCCGAGATTTCTGAAGCCAGCGGCGAGATGCAGAAGATTATCAAGACGATCGACGAAATCGCCTTTCAAACGAACCTGCTGGCACTCAACGCGGCGGTTGAAGCTGCCCGCGCGGGGGAGGCCGGAGCCGGTTTTGCCGTGGTTGCCGACGAGGTGCGCAACCTGGCCATGCGTGCCGCTGAGGCGGCCAAGAACACCTCCAGCCTGATCGAAAGTTCAGTGGAGAAAATTGGCAGCGGCAGTGAGATTGTCGAACGCACCAACGAGGTCTTTATCCGCGTGGAAGAGGGCTCGCGCCAGGCCGTCGAGCTGGTGGAGCAGATTTCCAACGCCTCGCGCGAGCAGGCCAGCGGTCTGGACCAGATCAACAAGGCCATCGCTGACATGGACAAGGTGACCCAGCACACCGCCTCGGGCGCGGAGGAATCTGCCTCGGCCGCGCAGGAACTGGCCACGCAGGCCGACAAGATGTACAGCTTTGTGAAACTGCTCGTGCAGATGGTCGACGGCCAGGGCGGACTGCGCGGCATGCAGCCGGCCAGCGGCGGTAGCTTCGGCGGAGGTAGCGCGCCGCAGCGTTTTGCGGCGCAGCCTGCCCAAAAGGAAGTGGCGGTGCCCTCAGGCGGCGGTGGCAGTGGCCACGACGGTTTCTTTTTGACCGACGATCAACCCGGCGACGACGGCTTCGATCCGCTGACCCGATAGGGCCTTCGGGCATTCCCTGAAGGTTCGTTAAGCGCTGCTATACAGGCGCTTGCATGCACTTTTTGGCTTCGGGCCAGGCGTGTTTTGCCTTGTCTGGAGTACGCCGAGTGGGATACTGTAGAGGATTGAAACCCTTGAATGCGGGCGCGTGTTGTGCTCGCTCAGCGAACGTCTATCCTGCGCCGGCTTGCCGCGCGCGCCACCGAACTTGCGCTATGTGTCTGAACCGTCTCGCACCCTCGATCTCGTTTGCGATCCCTCATGAATCCGAACCCGGCGCGCTGGCCTGCCACACCGAGCTGACGCTGCAGGCCGACGGCACACGCGTCTGCCGCGTTCGCCTGTTCAGTGGCGTGGGTCTGTCCTCGTTTGATGCGCTGGAGCACAATTTCAGCGAAATGGCGGCGTCCCACCCGACCCAGGCGATCATCGACCTGCGCGCCATGCCCAAACCGCCAACCTACCTGGTGCACGTGCTGGATACGTTTATTCGCGCGGTGAAACGCAACGGTGGCCAGGTAACCATGCTCTTGCCCGCCCTCGGAGAAAGCCCCAGTGGCCGCGCCCTCTTCACCCAGACCGGCTCCCGCCCGCCCTTCAAGATGACGGGGTGCTAGGCACGTCAGTCCAGCACGTAGCGGCTGAGGGTGCGAAAAACCTGGTCGACGTTGCTGGAGCCCTTGAACTCCAGGAGAAGCGGTTCGCTCTGGCCGCGGATCCAGAGCTTGATCTCGGCGTCGAGGTCGACGTGGCCGGTGTTCTCCTTGGAAAAACGCTCCACGCTGCGGTAGGGGATGCAGAGGTACTCGCGCTTGCGCCCGGTCAGCCCCTGCTTGTCGACAAAGACGATGCGCTTACTGGTCAGCACGACCAGGTCGCGGATGAGTTTGTAGGCCTGCTCGATGGTCTCGCCCTTGATCAACAGGCCCTCCATGTCTTTTTCGAGGCGTTCGGCATCGACTTCGGACGCGTGCCCGAGCAATCCACTGATGAGTCCCATGGGTGAGGAGTCTGGGCTGCCAAGGCGCTTGCCGCAATTGCGGAAAGCGCGTGCGTAGGCTTGCCAACGGTCGTGCCCGCTGCCGACAATTCCTGCTTTCGCCCGCCTGAAATCCTCGCCTCCCGCCCATGACCGCCTCGCCGCGCAACATTCTGCTCATCACCGCCGACGAAATGCGTGGGGATGCACCCGCCTTCATGGGCAACCCCGATTGCCAGACGCCCCACCTCGACCGCCTGGCCGCGCGCGGTTCGGTGCTGGAGAACCATTTTTGCGTCTTCCCCAAGTGCGTGCCCAGTCGCGTGTCGATGCACACAGGCCGTTACACGCATACGGAAGGGTACCGCTCCGTCATGCCGGACAACCACATGCCGCGCGGCCAGCCCAACTTTCCCGAGCAGCTGCGCTTCGCCCATGGTTACGAGACGGCCGTCTTCGGGCTCAACCACGTCTGGGACGATCGCTGGTTCTACGGTGACAACACGCCTCACAGCGGCGTGGTCGACTACACCTCCTTCACCAATGGCCCGCTGCGCGAAATGGCCAAAAAGCCCGCGCACTATCCCCCGCGCAATCCCGATGGGCCTGAGCCGCTTGGACCCCTGGACGTGGACTACGGCGGCTGCGAGGAAGGCGTGGTGGAGGGCTTCCTCGACCAAAACCGCTGCGACCAGGCCATCGGCTACATCGAGCAACTGCGCGACCGCTCCAAGCCGTTTTTCCTGCAGCTGAACATCAGCAAGCCGCACCCGTCGTACGCGGTTTGCGAGCCGTACTTTTCGATGTACGACCGCGCCCGGCTGACACCCTTTCCGCACACCCTGCCCACGAATGCCACGCTCTCGCTGCGCGCGCAGCGCGCGCATCGTCTCGGCGTCGACGTGGAGGAAGCCGTGTTGCGCGAGATTCAGGCGGTGTACTATGGCATGTGCACCTTTGTGGACCACCACATCGGGCGGGTGCTGGACTGTTTGCAGGCGCAGGGGCTGGAGGAAAACACGCTGGTCGTGTTCACCTCCGACCACGGCGACTTTGCCGGGCAATACGGCATCAACGAAAAATGGGACACCACCATGGCCGATTGCCTGTTGAAAGTGCCGCTGATCCTGGCCGGTCCCGATATCCCACAAGGGCAGCGCTTCGACGGGCTGACCGAGCACGTCGATTTGCCCGAGACGTTCTTCGATTACCTCGGCCTGGAGAACACCGAGCCCACGTGGCACTGGCATGGGCGCAGCCTGTTGCCGGTGTTGGAGGGCGCGCCGGGCAAGGATGCCGTATTTGCCGACGGTGGACACGAGGCACCGATGCGCGCGCGCTTCAACCGGCCTGTGTACCAGGAGAAAAAAGGTCGCCGGGTGAAGGCCACCGGCGGCAAGCAGCTGACCTACCAGGAGGCGCCCGATGCCATGGCGCGCGCCAAAATGATCCGCATGCGTGACTGGAAACTGGTGGTGCGCGAAACCGGCGGCAACGAACTGTACCACCTGAGCGAAGACCCCTGGGAGCTGAACAACCTCTACGGTCAGCCCGGCACTGAGGCCGTGACGCTCGAACTGCAACGCGGCCTGTTGGAGTGGTGCCTGCGCACGGACACCGACCGTCCCTACCTGCAGAATGTGGGCGCGTGATTGGCCGCGTCTGGTGCGGGGGCTTGCCGCCGTGGGCCAGGCAGACATGTTGGCAGGATGTCCACCTCGGTCTTGATTTGCTTTGCCCATCCGGCCTTTGAGCGTTCGCGGGCCAACCGGGCGCTGCTCGAGGCGGTGCGCGTAGTGGACGGGGTGCGCGTGCACGACCTTTACGAGGCGTATCCGGACTTCGTGATCGATGTGCCCGCCGAGCAGGCGCGAATGGAGGCGCACGAGGCCATCGTCTTTCAGTTTCCGTTTTTCTGGTATTCCACCCCGGCAATTTTGAAGGAGTGGCAGGACCTGGTGCTGGAGCACGGCTGGGCCTACGGCTCGGACGCGACCGCCCTGCGCGGCAAGCGCTTCCTTTGCGCGTTGACCACCGGTGGCGGCGTGGGCAGCTACGGACCCTCCGGCGGCAACCGCTACAGCGTGCCCGAACTGCTTCGTCCGCTCGAGCAGACCGCTCGCCTGTGCGGGATGGAGCCGCTGGAGCCCTTCATCGTCTATGAAACCCACAGCCTCAGCGACGCGCAGCTCGCCGCCGAGGCCCAACGCTACGCCGCGCGCCTGCAGGCGCTGACGACACCGGTTGCAGGACGATGACCGAGCTGCTCCAGCAATCGTTTCTGCTGCTGCTGACGGCGATCATTGCCGTGCCGGTTTCGCGGCGGCTGGGGCTGAGTTCGGTGCTGGGCTACCTGGTGGCCGGGGTGCTGATCGGGCCCTACGTGCTGGGCTTTGTCGGCGGCGGCGAAGGCGAGGAGCTGATGCACGTGGCCGAGTTTGGCGTGGTCATGATGCTCTTCCTGATCGGCCTGGAGGTGGACCTGAAGCGGCTGTGGCGGCTGCGCGGGGCCATTTTTGGAGCGGGGGGACTGCAGGTGACGATGGCCACCGGCGTCATCGGCGGGGCGGCTTACGCGTTTGGCTTGCCCTGGCAAACCTCGCTGGCCTTCGGGTTCATTCTGGCGCTTTCGTCGACGGCTATTGCGCTGCAGACGCTCAATGAGAAAAACCAGCTGGGCAGCCCTGGCGGGCAAAAGGCGTTCGCGGTCCTGCTGTTTCAGGACATTGCGGTCATCCCGGCGCTGGCGCTCTTGCCGCTGTTGGCGCTGCCCGCGGGAACGTTGACGGGCACGGCCACGGATCCTCAACCCTCGCTCGAAGCCACCGCACCGGCCCTTGCCCATGCGCAGGAGGCCCATGACACGAACGACGCACACGCCGGCGACGACCATGGCGAATCGATGGACCACCTGATCGCGGAGTTGCCCGTGTGGGGGCAGGTTAGCGTGACCTTGGCGGCCCTGGCGGCGTTGGTGTTTCTGGGCCCGCTGTTGGCGCGGCGTGTATTTCAGGTGGTGGCGGGGTTGCAGATTCGTGAGCTGTTTACGGCGGCGGCGCTGCTGCTGGTCATTGGCGTGTCGCTGCTGATGCTGCTGCTGGGTCTGAGTCCGGCGCTGGGCGCATTTCTCGCGGGCGTGGTGCTGGCCGGCAGTGAATTTCGCCACGAAATCGAGGCCGACATCGAGCCGTTCAAAGGGCTGCTGCTGGGGCTGTTTTTCATCGCGGTGGGTGCGGGGATGAACCTGAGCCTGTTCTTGGAGATCCCGTTGTTGATCCTCGGTTTGGCGCTGCTGCTGACCATTGGCAAAAGCGTGCTGCTGTGGCCGGTGGGCAAACTCTACCGCCTGCACCCGCAGCAAAATGCGCTCTTCTCGGTCTCGCTCGGGCAGGGGGGTGAGTTCGCGTTTGTGCTGGGCGCCTTCGCGCTGATGTCCGGTGTGTTCGACCCGGGCTTGAGCAACCTCCTGCAGATGTCGGTCGCCGTTTCGATGGCGCTGAGCCCGTTTCTCTTCCTCTTTAACGACCGCGTATTGCAGCCAAGGCTCTGCGTTTCAGCCGAGCCGGAGACCCCGGGCGACGCCATCGACGAGAGCAACCCGATCATCATCGCGGGCTTCGGGCGGTTCGGGCACATTGTCGGGCGGCTGCTGCGCGCACATGGGGTGGGTGCGACCGTCCTCGACAACGATGCCTCGCACGTGGAACTGCTGCGCAAGCTCGGTCTGAAGGTCTACTTTGGCGATGCCACGCGCTTCGACATGCTGGAGTCTGCCGGAGCCGCCGACGCGAAGCTGCTCGTCGCCGCGCTGGACAGCCCGCAGATGAACCTGCGAGTGATACAAACGGCCAAGCGCTACTTTCCGCACCTGAAAATTCTGGCCCGCGCGCATGGGCGTCAGGAAGCCTACCAGGTGCTCGACGCCCAGGCCGACGGCGTCTACCGCGAGACGCTCGACACCTCGCTGCGCGTAGCCGGCGATGCGTTGCGTCTGCTGGGCTTTCGGGCGCTGACGGTCGAACGGGCCCTGGCCGCCTTTCGCGATCACGACGAGCGCGTGGTGCGCGAGATGGCCGGCTACACGGGCGACCAGCAGGCGTACATCCGGGAGGCCCGCGCGCGCATCGAGGAGCTGGACCTGCTGTTCCGCTCGGACGATCGCGGCGACCCCTTGTCCGGCCAGATGGCCGCTTGGGATATCACCTCGCTGCTGGACGATCCCGCCCTGACCGTCAGCGAGGACGCCCGAGCCCGAGTGTGCGGTGCGGGTGACGCCAGCTCCGCCCAGTCCATGAACGCGGACTCGGAACGTGTCGAACGGACCTAGTCATCTGGGCTGAGCTGCTTACGTCCGTGCGTGGAGCGCTGCGCCCAGCGTCGCGTTGCAGGTGTCGCCATTGAAGGGCCGACAACGCCTGGGTTTAGCGCGTCTTTCGGCAAAAGCGTGCCATCCTGCGCCTCGCGATGATGGCGGCGCCGAGAGGATGCGACTCAGACGTCGCTGCGCGTGGAGGTCGAAGCAGGCTGCTTCTCGGCGGTCGGCTCGACGGACGGGGTGACGTTGGCCGGGGATGGCGTGGACGCAATCTCACGCTTGCGGGCGTTCTCCTCGGCGGCGGCGCGCTCGGCTTCGTTGAGGCCCTCGCGGATGTTTTCCTCGACCTCGTTGGAGGCCTTCTTGAACTCCTTGATCGACTTGGCCACGCCGCGGGCCAGCTCCGGCAACTTCTTTGGGCCGAAGATGAGCAGGACCACCGCCAGGATGGCCACGACCTCCCAGATACCGGGGGTCCACATTGCCAATGTCATCGAGGCTGTGTCTGCCATAACGTGCAAGATAGGGTCGATTGCCGGGGAAGTAAAGCGGCGTTGCAGCGGGTCAAACCGCGTGAGGCACCGGAAGTTTCACTGCGCGGAAAGGCGTTCGCCCGGGCCGGGGATCGGCGCGGAGCCGGGGAGGTAGGCGACGTGGCCGGGTTGCGGACGGCCTTGCTCCACGCTCATGCCAACGGAGGTGCCGCTGCGGAAACGTGCCGGCAAGAGCACGCCACTCATCTGCCCGCGAAAGTCTACCGAGACCAGCGCCCCCTCTATCGGCAGCGAGGCCGAATCCAGGACCACCACGGCCTGACGGTTTTCCGGGCCGACCCAGGCGACTTCGCCCACGCGCACGGAAGCCCGCGGCGCGAAGGGATCCTCGCGATCACGCCCATCACCGCTCCTGGCGGCATCGTCGCTGCGGCATGCGCCCAGGAAAACAACGGCGATCGCGGCAAAGAAAACGGCAGCCCGTTGTCGGACTGCCGTGAACGATTTTTGGGGCCCTGGGTGCACGGTGTTGGCAAAACGCGGACACATGCAGCGCAACCGAGGCTGACTCAAGCCAATCTCTATTCGCCGTTGCGCTTGAAGTTTTCGAAGCCGGGACCGCTGGTGTCGTACTCGCCCTCGAAGAAGCCATGCAGCTGCCGGATGCGGGTGGGGTGGCGCATCTTGCGCAGGGCCTTGGCCTCGATCTGGCGGATGCGTTCGCGTGTGACGTTGAACATGCGGCCGACCTCTTCGAGCGTACGGCTGTAACCGTCCTGCAGGCCAAAGCGGAACGACAGCACGCGGCGCTCACGCTCGGTCAGCGAGTCGAGCACGTCCATGATCTTTTCGCGCAGCAGGCTGTAGGCGGTCATGTCGTAGGGGTTTTCCGCGCCCTTGTCTTCGATGAAGTCACCAAAGTTGGTGTCGTCGCTGTCGCCTACGGGGCTTTGCAGCGAGATAGGCTGCTGGGCCATCTTCATGATCGCCTGCACGCGCTCAACGGGCATCTGCATTTCCTCGGCAACCTCTTCGGGCGTGGGCGCGTGACCGAGTTCCTGCAGGAGCATCTTCTGCACCTGCATGACCTTGTTGAGCGTCTCGATCATGTGCACCGGGATGCGGATGGTGCGCGCCTGATCGGCGATGGAGCGCGTGATGGCCTGGCGAATCCACCAGGTGGCGTAGGTCGAGAACTTGTAGCCGCGGCGGTACTCGAACTTTTCCACCGCCTTCATCAGGCCCATGTTGCCCTCCTGGATGAGGTCGAGGAAGGACAGACCACGGTTGGTGTACTTCTTGGCGATGGAGATGACCAGGCGCAGGTTGGACTCGACCATCTCGGTCTTGGCGCGGTGGGCGGCGCGGATGCTCTTGCGCGTTTCGCGCACAAGTTCCAGCAGCTCGCGCGGGTCCATGCGATACTTGTCGGCAAAGGTATCGAGCTCCTTCTGGATAGCCTGCGGGTTGAGGCGGCGGCGGGTGGTGCCCACGCGCTTGAGCAGCTCCTGATTGTCGATCAGGCGCTCGATGCGGCGAAAGTCCGCCGAGAGCGCGTCAAGGAACTCCTCAAAGACCTTTAGCTTGAAGCAGAACTTGCGGTAGATCGGCTTGAGTTGTGCCTCGTACTTGCGCAGGCGAGTGCAGGCGCGCTTGCGGTTGGGCTCGCTGGTGGCGTTGCCGATGTCGCTCCAAGCTTTTTCGAGGCGCGCTTCAAGCTTTTCGGCGGCCTCGTGGTGCTTGGGCAGGTTCTTGAAATAGTTTTCCCGGCTGTCGACTTTCTTGTCGAGGACGACGCGGTCAAAGCGCTCCTCGCGGTGGATCAGCTTGCGGGCGAGTTCGACCTGGAAGGCGTTGGTCAGCCCCACCGAAAAGAGCGTGTCGAGGGCGGCATGCTCGGCCTTTTCGATGCGCTTGGAGATGGCTACCTCCTGCTCGCGGGTGAGCAAAGGCACCTGGCCCATTTGCTTCAGGTACATGCGCACCGGGTCGTCCAGAATATCGGCCTGGGCGGTGCGGGCCTGCTGCTCCTCGTTTTCCTCGAGGCGCGCTTTGTAGTTGGCGACTTCCTCGGCGTCGAGAATGTCGATCTCGAGGTTCTCGAGAATGTTGACGATGTTCTCGATCTCCTCGGGGTGATTGACGCTCTCGGGCAGCTCCTGATTGATGTTCTGCACCGTCAGGTAGCCCTGCTCCTTGGCGAGGCGGATCAGATGACGGATCTTTTCGTTGAGCTTGCCCTGTGCGACGGCGTCGCCTTTGAGTTCAGCGCTGGCGCTTTTGGTGGAGGGAGATACTTTGGTTGCCTGTTTAACAGCCATGGGAAAGGACGGTCAGTTGGAAATCAAGACGGAGGGGGAAATTTGGGGACACTCGGCAGCGAGGTCGCGCAAGCGTTTACGCTCGCGAAACAGTTCGGCCAGGCGGTCGGGCTGGTCGTTGGGGGTATTCAGGATAAGACCCTCCAGACGCCGGCGCTGTCCATCGAGGGCTTGAGCGTAGAGGCTGCGCAAGCATCGGTTGGCCGCGTCGAGGGGATCATCCAATTCACGTTCAAGGGACAAAAGGCGGTAAAGGAATTGTTTTTCGGCGGAATCCTCCAGCGACTGAGCCCAGGACTCTCCACCTTTCCATTGATGTTCACCAATCCGGGAAAGGGCCGAGCGCAAAAGTCGCGCTTCGGGGGAGTCGTTTGCAAGCCAATCAGTGTCAAGGACCTCCGCGATGTTTGGGACAAGGTGGTCGTACCGTATGAGGAGGAATAAAAGTTCGGAGACCGCCGTTGTCAACTTCCCGGCGGAGAAACCCTCGGATTTGGGCGGAATTTCATTGACATTGCCCCGGGAAACACCCGAGCGGGCGCGTGACCACTCATTCTCAACCACGTGCCGTTCGACCCGCAGCAAGTGCGCGGCTTCCTCCAGATTGGCCTGCGCGGCGAGGACCGAATCGCATTCGCGCAGCACCTCAACGATTTGACGGAGGGCCTCGGCCTTGTCCCTCGGCGTAGCCTCGATGGGGTTCGGCAGCCATTCCTGCAGACAGAGCGCCATGGCCGAAAGTGGCTGTGCACGCAGTTGCTGGACGGCGTCGGCACCCTCGGATTGCAGGAGTGCGTCCGGGTCGCTGCCTTCGGGCAGCGGTAAAAAGCGCAGTTCCAGCCCGGCCTTGAAGGCAAGCGGCAGCGCGCGTAGAGCCGCTCGGCGGCCCGCCGCATCGCCATCCAGAAAAACATCGACGCGATTGCTGTAGCGGGTGAGCAGCGCCAGTTGCTCGGCAGTGATGGCCGTACCCTGCGGTGCCACGGCGGTGGTCAGTCCGTGCTCCCAACAGCGGATGGCGTCCAGCTGCCCCTCCACGAGCAAAAAGTGGGCATCGTCCTTGCCGATGGCCGTGCGTGCACGGTCGAGGCCAAAGAGCACGTGGCTTTTCTTAAAGAGCAGCGTTTCGGGCGAGTTGACGTACTTGCCGGGCACGTCGTCGGCGGGAGTGATGCCCTCGAGTTGCCGTGCGGTGAAGGCGATGACGCGGCCCTGCACGTCGCGAATGGGAATCATCAGGCGACCGCGAAAGCGTGCCCGCAGTTGCCGGGGATTGGCGTCCCCGCGGTTTCCCCAGCCGCCGCGCGGCTCGTAAAAGAGGCCACTTTCGGCGATGGCCTCCGCGGAAAAATCCAGCCGCAGGAGACGCTCCGCGAGCTTGCCGCCGTCGGGCGGGGCGAAGCCGATCTGGTACTTCGCTGCAACGTCCAGCTGGAAGCCGCGGCGCTGGATCCAGTAGTCGCGCACGGCATCGGCAGGCGCCTTTTGAGCCAGAAAGCACTCGTGAAAGTACGCCGCCGCCGCTTCGTGGATGCCGAACAGCTCCTTGCGTCGTGAGGCTCCCTGGCCTGCGGCCGGTCCTCCGCTGCCTTCCTCGTATTCGAGCGGGATGTTGAAACGCGCACACAGTGCCTCGACCGCCTCGTAGAAACTAAGGTTTTCGACCGTCTGGACGAATTTGAAGACGTCGCCCCCCTGGCTGGTCGAAAAGCAGTAGTAAAAGCCCTTGTCCGGATGAACGTTGAAGGAGGGCGTTTTCTCGTTGGAGAAGGGCGACAGGCCCAGGAAGCGGTTGCCCACGCGCTTGAGCTGCACGTGCGCGCCTACCACGTCGGCCAGGTTCACCTGCGCCCGAACGGCTTCGATACAACTTTGCTTGATTCGCGGCATGCTCCCCAACCCAAATCTCAACAACAACTGCCAACACCCAAAGCAGACCGCAGGTTCCACGCGAACCCACGGAGCGGCCCTCTAAACCACACAGTCTACACCAGTGCATTGCGAAGAAAAGCGCAAAGCTATGATTGGGAGTATTTTGTGAATAAGCCCGGGGTTACAGGCCTTTGCGGGTCAACTCTGTTTTTGGGTCGCGAGAAGAATGAAGGACACTCAAGACGCGGAGGGAATCTTCGACCGCGCTCACCGAATGACGGATCTGGTACTTAAATCTTCTTGTAAGAAAACGCCGAAGCTCGTTTTGCACCTGCACATCCTTGGGCACGTTCACTTTGGGCCAGGCCAAAGGATTGCGCGCGATGGGTCCCTCAACCGCCTCGAAAACCTCACGCAGAAATCATTAGCCAGAGTCTTGCCTACGGCTTCCTCCAGGAAGGTGGCAGTCTCATTCATCTCCTGCAATGCCGCTGGATGGAACGACAGCTTCAATGGCTAGAGGAACCGGCAAATCGCTGTTTGGCGTCTTCGATGGAGATGGCGGACACAGCACCGGTGGCCAACTCCAGCTCACGTTCAACCGCAATGCGGTCTCCCTCGGATTCAAGTGTACCGAGGAGTCCGCGGACCAATTCAAGACGCTCGGCATCCTCCAGCTTGAGCGCTTCGTCAAAAATCTCTTTGGGTGTCATGGGGGTACTACTTCGCAGTTCGGATCGCTTCCGGAAACTCGCAGACCTCCATTTGGGCGATCCGGCCGGCTTTGAAGGTGAAGCGATGCCCAACGATTTCGTCCGCAATCAACTTGCCGTTCAGGTCGAGAACGACCTGCCGCACTTCAACCAAAATTTGTGAATCCTTTTCCTGACGGAAGCTGAGCGGTTCGACGGTGCCATCGATTTCGGTCCACTGCTCGGTTCAGTAAGCGCGGATGGCTTCCGGGCCATGCACGAACCCGTCTTTAGTGGCTCGCGGCCATTGGACATCTTCGGTCATTGTGGCCAGCGCGCCGTCGATATCGCTTGCGTTGAAGGCCTTGTAAGGGGCGCGCAGGCGCTCGCCATCGGCTGGGGTCGGATCCGTCATTTTCTGGCTTTGTGGGGCTGTAAACGTCGGCGGCTTGAAGGTCGCCTTTGCCTCAGGGCAGCAGGCGTTCGATGGCTTGCTCGACCTCGGGGCGGCGGGGGTGACCGGGTCCCGCCTGCTGGAGAAACTGGCGGTAGTAAAATACGGCGCTGCGGCTGTCGCGCTCGATGTAGCGCACGGCGTTGGCCAACAGCAGCGTGACCTCGGGGCTGTCGGGAAACTGCGCGCTGGCGGCTTTGATCTGCTCGAGCAGACGCCGCTCAGGATAGAGCCGCCGGGCGATCTCGATCTGGTGCAGTTTGTAGGACACGTTGTTGGGTTCCAGCCGCTGGGCCTCCAGCGACATCATCTCGGCGGGTCGGAACTGCCCGTCGGCCAGGTAACTTTGGCTGAGCCGGTACCACAGCCCGGCGTCCTCGGGGGCTTCGGCCAGGGCGGAGCGGTACATACGGATGGCCAGCGGAAAGTTACCGTCAAGGCGGGCGTCGGTGGCGGACTCGATCAGGTTGTTCAGCCGCACCGAGCGAATGGTCTCCGGGTCGGTCCGCACGTCGTAAATCAGGGCGCCCACGGTGGCTTCACCGGAGGGTGCCGGGAGCAACTCCTCGGGTTCAACGGTTTCAATCTGGGTCACGGCGATGCCGGAGCCTTCGGGCGCTTCGGCGTCATCTGCGGCGGTCAGGACTGCCTCAGTGTTGGCGGGTTCGACCGTTTCGATCGGCTGAGGGGCACCGCCGTCCTTGCCGGTCAGTGCGCCGACAGCTTCGGGCACGAGGTCTTCAAGGGCGTTTTCGGCCGAAGCGCTGGCCAGGCTTCCGGCGGCGATGGCAGCGGCGCTTTCGGCGGGGTTAATGGTTTCGCCCGTGGTGGCCTGCGCAACGCTGCCGCTGCCTGCCGGCGGCGCCTGCTCGCCTTTCCAGGCACGAAAACGCTCGATGGCTTCGGCGTACGGACTGCTCGGGTTGGGTGCCAGGGTGTCCATACCGGCGCGGTCGAGCAACGCCTGGGCCGCTTCAAAATCGCCGCCGTCGACCGCCAGCACGGCGAGCCCGCTGACGGCGATACGGGCAAGCGGTCCGTCGGGGTCGGCCTCAAAAACCTGCTTGTACACGCGGGCGGCCTGCACCTTTTGCTGATTGGCCAGGTACAGATCGCCCAGCGCCAGACCGTCGCCGACGTTGGTCGGCCCAGTCGGTCCAAGAGCCTGTTCAAAGGCGAAGAGCGCCTTGGACGCGTCGCCGCGGTCCATCTGGATTTGCGAGAGCGTGCGCCAGGCCTGTCGGTCCTCGGGTTGGAGTTCGAGGTAGCTCTCGTAATTGCGGGCGGCGTTGTCCAGGTCGCCCGCCAGCGCGTAAGCCGAAGCGGCTTCCAGGCGCAGGCGGGCAGGGTTGTCCTGCAGGCGCGCGGCGGAGGCAAACTGGTCTGCGGCCTTGCCGGGCTGGCCCATTTCGAGGAATATCTCGGCCAGGCGCTCACGCGGCTCGGGCCGATCGGGAAATCGCTCGACGATGGGAGTAAGCGCCGCCACCGCATCCTCATACTTACCGATGACGCGATTATCTTCGGCCCGTTGCAGCGCCGCGCTGACCACTTCATCCGCGTTGGCGGCGTTGTCCGGCGTGGATTCTGCACCCCCGCAGCCTGTCATCAGGGCGAGCGCCAGGGCCAGTGCGGTCCCGGCCAGGAAAGTGTAAGTCTGTTGCAACCCCCTCATAAACTTATTGTTAGAAACCGTAGTGAAGCCCTTCTTTCAGTGCAAGCGGATAGCCGATGCGGGGTGCTGGTTCCAGCGCCGCAGGTTGGGCGCGTCCGCTCTGATCGCTGCGCTGCTGAGCTTATCCACGCTGCTGAGCGCCCAGGAACCCTTGCCCATCGAGGTGGAGGCCCACCGGGAAGTGCTCTGGGAGTACCCGCTGGACGATTTCTCCTCGAAGGCGTACGCGATGGCTGTCGAGACGCTGATCGCGCGCTTTGAAAAGGCCCGCGGCCAAGCGCTGGAGCCGGGGGACAAACGTCGCGCGGGCCTGAAAGTTTACACGCATTCGGGCCGGGGCATGGCTACGCCCAAGCCGCTGGTGCGCGCGGTGGCGGCGGCCCTGGAACGCAGGGGCTTTACCCGCGATGAAATCTGGATCGTCGACGAGAGCGAATTTCAACTGCGCCAGACAGGTTACCTGCCGCCGATCACGCACGGGGGTACGCGCTTCGAGGGTATGCCGGTCTTAGCACTGGATACCCGCCAGTACTACGACGATCGCTGGTTTTACGACAGCCCGCTGGCCTCACGCGAACCGCGGCTGGCGCGCCGCCTGAGCGACGGGCGCGTGGCTGAGCCCGAGGAAATGACCGACGAAGAGCGCCGTAGCTACCTGCCCGTTCCTCTGCTCTTGGAAGTGGACTTCTGGATCAACCTGCCGGTGTTCCTCAACGCACAGTCACTGGGGGTCAGCGGAGCCCTGGCCAACGCCACGGTTTGGAACGTGGACAACGCCCAGCGCTTCCTCTCCAGCGGCGCGACCGGACCCATCGCCGTGGCCGAAATCGCCGCCATCCCCGAACTGCTGGAGAGCTGGGTCTTCACCATCGCCAGCCTGGAGTACTACCAGTTTGCCGGCGGGCCCGTTTTTAACGCCAACTACGCGGGTACCGAGGAAGCGCTCTGGCTTTCGGCCAACCCGGTGCTGATGGACTACCTGATGTACTTGCGCATCAACCGGCACCGCGAGCGTCGGGGGTTGCCGTTGATCGAGCCGGTGCCGCCCATGCTGGGCTACAGCCGCAGTTTGGGCGTGGGCGACGAACGCCTCGATGCGACCCGGCGCATCCGCTTGGAGCCTCGCTGAAGCGCCTCGGTCGCTACGGTGATTGCGGCGCAGCCTCGTCGGAATCCGAAGGCGTTTCGTGGGCTTCGCCGACGTGTTTTGCCAATTCTTCGCGAGCGGCTTCGTTGCCCTGGTCCGCAGCCAGCTTCAACCAGTGCAGGGCGGCTTCGCTGTCAGCCTGTACGCCTTCGCCTGCCAGCAGCATCAACCCCAAGTTGTACTGCGCCCAATCGTAACCCTGCGCGGCGGAGAGGCGGTACCAGCGCACGGCTTCGGCATCGTCGCGCTCGACGCCCTCTCCCTGGTCGTAGGCCAGGCCCACTCGATTTTGCGCGAAGGCATTGTCTTGCTCGGCGGCTTTGAGACGCCATTGAAAGGTCATCTCCTCGTTGGCTTTGAGCCCTCCGCGACCTTCGCTGTAATAATCGGCCAGCCTGCGCTGGGCATGGATGTGATCCGCCTTCGCCCCGCGCTGGTACCAGATCAAGGCCACCGTTTCGTCCGCGCTCACGCCCAGTCCGTTTTCGTAAGCCCAGGCGACGTCGTAGGGCGCTTCCAGGTCGCCCATCTCAGCGGCTTTTTTGTACCAGCGCAGTGCTTCCTCCAGGTTGGGCTCAACGCCATCGGCACCGTTTTCCAGGAGCACGGCCAAATTGGAAGCTGCAGTCGGTGAACCCATCGAGATGGCTCTGCGGTACAACGCAGCCGCATGCGCTGGCTCGGCCTCCACGCCCAGGCCCTTTTCATACAGGTAGGCCAAGTTGTTTTGTGCTTTGCCGTGTTCCTGCTCAATGGCCCTCAAGTACCACCGTTGCGCGGCCGCGTAGTCCTGCGATAAGCCAAGTTGGCCTTCCTGATAGGCGTAGCCTAGCTTGTTCTGAGCGTCGGCATCGCCCAGCTCGGCGCTCTTGCGGTATATTTCGAGGGCTTTGGCGATGTTTTGCGGCACGCCCAACCCATTGTCGTAGCACCAACCCAGATTATAGATTGCGGCCGCGTTACCCTGTTCGGCGGCTTGCTGGATCAGGCGAAAGCCTTCTTCTGGATCAGCCTCGAGCCCAAGGCCGTCGATATACATCAGCCCAAGGTTGTTGAGGCCGACCAGATCGCCTTGTGCGACGGACCTGCGGTACCAGCGCAGAGCAATTTGCAGATCCTGCGGCACGCCCCGACCTTCTTCGTACAGCCAGCCCAGCAGCGCCTGCGCGTAGGCGTCACCCCGGTTGGCGTAGCGCTCCAGCGCCTGGGCGTCCTCCTCTTCGAAAAACTGCTCCAGTTCCGCGTCGCGGTTCTGCTGCAGGTTAGCGAGGATGCCGTCGACGCGTTCGGAGCCTGCCAACTCGTTTTCGCGCTCCAGTTCGTCGGTAATGGTGATCGCGATGCCGGCGGGGATGAGCACGATCAGCAGGATGATCTTCCACACACGGTTGGACCCGTCGGACGAAGGGGGGCGTTTGGGCGGCAGGGGAGGCGGCAGCGGTGGCGGAACCTGGGACATTGGATGGATTGGGGATGCTGCCCCTGATTCAAGCCTTTTGGCGTCCGCGAGCAAGGTTGCAGTGATACATCCAAAGAACGGTTTCGCGCCCTGGTCCGCCTCTTGAATTCGGCCCTGGCACAAGTCCGGGGTTGCCAAGCGCTCGGGAACGCTTACCCGTTGAAGGCCATGAGTATCGAGGCCTACCTGCCTGTTTTGGTCCAACTGGCCCTGGCCACCGGCATCGGCGTGGTGATCCTGGTGGCGAGCGTGATTTTTGGGCAGCGCGCCAAGAAGAATGCGATCAAGGACTCACCCTACGAGTGCGGCCTGATCGCCGAGGGCAAGGCCCACCCGCGCTTCGCCGTGAAGTTCTACATCACCGCGATGCTCTTCATCCTCTTCGACATCGAGGTGGTCTTTCTCATCCCGTGGGTGTTGATTTACCGTGATTTCCTGGCGGCGGGCCTGCCCATTCTCGCGCCGATTCTGGTCTTCCTCTTCGTGCTGGTGGCGGGGCTGCTGTATGAGATCAAAAAAGGCGCGCTGGAGTGGGAGAGCTGAACCCAAGGCCTGATGGTGTCCGGGTATATGTGCTACGTTGCCACCGTCCCGAAACGCGCAGGCGGCGACACTCAATCCTGCGTTTGTGCTCGGCTGTGCGGTGAGTGATCGCTGCGGAGGGTCTTCTGCTCCGGTGCCGTCCAGCCGATAAATCATTCCGTTCATGCGTCTCGACCGCTACATCGCCAAATCCAGGGTCATCGACTTGGAGAGCAACGATCTGCGCGGTGCCCTCCAGGAGCTGCTCGAGGTCTGCAAGCTCGACGAAGTGGAGGGCTACAACCAAAAGAAGGCCCTCGACGAGTTGGTGGCGCGCGAGCAGACCATGACAACCTACCTGGGCAACGGCGTGGCCCTGCCGCACCTGCGACTCAACCTGAGCCGTCCCTACATCTTTGCGATGGGCCGTTGCCCGCAGGGCCTGGATTTCGACGGACAGGACGAGTACCGCGAGTTGCGCGTCATTTTGCTGCTGCTGGCGCGCGAAAACGAAAAGAGCTACCTCAACGTGCTCGCCTCGCTGGCCCGTATTTTTCAGGAAAAGAACACGCTCAACCGCCTGCTGCACGCCGAAGATTTGGCGGCCTTTCGCGAGCAGGTCTCGCGTGCCTTCAGCGGCGGTGACGGCCAGTCAAAAACCAAGGACAACAAGTTCAATCGCCTAATCCTGCGCGAGGCCGGCAAGATCGCCCGCGGGGCCAACTGCACGACGGTGCTGATCTTCGGCGATACCTTCGCCGGCGGCATCGACCTGGGCAACGTCTTCGGCGATTTGAAGACGGTCCTGGTCACCCAGAGTGCGACGGATGCCTCGGTCGACAATCGCTCGGTTTCGGCGGCGCTGCCTGTGCGTTCGTTCTCCAATAACCGTCTTTCCCAGCTGCGCAGCGCCGTGCTTATCGGGCTGACCCGCGGGATCTTCAAGCACAACGAGCGCCTGTTGTGCGTGGGTGGCATCCCGCAGAGCAACCAGTTCGACCTCATCGTGGTGGTGGACGTCGAGCGCGAGTTCCAGTCGATCTTCACCCGCCAAACCGATGTGCTGCCCGAGGATGTGCGCCCCGAAACGCTTGAACGCGTGCTGGGCATTGCGACCGAGCTGGCCGTGGAAGGGCGCGAGGGCCGGCCGGTGGGCGCGCTCTTTGTGCTGGGCGACAGCGACAACGTGCGCCCCTACGCCAAGCAGCTGGTGCTCAACCCGTTCTTTGGTTACAAAGACGAAGACCGCAACGTGCTCAACCCGTTTATGGACGAGACGGTCAAGGAGCTGTCCTCGATTGACGGTGCGTTTATTATTCGTGGGGACGGTGTGTTGGAGAGCGCCGGTGCGCTGATCCACGCTCCGGACTACACCCACACCTTGCCCAGCGGCCTGGGTTCACGCCACGCGGCGGCGGCGGCCATCTCGCTGGCGACGGACGCGGTGGCCCTGGTCGTCTCGGCCAGCAACGGGCAGGTCTCGCTCTTTCGCCGCGGCCAACTCCTGCCGGTGATCGAGCGCAACGTCGGCCGGAATCTATGATTCAGTCATCAGTCCTTGTTCGTTCGTCCGTGGTCTAGAGTCTTCGATGGTGGATGGCCCATTGCTGTGTTATGCTGTATCTATTTTCTTTTGGACCCGGACTGGGAAACTGGGCCATCGGCCGTGGACCGTGAACGGATTCGGGCCTTGCCCGGCAGCCCTGCCTGTGTCATATTCATCGTTTCGATTCATTTATTTTAAGCCATGCCACGCGATCTCGTTATTCTGGAGTGCTCCGAAGCCCGCGGTGAGGGTAAGCCACCGTCCCGCTACATCACCGACCGCAACAAGAAGTTGCAGCAGGAGAAGGTGGAGAAGAAAAAGTACAATCCGCACCTCAAGCGGCACACGCTCCACAAAGAAATCAAGGCCAAGTAACCGCCTGTCCCTGACTCGCGGGTCACCCGGTCAACTGAATGCCTCCGCACGTTTGCGGGGGCTTTTTTGTGTCCGCATTCATTTATCTAAACGACCCTCGTCCGTGCGGGTACACCAATGACCCGTCGCGTCGGTAGTAGTCGGCACCGCCCGCCTTGTTAGGGGCCGGGGAGTGTTTAGGAGGCTGCGCCGGATGCTTCGGTGGAGGAACGCGAATTGCCGGAGCCGGCGGTCAGATCGCGCCGTGGGAGCGGTGAGGCCGTGCCCGCCCGGCGCCGGGCCCGCCAGCTTTCGCGGTGGTTGCGGATCCAATCCAGTAACGCCCGTTCGAAGCCGATGTCGTAACCGGCTTTTTCCGACTCCAGCCACTTGTGCCGGAGAATCTCCTCACGCTCTGCCAGGAATTCCTGGTAGAGACTCGAGCGTTGGATGAAATCCTTCCGCGCGGGCGAGTTCTTTGGGTCCGGGGGCTTCATGCGGCCAGAGCCTGATTGGGGATGAGGTCAGGCGGAAGGCTTCCGTGATCAAGTTTTGGGTATTCAACCAGTACGCCCGCTAATGTAAAGCACATCTGACGGACGAATGTACTGCGAATTAGGGACTGTTATGGGTTGAATCGCAACTGCTTGGCGCAATCAGTGTTTGGCTGCGGTCAGTTTGGCCAGGAGGGCCGCAGCCATCGCCATGAAGGCCTTGGCGGCGGTGGATTCTGGATGACTGAGCACAACGGGCAGCCCCTGGTCCGAGCCGATGCGGATGCGCTCATCCAGCGGGACTTGGCCCAAGAGCTCTGTTTCAAGCGCTTCGGCCGCACGAGCGCCACCCCCGGAGCCGAACAACTCCAGTCGGGGCCCGTCGCCATGCTCCAAATAGCTCATGTTTTCAGCCACGCCCAGGAGCGGCACATTCACTTTTTCGAACATCATGGCGCCACGTCGGGCCACGTTGACGGCGGCGGCCTGCGGGGAGGTGACAATGACCGCGCCATCCAGTGGAATCGTCTGCACCAGGGACAACTGCGCGTCGCCGGTGCCGGGGGGCAGATCGACCACCAGCACTTCGAGCATTCCCCAATTCACGTTGCCGGCGAACTGCTGGATGGTCTTCATGATCATCGGGCCGCGCCAGACCACAGGCGTTTCTTCGTCGATCAGCAGACCCATCGACATCACGCGGATGTCGAAATTTTCCAGCGGCTGAATCAGGTTGTTCTCGACCACGGGCTGATCGTGGATGCCCAGCATGAGCGGGATCGACGGTCCGTAGATGTCGCAATCCATCAGCCCGACGCCATGGCGGCGTCCTTGGCCGGCCAGCACCTTGTCCAGCGCGCAGGCCAGGTTGGTGGCAAAGGTTGACTTGCCCACGCCGCCCTTGCCGCTGGCCACGGCGATCTTGAACTTCACCTGGCGGAGCGGATCGCCGGATTGCCCGTCGGCAGCGTTGTCACCGCTTTGCGCCGGCGTCTTCGCGGCACTCACTTTGACGGCGACGTCGACTTCACCGACGCCCTCCACCTGGCCCAGCGCGCTTTCGACGGCGTCCTTGATCTGCCGTGGAATGCGTGGATCCGCCGTGGTCAGGGCCAGCTGGACACGCACCGTGTGGCCGTCGATCTGCGTGGACTCGACCAGACCGAAAGAGATGATGTCCCGGCTGAACCCCGGGTATTTGACGGATTTGAGCGCGTCGGTGACGGACGCCTCGGTCAGCGTGGCATTTGGCATACGGGTATCTTCCGGCAGGATGGCTCGGGTTCAAGCACCGGCTGTGAAATTGACCGGTGAAGCCCATCTGGCGCGGGCTTTTCGCCGTTGCCAGTGACCGGTCAAAGTTGATAACTCTTGCGCTTATGTCACGGAGGACGAGGGACCTTTTCGGCGGTCGAACGCGCATTGGGCAAGGGACGTGTTTAGCGGGTCTGGCGGCTTGGCTGATGCTGTGGCCACTGGCGGCTCAGCAGCGCAGCGGCTCGATGGTCCTGCCGCCGGCAGTGCGCGAAGCCCAGGCCGGCAAGCATTTCTCCATCGCGGTGTCATCGTCGGACGGGCGCACGTCACAGTTGTTGCGCACGGCCTTCAGCGCGCACGGGGGTTACACCGTGGTCGAGGCCGACCGCGCGCAGTTCACCTTTCGGATCGATCCGGCGGCGGACAACCGATCCTCGCTGCAAATCTACTCGGGCCAGCCGCCGCAGTTGCTGCACGAGGAAGCTTTCACCGGCAGCACGGCCGTGGAAGCAGTCCTGAAAGCCGCCGACCGCGCGGTGGCACGGACGATGGGGCTGCCGGGCTTTTTCGCGGGGGAGCTGTTCTTCGTCTCCGACCGAGCCGAGCGTGGCAAAGCCGAAGTCTTTCGTAGCGATTTGTTCTTTCAAGGCGTGCGGCAGGTCACGCGCGACAGTTCGATCGCGTTGACCCCGCGCTGGTCGCCCGATGGCCGCAACCTGCTCTACACCAGCTACCACCGCTCGGGTTTCCCCGACATTTTCAAGGTCAATCTCGAGACGGGGCGACGCGAGGTTTTTGCCGCCTACAAGGGGACCAATCAGGGGGCCGCGTTCAGTCCGGACGGACGCTTCGTGGCGATGGTGCTGTCGGCACCGGGCAATCCCGAACTCTACGTGGCGCAGGCCACCGGACAGAATCTCAAGCGCATCACCGAAAACGCCGCCATCGAGCAATCGCCCACCTGGTCGCCCGACGGTCAGCGCATCGCATTCGTGAGCGACCGCCTGGGCGGTCCGCAGCTGTTTGTACTCGGGGTCGAGTCACGGCAGGCGCGGCGTATCCCCACCAACCTGTCCGGCTATTGCGCCGAGCCCGCCTGGAACGGCCTGGACCCGTCGAAAATCCTCTTCACCGCCGCCACCGCGGGCAGCTACCAAATCGCGATCTTCGATTTCAACACGGCCCAGGCCCGTTTTTTGACAACCGGCCCCGGCGACAGCGTCGAGCCGGTGTGGATGAACGACGGGCGCCACGCGATCTTTACCCGCCGCTCCGGCGACGGCGCAACCAAGCGCCTCTTCCTGCTGGATACGCTCACGGGCAAGACCACCGCTCTGCACAGCCCGCGCTTCGGCAACGCCTCCCAGCCGGATTTTGTGTACCGGTGAGGAAGTCCTTGGTCCAGGGTCGATGGTCCAGGGTCTTGAGGTCTAAAGTCATAGGAATGGCCCGGACACGCGGACTCTGGACCATCGACGTAAGACTACGGACCATTTAAAAGGTCATCTCGGCGTACGGCAGGGTGCGGCTCCAGATCACTTCGCCGTCGACGTCGAAGACGCTGACGACCAGTTCGCGCGCATCTTCTTCGCCCTGAAAGGTGAGGGTAGCAAAGTGTCGCTGCTCGAGCGTCGTGCCCGGTACGCGGAAGAAATTCAGGTCGCGCTCGATGTCGAGGACACTGGCGGTCAGGGGCCCCAGGGTCAGCTCGTAAAGGTCGGGGGCGGAGCGGCGGACCACCTTGGTAAACTCGCCGTAGCGCTTGCCTCCAGTGAGGAAAACCACGCCGGCGATTTGGTGCGTGGTCAACGCGTCGAGCAGGCGCTCACGCTCGCTGGGGGCGGCGGCCAGGTGCTGTGGGGATTCGGCCGGGTTGAGGATGGGCGAGCCCATGCAAATGATTTTGAAGCGCGCGGTGCTGCGGCGCAGCGAGGCGATCAGCCAGTCCAGCTGCGCCTCGCCCAACACGGTGCGCTGGCTTTCGAGGTCGGGCGTGAGGTCGCGGTGGGTGCGGTCGTCGAGCAGGAAGAACTCGGCGTCGGACCAGCGCAGCAGTGTGGCGTGATTATCTAATCCGGCCACGCCCTGCGACGGATTGGGCCAGAACAGGCGAAAGGCACGAGCGGCTTCGGCGCGCTGCCAAAAATAGACGTCGTTGCCGGGCGGGCCGAAATCCACCGCGCCGACAACCCCGCTGTGTCCGATGGAGCGATACAATTCCTGTGCCTCGGTCAGCGCGCGGTTGTGCCGGTAGCGCGCGGCAATGCCCGAAAAGCTGCCCCAGTCCGCCTCGCGCACGTGCGTGCTGCCGCCCAGCCAGAGCATCCAGTCCGGTTGTTGGGCGGTGATGCTGGCAAAGACTTTGTCGTAGTCGCCCCCCAGGCTACGGAAGGCCGGATCGTAGGCCTTTTGGTTGACGTAATGGGCCCCGCCGGCGGCGATGGTGAAATCCGGCGGAGGCCGCAGCCCGCGAAACTTCGGTGGCGTGGTCAGGGTGAAGGCACTTCCTTGAGCCTCCCCGTCAATCCTGATGCGCCCGCGGTAGGTCGTGTCGGGGTCGAGCGGGCCCAGCACCAACACAGCACTGAAACCGGTGGTTGCATCGATGCGGACGGGGGCGCTGGCCTGGCTCGCTCCGGCGTTGTCGGCGGTGTTGAAGACCGCCTGTACGGTTGCCGGGCCATCGGTCTGCACCCACACGCGCCCTTCACGCATTTCGGGCACACCCACCATCGGGCCGCCGGTCAATTCGGCTGCGCTGGCTAGAATCGGGCAGCCCAAACCCAAAAAGTGGGCAATCGTGAACAGGCAAAGGGCAGTCCGGCGGGCGGTCAGTTGCATGGGCTTTGGGCTTCAAGGCGCGTCGAAGGGGACGCGATTGCAGGCAAAGAACGACGCTCCCTCGGATTACTCAAGGCCGAACTGCCCACGGATCCGTCACGCCACGTAACCTCCAGCACCCTGCCCGTGCGACGCCGCCCCGGTGTGAAAACGGGCGGCGACTAATCGCTGTCGGGGCCGCGGCGGGATTCTTCGCGGCACTCGTTCATGGTGCGCAGCCAAATTTCGCGTAGGTCGAACAGCACCGTTTGCGCCTCGCGCACGAGGAACGCATTGGCCGTGGACGAGCCCACCGGTATCTCGTGGATGAGCTGCAGCGCCTGGTTGACCGATGACAACGCACTTTTGAGGTGGCAGACGGTCAGGCTGTAGTCGCCCAGGTCGAGGGAGTTGATCGCCAGGACGGCGTTCATTTCGCCTTGATGCATCGCAGAGCACAGCTTCCAGGTGAGCAGCGGGCTGACGAGCTTTTGGTGGGCCGAAATGTAGTGCTGCCAAATGCCGTGCAGGTGCTGGTACAGCGCCTGGGTGGCAATGAACACCGGGTGCTTGTGGATGGTGTAGGGGTCGGTGTCGTCGAGGTCGTGGCCGTCGTCCGCGTGTGCGGTGGCATCGTCGACGTCGTCGTCGGAATCGGCCGGGCACCAGTCCTCGTTATCCCAGCCCATCAACACGGCAACCTCGTCGAGCCGCTCTGGCCGCGCCTTCAGGCGGTGGTAGTGCTCAAGGTAACGGTGGGTTTCCTCACTGTGAGCTCTAAGATAGCGTTGCCACTCAAACTCGTTCCAGGAGAGTTCCCCCCGGTCGTCCCAGTCACCGTCGGAGAAAGGATCGTAGTCGAAGCCGCTCATAGGACGTCCCCAAAATCGGGCAGTTCAGCTTGGTGTAGAAGGAACCTTGCCAACTTTTAAAACGATGGCTGATGGGCCCTTAAAAAACAACCTCAATGTGCAGGTTTTTCCGGATGCCGCCGTGCGAATTTCAGAAAAGCCTTGCCCGTGGCGACTTCGGCAACCTTGAGTGCCCGCCATGGAGGCGAACCCGACCGAAGGCACGCAAACGCGCGAGATCTGGTTCTCCGGACGCGTGCAGGGGGTGGGTTTTCGCTACAGCACCTCTCAGATTGCCCGTGGCTATGCGGTACGCGGGAGCGTGCGGAACCTGCCGGACGGGCGCGTGCATGTGCTCGCATACGGTGCGTCTGAGGAGATCGATGCGTTCGTGGCCCAGATCCTTGAGGACATGGCCGGCTTCATCCGTTCGCACGAGGAGAAAATCCTGCCGGAGGCGGCGGTGGATCTTGCCGGGTTCCGCATCGTTCATTGAGTGATAGAGCAAGGTTGTCGGAACTACGATGAGCACGCCTGCAGTCGAAATTCACGAGCTGACCAAAGACTTTTCCATCGGTCTGCGCGGGGTGCGTTTGCGGGCGGTTGAAAAGCTGTCGCTCGACGTACCCGAAGGCAGCATCTTTGGCCTGTTGGGGCCGAATGGCTCGGGCAAGAGCACCACGTTGAAGGTCATCCTCGGGCTGCTCGAGCCCACCGAGGGGCGCTGCCGCATCTTTGGCGAACCCAGCCATCACATCCAGGCGCGGCGGCAGGTGGGCTTTTTGCCGGAGGCGCCGTATTTTTACCGCTACCTGTCCGGGCAGGAGATGGTGCGCTTCTACGCGCGGATCAGCGGCGTGCCCAAAGGCGAAATCCAGGATCGCACGGACGAGGTCATCCGTCTGGTCGGCATGGAGGGGGCGGCCAGCCGCCGGGTGGGCACCTATTCCAAGGGCATGCTCCAGCGTATCGGTCTGGCGCAGGCGCTGGTGCACGACCCGCGCCTGGTCATCCTCGATGAACCGACCGCCGGCGTCGACCCGATCGGTTCGTCTGCCATTGCCGAAATTGTGCGCTCGCTCAAGTCGCGTGGCAAAACCGTGCTCTTGTGCTCGCACCTGCTGGCCCAGGTGGAGGATATCTGCGACGAGGTGGCGATTTTGAACCGCGGCCAACACGTGCTTTCCGGCTCCGTCGACGAACTGCTGCAGGCCCGCGACCTGCGCTCGCTGCTTGTGCGTGGCTACGACGAAACGCGCCACGCCGAACTCCAGTCTTGGCTGGCCAAGCAGGGGCTGGCGCTGGAGGAGGTGGCGTTTCCACGCATCAGTCTGGACCGGCTGTTTCTGCAAAAAGTGGGCGGGACCACCGGTGGCGCGGCTGGCCTTGTTCCGGGCGACAACCTGGCCAACGACAAGGCGCCAGCAGAGTCCGCGCGGGAATCTGCCCCGGACCCCGAATCCACGGAGGAACGCTCATGAGCGGATCGCTGTTCACCGTGTGGACCGTTGGCGCGAACACCTTCCGCGAGGCCGTGCGGCAGCGTTTCTTTGTCTTTTTGATCATCCTGGCGCTGGGTCTGGTGGGCAGCGCCTTCCTGTTCATGCGTTTTGACTTCGGCAACGAGACGTTGAAGTTCGTGGCCGACTTCGGCTTTGGGGCCATCCTGCTCTTTGGGACGATCCTGTCGGTGGTGATGGCCTCGCAGCTGCTCTTTAGCGAAATCGACAACCGCACCGCGCTCACCATGCTGGCCAAACCGGTTCGGCGCTGGGAGTTCATGGTCGGCAAGTGGGTGGGGCTGATGCTGCTGTTGGGCGTCTTTTGCCTGGCTATGTTCCTGATTCTGGCGGTGATGCTGTACCTGCAGGAGGCCTCGCTGCGCGCCCTGGCGCAGGAGCAAATCGGGATGGGTCGGCTCCTGCCCAGCGAGAGTCCTTTTGCCGACGGCGGCGGGCTGGTTTCATACGGCGGACTGGCGCTTTTTGCGGTGCTGCAGTGGCTGCGCCTGTGCCTGTTGGCGGCGATCACGTTGTTCATCGGAAGCTTCGCGGGGACGAGCCTGTACACCGTGGTGGTCAGTTTCTTCGTCACGCTGATCTGCCAGCTACAATACATCGCCACCGGAGCGACTGACGAGACGACCCACCCGCTGATTGCGGCGTTCGTCTTTGCTTTCACGCGGGTCTTTCCGAACCTGCAACTCTTCAACGTGGGCGACCCGCTGGTCTTCCCGAGCCGGGCGACCGAGCCCCTGGGCTGGGCCCCGCTGGAAATTGCCGGGGTTGCGCTGCTCTACACTTTGGCGAGTCTCGGGCTGGCGGTGTATGCCTTCCGCAAACGCGAAATCTGACCCGTCATGATCGCCCTGGATCGCACCAGTCCGGTGGGCCGCGCCCTGCGTTTGAGCGCGGTCGCACTGGCGGTTTTCTTCCTTTCCGGCCTGGCGTCCTACCCGCTGGAACGCAGTGCCTGGAAACGCGTTTCGGCCAACCTCAACGAGCTGCGCGTCGAGGACCTGGAGAACGCGCTGGGGCAGGGGGTGGTGCTGGGGGTGCTGGGCGGCTTCCGCACGCTCATCGCCGACCTGCTCTTCATCGAGCTGTCCGTGCACTGGCAGCAAAAGGATTGGGCCAAGGTTGAGGCGCTCGTGCCGGTGGTCACCTCGGTCGACCCCCGCTCGCATTTCTTCTGGCTCAACACCTCGCGGATGGTTGCCTACGACATTCCCGTGTGGCGTATTCGCCAGCAGAACGCCACGTTTCGCGACGGCGGCTCGGACCGCCGGCTCACTCCGGAGGAGGAATTCATCATCACGCGTGAGCAAGCGGCCAAAGCCATTGAGATCCTCGAGCGCGGTCTGCTCTATCATCCCAACGACGCGCGGCTGCTGCAGGACATTGCCTCCACCCACCTGAACAAGCTGGGCGACCAGGCGACCGCCGCCGAGTACTACCTGAAGGCCTGGCGAGGCGAGAATCGCCGCTTTTTTCACGCGCGGCTGCATGCCCAGTTGCTGGCCAACCTGGGCCGTAACGCCGAGGCGTTGGCCTTTTTGCGCGAGCACTATGAGGAAATCCCCAAGGACCATCCGTTCTCACGTCCGGCGGTGGTCTTGGAGCGCATCCGCCAGCTGGAGTCGGTGTTGAACGTGCCGGAGTCCGAACGTTTCAGCCCGACCGAACCGCCGCCAGTCGACCGTTTCTCCGAAGACAATCTGTAAAACGCCTGTTGAAGGGCGTAGGCAGGGACGCCTCGGCAGGCTTTTCCGATAAGATGGCGCAAACCCGGCGATGGGGGTCGCTTCAATTCTGGGAGCCCAAACGCAGGGACTCCAGACCTCGGACTGCGGACTCTGTATACCTTGGACGGACCAGCCTTCGGAAGAAAAAGAAACCCGCGTGCGGCCGAAGCCAACACGCGGGTTCATCCAACACCTGACGAAATGCGTCGGGTTATCCAATCAATCTGTGTACTTCAGCTCTATCAAAGGGACATGGGGAGTTGCTGAGTTTTGCTCGGGGTGGTGTTTAGCGGGCCATGCGTCGACGGCGCAAGAGGCCGAGGGCCAGGGTCGCCAGACCGAAGAAAAAGGCATAAGCGGCGGGTTCGGGGACCACGCTGTAAAGTTCGTCAATCTCGGTGATGGCCACGCTGGCTCCGGCACCGTCGCCGCTGACGCCGAGGTCCTTGGTCACGAAGAACTCGGAGATTGCCTCGAAGGTTTCCTCGTCCTCTAGCTTATCGTCGGTTTCGTCGGCAAAGATGCTCAGGCTGACGGTGTTGTTGAGGTCGGCGGACTCGATGATCGTCTCGGAAACAACGGCTTCATTGCCGATGCCGGTCAAGGTGATGCCGGGGCTGTCGGAAAAAGCGAGGGACGCTCCATCCACGCCCGCGCCGGGGCCGCCGCCAACCACCACGGTGTAACGCAGGGTCGAGTTTTCGGAGTCATCCACGCCGAACACCTCCAAACCGTCGACCAGGATGCGGATGCCAACAAAGCCGTTGTCCGTGTTTTCCACGGCGAGGACGGAAAAGTCGGTGATGTCGGGCGCGGATAACGGCGATGGCTGAACGGTGAAATCTTTGAGGGTCAGGGTGATGCCGCCCACGTTGATGACGAGTACACCTTCGCCCGGTTCGAGATCGGCGAGTTCAACTTCGGTGCCGGCGGCGATGAGGCCATCCGAAGGACCGCCGATGACCTCGCTGGCGATGGTGCTGATGGCCCCGGAGGCCGGGGCGGCGAGCAACAAAAAAGTCGCGCCGCCGGATAGGATGAGGCCGATGCGTTTGCTCATGGGGTGGTGATGCTAAGGTGAAAAGGGTGGCTAGGATGAGGGATGGGAATTGTTGCTGGTGGGGTCATGCGCGGCGGGGCCGCAGGCGTCGCATGCCCAGAGCGAGGAACAAGGCGAGTCCGCCGAAGGCGACGGCCACCGTGGAAGGCTCGGGGATGACGGTGGTGAAGCCGTACGTCTGGATGAAGGCGCTCAGGTGGGCGATGCTCTCCGCATCATTGGCGCTGGCGTTGAGGTCCAGCGAGGCGACAAACGTTGACCGCGGGTCAAAAGTCGTGGTGTCCGCAAACGTCAGTTCGTCGTCCTCTTGTTCGGCGAAGATGGTGTCGAAGGCTCCGGCACCGTTGCCTCCGGTACCCAGGGTGACTTCGACCGCAGTGTTGCCGGAGCCGTCAACCGACGAGCCGTCCAAAAAGACTCCCGCGCTGTCGGCAAAGCCACTGGTGACGGTGACATCATAGTCAAAGGTGGCGAACAAAGATTCCGGCCCGTTGGCGATGAGCCCATTGATGACGAAGCTCAGCGCGAGCTCGCCCGTCGGCACAAAGATGCCCGCAACGACGGTCACCGCGTCAAAGGCATCCACGTTGCCCGGGCTGCCGACGTTCTGTTGAAAATTGTCGAAGGTGACAGTGAGCCCGGTGTCCGGGTCGGCCACGGTAATGGACAGCGTCGAGCTGAGTTGCTCAACGGTTTGCCCGGCGATGGGCTGAAAGATGGAGGCCTGAGCGGGAACGGTGGCAAGGCTCAGTCCGCCGAGTACGAGGGCGCACAGCCCACGGCGAAGTGGTGCGTTCATGGAAAGTCTGCCTGGAGGTGCTAGGGTAATCCCTCACTTCCCGCGGCCTACATTACCATGCACAAGACGACACGGAACCAAACGGAGCAGGAAGAAGAAGGGTAACTACTGAGGTTGGAGTGAACTGTCGAAAAACGTCTGGAGACGATGTCCATTGGGGTGGACGTGTCTTGGGATAGGTCTAGCCTGCAGGACCCCTATTTTTGAGTCAAGCAAAGTTCGCCACCAATTCAGGGAATTTCTGTGACAGCGTCAGGGTGTTCCCCTACGCGTTGATTACGGGTTCTCAGTACCCGTTTCGAGCGATTGCTCCAGGCGCTCTAACTCGTTGCTCACCATGCGATATTCCGATAAAAGCGCCTCTGCGGTCGCTTGAAGCACATCCAGGTCCGCGGTTTCGGCCTCGGCTTCCAACTTCAGTGAGATGTCATGTAATTGTAACGCGCCGAGGAGTTGCGAGTTGGCTTTCAGTGAGTGGGCCAGGCGCGAAACGGTCTTGCGGTCGCCTCGCTCCAGCGCGCGCTGCAGCGAGCCCAGTAAGTTGGGAGAGGTTTCCAAAAAAAGGCTGATGGCCTGCGCGACAAAGGTCTCGTGGTGCTCGCCGTCCATGACGCGCTTAAGCTCGTCCAAGTCGATGTGCCGGAGCGACGTGGACGCAAGGGATGTCGTGAGCGGGACCGCCTTCGGCGCAGCCGGTACGGATTCCGCGGAGCCGCCGGGTGTTTGGTGACTGGGAGAGCCCACGGCTGGGGTTGTTTCCAGGGCAGCCTTCAGAGCAGTGGAATCGATGGGCTTGGTCAGGTAACCGGCAAAGCCGAGTTTTTCGGCCTCGAGGCGGTCTTCGACGCTGGTACTGGCGGAGAGGGCGAAGACCGTGGGCGGTGCCTGCTGAAAGCGCGGTGTGGCCTGCAGGCGCTGAACGAGCGCGAACCCATCGAGGTCGGGCAAGCGCTTGTCCACCAGAAGGATGTCGAACGTATCACGCTCCAGTACGGCCACGGCTTCCTGCGCGGTGTCGGCCACGGTAACGGTGTAGCCGAGTTTTTCGATCTGCTGCGCGGTCAGGCGCTGATTGAGCGGATTGTCTTCGACCAGGAGCACGCGCGTTTTTGCAGAGGGCGCGGCAGGGGCGGATTGCGGCCGTTCCGAGCTTTCGACGGGCAGGTGCAGCTCGAAGCAGCTGCCTTCGCCCGGCGTGCTGCGAACGGAGAGGGTCGCCTCGAGCGCATCGGCCCACTTGCGCGCAATCGCCAGGCCCAGGCCGGTGCCGCCGGAGGGGCTCAGCATCTCGCCCGTGCCTTGCTCGAAGGGTTCGAAGATCGCGGCCAGGTCCTTGGCGGCAATGCCGCGACCGGTATCCGTAATGCTGAAGCGAAGTTCCGGCCCGTGGTCGGTGACATCGGGTCGGGCGGCCAGTTCGACATGTCCCTTAGGCGTGAACTTGATCGCATTGGCCAGCAGATTGAGCAGGATCTGGCGCACCCGCATCGGATCGGACTGGATGTGCGTGGGCAGTTTATCGCCGACAACGAGCTTCAGGCCCAAACCTTTGGCCTGGGAGAGCGGGCGCACCATCTCGACGGTTTCGCTCAGGAACGTCCGTAGTTCGATGGACTCCGGGTGAAGCGGCGCGTGGCCGCTTTCGAAGCGTGAGAGGTCCAGCACGTCGTCGACCAGGGCCAGTAAAAACTGGCTGTGTTGCTCGAGCGTGTGCAGGTGGCGCGAAGCTTCGGGGTCGCCGGCGGGTGCGTCCGCAATCAGTTGCGCCAGCCCGAGAATGGCGTTCAGCGGCGTGCGCAATTCGTGGGTGGCTTGCGCCAGAAAGCGGGCTTGCTCGCGGCTGTGTTGCTCAAGGCGCTCGTTTTCGGCGCGCAGGTGCTGGGACTGGCTGGGGTCGAGCGGGGTCTGCGTGTCGACAAGCCACAGTCCCAGCCGTTCGATGGCTCCGGAGGGATCCGTGCCGATTTGGAAACGGTCCTCGAGGCGGCGATGGACGCCGGTGGCATCCAGCACGCGGTAGGTCAAAGAGCCACGCTGAGGTGTGCGCAGGGCGTGCGAACGCTCGACGTTTGCGCGGTCGTCGGGGTGGATGCGCTCCAGGAGTTTTGGCAGCAGGAGCGTCTGCGGACCTTCTTCGGGAAACAGCAACGTACGGGTAGGTGCATTCAGTTCCGTGTACCGCCACGTGCCATCTGCCTGAAGACGCGCCGTGTACGCGGGAACCGGCAGACGGTTGAGGTCGAGATCCGGCGAAGGGGCGTCGGTTCGAATCGCGGGCGTATCCTTCGGCCCAACGGGTTCAGAGATGCCTCGGCGTTCGCGTTCTTCGCGCAGAAGCTCCTGACTGGCAACGAGTTGATCAATCAGGTCAAGCTGCAGGCGCAGTTGTCCCGAGAGTGCCGAGGCCAGTTCGACTGGTCGTACTTCGGAACTCTCCGAGCCAGCACGCCGTTGGGGCGCGCCTGCCTGAAGCCGCTTGCGTCGTTTCACAGAAAGGGGAGCCGCCCGGGGCAGGGCGCATCAAATGTCAGGGGGCGAGGTGGGCTGTCGGGAGGTGGTGGCCATCCATGGGCCACATCGTTGGGGGAATTACGTCAATATATAGTGACAAAATCAAGCCTTTTCAAATGCTACATCCGGAAAAAATTGCGTAAAGCTCAGTAAAACTACCGACCCTGTGCTTTGTCGAGGGGTTCCTCTGTCCGTCATCGCCTTTTTGCTTTACTCGATGGGCAGGTCACGGCATTTTCTACAGCTTTCACCGAAATCCCGGCCTGATGCAAAAGACCAAAAAATCCATCGCCAAGCGCTTCAAGATCACCGGCAGCGGCAAGCTGATGCGCCGCACACCCGGTCGTCGCCACATGATGCGCAACAAGACCTCGCGCCAGTTGCGCACTTCGCGTCAGGACAAGCACGTCGGCCACGGCCAGACCAAGCAGGCCATGCGCGGCTTGCCGCACGCCTGACCGGTCTGCCGGTTTTTTGAGTTAAAGCTTTCTCGCGTTGGTGCCGGGCGAATCGTTTCGCAGGCGGCCCGGCCCAACCCCAGCAACCCACACGAAACATGCCTCGAACCACCAACGCCGTTTACACCCGGGCCCGCCGCAAGCGCACGCTGCGCCGCGCCAAGGGTTACTTTGGGAACAAATCCCGCCTTTACCGCTACGCCAAGGACGCTGTCTCGCGTTCGGGCCAGTTCGCCTACCGCGACCGTCGCAAGAAGAAGACGGAGTTTCGCCAGCTGTGGATCGTCCGCATCAACGCGGCCTGTCGCGCCCACGGTATCGCCTACAGCCGCTTCATCAACGGGCTCAAGCGCGCCGACATCGAGCTGGATCGCAAGAGTCTGAGCGAGTTGGCCATCCATGACGAGAAGGCCTTTGCGGCCATTGTCGAGCAGGCGCGCAAGGCGCTGGATGCAGAACCCGCGCCGGCTGCCACCGAGGCGTAATGCGGGCGGCTCTAGCCGCGGATTTTCCGGGAGCGCGGGAAACACCTTGCCCGGCAGGCGAGGGAACGTTTTGCTGACCGGCTTTTGGTCATGCAGGAGTCCCTCGAAGCCATTGTCGCTGAAGCCCGCGAGGGTGCACAAGCGCTGCAGACGCGTCCGGATTTTGAGGCGTTCAAGGCGCGTTTTGTCGGGCCCAAGGGTCAGCTGACACTTGTTTCGAAGGGGATGGGCCAGGTGCCGAAAGAGGAGCGTCCCGTTCTCGGCAAAAAAATCAACGAGACCAAGCAGGCGCTGGAAGCGATTTTGGGCGAAACGCTCGCGCGCATCGAAGCCGCCGAACAGGCCGCTCGACTGGGTCCCCCGGTCGACCCGACCTTGCCCTGTCCCGAACCGGCCAGCGGTCAGCGTCACCCGCTAAGCTTGATGCGGCAGCGCTTCGTTGCGGCCTTTCGCAAGGTGGGCTACACGGTGGCGGAGGGTCCGGCGGTCGACACGGACTGGTTCTGCTTTGACGCGCTCAACACGCCCGAGGACCACCCGGCCCGCGACGCGCAGGACACGCTCTATTTGCCGCCGGCGCTCAAGATGGGCAACGTAGCCAAGCGCGCAAACGAGCCTTACCTGCTGCGCACGCACACCTCGACCGTTCAAATCCGCACGATGCTGGCGGAAGAGCCGCCGCTGCGAATCATTTCGCCGGGGCTGGCCTTTCGGCGCGACACCGTCGACGCGACGCATTCGGCGAACTTTCACCAGGTGGAGGGGCTGTGCGTGGATCGCGCGGTGACCGTCGTCGACCTGAAGGCAATCCTGGACTTTCTGGTGCACGAACTGATCGGACCCGAGGTGCAAACCCGGCTGCGCCCGAGCTTTTTTCCGTTCACCGAGCCCAGCTTCGAGCTGGACATCCGCTCGCCGAACCTGGGCAAGCTGTCGAACCGCTGGATTGAGATGGGCGGCTGTGGCATGGTCGACCCGAACGTGTTCGAGGCGGTGGGCTACGACCCGGAACAGTGGCGCGGCTTTGCCTTTGGCATGGGTCTGGAGCGGCTGACCATGTTGCTCTACGCCATCGACGATATCCGCTACTTCTACGCCAACGACCTGCGCTTCCTGCGGCAGTTTGGGTGAGGCGATGGGTGCCTCGGAATAGGGATAAGGATTTACTGATTCAACGTCGCTGTCGTGGTCATTGAAAGGAGCCAGAATTCAGAAGCCAGAAGTCGGAAGGAAAACACGTCTTCCGATGGCCACGGCGTACAGCGCCGCGCACGTACATTTGAAGATTTTCTGGTTTGGCAACGTGCCGACGCGTTCGTGCTGGAGGTGTATCGTTTGACTCAAAAACTGCGAGTAGAGGAACGCTTTGGGCCTAGTTCGCAGCTGCGGCGGGCTGGGATATCCATCGCGGAGGGTTTCGTCAAACGCGGCAAGGCAGATAAGGCTCGTTTCTTGAACCCCGCGCCGGGTTCGACGCAGGAGTGCGGCTACTTTCTAATCTTGATTCGTGATCTGAGCCTCGGCGATATGACACAGGCACAGTCGCTCCTGACAGAAACGAGTCGCCTCTTGGATGCGTATACTGAAAAGGTCCGGCAGAGCGCTTGAGTTTCCGGGTGCTGGCTTACTGTCGTTACGCATGCAACAGCCTTTGCGCCTCCTGTATCCGCTCCGCTTCATTCTTCGCTTCTGGCTTTTGCTTCTGACTTCTGACCTCGGCCCGCTCTCATGAATCTTTCGCTCAACTGGCTCAAACGCTACCTGCCCGACCTGGCGGCAACGCCGGAAGAACTCGAGCACGTCTTGCCGATGATCGGGCTGGAGGTGGACGCGGTGCGCACGGTTGGTTTGCCGCCGATCGACAACCTCGTGGTGGGCGAGGTGATTTCGCGCGAGCAACACCCCAACGCCGATCGCCTGGGCGTTTGCCAGGTGGATGCGGGCGAGGGCGCGCCGCGCCAGATCGTGTGCGGGGCCACCAATTACAAGGTGGGCGACCGCGTGCCGGTGGCCCTGCCGGGCGCGGTCCTTCCCGGCGACTTCAAGATTAAGAAGAGCAAGCTGCGCGGCGTGGAGTCGGCGGGGATGATGTGCTCGGCGCGTGAGCTTGGCTTGGGCGAGGATCACGCGGGGCTGCTCATCCTGGAGGACCGCCCCGAAGTCGGCACCCCGCTCAATGATATTTACAAGGACACCGACACCGTCTTTGAAACCGAGGTGACGGCCAATCGCGGCGATTACCTGAGCCATCGCGGGGTGGCCCGGGAATTGGCGGCGTGGTTCGACCTGTCCTTCGTGGAGGCGCAAGCGCGGGTGGAGGCCGCCTGTAGTGAAACCCCGGATACGGATTCGCTGATCGACGGGCTGCGCCTGCAGACACCGGGCTGCCCCTACTATCGCGCCTGGAGCGTGCGCGGCGTGCGGGTCGGCCCGAGTCCACAGTGGCTGCGCACAGACTTGGAGCGCGTTGGGCTGCGCCCGATCAACAACGTGGTCGACATCACCAACTGGGTCCTGATGGACCTGGGCCAGCCGCTGCATGCCTTTGACGCGAAGAAAATCGGAGGCTCCGAAATCGTGGTGCGTCAGGCAGGCGAGGGTGAGCGCATCACCACGTTGGACAGCAAGGCGCGCACGCTCTCGCCGGAGATGATGGTGATTGCCGACGCGCAGAAGCCGTTGGTCATCGCCGGGGTGATGGGCAGCCAGGACGCCGAAGTGGATGACAGCACCACCGACGTTGTGCTGGAGATTGCCTGGTTCGAGCCGGGTTCGATCCGCTCCACCGCGCGCAAGCTCGCGCTTGCTTCCGACAGCAGCCAGCGCTTCAGCCGCAACGTCGACCCGCAGCTGGCCGAACTGGCCGGGCGCAAGGCCATCGACCTGATACTCGAGCTTGCGGGGGGCGAGGTCGTCGGGCCCGAGGTGGTCGTGGGTGAGCCGCCCCGAGGCGATACAACGGTTGAGGTGACGGGCGATTATATCCGCAGCGTATCCGGTTTTCCGGTACAGGACGGCGCGATTGCAGACATCTTCCGCCGGCTGCATTTTGGCGTGGTCGAGCGTGGTGAGGGCCGCTGGGCGGTGACCGTTCCCAGCGCGAAGTGGGAGGTGACGCGCCCGGTCGATTTGGCCGAGGAAGTCATCCGGATTTACGGTGCCGAGCGCATTCCCTCGCAGCCAGTGCGCAGCGTGGGCCTGGAGCGCGAGGATGCGCCCGTGGCGCGCTTCAACGAGGCGGCTTCGGCCTACTTGACCGGGCAGGGCTTTGTCGAATGCGTGCACTACACGCTGCGAGCGGGCTCGGAGACGGCCGATCTTTTCGGTGAGCTGCAGGCCCCGCTGCTGGCCCTCGCTGAACCGTTGACCAGTGAGCAAAGCCACCTGCGTCCCAGCCTGCTGCCCGGCCTACTCGATGCGCTGGCGCTCAACCTCAACAACGGTAACGACGTACGGCGTCTCTTTGAATGCGGTCGCGTCTTTCGCGCGCACGCAGGCGAAGTCTTCGAACTGGCTTCGGTTGGGTTTGTGCTGCTGCAGGCACCCGCGGTGCGCACCTGGCAGACCCCGCCTCCGGCTGGTTTCTTCTCGGCGAAGGCCCTGGCGGCGGAGTTGTTTGCGCTCGGGGGGGTCAAGCTGGAAGACAGCTGTATCCAGGCCTTGGATACGTCGCCGGTCAGTCAGCCGGGTCATGGCGCAATGGCCTACGATTGGCCCAAGCAGGGCTACGGCGGCTGGTTTGGCTTGTGCAGCTTTGAGTTGCTCAAACGCTGGGACATTGACCGGCCGGTGCTCTTTGGCGAGGTCGCCTTCCTGCCGGAAAAACTCGCTGCGCAGCTGACCACGCAACAGGCTCCCTTTGCCCCCTTCAGCAGTTTTCCGCCCTCGACGCGCGACGTGGCGCTGGTGGTGGATCAAGCGCTGCCGGCCGAGTCGGTGCGCCGAACCGTGGCCCACGCTGCCCAGGCGTCCTGCGGTGATGCCTTCAACCTGGAAGGCGTGTCGGTTTTCGACGTTTTCTCGGGCAAGGGCCTGCCGGAGGGCAAGAAGAGTCTCGCCTTTGGCATCACCTTTCGATCCGATGAGCGCACGCTCAAGGAGGATGAAATCGCGGCGGCCTTCGACCAGACGTTGCAGCGCTTGCAGGCTGAGCCTGGTTACGCGGTGCGCCGCTGAGGCGTCCGGCCAAACACCGTCATGCAGACTGACATCGACATTGATTACGTGGCGCGGCTGGCACGCATCGCGCTGACGCCTGAGGAAAAAGCCAAGTTTGGCGCGCAGCTGGGCCAGGTGCTGGAGCATTTCCAGAAGCTTGAGGCGATCGATGTGGATGGGGTCGAGCCGATGGCGCACGCTTTCGACGTGGTCAATGTGCTCGACGCCGACGAGCCGACCGAACCCTTCACACCGGAGCAGGCCCTGCGTAACGCGCCGGCGCGCCGGGACAACCAGATCGTCGTGCCCAAGGTGGTCGACGACGCGTGAGGACAGCCGACATGGGCGAGGCCTTGCACACGAAAACGGCAGCGCAACTGGCTGGTTTGCTGGCGTCCAGGAAGGTCAGCGCCGAGGAGCTGCTGCAAACTTTCATCGAGCGTACCGAGAAAGTGGATACGCAGGTTCGGGCCTTCAATCACCGCGACGACGCCGACGCACTGGCGCAGGCCCGCGCCTCGGATCAACGCCGGGCGCAGGGCACATCGCTAGGGCCGCTCGATGGGATTCCGGTGGCGCTGAAAGACGTGATCAGCGCGCAGGGTCAGCCGCTGACGGCCTCCAGCCGAATTCTGGAAACGTACGTCTCGCCCTACGATGCGCATGTGGTCGAGGGCTTGCGGGCGGCGGGCGCGGTGCTTTGGGGTCGGCTGAATCTGGACGAGTTTGCGATGGGTTCGTCGACGGAGAACAGCGCGCGGCACACCACCCGCAATCCGTGGGACCTGGAGCGGGTTCCGGGCGGGTCATCGGGCGGCAGCGCGGCGGCAGTGGCCGCGGGCGAGGTGCCTCTGAGCTTGGGCAGCGACACGGGAGGGTCGATTCGGCAGCCGGCGGCGTTGTGCGGAGTGGTCGGGATGAAGCCGACGTACGGGCTGGTCAGCCGCTACGGGTTGGCGGCGTTCGCGTCGTCGCTGGACCAGATCGGGCCGTTTGCGCGCACCGTTGAAGACGCTTCACTGTTGCTGCAGGCGATCGTCGGGCACGACCGCCGCGACTCGACCTCGCTCCAGACGGACATTCCCGATTATCGCCAGGAGCTGAGCACGCGGAAAGGCCCGTGGACGCTTGGGGTGCCGCGCGAGTTCTTCATCGAGGGCCTGGACCCGGCGGTGGAATCCGCAGTGCGCGCGGCGATTGAGTGGTACGGCAGCCTGGGCTGTACGATCAAGGAGATCAGCCTGCCGCACACCGATCTTTCGGTGCCGGTCTACTACATTGTGGCGACGGCAGAGGCGTCGTCGAACCTGGCGCGCTATGATGGCATCCGCTACACCCACCGCGCAGCGAAGGCGGAAAGCGGCGTGGACCTGTTCTTTCAGTCGCGGGCCGAGGGCTTTGGCGAGGAGGTCAAGCGGCGCATCATCCTGGGCACGTACGTGCTATCCAGTGGCTACTACGACGCGTTTTATCTGCGCGCGCAGAAAGTGCGTACGTTGATCCGGCAGGACTTCATGACGGCCTTTGAGACCGAAGGCGTTGACGCGGTAATTGGGCCGACAGCGCCTACGCCGGCCTTCAAAATCGGCGAGAAGGCAGACAACCCTTTGCAAATGTATCTGTCGGATATTTTCACGATTTCCACCAATCTGGCGGGGCTGCCGGGGCTGTCGTTGCCGTGCGGCTTCTCAAAGGATCCCGCGCTGCCCATCGGCCTGCAATTGATCGGGCAGCCGTTTAAAGAAGACGCCTTGCTGGCGATTGCGCATGCCTACGAACAGGCCCACGACTGGCACACGCGCCTGGCGCCGCTTTGAGTTCAGCAAAGAAAAGAAATCCTAGAGCGGACACAGAAGGTACATGGCGGACTGGTCATTGAGTGCATCGATCTGAAGGCCCATCTACTGCCGACGCGTCGACCCATCATGCCAGTGAAAAACCTTATCCTGAGTTCCGTTGTTTGCCTGCTTGCGCTGGTTGGTTGTGGCGAGGCCGAGCCGACGAATCCGACGTTAAAGCAGGATGCGCTTGAAGTGGCTGAGTCTAGCAATGGGGATTTGAAGCGAAAGTCTTTAGGATTCAAACGTAACTATAGAACGTACCGGAAACAGGGCAATGTTTAGCCTCTCTTTCCATTCTGTGTATCCAGTTCATTCTTTCTACCTACCTAACTTTCATGCAATACGAAGCAGTCATCGGTCTGGAAGTGCACGTGCAGGTGAAGACGCGTTCGAAGATGTTCACGCGGGCGCCGTATGCGTTCGGGCAGGCGCCGAACACCCTGACCAATCCGGTGGTGATGGGCCTGCCAGGGGCGCTGCCAGTGCTCAACGAGGAGGCGATTCGGCAAGTTGCACGGATGGGACTGCTCTACGGCTGCCAGATCGCCGAACGCTGTAAGTGGGACCGCAAAAATTATTTCTACCCGGACAGTCCTAAGAACTACCAGATATCGCAGTACGACCAGCCGCTTTGTATCGGTGGCGAGGTCGAGATCGAACTGCCAGGCGCTTCACGCAACGTGATGGGGACGCACCGGATGGTGAAGCTGACGCGTATTCACTTGGAGGAGGACGTGGGCAAGCTGACGCACTTTCCCAACGATAGCTTGGTGGACTATAATCGCGCCGGGGCTGCCTTGGCCGAGATGGTGACCGAACCCGATCTGCACAACTCCGACGAGGTGGTGGCCTTCCTCAACGCGTTGCGCGTGGATCTCTTCAACGCCGGCATCTCCGACTGTGACATGGAGAAGGGTCAGTTGCGCTGCGACGCCAATATCTCGGTGCGCCCGGCTGGCAGCGATGTCCTCAACACCCGCACCGAGATGAAAAACCTGAACTCGGTCTCGGCGGTGAAAGCCAGCGTGGACTACGAGATCAAACGCCAGATACGCGTCTGCGAAGAGGGCGGAAAAGTGACGCAGGAAACGCGGCGCTGGAATCCCGAAACCGGTCACACTTCCTCGCTCCGAGGCAAGGAGGAGGCGCACGACTACCGCTACTTTCCCGACCCGGATCTGATGCCGGTGCAGTTACCCCGCCAGACGGTGGACGCGTTGCGCGCCGTGCTGCCCGAGCGCCTCTTCGACTGTCAGCGCCGCTTCTTTGAGCAGTACGCCCTGCCTTACACAGTCACTTCCGTGCTCTGCCCGAATCGAGAGCTGGTTCATTTTTTTGAGGCGGCCGTGCGCGCCCACGACAGTCCGCAGGCCATCGCCAACTGGATGACGAACGACCTGCTGCGCGAACTCTCGGCGAGTGCGGCCGAAGGTGAAGGGATGCTGCCGTTGGAACGTTGTCCGATTCGACCGGAACAACTGGCCGGGCTGGTGGCGCTGATCGACGCGGGCGCGCTCTCCAAGCAGATCGCCAAGGAGGTGTTTGTGGAGATGTTCCAGACCGGGCAGGACGCCGCCGCCATCGTTGAAGCCAAGGGCCTGAAGCAGACCTCGGACGCGGGCGAGCTCGAGCAGCATTGCCGCGAGGCGATCGAGGCCAACGCGAAGGCTGCCGACGAGTTTCGCGCGGGTAAAGAAAAGGCGATCAACGCGCTCAAGGGCAAGGTGATGAAGGCGACCCGCGGTCAGGCTAATCCCGAGGTGGTCGACGCCACCTTACGCAGGCTGCTGACGCCTTGACGAAGGCGGAGCCTGCATCTTTTTCGGCAGAAAAACACCCTAAGGTTTTCTACCGACGCGGAGACGTTTTGGCGGGCTGTGGGCCTTTGGCCGACACAGCGAAGGTCGTTGCCCTGGCGTGAGTTGGGCACTGATGAAAACGCGAACACAGAAGCGCCAGCACGCCCGCGGCCCTGTGTCGGTGCGGCAGAAAACCCGATGCGCGGCAGGGAGAACTTGCTAAAACGCACGCGGCGGTTTACCCATTGTTTGTGTTGAAACAGTGCAGACACACGGCGTAGTCCACCGCACTCGCGCCACCCCCACACAGCGGCTTCGGCCCCTTACATCCATGCCTAACCCAACCTTCTCCGAGGTCATCGAACAGATTCGACAGACCGACGCACGCTTCGCACCCGGTGCTTATCATTTTGTCCGCCAAGCGCTGGACTACACGCTGAAGCGGCCCGAGCGCCAGAACGCCGACGGCACTTCCAAGCACGTCAGCGGCCAGGAATTGCTGGATGGCATTCGCGAGTATGCGCTCGATCAGTTCGGTCCGCTTTCGCTCATCGTGCTGGAGGATTGGGGTGTGCGTCGTTGCGAGGATTTTGGCGAAATTGTCTTCAATCTGGTGGACTTTGGCGTACTCGGAAAAACCGAGAACGACCGGCGCGAAGATTTTGCCGGGGCCTACACGTTTGCCGACGCCTTTCTCTCGCCTTTCCAGCCGGCGCGTCCGCGGGCTGGCGATCTCGCTCGCGAGAAGAATATGGGGGCTCCTGCCTCGCTCCAGGAACAGCCGCGCGGGTAAAAAAGGGGTGTGCAGCCCTCGCTCCACGGATGCGTCTGCGGGGTTGATCTTCGAGGTTGAGGCAGCGAGCGTAACGCTGTGTTGAAACCCGCTGTTACCCAGGACTCTGTCGACCGCTCACCCGCCGCCTCCGACCAAGCGCTTTTACAGCGCCTGCTCGCCGAACCGGTCGAGCGCCTTGAATTCGACAACGGCCCGACGGTTGTGCTGAAAGAGGTGGCGGGCGCAGGTCTCGTGTCCATCCAAGCTTGGGTGCGTACGGGCAGCATCCACGAAGGTCCTTTGGTCGGCTCGGGTTTGTCGCATTATCTCGAGCACATGCTCTTTAAGGGCACGGCCAAGCGCCAGTGTCACGAGATCAGCGAAGCCATCCATGCCTTTGGCGGTTATGTGAACGCCTACACCAGCTTTGACCGGACGGTGTACTACATTGAAAGTCCCGGCGAGGCTGCTCAGGAGGCCATCGAGGTGCTGGGCGACATGGTGCTGCACGCGCGCCTGAGCGACGAGGATGCCCACCTGGAGCGCGACGTCATCCTGCGTGAAATCGACATGGGACTGGACGACCCTGACCGGCGCCTGGCGCAGTCACTCTTTGCCACGGCCTTTCGCCACCATCCCTACCGCTACCCGGTCATCGGCCACCGCGCGCTCTTTGAACGCGTTACGCCCGATGCGCTGCGCGGCTACTACCACGCACGTTACCACCCGGGAAACATCACGGTGGTGGTTGTGGGCGACTTCGAGCGCGAGGCGGTTTTGGACAATCTGCGCGCGCACTTTACGGTGGAGCGCGGTCAACCGCAGGCACCGGTTTTCATTCAAACCGAGCCGGCGCAGCTGTCCGCTCGCGAGACGCGTGAGCGCGGCGATTTCTCGATTGTGCGCGGTGGCGTGGCCTTTGGGATTCCGGGTTTGCGCCACCCGGACAGCCCGGCGCTGGATTTGCTCGCGTCGATTCTGGGCAACGGCAACAGCGCGGTGCTTTGGCAGCGCCTGCGTGAGGAGCGCAAGCTGGTGCACCATGTGGATGCGATGAGCTGGAATCCCGGAGAGCACGGCCTGTTTTGGATTCAGTACCTGTGCGACCCGGGGCAGCGCGAAGCCGCCGAGGCCGCGTTGTTCGAGGAGTTGCAGCAGCTGCAGGCCCATGGCATCGTCCCGGCCAAGTTGGAGAAAGCTCGGCGGCAGGCGCTGGTGGGCGAGGTCAACGCGCGCAAGACCGTGAGCGGGCAGGCCTCGCGACTGGGTCTGGCCGAGGTCGTCGTGGGCGATCTGGATTATCCGCGCATCTACTTTGAGCGGCTGGCCAGCGTCACGCCGGAGGACCTCGCCCGTGTGCTGGGCACCTACCTTGACCCCGCGCGGCGGCTGGCGGTGTCACTGGAGCCCGAAGTGACTGAAACGGCGCCGACGACGCGCAGATCTCACCGACCCGCGCCCGACTTTGAGGACATCACCCTGGACAACGGCACGCGCCTGCTGCTGCAGCCCGACCCGCGCCTGCCCAAGGTTCACCTGCGTCTGGCTTGCTTGGGCGGCTCGCTTTACGAAAGCGCCGGGCAACGTGGCCTGACCCAGCTGCTCTCGACACTGCTTACGCGTGACACCGCGCGGCGCTCGGGGCTGGAGGTGGCGGAAATGATCGAGTCGCTCGGCGGCAGTTTTTCCGACTTTTGCGGCAACAATGCCTTTGGCTTTGCCTTGGAGGGGCTGGCCAACGACCTGCCCACGCTGATCACGCTGCTGGGCGAAGCACTGCAGGCGCGTAGCATCCATCCGGATACGTTCGAGCGCGAGCGCACCTCGCAGGTCGCCGAGATCCAGGAGGAGGCCGATGAGATTGTGGACGTGGGCCGTCGCCACCTGCGGGCGCGTTTCTACGGCGCGCACCCGTTTTTTTCCCCGCCGGTGGGTCAGGAGTCAGACCTGAGCGGGGCAACGCCTGCGCAGCTGGATACTCTGGCGGCGCGGCTGCTTTTGCCGGACAACCGCGTGCTGGCCGTTTCGGGAGATTTCGAGCGTATCGCACTTTTGGATACGCTCGGGCCGATTCTGGAGCCAGGCCAGCGTGGCGGATTTACGCACGCGGCGGTGCCTTTTGCCGGACCGGCGGAAACCGGCCGCATCGAGCATCCGCTCGATCGACAGCAGGCGGTCGTCTTTCTGGCCTTTCCCGACTGCGGCATCACGCATGCGGATGCCACGGTGGGCGACGTGGCCGACGAAGTGTTCAGCGGCATGTCCAGCGCGCTCTTTCGACGGGTGCGCGAGGAAAAAGGCATGGCGTATTTTGTCGGCGCGGCGCGTTTGCAGGGGGTCAGCCAGGGGATGTTTTACCTGTACGCGGGCACGCACCCGAGCATGGTCGAGGCCGTCCTGGAGGAGATGCACGGTGAGTTGGAGCGGTTGCGCCAGGGCGGGATCGAGCCCGGCGAACTCAAGCGCTGCCAGACGCGCCTCAAGGCCCAACGGCGTATGAGCCTGCAAAGCCCGGGAGCCCGCGCGATGGACGCGGCGTTGAACGCGCTGTACGGTCTGTCGCCCAACGCCGCGCGCACCTATCCCGACCGAGTGGACACGGTGAGTATCGACCGCTTGGCTGCGTTTGGGCAGCACTGGCTCAATCCGGAGCGTTCGCTGACGCTCGTCGTCGGGCCCGCAGGCGAGGGTGGGGCCACCGGCGCTCAAGGCGCGATTGCGTAGAGTTCCGGGTCGACGCCACGGGCCCGCATGGCTTCGGTCAGGGCCGTCAGGTCGATGGTGTCCTCCACCTGCACGTCGTTGTCCGCAAACCAGTCGCGCCGCATCTCCAGGACAATCTGCAGGTCGCTCCGGCGCGAGCGCACGGGCGTTTCGACGAAGGGGTGCAGCGGGTAGATTTCGCGGATGACGCCGTCGGGAGTGATGTAGGCGATGTCCAGCGGGATCGATACGTTGCGCATCCAAAAGCCCATCGGTTGGGGGCGCTCGAAGATGAAAAACATACCCTCGTCCGGCTCCAGGGATTCCCGAAACATCAGTCCCCGGGCCTGCTCGTTGGTTTCCAGGGCGACCTGCGCCTGCACGGTGCCGCTGCCTACGCCGATCTCGAAGCGCGTGGAAAAAACAGCCGGTGGCGTGTTTGTGCGCAGGGTGGACGCGGTTTCTCCCGACTCGTTGCCGCCACAGCCCGCCAGGCCGAGCGCAATCACGATCAACCACAGCTTCCAGATGGAAACGCGGCGCAGGCGCGGGGCGAGCAGGGGGGAGAATCGTCGGTCCACGAGCAAATGCTTCTAGACTCAGCGGGCTGTGGCTCAATGCTATTTACGCATGGCCCAACCCTCCAGACGCAGCGCCGCCAAGACCGCGCGCCTGCTCTACGCCGAGTCCGAGCGCAACGCCGACATGCGCTATTTTTCGGGGATGCGCGTGCCCGATGCGTTCCTTGCGTTTGAGTTTCGAGGGAAACGCCACGGTGTGTTCAGCGCCTTGGAGTTCAACCGCGCGCGCCACGAGGGGCGCTTCGATGAGGTTCTGAGCCTGGAGGATCTTCAGAAAGCAACCCGTGAGACCCTTGGTGATGCGGCGAAAGGACCGGCCCACATCGTGCGGTTGCTCGGTCGCCAGCATGGGTTCACGCAGGTCGAGGTGCCAGAGGATTTCCCGACAGGGGTAGCGTTCGCATTGCAGGAGGCCGGTTTGAGGGTTGAGGTCGTGGAGGGTGCCTTCTTCCCGCAGCGCGCCCTCAAAACGGCCGAGGAAGCTCAGTTCATTGCCGAGGGTTGCGCGGCGAGCGCGGCAGGTATCCGGGCGGCGGAACAGGCCTTGCGTCGGGCCAGCATCGACGAGCGCCGTTTCCTGCGACTAGACGGGAAGCGGCTCACCTCTGAGCGCCTGCGAACGCTCGTTGATAGCGCTTGCCTGGAGAAGGGTGCGGTCGCCTTCGCCACGATCTGCGCGGGCGGCGATCAGGCCTGCGATCCGCACTGCGCGGGCTCCGGGCCCTTGCGCGCGGATGCGTTGATCATCGTCGATGTCTTTCCGCAGGTGTCCAAGACGGGTTACTACGGGGACATGACCCGGACGTTTCTGAAGGGCCGGGCCAGCGAAGCGCAGAAGCGCCTGGTCGCCACCGTGGCCGAGGCACAACAACGTGTGCTCACGACGCTCAAGGCGGGCATCAGCGGCAAGCGCGCCCACGAGGCCGCGGCGCAGTACTTTGTCGATGAGGGTTACCAAACCGGACAGGCCGATGGCGTGTACTCCGGGTTTTTTCACGGCACCGGGCATGGTCTGGGCCTGGACGTGCACGAGGCTCCCCGGGTCTCTTCGCGCGTTGCCGACAAACTCCGACGCGGGATGGTGGTGACCGTCGAGCCGGGTCTGTACTATCCGGGTTTGGGCGGCTGCCGTATTGAAGACGTTGTGCAGATCGAGCGCGATGGCTGCCGCAAGTTGTCGAAGGCACCCTACCGTTGGCACCTGCGCCGATGACTCCAGCCACGGAGACGGACGGCCAACCCGCGCCGGTGGTGTTTCCGGTGCTCGGCTTGCTGCTGGCCGTGGCGGTGGCCTCGTCGGCGGTCACGTTCATCAAGCTCAGCGCGGTCAATCCGCTCTTGCTGGCAGGCTACCGGCTGGTGCTGGCGGCGCTGGTGCTGTCGCCCGTATTTTTCGTGCTGCTGCGCAAGCACCGCGAGGTCTACCACTGGAGCCATCTGCGGCGCAGCCTGACCCCGGCGCTGCTCTTGGCCGTGCACTTCATGAGCTGGAACCTGGCCGCTCGCTGGACAACCGCGCCCAACGGCACGCTGATCGTCAACCTCGCGCCGATCGCGATGCCGTTTTTCCTGTGGCTGTTTTTGCGCGAGGTGCTCAACCGGGGCGAGATCCTCGGGACGGTCATCGCGGTGGGTGGGCTGGTCCTGCTCAAGGCGGGCGATTTCGCATTGGGGCTGGACACGCTGGCCGGTGACGTGACGGCATTTCTCTCCATGTGCGTCTTCGCGGCCTACCTGACCCTTGGGCGCAAGAACCGTGACTTTCCCAGCATCTGGCTCTACGTCATCCCGCTGTTTTTTGTGGCGGGATTGATTTGTTTTGCGGTGGGCGTGCCCGTGGTCCTGCTGACCGAGGCCGAAGCCGTGACGGGCCAGGGGGATATCTGGTTGTATCCAAAAAATGAGTACATCTGGATCCTTGCCTTGACCCTGATTCCGACCGTCATCGGCCACAGTGTATTCAATCTGGCACTACGGCGGCTGCGCGGGCAGGTGGTGACGCTCTGCAACACGCTGCAATTCGTCTCGGCTTCAGCCATCGCTTATTTCGTTTGGGGCGAGGCCGAGGCGCCTTCAACGGTCTTTTACTTCGCGGCGCCGATCGTGGTTGCGGGTGCGGTGATCTCCGTGCGCGCTCAGATCAAGGCTGCGGAATCCGGGGGGTAAAGTTCACTTCACCACTCCCGCCCGTTGCGCCCAGCGATGATGCCTGCGGCCATGCCCTGCTACATCCGCTCGAGCGTCTCGAGTCCAAGCAGGTGCAGGCCGGTCTCCAGCACACGCAGCGTGCGGGCACAGAGCATCAGCCGGCGGGCCTTGACCGGGGCTTCCTCGACGATGACGCGGTCGGCGTTGTAGAAGCTGGAGAAAAGCCCGGCCAATTCATACAGGTAGGTGCAGAGAAAATGCGGGCGCAGGTCGGCCAGGGCCAGTTCCAGCGCGCCGGGAAAGGCAACCAGCTTGCGCGCCAGGGCGAGTTCGGTCTCCGTTTCAAGGGGCGTGGCCTCGGCTTCGTTCGACGGGTCGCCGGGGGTCAGTGCGGCTTTGCGAAAAATGGCGTGGATGCGCGCAACGGCGTAGAGCAGGTATGGCGCGGTGTTGCCTTCAAAGGCCAGCATGCGCTCCCAGTCAAAAACGTAGTCCTGCGTGCGGTTGGAGGAGAGGTCGAAGTAGCGCACCGCGCCCAGACCGACGGCCCGCGCGACGGTGGCCTGCGTTTCGGGCGGAAGGTCCGGATTCTTCTCCGCGACGATGGCGGCGGCCCGTTCGATGGCTTCCTCCAGCAGCGCCTTGAGCAGGATCGGTTCGCCGGTGCGGGTTTTGATCGCTTTGCCGTTGTTGCCCAAAATGACGCCAAACCAGACGTGGCGCAGTCGCGGCAAGGGGTAGCCGCGCGCAGCGAACCACTTCTCGGTGGTGAGGAAGAGCTGCTGAAAATGGTCCTGCTGGCGCCCGTCGGTCACGTAGATGATTTCCCGCGCCTGCCACTGCTCCGCGCGGTAAAGCACGGTGGCCAGGTCGGTGGAGGCGTAATTGCTCGCGCCGTCCTTTTTGCGGATCAGGAAGGGGAACTCCTTGAAGCGCGGGTGCTCGCGATGGAACACCACCAGGGCCCCGTCGCTCTCCTGGGCCAGTTCGCTGTCCTGAAGTTCCTGATACACGCGGCTCACCTTGTCGCGGTAAAAACTTTCGCCCAGGGTGTGCTCGAACTCGAGACCCAGCAGTGCGTAGATGGGCTGCATCGCCTCGGTCGACAACGCGTTGATGCGTTCCCACAGGCGGGTGTTCTCGGTGTCGCCTTCCTGCAGCTTGAGCAGTTCGGCCCGTGAGCGGTCGCGCAAAGTCGGGTCGTCCTTTTCGGCTTGGGTGCCGGCTTTGTAGAGGCGCTCGATGGCGGCGACGGCTTGCGAAGGATCGTCGAAGGCATCCAACGAGGCCCCCTCACGCTTGAGCTGCATGATGAGGGTGCCGAAGTTCGTGCCCCAATCGCCGATGTGGTTGTCGCGCACGACCTGAGCACCGCAGAAGCGCACCAGGCGCTGCACCGCCTCGCCGATCACCATGGGCCGCAGGTGGCCGATGTGCATCTGCTTGGCGGTGTTGGGCGAGGGATAGTCGACGACGACGGTCGCGCCGTCGTAGATCTCGCTGGCCCCGCTGCTCAGGTGTGCCTCGCTGCGAAAGGCTGATAACCACTCCAGCAAGGCGGCGGGTTGCAGCGTCAGATTGAGGAAGCCCGGGCCGGCCACGTCAAGGGCCAGCGCGCCGGAGGCGAAGGGCTCGGTCGTCCGCAGGGCAGCGGCCAGGGACGTCGCCAGGGCGCGGGGATTGGCCTTGTTTTTCTTGGCAAAGCCCAGAACCCCGTTGGCCTGAAAGTCGCCAAAGCGTGGTTCGGCCGGGCGCACGCTGGGCACAAAGGAAGCGTCGAAACCATCGACGCCGGCAGCGGTCTCAAGGAGGTGTTGTTCGAGGAAACGTCCCAGATTGAAAGGCAGTGGCATGACGCGGGCGGAAAGTCGGATCGAGCCGGTGACTGTGCGCGGGAAGGGCTTGGGCGGTAAAGGAAAATGTGACGCTAAGCATTTTCTTCTCGACAATGAGTACTTAATAGCCTTATGCTTAAAGGTTTAAGCAGGTTCGTATCTGCCCAAATTGTTTACAGCTATGGCCGAGAAGACGTTACTGGCATCAAAGAAAGCCGTTAAACCCACGTTCCCCTACCTGATTGAGAAAAAGCGCGACGGGGGCGAGTTCACTGAGGACGAAATCCGTTTCATCATCGACTCCATCTTGGACAAGGAGATGCCGGAGTTCCAGATGGCCGCCCTTGCCATGGCCATTTACTTTCAGGGCATGTCGGCGCAGGAGACCGCCACCTTCGCCGAGGAGGTGATGCTCTCAGGCGAGGTGATCGATCTGTCGCGGCTGACCAAACCGAAGATCGCGAAGTACTCAACCGGCGGCGTCGGCGACAAAACGGCTCTGGTGCTCCCGGCCTTGGCGGCGGCCAGCGGGGTTGTCATGCCGTCGATGATCGGGGTCGATGAGGATTTCGTCATCTCGACGCTCGACAAGCTCAGCGCGATTCCGGGTTTCCAGTCCGAGCAACCGCTCAAAGACTACGTGAAACTGGTGAAAAAGCTCGACTGCGCGGTGGCGCGTCAGGACGAGGACATCGCGCCGGTCGACGGCATTTTGTACGGGCTGCGTCAAGACACCGCGACCATCCCGAGCCTGCCGCTGATCACGGGCTCGGTGCTCGCCAAGAAGCTGGCCGAGGGTGCCGAGGGTCTCGTGGTCGATGTCAAATGGGGCAACGGCTCTTTCATCAAGGACCTGGAACAAGCCAAGCAGCTGGCTCGTTCAATCACACGCGTGGGACGTAACATGAAGCGACGCTGCGTGGCGCTGGTCACCGACATGAATCAGCCGCTGGGCGATTCCGTCGGTACCGCCCTCGAGATCAAGGAAGCGATCGCGCTGCTTAAAGGCGAAGGTACCGACGATTTGAAGGAACTGGTCCTGAAGTTGGGCATGGAAATCGTCCGCCTGGCCGGCGTGGCCGGTTCAACCCTCTCGGCCAAGCAGACCGTCCAGAAGCACTTGGGCGATGGTTCGGCGCTCGAGAAATTCAAGGAGATGGTCGCCGCCCAGGGAGGCAAGACCGACGCCATCGACGACCCGTCGAAATTCCCCGAAGCCAAGTATGTGCGCAAGCTGCCGGCTCCCAAGCGTGGCTACGTGCACACCATCAACGCGGGCATGATCGCGCGCGGCGTGCACCTGTTGGCCGAGAAGAAGCAGGGTCAGCTCGACCCCGCCGTGGGCGTGACCGAAGTCAAAAAGATCGGCACCCAGGTCAAGCAGGGCGAGCCGCTCATGATGATTCACTACAACGACGAATCGAAGCTGGAAGCCTCGCTGGAGTACCTCAAGCAGGCCTACCGCCTCGCTCCGAAGCGGCCCAACCCGCCCGAACTCGTCGTCGAGCGCGTCGCCTAGCCCGCCGGCGAATTGCTGTAGTCCAGCACCGTCAGCCCTTCGATGCGCTCGAAGTGGCGCCGGTTGCGCGTGACTAGGGGTTCTTGCAACGTCAACGCAGTCGCAGCGATGACAACATCGAAATCTCCGATGGGTCGTCCCTGGAAACGGAGTCGACGGCGGACTTCAGCGGCGCGTTCGGCGATTCCAGGATCCACTAACACCGTGTCGAAGAGTGAGAGTAACTTGAGCCCTTCAGCGGTATCTGGGAACCCTTCCAGAAACTCGATTCGGGCGATGACAGAGAATCGTTTCGGCTGGGAAAAATGCTTCTGCAGGAAGTGCGTCGCCGCGCCGACTCGGTCACGTTTGAGCTCCCGGGCGTAATCGATCATGAACGAGGTATCGTAGTTCACTCAGGTTCGAGCCCTTCCCACTTGCTGGGTGAAATTCGCGGATGGGCCTTTTGGTCGGCCTCAGACCAATCCCAGTAACGAATGGCCTCTTCCATGACCGCATCCGGTGTCGAAACAATCGCCGCGTGCGCCCGTGCCTGAAATTCTTTCCAGCTCAAGTCCTCGTCCTTAAACCGCGCGCGGCGAACGACTTCGGAAAAAGATTCGCCGGGGCGTTTCTGGCGGCGGAGCTTTTCGTAGGCATCCAGGGCCAGTGTAATGGTCTTCGTGGCCATGCATGAGTCATGCATGAGTCATGCACGAAACGCAAGCGCGTTCGATGTGTGGGATTGAAGATTAGCCCCCATTTTCGGGGCTGAGAAGAGCGCCCGTGAGGTGCTTAGAGACTCCAGGTCGGGGCCTCGCCGGAGTCCTTCGAGCCTTTGTAGAAAAAGACGTTGTCGGCCTTGGCCAGGATCATCCTGGCATCGATGGGGTTGAGCAGGGGCTCGCCGCGATAAGTGACGTTTTCGAAGGTGACGTCGAGGATCTGCCCGGTGTCGGGTTCATTGCGGTCCCACCAGCCATCGAGCAGCGAGGGAGCCAGGGGTCCGTCGATCACCGCGATGTCGCGGCAGCGCACGTTACGAATCAGGCCCTTGCGCCGCGACTTGGTGTAGGCCGCGTGCAGCACTCGAAAGTCGAAGAGCTTTTCCGGCGCATCTTCCACGCGAATGTCGGCGAAGGTGACATCCTCCACAATCGCCTCGTCGCCGTTGTGAATGGAGATGGCCGCGCCCGAACTCCAGCCCTCGAACTCGCAGCGGATGATGTCGATGTCTTCGAAAACGATGTCGCGCATGCGGTGGCAGCGTGTCTCGTAGCCAATCTCGATGGCGTTGCCGCAGTTGTCATTCCACAGGATGCAGCGACGCACGCACACGCGCTCGACGTTGGCGCAGGCATAGGGGAATTCGTTCTGCTGCCCGGTGGCCGCTTTGATCGCCACGCAATCGTCGTTGGTGCGGAAGAAGCAGTCCTCAACCACCACATCCTGCGAGCCCATGATATCGACGCCGTCGCCGCCACACAGTTCGGTCACGATTTTGACGTCTTTGACCAGGACATCGTGGCAGCCGAAGGGACAGACCGTCCAGTTGCGCCGCTTGTGAATCATGAGGCCCTCGAGGCGCACGCCGCGGCAGTCGCCCAGCAAAATGGCCCGGGGCGAGGCGCCTTCTTTCGAGGCCTCTTCGAGCACGGGCACTTCCAAGAGGCCATGGCCGCGGATGACCACGTCGTTGAGGCGTTCGCCAAAGAGGTGGCCGACCACCACCGCGCCGCCCTCGATGTAGACCTGCTCGCCCTGCTTCAGGATCAGCTCGCCGAGCTGGTGCACCGCGCCGGCCTTGAAGAAGTGAACCGACGGGTCGGCGGGGTCGGGCTTGTCGGTCTCGGGGGCGTTGGCGAAAATGTAGAGCGGCCGGTCGAAATCGCCGTTGGCTTCGAAGGACAGCTGCGTGGGCCCGTTCAAATCAAAGCACCAGACGCCTGCTTTGTTTTCGGGTGCAATCTTCAGGCGCAACGGGCGGATGGCGACTGTCGCGGCCTCGACCTCGTACTGCGGGGCGATCTCGACCTGTACGGGTCCGTCGCAGGCAAACGCCGCAAAGGACGCTACCGGCGTATGGTAGACGAAGATGTCCTGGCCGTTGACGCGCAGTTGGTAATCGGCGCTGGGGGTCCAGCCTTCGGGCGCGGGGTAGCGGTGCAGGTGTCCGGCAGCGAGGGAAGGACGCATGGCGGGGAGTGGATGGAGGATTTAGGCGGAAAATTAGGCGCGCCCGAGACCAGCGGCAGCGAAATCCGGAGCTGAGACGAGCGGCTTTAAGCGCGGCTCAGGTAGCTGCCGTCCTCGGTCTTGATGCGCAGCACCTCGCCCTCCTTGATGAAGAGCGGCACCTGCACCATCAGGCCGGTTTCCATGGTGACGGGCTTCTGCACGTTGGAGGCGGTGTCGCCTTTGACCGCTTCGGGCGCTTCGATGACCTTCATCTCCACGGCGGCGGGGAGCTGCACCTCGACGGCTTTGCCATCGACGAGGAGGATGTCGTAGAGGCTGTTCTCCACCAGGTAGTTCTTGGCGCCTTCGAGCATCTCGGTCGGCAGCAGGGTGTCCTCAAAGGATTCCGGGTCCAGGAAGTGGTAGCCCTGGTCGTCGATGTAAGCGTACTCCAGCTTGTGCGTCTCGGTGTGGCAGAATTCGACCGGCTCGGTGCTGCGAATTTTTTGGGTGGTGGATGCGCCGGTGTTGAGGTTGCGCATGGTCACCTGAATGAAGCCGGCTTGGCGGCCCTGGGTACGGTGCTGCGCCTCCAAAACGAGGTGGGGCGTGCCGGCATATTGCATGACGCGGCCTTTGCGGATTTCGGTGGGAGAGGCCATGGAACGGAGGCGTTGGCGGGTAAGTGAGTCGGGTTTCGCAAGTGAATGCGGCCCAAAGGGAACAGTGGAGCCCCGGTTGATGCCGCAGGCTTCCCGGCTTGTCAACTCCACGCCGTGCGCGGTAGCCTTGGGGCGTTCACCCGAGCGGACTGTAGCCTTTACAACCGCTGTGCCGGGTGATACCCGGTCCAGTTTATCGCTGAATGAAGCAACGCACCCTCATACGCGACGCCTCGATTCAAGGAAAGGCGTTGCACTCGGGCGAAGACGTCCAGCTGACCCTGAAACCTGCCCCCCCTGGCCACGGCCTCGTTTTCCGGCGCACGGATTTGAACGGCTCGCCCAGCATACGCCCGGGGGCCGATCTGGTCACCGAGTCGGTTCGCAACACCACCGTGGCCGACGGGCACACGCGCATCCACACCGTCGAGCACGTACTCAGCGCGTTGACCGGCATGGGCGTGGACAACGCCATCATCGAGATGAACGCCTCCGAGCCGCCGATTTTGGACGGGTCCGCACGGGAGTTTGTCCGCCTGATCGAGGAGGCCCAGACCGTTGAGCAGGAGAGCGAACAGCAGATCTACGAGCTGGACGAGCCGATCATCGTCAGCCACGCCAACCGCTCCATCGCCGCGCTGCCCTACGACGGCTTCAAAATCACCTGCACCTCGGCCGACGACCGTGGCATCCACACCCAGCATTTCACAATTGAGCTCGACCCGGAAAACTACCGCTCGCAGATCGCCAGCGCGCGCACCTTCACCATTTACGAGGACATCGAGGAGCTGCTGAAAATCGGCAAGATTCAGGGCGGCTCGCTCGACTCGGCCATCGTCATCAAGGGCAACAAGGTCATTTCCAAGGAGCCCCTGCGCTTCAAGGACGAGTTTGTCCGCCACAAAATCCTCGACATCGTGGGCGATTTGACGCTCGTGGGCGTGCCCTTCAAGGCGCACATCGTGGCGGTCCTGCCCGGGCATACGCTCAACGTCGAGCTGGCCAAGCGGCTGCGGGAGCGTTTTTTCAGCCCGCCCAAGGAAGTCGTGCCCGCGCGCAACGGCAACCACACCAACGGTGCCAGCCCGGCCACCCCCCAGTTGCGCGAGCCCGCCGTCGACAGCGGGGTGATGCCGGCCTACGACATTCGCGGGGTGCTCAACGTGTTGCCGCACCGCTACCCGTTTGTGCTGATCGACCGCGTGTACGAGGTGGAGCCGGCCAAGCAGATCCGCGCGATCAAAAACGTCACCATCAACGAGCCCTATTTCCAGGGGCATTTCCCGGGGCAGCCGGTCATGCCCGGAGTGCTGCAAATCGAGGCGATGGCGCAGGCCGGGGGCATTTTGATGCTCAGTTCGGTGAACCGCCCCGGCTCGGTCTGTTACTTCATGAGCTGCGACAAGGTGAAGTTTCGCAAGGCAGTGACGCCTGGCGACCAACTCGAGATTTGCGTGAAGCTGATCAAGGAGCGCAACCGCAAGATCGCCTTGATGGCCGGCGAATGCCGCGTCGACGGCAAAGTCGTCTCCTCCGGCGAGCTGATGTTTACTCTGGTCGAGGAAGCGCCGGAGGCGAGCTAGCCAGGTCCGCATTGCCCGGCGTGTCCACCACGATCCATCCCACGGCGCTCGTCGAGCCCGCCGCCCAGCTCGATGAAGGTGTCGAGGTCGGTCCGTTTTGCTATGTCGGCGCGCAGGTTCGGCTGGGGCGGGGCACGCGCCTGCAGCATCACAGCACGGTCGACGGCGACACGCATCTGGGCGCGGACAACGACGTCTTCCCGTATGCCTTTGTCGGCGGCAAGTCCCAGGACCTGAAATACTGCGGCGGGCGCACCGGCGTGCGCATCGGCGACCGCAACGTCTTCCGCGAGTTTGGGACCGTGCACGCCAGCACGCAGGACGGCAACGACACGCGTATCGGCAGCGACAATGTCTTTTTGGCCTACCATCACATCGCGCACGAATGCGAGGTGGGCAATCATTGCATCTTTTCCAACAACGGTACCTTGGCCGGGCACGTGGTGGTGGAGGACCACGCCATCGTCGGGGGGCTCTCGGCGGTGCACCAGTTTTGCCGCATCGGTCAGTTTGCCATGGTGGGCGGCTGTACGAAGGTGGTGCAGGATGTGCCGCCCTTCATGATCATCGACGGCAATCCCGGTGAGGTACGCGCGGTCAACAAGGTGGGCCTGGAGCGCGCCGGTCACCGTGCCGAGGACATCGAACTGGCCCGAACCGTCCACAAGGTGCTCTACCGAAATGGCCTCAACCGTGGCGACGCCCTGGCTGAGTTGACCGCGCACCCGCAGGCAAAGTCTTGGGTCATTCAGGCCGTGTTGCGCTTTGCCGAGCAATCCACGCGCGGCTTTGCCGGGTAAGGTGAGGGTGGGCCCATGTGGGAGGTGCTGCTCGAGACCTTTGGCGCCGGGCGACTGAGCCGGGCCTTCTGGATGCTGACGGCGATGACCGCCCCGGTCTGGCTGGCCCTGCTGCTCTTCCCGCACAGCCGCTGGGTGCGACGCCTGGCGCATCCGTTTTTCGTGCCGGCGCTGCTCTGCGGGGTCGTGCTTTACCTGCTCTACGTGCTGGCCGAGGTCGGCTGGCCCAAGGCACCCCAATTCCATTACGCCGGAGTCAAGTCGCTGTCGGGGCACCCGGTGGTCTTTTTGGTGCTCTACGCGGCGTATCAGACGCTGACGCTCTTTGCCGGCACGGTGATTTTTGCCGAAGCGCGCAAACGCAAGCTGCACGTGCCCATCGAGTTGATCCTGACCTGGCTGACCGGTCCGCTGGGAATCCTGGCCTTTGGTGGACGGCTCGCGCTGAGGTGGGTACTCCGGCGCGGCTAACGGCCAAGCAGCACGTAGCCCAGCGCCGAGGCGGCCAACAGCAGCGCCAGCAGCAGCAGCGCTTTCTTTTCCTGCCGGGTCAATCGCAGTGGCGACACGCCCCCAGCATGGACGCCCGCGTGCTCAAGGCCAAGCGCAACCGAGCGTCGTAGGTCGACGCCGCTATTTTTGCGGCGGCGGGCTGGAAGAGGCCTGCTGGGTCGCGCGGTAACGCTCCAGGCGCTGACGCAGGTTGGGCAGGCGCACCGGTCGCGGTCCGGCGGTACCGTTCTTCAACGGCCCGGGGTAAGTGATGTGCTTGCGAAAGGCGACGGGTCCCATGGTGCTTCCTCCGTGAAGGGGGCGATGACAGCGGCGAGCTTCCGGATTGATGACCGGTTCTCTTTTATAAGTCGGTGCGCAGGCCCGAACTTTAGCTGACGTGCGTTGATCCATGAATCCTACTCTTAGGAGCCGGCAGACCCGTCGCCTATTCCGGCAGCGCCTAGCCGAGGTTGCCGTTCAGACGCTTCATGCGCGCCATCATCTCGGGCGAACCGCCCGGCAAGAGCACCGCACGCCGGGGGAACTTGCGCTGCAGCTCTTCAGGGGACTCCATGGCCGCGCGGACCACGGGGCGGAGCGGTTCTTGCGGGTTAGGGATGGTGGTGGAGGTGGGGGCTGAACCTTTCATGGGGCAGGGGGGGTGGTTGGATGAAAACGGCCCGATCACTCGGGGCTTTCTAAGGTTGCCCTATAAGTCACCATATGGAATCATTCTCCGGTTTAGGTCTGGGTTTCAGGGAATCCCTGAGGAAAGCGCTCAGGGTTTTCCAGGAGGCAGGCTGCGCATGCGTTCTCAACAAGCCCCGCCAGCTTACGCTGGGCGAGGCAGGCGAACGCCCAAAGATGCGTCGCCTAGGGGCCGACCCAGGCGTACCCGGCCTTGAGCCAGAGCGGGATGGAGACCAGGCCGATGACCGTCGTCACCACGACCACCTTGGTCGCCAGGGCACCGTCACCCCCAAAGTGCCGCGTCAGCACAATGGGGAAAATCCCGCAAGGCATGGCGGCTTGAATCAGCAGGACGTTTCGCAAGCCCTGTGGGATGGGCAGCGCCCATGCCGTGAGCAGCATGAGCGCCGGGATGAGGCCGAGTTTGGTGACGATGCCCAGGGCCGGCACCTTAAAGCTCGTCAGCCAGTTGGCCGTACGCGCTTCGTCGAAAAAGGCCGCGCCGATCAGGATGATGCCAAACGGGATCGCGCAGCCACCCAGGGCCAGGAGCGTCTCCATCAGCCAGCTGGGCAAGCTAGTGCCCAGGCCCGCGGCGTTCAGGCTCAGCCCGAGGATCATAGCGATCAGCGGGCCGTTGAGCAGGCGCTTGAGACTGTCGCGTTGCCAGCCGCCGGTCAGCAGGAGCACGCCGACGGTCCAAATGGCGATGTCCACGCCCACGTTGAAGACCAGCAGCAGCCCCAGCGTGCCTTCGCCCGGAAACACAGCCTTGGTGACCGGGATGGCCATGTAGCCGTAATTGAAAATGCCGACGCAAAAGCCGAAGGTGCGCCGCGCCAGTGGCTCCAGGCCAAAGAACCGCCCAACTGCCCAGCCCAGCGCCATCCCCCCGGCAATGCTGGCAAAGCCCAGGACCGGGGCCATCCAGAGCGTGCCCAGGTCATTCAGCGCCTCGTTGCCGAGGATGTTTGTCAGGATGAAGCTGGGATACAGCGCGTAGATCAGCAGCTTGGTCAGCCCTTGTTCGGCTGCCTGCGGTAAAAAGCCGAGCCCGCGCGCGCCCGTGCCGACCGCCACCAGCAGAAAGACAGGTACGATCGCGTACACAAGCGTCTGGAAGTCGAGCACAACTGGCACGTTGGGCCGCTCGCCCGTCCGGAGCAAGGACCGCCTTTGCGCCTGAGCCGAAACGACAGAGCTTTGCGCGCATGCGTTCTCAGCCTGAGGGTTTCTCGGGTTGGGTGGACAAATCCGCCGAAAGGCGGAATAACTACGTAAGGTCAAGCATCTCTTCTACGGTGACAGAAAAACGAAAGCTTGTACGTGCGTGGTTTGTGCCTGTTGCCCTGCTGGGCCTGGTGGCCTGGGTTGGCATGCGTGGCACCTGCCAGGACGGCAGCTGCGGCATCAGCTTGTTTGGGCCGCCGCCCAGCGCGATGCTCGACGTGATGCAAAAGCGTATGGCGCAGCCCGATGACACGCTGAAGGTGACCGCGGGCGAACCTTCGCCATCGTGGTCCTTCGTGGATGCGAGCGGCCAGACCCACCGCCTGGGCGATTACGCGGGTCAGATCGTGGTCTTGAATTTCTGGGCGAAGTTTTGCGCCCCCTGCATGGCGGAGATGCCCGTGCTCAACGCCTTGTCCGAAGACATGTCGGGCGAGGTCATGACGCTCGGGGTGGCGATTGATTTTGTGGACGACGCGGAGCTGGCGCAGTTTGCCGGCCAGCGCGGCATCGACTTTCCCGTGGCCTGCGCCCAGCCGGAACTGCTCGGGCAATTTGCGGACAACTCGCTGCGTTTGCCGACCACCATCGTGATCGATCGCGAAGGCAATATCGCTCGCGTTTTGCAGGGCTACCAGGATGGCTCCGGACTGCGCAACGTCATCGCTACTGCGATGCGCTGAGCCTCTTAGGGCTCGCGCGGCTAGGTCAGCCGGGTCACCAGCAGCAATTCGGGCGGATGGACGACCGGGCCTTCGGGCTTTTGAAAGCGCAGGTGCGCGTCGGTTGGAGGCAGTGAGTGTGCCCAGTCAAGGACGGCATCGGTTTCGTCCCGCCCGCCCGGATGGCCGGTGTAGCAGAGCAGGCTGAGCAAGCCGGCGGGTCGCAAGAGGGTCCAGGCCTGGGCGATGGCCGCCAGCGTCTCCGGCGCCCGGGTGCAGCGGATTTTGTCGCCGCCGGGCAGGAATCCCAAATTAAAGGTGATCGCCGCCACGCTGGCTTGAGCCACCGTGGGCAACGTTGCCTGAAGGGTCTCGTGCCCGCGCTGCCAGAGGGTGGTTTGGCGCGCGCACCCACTGGCGGCCAGCGCCTGACGGGTGCGCTCAATCGCTTCGGCCAGCACATCGAAGGCATGGACCCGGCCCAGTGCGCCGACCAGTTGCGCCAGCACGACGGTGTCGCGCCCGTTGCCCGCGGTGGCGTCGATGCAGGTCTCCCCAGGCTGGACGACCGCGGCCAGGGCCTCGTGCACGACCTGTGTCAGGCGTTTCTCGGGCATGGCAGGCGAGGAGCGGCGTTGTCGGAAGTTGCCAGGCGGTTGGCAAAACGCATTACGTCGATGTCGGGCAAGAGAGGCACGTCTTGAAAGAGGTGCACGCGCAATTGCTCGGCGAGCAGGGGAGCGTAGAGCGTACCCTTGGAGCCTAGCCCGTTGAAAACGGCCAGCTGCGGATGAGCCGGGTGCCGTCCGACTACGGGAAGCCGATCCTGACTGGCCGGACGCACGCCGGCGCGATGCCGCAGGATATGCGGAGCGGCTTCGGGCAGGCGCAGCATCGAGCGTAACCCTTGCAACAGAGCGGTGCGTCCCTGCGGGCTGGTTGGCGCGTCCAGGTGTTCCCAGGCCCAGGTTGAGCCGATGCGCAGAACGCCGTTGCCCAGCGGCAGCACCCATTTTTCGCGGTTGTAGACACGGCGCGGCAGGTCGAGTTCGGTGCGCACCTCCAGCACTTCGCCGCGGGCCGGTTCCAGGGGAATCCAGCCGAACCAGGGGTTGCAGCTCATGCGCCAGCCTTCGCAAAAGACCAGGCAACGCGCCTCCAGCTCACCCCAGCGCACACCATTAGGTGTCAAGGCAACCGCGGCATAATCCATGTCGCCCTGCAGGCGCAGCTCGCGCTGGTCGAGGAAAGCCTCGGCGGCATCGAGAAAGGTTTCAGTGTCGAGGACGGCCGCTTGCTCGATGGTGAAACTGCCGAAGTCATCGCGCAGATTCGGGTGAATGGCGCCGGGCTCAGCTGCCGTGCCAAGGAAGGGCTGGTACTCAGGCTGATGGGTGCGTTTGCGCCAGCGCGTCGGCTCGTCTGCATCGCGGTACAGGCGCTGAATGGTGATCGGTTCGAAAGCGCGCACGCCCAGGGTCGCTTCGATGACCGGGTACCAGCGATGCGCCGCCTCCAGCAGTTCGTCGGCGCGCCAGCTGCGCACGAGGCGTTTGCCGGTGACGGGGTTGAGAATGCCTGCGGCGACGCGCGAGGCGGTACGTTCGGGCCGTTGCGGGTCGAGCAAGCGAACCGAGTGCCCGTGGCGGTCCAACTCCAGCGCCAGGACCGTGCCGGCAATCCCGCCACCCACGATGAGGCAATCGATGGTTCCTTTGGTCCGCACGCAGATAGAGGAGTCCGAGCCGCGGGCGGAGGCAAGTCGACAGCGTGTGCCGAAAGATGCACGCAGTCTGCTGTTTCAGGACTTTCACGATTTCTTTCTTGATTTGCGTTGCTTGAAAGCATCATCGTTTCAGGAAATACTGAAAATTATGGCTTCGCCTTCCTCCACCGCCACCGCAGCCTCCAAGACCCAGGTTGAACTCGACGACGCCAAGGACGCCTTCATTGCCCAATGGGGGGCCATGGGCAGCGCCTGGGGCATCAACCGCACGATGGCGCAGATTCACGCGCTGTTGATGGCTTCGCCCGAGCCGCTGGACACCGATTCGGTGATGGAGGAACTGCGGATCAGCCGGGGCAACGCCAACACCAATCTGCGCGAACTGGTGGGCTGGGGGTTGGTCCGGCGCATGACCCGGCGCGGCGAGCGGCGCGAGTTTTTCGAGGCCGAGAAAGACGTGTGGAAGATGTTTTGCATCATCGTGCGTGAGCGCAAGCGACGCGAAATCGAGCCCGCCCTGGAGACGCTGCGCGATTGCCTGCAGCGCACGCAGGGGCTGCGCAGCCGCGAGGCGCAGAGTTTTCACCAGGTGATGGCAGACCTGGAGGAGTTCGTTGCCCTGGCCGACAACACGATGGAGAAAATCTCGCGCTCGGATCGCAGCAAGGTGATTCCCTGGGTGCTCAAAACGATGGGGTAGCCAATGCCCGGGAAGGGTTCCGCAATCCGCGCTCTGGACTGGAAATTTCCTCCGGGCGGGCGCAAGTTCTCGTTGTTCCCATGCTGAAGACCGCGCAAACCATCGACCGCTACGCCGCCACCCTCGACGCCGAGATCAAGGAAGCGGTTTACGACGGCTCCAAGAAAACGAGCGAGTTGCGTTACTCGGTGCTGGAACGGGATTTTCCGGGCCGGGCCGACCAGCTTCGCCAGACCGCCGGGCAGATCAAGCAGCACACCCTGGAGCACCTGGACCGCTACCTGGAGCAGGCCGAGGCCGCGCTGAAGGCGAACGGGGCGCAGGTGCACTTTGCCACCGATGCCGACCGGGCCAATCAGGTGGTGCTCGACATCCTCCGGCAGAACGGGGCGACCAAGCTGGTGAAGTCCAAGAGCATGGTCAGCGAGGAGATTCACCTGGGCGAGTTTCTGGAAAAGAACGGGGTGGAATCCGTCGAAACCGACCTGGGCGAGTTCATCATCCAGATCGACCACGACCATCCCTCGCACATCGTCAAGCCGATCATCCACAAGAACCGGCAGCAGATCGCGCGCAGCTTTGAGCGCGAAGGCCTGGGCGACTACAACGACGATCCGCAGACCATTACCCAGCGCGCCCGGGTGCATTTGCGCCGCAAGTATCTGGAAGCGCACGCCGGGTTGACGGGTGCTAATTTTGTTTCGGCCGAGAGTGGGCGCATCGCCCTGGTGACCAACGAAGGGAACGCGCGTTTTTGTATGGCGGCCACCCCGCTGCACATCGCGGTGGTTGGCATCGAGAAGCTGGTGCCCACCGACAAAGACCTGGGCCTGCTCTTGAGCCTGATCGGGCGCTCGGGCACCGGGCAGCAGTTGACCGTTTACAACCAGTTTATCGGCGGCCCGCGTTCGGAGGGCCAACCACACGGACCGCAGCAAATGCATGTGGTCTTTCTCGACAACCGGCGTACCGAGGTGTTGGCCAGCAATTGCCGGGAGATTCTGCGCTGCATCCGCTGCGGCGCGTGCCTGAACGTCTGCCCGGTCTACCGCGCGGCCAGCGGGCACGCCTACCGGGCGGTCTATCCGGGGCCGGTAGGCGCGGTGCTCAGTCCGCTGCTGGCGGGGCCGAAATTCCCGGAAATGGCCGATCTCCCGAAGGCCTCTTCCCTCTGTGGGGCGTGCAACGAGGTGTGCCCGGTGGACATTCCGATTCCGGATTTGCTGTTGCGGCTGCGTGACCGCGGTAAGCGCGAAGGCGCCAGCAACGCCACCGCCGGCACCCCGCCCATGGGCATGTTTGCCCTGTTGGCAAGCCAGCCGTGGGCCTGGCGCAACGCGCTGAAAATGGGGCACGCGCTCAACGTGACCCCGCACGGCTTGCTCAACATTGTGCCGGCAGCCGGGGCGTGGCAGTCCGTGCGCGACTTGCCCAAGTGGCAAGGTGGGTCCTTTCGGTCGTGGTTCAAGGACCGTGCGAACGGCTCTGATGACCCCACGAACGCCAACGGAGCGTCCGCAGGCAACGGTGACAAGCCGAACCCGGCCTGATCGCCGCCAGCCTCGGTTTTCCCAAAACCTGATCGCCTGGGGAGTTTTGATAGATAGATGTACATTCCTGGCTTGCCTTTTGCGTGTCGAATGTGACGCTCTCGCAAACTTCCGTCGTCGCCCTTTTCTCCCCCTCCCATGTCTGACGATCGCTCCCAAATCCTGCGCTCTATCCGTGAGGCGCTGCAGCCTATTCCCGCCGAACGCCTGACCGCCTATCCCGAATGGGATACGACGTCTACGCGCATGGCCGTGTATCCCGACCTCGGTAGTCCCTGGGAGGTCTTTTCGTTCAAGCTGAAGCAAGTAAACGGGACGCCGCTGAACGATCTCGGCGCGCTGAGCCGCTGGATGGAGGCTGAGGGCCTGAAATTTGGCTACTGCGACCCCGCATTGTTGAAACTGCTGGAGGACTTCGGAGGTTTCGACGGCGTCACGTTTGAGACGGAGTTCGATCTGGCGAAGGTCGACGACTATGCGTTTGGCATCACCCGCGCGGCTGGCGCGATCGCCGAGACCGGAACGGTTATCCTGAAGGACAGCGTGACGTCAGCACGGCTGGCAGCGCTGGCTCCCTGGACGCACATCGCGCTGCTGGAGATGGATGACCTGGTGGAGTACGTCGACCAAGCCGTGACGCGCCTGGGCGATGACCCTTCAGTAATTTGGGCGACCGGTCCGTCCAAAACGGCTGACGTCGAAGGCATCCTCATCGAGGGTGTCCACGGGCCGGGCATTCAGGTCGTTTGCCCCCTGAAGTAGGCGGACTATCCCGGTCACGCCCATCTGGACGGACTTCGTTTCAGGATCCCTCTCACGAGGGCACCGGCCTGCGAAGTGGCTGGGGTTTTGAGACTGAGGCTTGGCCGAAGGGTTCGGAACTCTTTCTGAGCAAGGGACTTTGATTCCAAGCTGTGTCGTTGGGCCGGGTCATTTTGAGAATGGCCAGCAAGCCAAGTTTGTGCCTGAAGAGGCGGAGCCTTTGAGGCGACGGCCAAAAAAAACCGCCTGCCGCTTGACGGCAGACGGTTGATAGAAATTCGATGAGCGGGCCGGTGGCGCTTAGGCAGTGGTGGCGGCGCGGTTGCGGCGACGCCAGACCGAGAATCCGACCAGGCCGAGGAAGCCGCCCAGGTAGGCCAGCGACGAGGCTTCGGGGATGGGCGTGTTCTTGCCCTTGGAGTAGGTGATGACGCGCATCGAGTCGTACCCGCCAACGCCGAAGAGACGGTGCACGTTCATCTTCAGGGTGGCTCCATGGCCGCTATCGTCGACGTAGAGCGCGTCGCCGGTCCAGCTGCTGGAGCCCGAGAGCCAGCCATTGGGATAATCGATGTTGTGCAGGCCGACCTTGTCGTCGGACTTGTTCAGCTTGTTCTTGCTGAGAATGACGCCGAGGATCGGGCCGTCGAACTCGACGTAGGCTTCAGCACTCTCGGAGCTGAAGAAACCGTCGGTCTTCAGGTAGAAGTAGTGGCTGCTGACGGAGGTGCCCTTGGCGATCTTGTTGTCGTGGCGGCCGTCGTAGGCGGGATTGACCTCCCAGTCGACCTTGAGGTGTTTCTGCAGGGTGACGTGCTGCTTTTCGTCGAAAGCCAACATCACGTCGCTGGACTCGTAGGAGCCGGGCGTGGTGTCGAATTCGATGTCGCCCCACATGTCGGTGATGTAGGCGGAAGCACTGAGCGGGAAAAGCGCCAGAGGCGCAAACTTGAGGATTTGGAACAGCTTCATTTGGGGAAAATTGGGAAGGCACTCATTGCAGGGCGCATGCCCTGGTCGCACGCTAGAAAGAAAACCTTAAATCGCCTCCGAGATCGAGAAAAGACTTCTCCAGAGCACTCTCTATTAGACGTTTAAATAGGTCATTTGCCTGAGACATGGATACGCTCATATCATTATGTCACCGATTAAAGATGTGCATGCTCAAGCTTTGTCGTCCAAACGGACTGCAATCTGCCTGAGATGGCAGAGCTGTGATGACATGAGGTGATGTCCGCTTCTCGCGGAACCTGATGGCTATCAGGCTTTTGTTTCTGCAGGGTGCTTCGCCTCGAGCCAATCGGCCCAGGCGTCGCGACCGGTGGCGCGCAGGCGCTTGAGGTAATTCGGCAGCGCGCCGCGGGAATGAAACGCGCCGCCTTCGGCCAGGACCGTTTGCATCGGGTCGATGGCGTTGGTTGCGGTGGCTAGTTGGTCGGCAACCCAGGCATCGAGGCGTCGCAGGCCTTCGTTGACGCTGTCGGGGCGGGATTCGGCGAGGTTGTGCTGCTCGTGGGGGTCGTTGGCCAGGTCGAAGAGCATGAGATCGGGGAAGCCGTGGTAGCCTTCGTGGTAGCTGCGCACAAGGATCCAGTGGTCCCAGCGCACGCCGCGCTGGCAACTCCAAGCATTTTGCGAGACGACCACGGTGTCGCGGAGTTCGGCGGGCTGGCCCGCTTTGAGATTGTCGGCAAAGCTTTGCCCGTCCCAGTGGGCCTGCGGTTGGATGTCGAGCAGATCCATCACGGTGGCGGCGATGTCGAAATGGTAGATGAGGCTGTCGTCGACGCGGCCGCCCTGCCCGTCGGTGACGCCGGGCATTTTCACGATCAAGGGGATGTTGCAGGTGATCTGGTCGGCGGTCTGGTGGTCGCCGTAGATGTTGAGTTCGCCCAGGTTTTCGCCGTGGTCGGCGGAGAGGATGATCCAGGTGTCCTCGAGCACGCCTTGAGCTTCGAGGGCAGCGAGGACTTTGCCGAGGTGCTCGTCGGCGTAGCGGACGCCGGTGTCGTAGCCGTCGAAGGCGCGCCGGGCATCGTCCATGGAGGCGATTTCAACGGGTTGGCGCGGATAGGTTTGCACAACCTTTTCGGGGGTGCGCAGGTGCCCGGCCGGTTCCCAGCCGAGGACTTCGCGGGCGGAATGAGGCCCGATGCCCTCCCAGTGCTGCCGGCGGACGTCTTCGGTGTACCAGGCTGGCAACGGGTCGTTGGCGAAGGGTTCACCGTAGTCTTGCGGTACGCGATAGGGCGTGTGGGGATCCCAGAAGTTCATGTGCAGGAACCAGTTATCCTGCTGAGCGTGCCGTTCGATCCAGTCGACAGCCAGGGGCGAGACCTGCTCGGCGCCCTCCATGCCGCCTTCGCCCGGATTGAGAATCTCGCGGAAGCCGGCGTACCAGTGCCAGGCGCTGTGGCGCTCGCCAAAGGGGCTGATGGTGCAGGTGTACAGGCCCTTGTACTTGAGCTGCTGGATAAAGCTGGTCAGCCCGAAGCGGTCACGAAACTGGCGATCGGGGCCTTCGATGAAGGGTTGGCTTGCCGTCCCGCCATGATTGACCACTCCGGTGTGAAAGCCGGTGCGCCCGGCGAAGAGGGCGGTGCGTGAGGGCAGGCAGGGCGCGTCGGGTGTGTAGCAATTGGTAAAGCGCACGCCCTGCTCGGCGATGCGGTCGATGTTGGGGGACGTGTTGCGGTGATAGCCGTAGCAGCCGAGGTGGTCGGGTCGCAGCGAGTCGATGTCAACGTAGAGGATGCGCATGGGGGCGTCGGGATGGTCCGGTTGGTAAAGCCCGTATTTTACGAACAGGCCCAGCGGGCATGACAAGCCTGCAGCGCTGGCAACGGCCTTTGAAACAAAGCAAGCGGCCCCGAGTGTGGGACCGCTTGCTGCGTTGGCGGCGGAGTTGCCGGAGCGCGCAGCTAGTACCGGCGGATGAGGCGGCGGTAGACCAGCGCGATGGAGAAGACCTCGACGCCGAAGACGCAGGCGTAGGTGGAAGGCTCGGGCACCAAGGCGGTGCCGACGAAGAGCGAGCCGTTGGCGTTGTTGATCTGCTGGACGATGAGCTGGCCACCGAAGGTGAAGTTGTTGGTGTTGTTGTTGCCGCCCAGAATGAGCGGAGACTCGCTGCCGGAAAGGCCCTGGTCGAGGTGCAGGTGAACGTAGTCCAAGAGAAACGAAAGAGCGCCTGCCGGGTCGGTGGCAGACGCTCTTTGTCAGGGGCAAGGCCGAGGTGATGGGCCGTTGCGCCGGGATAGGTTTGGCGTTGGTGTCTAATGGATGGAGATGTAACCACGGAAGCGCCGGCGCAGAACGCCAGCCAAGGCGAAGAGACCCCCGATGACCAAGGCGTAACTCGCCGGTTCAGGAAGGCCAGCAGCCGCCTCGCTCACGCCTTCACGCAGGTCGGTCAGTACGGACAGAATGCTGAATTGGATTGGTTGCATTTCAGGTGATTAATTACGTCTGTCAGGCTAAAGCTGAGGGGCACATGGGCAAGAACCCTAGGGTGAAACTTCGGTTTCGGCTGTGACGAGCGCGCGCGATTCGTTACATTGTGGTCAAAAACAGGGCACGCTGTCGTTCGGAGTGGGACACTCCCTGACGGGTGCAACTACCCGCTATACAGGTGCTTACGCACCTGCTCGGCGCTACTGAAAAACCACATATGGGCAATGCGTGAAGTGGTTGAATCGTCGCTGGTGGCGGACCGTTCCAGAGGTCGAGCGCTGCTGCGATTGTCGGCCATAGAAAAAGCCCGACCGAAGATTCGGCCGGGCTTATGCCTAATGAGAATACTGGATGTGTGCTTTGATTTAGGCCTGGCGGCGGAAGCGGCGGCGCACGACGGCAAGACCCAGAGCGAGCACACCGGCGATTGCGGCGTAGGTCGAGGGCTCGGGAACAACGCTGCCGTTGACGCCGAGGATGAGATCCTCATTTGCGCGAGTGCCGAACGTGCCGGTGGTCAACGTGCTGAAGTCATCGTTGTTGGCAATCAAGCGGTAATTCTGACCGTCGAGCGAGGAGCCGCCAAGGAACTGCGGAGCGCGGCCAACGTTCGCAATACCGTCATTCACACTCTCGTTACCCAGCGAGGTCACCCCGAAGATGTAGGTGCCCGCTGCCACGGTTTCACCGGGATTGAAGGTCACTCCGTCGAGGCCAACCCCGAACGGGTCGAAGCGTCCCTGCGAAGCCGGTGTGAACGCGCTGGAGGAAAAGATCAGGTCGGTGATCTGGTTGGTGGATTCATCGAAAGCCGCAAAGAAGCCAACCAGTTCCGGAGCCGGTTCGTTGGAGAAGTTCTCGCGAGTCAAAAGCGTGAAGCTGTCGACCGTGACGGCGGTGTCGAAGGTGACCGACTGTGCCTCGGCCACGACTTCGCTGGTGCCGCCCAAGCTGTTGAGCACAGTCAGGTTGGACGATTGCGCGTTGGCGAAGTTGTTGAAGTCAATCGGCTGCGCGTGTGCAGTGGTCGCCGCGAGGATGACCGCGGTGAGGACTGAGGATGATTTCACGTTCATTGTCTAGGATGTGTTGATTGTGTTATGGATGTACGGGCGCCCTGCCATGCAAGCCTGACGCCAGCGGCCAACAGAGAGGTGGTTTCGCTATTTGCAAATGGGATACAGGCATTTGCATGTTCGTTGCTCGGGCTTTACCTATTTGCCATAAACATGAGGGTACCTATACAAGTTGCATAGGGTCTTTATGCAGAATGCGAAAAAAGTGGCACCCAGTCACTTAATGGTAACTAAAGTGTTGGCCTTACGGTTCTGTGACGATAGTGACAGGAAGGTTAAGGCCAACGTCAGAACGTACGACGCATGCACTGCCGAGCGCACGGAATGATGACCGAAGGCGCCGTGGGTTTTCGGGCCGGAGGCCATCCGGGCGCGAAAAGCCGAAAGCGAGCCGGCACCCTGAGGCCGGGCCGCCCCACTCGGGCCTGTGATTCGGCACAACGCTCGGTTTTTCAAGAGCACCGGGTCCTCACCGGCGCGTTGAAGCGGTTCAGCCCAGGGGATGCCTGCCTCGCCTAGCGAATGCCTCTCTTCTGCCGCTGCCGCATCTCAACGCCTCACTCGGCGGGGCGTGCCAAGGGGGCTGGCCGTCTTTGGGCAGTTGGGCTGAGGCGGCGCGGTGAGCGCTAGTCTCGCGGACGGGCAAAGGGGGCGTCGCGGTACTTGTCCCAGTTCTCGGTGAGTTCGCGGACGACCACGCTGCCCACGCGCCAGAGCGCATCGGTTGACGGTTCGAGGCCGGAGAAGCCCTCGATTTCCTGGCCGAGGTTTTCGGCGGCGGTCAGCCCTGGGGGCTGCATGGTGAAGTTGCTGGCCGTGCGCAGGAGCAGGACGCGATCAAAGTCGGCTTTGCCGCCGGCCTCCAGAAAGCGAATCGCCTCGAGGATTCCGCTGTCCTCGACCGCGCTGGTGACGAAAGTCCCCTTGCCCCGGGTCCAGTACTCGACCCAGCGGTTGGCCCACTCGTTGAAGTACTTGCCGTGCCAGAAGGTCGAGGCGGAGAGGTTGTCGCCGAGCATGACGCGGGGGGAGGCCTGGGCCGCCGGGTGATCGGTATAGAGCTTGCGGTGTTCGATCATTCCCTCGGTTTCCATCAGCTCGACTTCGCGGGTGAGTTCAAAGGCCCAGTCGCGCAGGGTCGGATTGAGATGGTAGACTTTGCCGTAGTCATTGCCGACGGGTTGGGCGTAGGGCTCGCTGCGGCGAAAGGGGATGTAGCCGGTGGGCCAGTTGTCGGGGATCTCGCGGGCGTCGATCTCGTAGGCCCAGTCGCCGTTGACCACCCATTCGCCCCAGACTGCCGAGCCGAGGGGGCCGCTCTGGGGGTCCATCCCGGCGATGCCGCCGATCAGCCAGTAGGCCTGGGAAAAATCAAAGCGCGGGTCCAGCCCCATGGCCATGACGCTGGCGGCAGCCCGATCGGCGGTGAGGCCGGTGATCGTCACAAGGACCTGCCGTGTGGGATCGTAACCGGCCGCGTGCCAGCTGAGGGGAAGCGGTAAAAGCTCCAGGGGTCCATCGTAGGCGATGCCGCGATCGTCCCAATTCTGGAACTCCACGGCGACGTCGCCGGTGTTC
>JBHJGQ010000007.1:0-67594 GCA_050331595.1 Opitutales bacterium
GGCTCGGGCAAGAGCATGATCGCCAAGCGCATCCCCTCCATCATGCCGGAGCCCAGCCTCGACGAGTTTCTGGAGGTGCTCAGCATCCAGTCGGCGGCGGGCATCACGCTCAACGGCGACGGGCGCTACTTCGAACGGCCGTTCCGCTCGCCGCACAGCACCATCTCCGACGCGGGGCTGCTGGGCGGAGGCATCCTGCCGGGGCCAGGCGAAATCTCCCTCGCCCACAACGGCGTGCTCTTCCTGGACGAGCTGCCGGAGTTCAAGCGCTCCACCCTGGAGGTGCTGCGCCAACCGCTCGAGGACGGCATGGTCACGATTTCCCGCTCGGCGGGCAAGGTCACCCTGCCGTGCAGCTTCATGCTGGTGGCGGCGATGAACCCGACCCCCGACGGCTACAGCACCAAGGACGGGCGCAAGTCGCAATCGACGCCGGCGCAGATCCAGAAGTACCGCGCGCGTGTCTCGGGGCCGCTGCTGGACCGTATCGACATTCACATGGAGGCACCGGCCCTGAGCGTGGAGGAACTGCGGCAGGCCAAGCCTGGGGAGGACTCACAGACGCTACGCGCGCGCGTGATGGCAGCGAGGGAACGTCAACGCGCCCGTTTTCGCCGTAGCAGTAATGGCACGTTACCCGTACGGTGCAATGCGCGGATGAACCACGCTCAGATACGGCAACACTGCTCGCTGACCGAAGCCGACGGCCAGCTGCTGCAGCAGGCAATGGAGCGCCTGAAGCTGAGCGCCCGGGCCTACGACCGCATCTTGAAAGTGGCGCGGACAATCGCCGACCTGGCCGCGGCTGACACCATTGAAGCCCCGCACCTGCTGGAGGCGATTCAGTACCGCAGCCTGGACCGCCAGGTCTGGGGCGGCTGAGGTCGATGAAACTGCCGGAGTCGGTGGTAGCGCGCTGGGGCTGGGCAGCCGTGGAGGCAGCGGTGCAGGGGTGCGCCCTTTCGACAGGCTCAAGGACTTTGTCTGGATTGCGACGTCGCCGGTGGCTCCTCGCAATGACGGCGGTGGGGGACGGTGAGGGCGCGAGTGGCTTTTTGGGCGAACTGGCCGTCGGGGGTGCCGGTGAGGGCTAGGGGCGTGGGCGGCCCTGCGACTGGCTGGGGGAGAGCGGGTTCTGTCTGCTTCGGTGCCCCTTAGTCCCAGAGGAATTGGAGGCGGAAGAATTCGTTGGAGGCGTTGGGGTCGAGGGGGATGCGGTACTCGATGGTGGAGGTGGTTGGCGCGGGTCCTGAGGAGATGTTGGGGGTGATGCCGGTGAGGTCGAAGAAGCCGCCGGACTGGGTGGTGGCAGCGGTACGGGGGTGCGCCCTTTCGACAGGCTCAAGGACTTTGTCTGGATTGCGACGTCGCCGTTGGCTCCTGGCAATGACGGCGGTAGAGGGGGCGTGTTGCCGTTTGGTGGGGAAGAGTGGGTGCGGTTGAAGGGCTCACATCCAGGCGTAGCAGAGGAGATGGTGGAGGGTCATGGTGATGTCTTCAACGCGGCCGAAGTGGTTGTCGGGGATGGTGAGGGTGTGGGTGGCGCTTTGAGCAAGTTGTCCGCCGGGAGTGCCGGTGAGGGCCAATGTCTGGGCTTGGTGTTGGTTGGCGTAGTCGACCGCGCGCCGCACGTTGGGTGAGTTGCCGCTAACGGAGATGGCGATGAGGAGGTCGCCGGGCTGCAGGAAGTTTTCGAGCTGGCGCACGAAGACGTCTTCGTAGGCGTAGTCGTTGGCGATGGCGGTGAGCCAGGAAACGTTGTCGGCGAGGGCGAGCACGCGGAAGCGGCTTTGGGTCGGGTCACGCTGGAGGAGGGCGTCGGCGGCAGACTTGCCCAGGTCATTGGCGAAGTGGCTGGCGTTGGCGGCGCTGCCGCCGTTGCCACAGGCGAAGATGCGGCCGCCGGCGGCGGGGGTCTGGCCGAGCAGGTGGATAGCGGCGGCGATCTGGGCCGAGTCCAGCTGCTGGAGCAGTTCGGCCTGAATCTTGAGGTACTCGGCAATCCAGGCCTGGAGCGCGCCGGGCTCGGGGTGCGCCGTGGGCGTGGTCGCCGCGGTTGGTTGGGATTCCATGCAGAGGTGCTAGGGAGGCGCGCGGTGAGGGGCAAGCTTTGGGGGGGGAACTCGCGGTGCCTGGTTCGTAGGGGAAGGAGCGAGGTTGATGGCTGGAGGTCCTTTCCGGGGCAGGGCGTTTGGGGACTTCGCCTGGATTGCGACGTCGCCGTTGGCTCCTCGCAATGACGGAAGGGGGCTGGCTTTCAGGGGAGGAGGGCGTCGGCGGCGAGACGGAGGGCCCCGAAGGGCACGACGTCTTCGCCGGTGGCGGCCAGAGCGATTTTGGGGCCGGGCTGGAAGACGTTCATTTGGAGGGGGCGCAGGTAGCGCTCGACGCGGGCGCGGAAGGGTTCGCCGATGAGGGAGACGCCGCCGCCGAGTACGATGATTTCGGGCGCGAGCAACTGGACGACGTGACTGAGGGCATGGGCGAAGTGGGCGGTGTGGGCGTCGAGCAGCGCGGTGGCGAGGGGATCGCCCAGGGCGATGGCGGGGGCCAGATGTTTGGCTTCGCCGCCGGGCTTGGGTTGTGCGCGAACGGCCTGGGCCAGGGGTCCGGGAGGCGCGGCGGTGTCGGCTTCGATGGCCTGGCGGATGTGCAGGTCGAGCGACCAGCCGGAGCAGCGGTCCTCGACGATAGTGCCTTGGGGGTCGAGGCGGATATGGCCGATTTCGCCCTCGGTTGGGCCGGCGCCGTGGTAGGGTTTGCTGTCGACGATGAGGCCGCCGCCGACGCCGCTGCCGAGCGTGATGTAGAAGACGGGATTGTGCCCGCGGCCAGCACCGAAATGCGCTTCGGCGAGGGCGGCGACGTTGGCGTCGTTGTCGATTTCGACGGGGCAGCGGGCGCGTTCCTGCAGCCAATCACGCAGCGGGAAGCCGTGCCAGCCCTCGATGTGATAGGAGGCGGCGACGGTGCCCGAGGCGCGGTTGAAGGGACCGCCAAAGCCCACGCCAATGGCCTCGATTTGGGCGTCGCGCTGGAAGGCGTCGAGCGTCTGCTCGATATGGCGGAGGATGCCTTGGGCACCCTGGCTGCGGTCGACGTGGAAGCGAGCGCGCTCGGTGATTTTGCCTTGGGCATTACCGCGAACCAACTGGAGTTTGGTACCGCCGATCTCGATGGCGACGAGGTTAGCCATAAGGGATGACGGAAGGGATCGACGGGAAGGTGACGACACTGGCGGACCTGGCACCGGGCGACCGCGTTGAGGTGAGTTTTTGAGGGCGTCGCAGGCGGCGCACAGGCGCTGGCGCCCAAGCACTTTCGCGCGATGCGGCTACGGAGATGGAGCCGGCACCGAGTTCAGGCTTCGGCGAGCTTTTTGCGGGCCGCCTTGGAGAGTTTGACGAGCGTGATGTGAGCGTCGTGGGCGTCCTTGAGCGGGGTGTCGAAAGTGACGCGAACCGGTTGGGCGGAGGCTTGGGGGGCGTCGACGTCGATGTCCATGCCCTGGGCGTCGACGCTGAGCAGGCGCGCGGCGGTGGCCTCGGCTTGGCCGCCGTAAACCTGGGCATAGAGCAGAACCGAGTCGGCGTGGTCGTCGTTCATGTGGCCGACCATGCCTTGCAGTTGCTCTTCGGAAAAGATGTGGGGGAAATCTGGATACGCCATGGCGGTTTCGTTCAGGATTGCTTGTCGCGGACGTGGCCCTGGCCGTTGATGCCGCGCACGTGGGTCACGTTTTGCATGCCCTCACCCTCAACATCGAAGGCGCGGCCAAAGCCGGTGACGAGGCGCCCGGACTGGGGCTTGAGGCGGAAGAGATCGAAGTCGGCCATACCGCGGAGGTGTTTGGCGATGCCGCCGAATTTTTCCTCAAAGGCATCCAGGCGGGTTTCCCACTCGGGACAATGGCGCTCGATGGCTTCGACGGTGCAATCGAAGGTGAGGCGGCGACGGGCGAAGAGTTGCTCGGCGGCGGATTCATCCTCGATGATCATGGCGCTGACGCAGCCGGACTCGCGGAGGTTGGCGGTGTGCCTGGAGAGCGCGCTGACGTAGACGTACAGGTTGCGCGCGTGGTCGAGGATGGCGGGCGTGTAGCTGGCGTCGGGTTTGCCGTCGGCGTTGACGGAGCCCAGAATGACCGTTTGGAGGGCATTCAAGAGGGCATCGCAGTCCAGTCGCGCCTGGGCGAGGACATCGGTGGTTTCGTTGGTGGTGGTGGTCATGTCAGTTGGTTTTGGGAGGGCCTTCAAGCGAAGGCGGGGACAGGTAGAAACTGAGCCTCGAGGCCGGGGATGAGGTCGTGGCTGACTTCGAAGACGGTCTCGAGGCGCTCGCGGGTGAGTTGTTCGTCGACGGGGCCGAAGCCGGCGCTGCGACCGTCCTTAAGGGTGAGGACGTGATCGGCGTAGCGGCGCACCAGGCTGAGGTCGTGCAGGACGACGAAGACGCCCGCGCCGCGGTCGGCCAGCTCGCGGGCCTGGCGGAGGATGGCGTGCTGGTGCTTGAGGTCGAGGCTGCTGGTGGGCTCGTCGAGGAAACAGTAGCGCGGCAAATCGGGCAGCGGTTCCCAGATCTGGGCCAGCACGCGGGCCAGGTGGACGCGCTGGCGCTCGCCGCCGGAGAGGCGCGTGTAGAGCCGGTAGCGGAAGGAGAGAAGGTCGAGCCGCTCCAGTGCGTGCGTGACAATTTGTGCGTCTTTTTCCGGATTGCTGGTACGCCGATGCGGGGTGCGGCCCATCCAGACAATTTCCTCGACGGCGAAGTCGAAGGTCATGCTGGAGTGTTGCGGGAGCACGGCAAAGCGCTGGGCCAGCTCGCGCCGGGGCCACCGATCGAAGGGCCGATCGTCCCAGAGGATGTCACCGGAGGCGGGGGCGAGTTCGCCGGAAAGGATTTTCAGCAGGGTGGATTTGCCCGCGCCGTTGGGGCCGATGACCGCGGTGATGCGACCGGGCTGCACGTCCAGGCTGACCGCGTCGAGGATGTGACGGCGGCCACGGGCAAAGCTGAGTTGGTCGACACGAATCATGCGGCGGCGGTGTGTCGCTTGGCCTGATGCAGCAGAAAGAGGAAGAAGGGTGCGCCGATGGCAGCGGTGACCACGCCGACGGGGAGTTCGGCGGGGCCGGCGCAGTTGCGCGCGACCAGATCGGCGGCCAACAGAAGCGCCCCGCCCAGCAGCGAAGCCGTGGGCAGGAGAAAGCGGTGGTCGGGACCCAGGGTCAGGCGTACGAGGTGCGGCACGATCAGGCCCACAAAGCCAATGATACCGCAAAGAGAAACGGTGATGGCAACCGCTCCGGCGGAGAGGAGGATGAGGGCGCGCTTGAGACGCTGGACGTTGAGGCCCAGGTGGTGGGCCTCAGCTTCGCCCAGCAGGAGCGCATTGAGCCCGTGTGAAAAGACGAGCAGGAGTACGAGCAGGCCCAGCATGATGGGTACGCCCACGCCAATGAGCGGCCAATCGGCCTGGGCGAGGCTGCCGAGAGTCCAAAAGGTGAAGGAGCGGATCTGCTCGTCGGTGGCGCTGAAGACCAGGAAGCCAACGAAGGCACCGGCCAGCGCATTGACCGCCAGGCCCGTGAGCAGGAGCGTGGCCACGTGGCTGCGGCCCTCGACCAGCGAAAGGGAGTAGATGGTGAAGGTGGTGAGGATGGCCCCGGCGATGGCGAACAGCGGCAGTCCCCAGCGCTCGGTAATTCCCACGGAGAGAAACCACTCGGCCCCAAAAACCATGAACAGCAGCGCGCCGCAGGCCGCGCCGGCGGAGACGCCAATCAAGCCCGGGTCGGCCAGCGGGTTGCGAAAAAGCCCCTGCATGGAGGCGCCGGCGATGGCCAGAACCCCGCCCACGACGAGCCCGAGGACAACACGCGGCAGGCGAATCTCGAAGATCACCACCTCGTAGAGGGCGCGGTTTTCCTCGGCCACTTGACTCAACCCCAGCGCACTGCCCAAGACACGGGCCACGTCGGCCAGAGCGATGCGCACGTCGCCAATCGAGCAACCGAGCAACGCCATCAAGAGCGCAACCAGCCCCACCCCGGCCATGACCACCAGACGGTGGCGGCGCGGCCAGGGCAACTGGGCCGGAGCGTCTTCGGCAAGGGTGGTCATTCGCTGTGGGCGGCCGCGGCGACGAAGTACGTGTTCAACGCGCGGGTGGCTTCGCCCAGACGCGGGCCGAAGCCGAGGGTCTTGCTCAGCGGAACGAAGTGCACGTGCCCCTGGCGAACGGCAGGCAGGGCGTTCCACATCGGCGCATCACGCAGGGCGGCCAGCGCGTGGTTGCGGGCAGCGTCGGGTTCGGTCGTGGCGATGAGGATGACGTCGGGGTTGAGGACCAGGAGCGCCTCGGGATTGAGCGGTTGGTAGCCGTTGTGGCCGGACGCGGCGTTGGTTCCACCGGCCAGTTCGATGATGGCGTTTGCTTTGGTACGCGCGCCGCCGGCAATGAAGCTGCCGCTGCCGGGCGTCTGCATGAAGAGGACCACGCTAGGCGTGTTCTCGATGGCTTTCAGCGCTTTGAAGTCGGCTTGAATGGCGGCGTTGAGGGCGTTGGCCTGATCGACTATGCCGAGGGTTTGGCCCACGGCGGCGACGGCGGTTTGGAGGGTTTGCGCGTCCTTTACTTCGGGCAGGATGAGGAGGTTGGCCCCGCTGCGCTTGAGCTGCTGCAGAACGGGAGGCGGACCAAGTTCCGGGGTGGCGATGATGACCTCAGGCCGCATCGAGAGCACGCCCTCGGCGGCGATGGAGCGGACGTAGCCGACCTCAGGCAGGTGCTGGGATTCGGGCGGGTAGACGCTGGACATGTCGCGGGCCACCACGTGCTCGCCTTGGCCCAGGGCGAAGACGATCTCGGTGGCCGCGCCGCCAATGGTGACGATGCGTGGGGTGTCGCCGCCTGCGGCGTTGGCCTGAAGGTTGAGCGCGAAGCCCAGAAAAAGGCTGAGGGCGGCCAGGCTGCGGGCGTGGGTGCGAGCGTATCGGGTCATGCGAGCGCTTAGTGGTTGAGATTGGACGAACGGCGCACTGCGTTGTTACCACGGCGATAAAGCAGCGAGAGGGCAAGCGCCGTCGTGCCCAGCAGGGCGGCAAACGCACCCGGTTCGGGCACCACTTGCTGGAATTCGCCTTCGGCAATGTCGACGCGCACATCGCGCAGGCCGATGCTTTCGGGCTGAGTCCAGTTGAAGGTGATGGACTGGATGTCATCGCCGAGGGCCGAGAGGTCCCACTGGAGCAGGTACTCAGTGATGGTGACGGGCAAAAATTCACCTTGGGCCGGGACGAAGAACAGCGCATCCTCGAGGAACAGGTCGGTGTTGAAGTCGGGCGCGAGGTTTTGGGCACCGCCGTTGTAGCTGAGGGTGGGCAGCACGCCGCCCCCGCTGGCTGGATCGCCCAGTGAGCGCAGCTGGAAGGTGACGTTGGTGATGTCGCTGACCGCGCCGGGGTCAAAGCCGAGGTTGAGGGTGAAATCGAAATCGGTGGCAAAGGAGTAGATGGAGCCGCCGCTGGTGACGAAGGAGCCCTGGGCGGGGTTGGGGTTGGCCAGGAAGGTGGTCCCGATGGACGCATCCACGCCGGGAGTGAAGACATCCACGTCCTGGACAAGCGGGGGAAGGGTGTCGCTGTGAGGCGCGCTGAAGACAGCGGTTTGCTGGGTCGGGCCGAGGAGGGGTTCGACGAAATTCTGAACGGGGTCGCCAAACTGCGCCGAGGCCATAGACGCGCCCAGGGTGAGGAAAAGCAGACCGGCGGAAAGGCCGCTGAAAGGGATTTGAAGATAAGGAGGATTTTGTGGTTGCATCAGGAGCGGGAATGTAGATTGAGTCTCAATCTGTAAAGCGTTTTTGAGAAAAAGACTCATTTTCCTGCATAGACGCGCGGAAGATCTTACTCCAGCCCCTTGATGACGAATTGTTTGCGAAACATACGACCTTCTAGGCAGGTGTTGCTAGCGCTTGGTGTAGCCTGCGTCTCGATCTCAGCGCAGGCGCAATACGTAGAGCCCGTACAGCGCGAGACCCCGGGGCACATCTGGTCGGAGTGGATCGGTTTCGACGTGGCGTTCACACCCGAAGGCACGGTGGACGCGCCGGTGCCGGACGTGGATCACCTCAATGGGCCGGGAACAAACATCCCGCTGGTCGGCAATCTCTTTCCGACATCCCTCTCGCAGACGGGCAACCCGGCCGCGTTCATCACCAGCGGGGCCGGCATTTACACGCCAAGCGAGCCGGGCACGCGATACATCGTCTACGCCGCGCCGACCGTGCCTGCAGCAGGGGTGCTTTTTCAAACGCAGACGGCCTCGGGCAGCCAGTCCGCGCCCGATCCCAACAGCGGGCAGCTGTTTTGGCGCCCGGATACGAGCACCGCGTGGACCGCGCTGGCTCCCAGCAACGCGGTGGCATCCATCGACAACGCTGGGCTGACCTACGTTGCCTGGGAATTCGACCTGACGGGGCTGACGGTGGCGGACTTTTACATCGTCTTTGCCTACCCCCTGCCCCACTCGAGCCTGCGCGGGGCGGCAGTCGACATCTACGGCAGCTATGCGCCGGAGTCGGCCCTGGCGGGGGTCACCCTGGATATTCAAATCAACGAGACCTTCGGGCAGCTGTGGCCAATTGGCGACGTAACGGTGAGCCCGGCCAAGCCAACCTACACGCCGGGCGAAACGGTCACGCTGACGGCGGTGAACCTCAACCATGACTTTGTGGGCTGGCTGGGCGATGTGACCGGCGACAGTCCCTCGATTGCGTTCACCATCACCGGGGACACGACCGTCGTGGCCGCCTTCGCTCCAGAGAATTACTTTTTCTGGAAATTCAACAACTTTACCGACTGGCACGGCGGGGGTGCGGCACCGCCGGATGGCGACGGCGACTTTGAAGGCGACCGGCTGGCCAACTGGCAGGACTACGCGCACGGGCTGGACCCGGAAGCGGTGGAGGATTTTTCCGCGTTGGAAATCGGCGAGCAGATCATCGAGATCGACGGGCAATCCCACCTGGCGCTGACTTACCGAAGGCAACCGCTGGCCGAGGATGTGTCCTATACCGTCAGCGTTTCAGGGGATCTGGAAACCTGGCAGAACAACGCGTCGCCGGGCGGGCCCTTCACGTCCGAACCGGTGGTGTTGCGGCAAAATGCCAACGGCTCACAACTGGTCCGGGTGCACGATCTGACGCCGCTGACAAGCGCCGCGCAGCGCTTCATCCAACTGGAAACCACTTACACTGAAACGTCCCCGTCCTTCTAGGACCTGTCCGGAAAACCAACTTTGCAACACAGAATGTCCCTCCCCCCGAAAACCCGAACCGCTCGCCGAGGTTTTTCCCTCATCGAGCTGATCGTCGCCATGAGCGTGATCGGCGTTCTGGCAACGTTGGCCGCACTGGGCTACCAGGCCGCCGTCGACTCGAGCGAAGTCGTGAAAGAAACGGCCGCCGCGCACCATGCGATGAGTGCCTTTGAAGCTTACGCAGCGGATCACCGCGGTCTTTTGCTGCCGGGCCGTCGCGCGGAGCGTAAACCGCCGATCGGCCTGGAGGGCATTCCGATTCACGGAGCCGCGGGCGAGCGCTGGTTTTGGAAGCTGATGGCCTACATGGATCGCAGCGCCGAAGTCCTTTACCCCGGGGAGACCTCAATCTTTTACGACGAAGTGCTGGCGGGCGGCGGCTTGAAGTCGTACCAGCTGTCGCTGCATCCGTCGCTGGGCTACAATGGCCAGAACATTGGCGGCGACTACAGCAACCCCCGCACGAGTCCGGAGGACGGCCTGCTGGGTCCGGGCGCGGTGGTGACGCGCTACGCGCAAGCCCATGAGCCGGGCCGGTTGATCGCGTTTGTGTCCGCCTGGGAAAAAGCGCCGGCGGGCAGCGACGCCGCGTACGTCGGCTACTGGACGGTGGAAGCCCCGCGGAGCCTGCATCGGGTCTGGTCGGGCAGCGACACGCCCAGCGGCAGCGGGCACGTGCATTTGCGCCACGACGGGCGCGCGGTAGTCGCCTTTTTGGACGGACACGTGGAGCTACTTGAGCGCGACGCCTTGCGCGACATGCGCCTGTGGTCCAACCCCGCGCAGCAAGCCAACAACGCCAACTATCAGCCGTCGCTGCCGAGCCGGCGGCGCTGAGGCAGGGTTGGATTCAGGGCGTCTCGGGCGAGACCTTGAAGAAACGCTGCGTACCGAGACGCGGCACGTAGATTTCGACCTGATCGATGCCGGCGCCCAAATCGGTCACGTCCTGGCTGAAGTCGGTGCCGAGCACCGGCGAATCCAGCGGCGGGAGGATTGTGCCCTGGCGGTAAACCCAGGCCACGGCACGGTCGCGTGGGCGGAGATTCAACTGGCCGCTCTGGGCTTTGATTTCCGCACGCCGCAGCCGGACCTGGTCGCCACGTACTTTGCCAACGCATCGCTGAACGGCCTGTTCGCGGTGGATCAGCTGCGGGGTCTCGCTTTTGAAGCTCCGGTATTGACGTATAATCCGCAAATCGGCAAATTCACGATAACGCTTCGGCTGAGAAAGTCGGACGACCTCAACATCCCGAACAACTTCCAGGACTTCGACTTCAACTTGCCCGACATCCGGGTGAATGCGAACGGGGAACTGGAGTTTGACTTCGAGTCCGCTGAGGACGCCGCCTTCTTCATTCTCGAAGGGTTTTAAAGGACCCCAAGACTCCATCCCAACCGACAATCACCCCAAACTCCCGGTCTCCCTAAGGCCGTGAACTTCATCCCAAACCGCGGACGCGTCGTAGCCTTATGACGTGAACGCGCCCCGGGCCTCGATAATACGCAGACCACATCACCCTGATGAACCGCGTGCGTGCCCCAATGCATGCGGGGATTGACCAAGCACCCCAAGGCCCGCCTCAATCGGACCCCCCTGTACGCTGACCCCAAGGCGCGCAGGGGGGTCCTGAGTTTTTGGGGGGAGGTTTGAGCTTCGGCGGAAGTGCCCCGGGGGCGGCTTGGCCCGCTGGCTGCTCAAGGGCGCGTGTGGTCGAGGAGGCGCGTGAGCAAAAGTATCTGGTTCTGCTGGGGCTGTACGTGGGCTTTTGGGGGATGCTGCAGGTGCTGACGGCGAAGTTGGTGCCGCTGGACCTGAGCTGGCTAGGATTGGGCGTGCTGGCCTTCAGCTTCGGGTCGTTTGCGCACGCGTTCACCTTCCCGTGCACGGACGCGGTGGCCGAGGTGTGGGGCGCGAAACGGGCACGGCTGATGGTGTACCTGGGCACGGCGGTCTACGCGATCTGCACGCTGCTGATCTGGATTGCCGTCCAGATGCCGCCGGCGGAGCAATGGCCGCACAACGCCGCCTACACTGCGGTTTTCGAGGGGGCCCCGCGCATCATCGCCGGATCGCTGGTGGCCACGGTTTTCGCGCAGCTGTGGGACATTTACGTGTTCGAATGGATCAAGCGGCGCACCGGCGAGCGAATGCTGTGGCTGCGCAACAACCTGTCGACCTGGGGCTCGCAGCTGGCTGACACGACGCTGTTCTATGCGATCGCGTTTTACGGGGTGATTCCCAACAGCGTGCTGCCCAAGCTGATTGTGGGCACCTACCTGCTGAAAATTCTGGTGGCCGCCATCGACACGCCGCTGGTCTACGTCGTTGTGCGCTGGATCACCGGAAGCTGGACCGCCCGCGGCGACTTGAAACGGGCGTGACGCCTCCTTTGTGCGCGTGAAGGGAAGCGCGGCTACGCATGCGGGGTCGCCGACCAGAAGGAGCGGTGCGGTGCCAGGAACCGCTCACGGACTTCCTCAAACGGGCCCTGCACGGTGATCGGTTTCTGGCCCTTGGCAAAGACGTCGCGGCAGGGTAGATCCATGGTTGGATTCTCGGCGTGGTCACCGGTACAGGCGCGCAGCTCGGCCTCGGCGACGCCGTAAACGAGCGTGCCGATGTGGGCCCAGTACTGGGTGCCCGCGCACATCGCGCAGGGCTCGAAGGTCGTGACCAGGGCGCAGTGCCAGAGGTACTGCGGGTCAAACTGCCGGGCGGCCTGGCGGGCGAGTTCGGTCTCGGCGTGGCAAACGGAGCCGCGGTTACCCTGGCGCAGGAGAATGGTTTCGCCGTCGGGCGCGACAAGCACCGCACCAAACGGATGGCGCCCGGCGTCCATCGCGGCCAGGGCCTCGGCGTGGGCCGCGTACAGGTGAGCCAGCATTTGGTCGCGCGTCATGCGTCGACAGCGTTGCAGAAAGAGTGCCGAAATGCGGTTGGGATGCGTGTGCGCAGCAGGCGGGGTCAAGGTGTGAAGGCGGGCGTCTCGGCAGGCGGACTTTGGGGCGTGTCCGGCTTGGCGGAAGGCGGCTTGCTGTAGAAGAGCACATCGGCGCAGCCGCGCAGAAGGGCTTCGCTGCTGAGGCCGCGCAGGAGTTCGGAGGGGAAGTCGACGGCGCGTTTGAGGTGTTCGGCGATGCCATCGTAGAGGCGCACGCGCTCGATGTCGCCGAGTTCGTCGCGGCGGCTGAGGGCTTCGAGGAGCAGGTGGGCTTCGGCGCTGGTGAGTTCGCGCTGAAGCTGCGCACACAGGCGCGGGTACTGGCGCAGCGAATTGAATTTGCCGCCCAGGATTTCGGGCGGGATGGCCAAGGTGTTGCGCACCTCGCGGCAGACAGCGGTGCCGGCAGCGAGGTCGCCCAGGCGGGCCAGCCGCGGCGATAGGAGCATGGTGGTGCCGCCCACCAGGTAGGCCAGCGGTAGCCCGTCGACAAAACGCAGCAGGTTGCGCACGGCGATTTGACTGAAAGCGAGGGGGAGCCCGCTGGCATCGACCACGCGAATCTTCAGCAGGCGTTTGCCCGGGGTGCGACCGTTGCCCCCGGCCTCCATGAGCAGGCTGTAGCCCGAGGTGATGAGGAAGCCGGCCAGGAGCAAAAGCCCGTTGGCCAGGCCCGGACTGAGTATTGAAAAAATGGATACCAGCGCACCGACCACCGTCAGGACAGTCACAATGATCAGCTGATCGATGAGCCAGGCGAGCATGCGCTCGATGGGTGAGGCCAGTTCGAGCGAGAAGCAGACGCCCTCGCCGGTATGGATGACGAGGTAACCGGGCGGCGGTTTGGCTGCGGGGTCCGCCGTCATCGTCGCCGCGATTGTGGCCTGCTCCGGCCGGCGTAGCAGAGGAAGAAAACGAAGGCCCCGAGTTGCGCCGTGCCGAAGGCGATCTTCAGCCAGTACGGCAGGATGGGCGCATGGTATTGGGAGAAGAAGGCCTCCACGAGGCCCGCCCAAACGAGCAACACGGCGCAGCCTCCGAGCAGGGCCAGCAGGTCGTCGCGCACTTCGGCAAGGCGTTCGCCGAGGCTGAGGCGCTCACGCGGAAACAGCAGGGTGGCCCCCAGGCAGAGGCCGGCCTGCCCGGCGATGAGGATGGCCGGAATTTCGATCGAACCATGCGGCAGGAGCCACGCCACCAGAAACACCCCCTCCCCCGCCTGAATGTAATCGACCACGACCAGCCCGAGGATGACACCGTTGTAAAACTCGACGATAAGGGTGCCGATGCCGAAGGTGGCGCCGAGGGCAAAGGCCAGCAGGCTGACGCGAATGTTGTTGGCCATAAGCGCGGCCGAGAAATTGGCCTTGTCGCCCGAAGTCAGGTTCGGGTCCTCGCTCTCCTCTTCGCGCACACGCTCGGAGGGGTCGCCCAGCAGGTGGCTGAACTGCGCGGGGACGATCGTTTGCAGGCCAAACTCGCGGTCGGTGCCGGCGGCGAATCCTCCCAGTAGCGCGCCCAGGAACATCGCGGCCGTAATCACGAGGCCGGCTACCCGGCGGCGGCGGACAGCGGCTGGAAAGTCGCGCCACAGCCACAGTGCGGCCCGTTTGAGGGGTGGTCGGCGTTGGCCGAGATTGATCTGGGCGTAGGCGCGGGCGACGAGCTGCTCGAGATTCTGGCGGACCGCACGCTCCGAAGAGATGCCCCCCAGGCGGACGAGTCCGGCGCAGGCACGCTCGTACAGGTAGTGCAGCCGCCGGACCTGATCGAGCGTGGGCGGCGCGTCGGAGCGGCGGTCGAGCCCATCGAGAAGTTGCTCGAGTTCAGACCAGTAAGGGCCTTCGGCGGCGACAAAGCGTTTGAGGTCCAAAATCACAGTGCCTGCCTCCGTTTCACATCCAGGTAGCGGTTGATCACCTCGGGGCAGAGCTGCGCGGCGTCGACCAGGCCGAAGGAGACGCCCTGCCGCTGGAGGCGCCGCTGCGTCTGCATGAGGGAGTGCCAGTGGTAATGGCCGGCGAGGCGTTGGTACAAGCCGGGCACGTCGTCGACCGCGCTGCCGTCAAAGAGCGGCTGAAAACCCTGCGGGCGCAGCATGATGACGCAGACCAGGTGACGCCGGGTGATCAGCTTGACGTGGTTGCAAAACTGCTCGGCCACGACGGGGTCGCGCAGATCGGTGAGGAAAAAGATGAGCGCCCGCCGCCGCAAGCGCTGGCGGATGAAGGTGAAGAGCGTGTCGAAGCGCGGGGCGACAGGGCGTGTTTGCAGATCAAAGCTGGCGCTGAGAATCGCCTGCTGGGCATCGGCTCCGGGACGGGCACGCATGTAGCGGTCGACCTTGTCGTTGAAGGCGATGAAGCCAACGCCATCGCCCTGACGTCCGGCAACCAGGCTCATCACCAGGGTCGCCACGATGAAGCGCTCGAGCACGGACTCGGCAAGCGCTTCGCCGTCGGCGGATCGCTCCAGCCGGTCGACCGAGGGGGCGGACGAGAGGCGGGAGGTGTCAAAGGCGATGTAAATCTCCTGTGTGCGCTCGGTGCGGTAGAGCTGGGTGACGAGCTTGGACCGGTGCGCGCTGGCCTTCCAGTTGATGTCGTGAAAGCTGTCGCCGGTCTGGTAGTCGCGCATTTCCTCGAACTCGCGCCCAGCCCCCAGCAGGCGCTGGCTGTGCTGGCCGGAGCGGCTGCGGTGCAGGAAGAAATCGGAGAGCACGCGGCGCTCGCGCTTGAGATTAGGGAAGACACGCACCGTCGCCCGACACGGCCGAACCGCGGCGAGTTGCCAGAGGCGGGCCGGCGTGGGCAGGCGCACGTAGATGCCCTCCAGGGTGTACTGGCCGCGCCGCGTGGGCTGGGCCTGAAAGTCCACGCGCTTCCATTGACCGGACTTCAACGGGGTGGGCGCCCGGATGGTGTCCGCCGTCAGCCCCAATTCGCGGGGGGCGGCCAGCGCGACGTCCATTGGGACATTCAGCCCGTGACGGTGGACTACGTGCACCGGCAGGTCCTGCTTGCGGCCACGGTTGAGCCGGTTCATGTCCAGCAGGACGGCGTCGAGGTGACGGAGGCGGCGACGCCCCCAGGCCCAGTCCACCGCAGCCAACAGCCCAATCAGGGCAAACAGCACCACGGGACCCAAGAGGCCAGCGGGGGTGCGCCCCAGCCACAGAGAAACCGGCATCAACCCGGCGGCCAGACCGATCCAGTACCCGGACGGGCGCGGCCAGCGTGTGCGAAAGCGCCCGTATTCGGCCTTGGCGGTCTCGCCTCCGGGTCCTGGCTTCATCGCGGCACCGGAATCTCCCGGAAGATCTGTTCGACGACTTCGGAAACACTCAGGCCTTCGATCTCGTACTCGGGCTGAAGCAGCAGGCGGTGCTCGAGCACGGGCGTGGCAAGCGCTTGAATGTCATCGGGGATGACAAAGTCGCGTTCCTGCAAGGCGGCGCGGGCGCGCGAGGCGGCGATCAGCGCCTGGGTGGCGCGAGGTCCGGCGCCGACCAGAAGGCTGTCGTGGTCGCGGGTCTGGCGGACAGCCTTGACCGCGTAATCGACCAGCTCCGGGCGCATGGAGACGGCGGCCACTTGAGCGCGCAGGCGGGCAAGGTCGCTCTTTTGCACAATGGGCTGCACCTGGCCGCTTTCCAGGCGTTGCTCCGGACTCTCGCCAGCGAGGATGGAATGCGCGAGGGCCAGCTCGGTCTCGGCATCGGGGTAACCCATCTGAATTTTCAGGAGGAAGCGGTCCTTTTGGGCTTCGGGCAGCGGAAAGGTTCCCTCGTATTCAATGGGATTTTGGGTGGCGAAGACGGTGAAATCCTCATCGAGGGGCAGGAGGTCGTTGTCGATGGAGACGTGGCGCTCCTGCATCGCCTGGAGCAAGGCGGCCTGCGTTTTGGCGGGGGCGCGGTTAATTTCGTCGGCCAGCAGGAAGGTGGTGAAGATGGGCCCCTTGAGCAGCTCGAAGGCCTGAGTCTTCATGTTGAAGATATTGGTGCCGGTGACGTCGGAGGGCATCAGGTCGGGCGTGAACTGGATGCGGCCCTCCGGGCAATCCAGGACCTTGCCCAGGGTGCGCACGAGGAGGGTCTTGGCGACGCCAGGGACGCCTTCGATCAGCGCGTGTCCGCGGGTGAGCAGCGTGATGAGGGCGGCCTCGATGACCCTGTCCTGGCCAAGGATGACCTTGCCGATCTCGGCACGGACGCGCAGAAGCATCTCCAGCAAGTCGCCCGTGGCAGGTGCGGGGCTGGGTTGGGTCGGCGGTGATTCACTCATTGATGATCCGGTCCATCTGGTGGTAGCGCTCGAGCAGGGCGGCGCGAGCCTGTTTTGATGCAAGGTCGCGTTGCAGGAGGTCTTTGACGGCGGCTTGCGTTTGGGGGTTGAGGGGTGCCGGGCGCCGACCGCGCGTTTCGTTCCAGGCCTGCCAGCACGCCGCTAGTAACTGGCTGGGCGGGGTACTTCGGCGCAGGAGGGTCGCTAAACTCGAAACGCGTTCGGCCCCCATGACCCCGGCGGTGTCGCGGAGGGAGCGCGCGGGCAGCGGCGGCAGAAAGGGTACGGCGTAGCGCACCACCACGAGCAGAAAAACCACCGCCAGGGCGACGACCAGACCCTCCAGGCGGTAGCGGCTGAGCAGTTCGATGATGACGCTGCGGTCGGTCAGGCCGTGGTGGTTTTCGTCGAAGATGACGCGCGCGCGCCCGCCGAGCACGCCGGCGATCAACCGCGGTGAGCGGTCGCGCAGCAGCGCCAGATTGCTGAAGGCGTAGTCACCGGAGAAGGCCAGAATCTCGCCCTCGCCGTAGCTGCGTCGAGCCGCCACACAGGACTCGCCCAGGTCGTAGAGGCGTGTCCAGGCCTCGCTCTGGAGCAACAGCGAGGTGCTGCCGCGAAACGGGATCCTGGGCGGGAAGTCGAGATTGCGCGGGACACGCAGGGCGGTCGGCGTGCGGCTGTGGGTCGGTAGGATGCCAGCGTCGCTCAACTCGATCCGCTCGAGCAGGGGTTGGCCCACGACACTCAACTCCATTTCCTCGAGCTCCTCGAAGTCCGTGTCGAGCGGCTTGGACCAGCCGCGGTCCGGCAAGGCCAGGACCAGACGTCCGCCGTTTTCGACAAACTCCAGGAGGGCATCCAGCTGGGTGGCGGAGGCCGCTGGTGAACGCAGGTCGGGCCGATAGCCCAGGAGCAGCACGGTGCTGTCCGTTGGGAGCGGGAAGAGATCCCATTGCCGAAAGTTCTGGCGAATCTCCAGGCCGGGCACATCGCGCAAGCTTTCGAAAAGGACGCGCCCACCGAGGGGATCGCTGCGTAAGGTGGAGAGCGGCGGGTAAACGTTGCCGACGTCGAAGCGCAGGTCCATGAACCGCCAGAGTCCCACCCCGAGCAGGACCAGGAGCAGGGCAAAGGCCACCTTGGGCAGGTGCTTCACGCGGCCGGTGCCCCCAGTTGCGCATCGACGCGTTCCACCTCGTGGCGCAGTTGCTGAAAGAGCTGACGGTCGGCAGGCGCGAAGCCGTACCACACGCGTTCGTAAAGACGGCTGCTGGCGTCGAAGCTCGAGCGCAAGCCCGGTTCGATGCCCGCACGCGCGGCCAGTTCGCTCCGGTAGTCGAAGTTGGTTTTGTGAATGGCCAACTGGATGAACCGCGCTTCGGCTAGAATGGACAGGTGCCCCAGGAAAGCGGCGCGGATGGCCCGGCGAAAATCGCCCTGAGCAGCGAACTGATCGGCCAGCACAAGCCATTCGTTGCGGCTGCGCTCGTCGGCGGAGGCGGTCTCAATTTCGATGTCGGGCGGCGCGGCGGCAGCGTCTGACAGGGATTCCTCGGCGTCGGGCACCTTAGCGCTCAGCAGCGCGCGCACGAGCAGCACCACCGCCAGCAGCACGAAGACGACCAGCAGAATCAGGAGCAGCGGGCTGAGCACATCGCTGGAACCGGAGGGCGTGGCGTCGTCCACGCGCTCACGATCGTTCGAACGGGTGAACAGATCTTCCAGCCACTCCAGAACACCTGCGCGCAGGTTGTCCACCCACTCGAAGAACTCGGCCAGCCAACCCTCGGATTCGGCGGTTTCGCCGTCGGGAGGGGGCAGGCGCCAGGCAAAACGGGGCTCGCGCAAAGTGGCCTGGATGGCCTCGTCGATGGCGGCGGAGCTGGGGCCGGCGTCGGTGGCGGTGATCTCGCCGGCTCCTTGCGGATCGCTCGCCTGCGCGTGGAGCAGCGTTGGCATCACACAGCCCGCGCCCACCAGAAGCAGCAACAGGACGCTGGCCACCGGTCGCAGCGCATGGAGGGACACCAGGACATCTTCGCCGGTTTTACGCGCCTCTCCGTAGAAGCAGCGCAGCACGTAGTAGGCCTTCAGCAGCGGGTCAACGGTGAGGTAGGTCAGCGCGAGCGCGACCAGCATCATGGTGATGCTCAACTGCGTCATCAGACCCGCGCGGGTGAAGAGGCTGTCGATGCCGAAGAACCACTTCAGCAGAAAGGGCGTGAGCGTAAGAAAGGTCAGCCAGTTGATCCAAATCACCAACGCGAACAGGGCAAAGGCGGCCAGGCTGAAGTGCTGGTTGGTCAGCCAGAGACTGGCCTGCCGCCACGCGCGCTGGGGCAGACCGGGGGCATCGTCGCGGTCGAGTTCGGGCAGGACGCGCAAGCTCTGGTAAAAGCCCACCATCGGCACGAAGGGCACCGTCAAGATCAGCGCGATGGGCAGCACCCAGAACGCGGTGCATTGCCAGGACACTTGAATGCGTAGCCAGCGCAGCCAGGCCTTGAAGCGGCGCGGCGGAACCTTGCGCCCGGTGCGCACCTCAAGGAGTTTTTCGGCAAAGCGTCCCTGCCAGGCGCACATCCAGAGGAACAACAACCCGAGCCCCAGTGCGTAGGGAGAGGCGAGCCGCAGCGCGAAAGCGTTTTGCAACATGTCGCCCACGAAGTACATCAGCGCCAGGACGAACGGCAGCGTGCCGATCAGGTACACGCACAGGATCGACAAGGGCGTTGCCCGCAGCAGGTAAAAACACTCAGCCAGCAGCGTGAAGACCTGGGGCCCGCAGGCACGCGCGGAACCCGGCGAGGGCTGCGTCACTGCGAGGGGGCGGCTCACAGGTCGATAAACCAGTCGGGCACCTGGCTGGGAATGCGCGCCAGCAGGCGGCCCAATCCGTAGAACCAAAGCCAGAGCACCGTCAGGCTGCCCAGGGCGAGCAGCCAGCCAGACAACGCGGGAAAGATGGCTGCCGCGCGCGTGTCATCGGCCATCGTTTGCGCGCCCAGACAATCCTTGCAGAGTAGCCGTCCGTCGTGTTCGGTGACGCACTCACGGCAAAAGTAGCGCGTGCATTCCCCGCAGCGGGCCACGGCTTCGCGGTCGGCATGCAGAAAGCATCGCTGGTTGCGGACCAATTGGGTCATGGGGCGGGTGCGGCACCCTCCTCTGCGGCGGGCGTCGGTGCGGGCGCGGGAGTCGAAGATGGAGTGGGCTCGGCGGCGGGATGGAAGACCTCAGGGCGAGAGCCCAACGACGGCGCATCCGGGGCGGCACCCTGATGTTGATGCAAGAGCGGCTGCAGACGTTGCAAAAGGGCTTGGGCGTGGGCGCGTTTGGGAACGGCGTCGGTGCGGATCCACTGGACGCGCGTATGGATGGCCATGCGGGCACTGGGGAAACGCAGGATAGAAACCGCAGCTGCCCAGACAAAGAAGATCAGCAGCAGCCCGAAAAAGACCTTGTAGGCCGTCGACCCCAGGAAAACAACCAGCAGCGACAGAATTGAGGCGAGGATAAACAGGACCATTCCCGCCCCCGCTGCGCGCGTGGGTACCAGCGTGATACAGAGAATGTCTTTCAAGTAGAAACGCTTGTAACTCTCGGTCAGACGCCCGGAGGCCAGCAGAAGGTGGTCCGAGGCGAGGTAGAGGCGCTCGCGTCCGCCAGCGAACCGAGGGGAAAGCCGCTCGTAGGTGGGCGTCGGCTTGTCCAACTTCGTCATGGTCAAACCGATACAATGATACCAACGATCAGGAGCACCCAACCGAGCATCTGCAACAAAGACAGACCCAGCGCGATGAGCGCCCGGGCGCGCGTACGCGGGAGCAGCCCCGGCACCGGCTTGCGCAAAGCGGCAATGGCCAGAAACAGCGCTGCCGGAGCCGTGAAAAAGGTGAAGTACAACCCGATGATCGAAACCGGTGGCCAAAACGCCAGTGAGAGCGCCATGGAGTCCTTGTGGAACACGCGGTTGACCAGGCGCTTGTCGCCGCTTTCGCGCAGGTTGTGCAGGCAGGTCAGGCAAAAGGACGAGCCGTTCCAGTCGCACGCGCAGTGCCCGCACAGGAAGCGCCCGCAGCCCTCGCAAACCGCCTCCGCGCGCTTGTCCGGGTGGTGGAAGCAGCTGGCCTCGCTGGTGTCGACGAGCGTGCTGGCCCGCGAGACGCTGGGCCCGGTGTGGTAGGCCGGGAAGAGGTGAATCTCGACAGGCTCGCGGCAGCGGTCGCAGCGCTCCTCACCGCTTTGCTGCGGGATGGGCCACATGGAAAGCCCGCACCGTGCGCAGTGCGGACGCTCGGACTCGCTCCGGGCGTGGGGCCGCTCAGCGACGTCGGTCATTTGTAGACAACCCGGGTGCCGGCAAGGCGGTCATGCAGAGCGCGTTTCTCCTCGTCGAAGGCGGCCATGATGTAGCCCACCAAGAGGATGATCGCGCTTAAAATTGTGGCGAAATATCGTCCGGTCGCACGCGCGTAAGACACGTTGCCGCCGTCCTCGGTGATGACGCGCACGCCGACCACCATTTTGCCAAGCGTGGCCTGCGTCTTAGGATTGCCCTGCATGAGGATGAAATAGAGCGCCGCCACCAGCAGGCCCAGGAGGTTGGCCACGACTTCAATCGAGACGTCGCTCATGCCGCTCGCGACCGCCACCGCTCCGAAAACAAGACCTATCCCAAAACTCACAACCGAGAGCAGAATCTGGTCGATGATGTGCGCCGCGAAGCGAATCCAGAAGCCCGCGAAATTGAACGTGCCCAGCGAGGCTTCCTTGCCTTCGACCAGGGTTTGTAGGTGGGCGTCCTTACAGGTCGGGCACACCTGGGTGTTGGCCGCGGGGATAAGGTCGGTGGGGGGCACGTTGATGCCGCAGGTGGGGCAAGATACGAGTCCTTGGCCCCCGGTCGCCGGGGCACCTGCTGCCGTCGCTACTGGCGCGGCGGCGACGGCTTGATTGTAAGGCAACCACTCGGGCATGCCTTCCTGCCAGACGAGGGTCTCGGCGTGAATAGTACCGGAGGTGACCAGATTGTTGAAGGCCTGATCGTCGACCGGACCTTGTTGCGAGCCTTGCGGATCAACGTAAAACCACGGCATGGGACACTGCGCGTTGAATGAGGGGAAACCGGTTGGTGTCGCGCCAATACGGACGCACTACAGTGCTAGCGAAACCGGCAGAATTCCCGCAAGCTCGAATCACGCTAAGTGCACGGATGGGGCGTAGTGGTGGCCAGAAGCGGGAATTCCCCACAGTTTGACCCGAGTGCGACACCGAATCTTATCGTCCGATGTCTGGCACAAGAAAGCCAGAAAGACTCTTAATCCATCCGCACCGGATGTTGCGTGAGATTTTTTCGGATTGCCTCAAGCGGTGTGTGTGCTTGCGCCCGAAGTAGTCTGTGTGGAATGCTTGCTCTTCCCATTTTCGGGCTAAAGGCAATCGCGTTGCGATATGGCGGAGAGGGTGGGATTCGAACCCACGGTACCGTTTCCGGCACACCTGATTTCGAGTCAGGCACAATCGACCACTCTGCCACCTCTCCGGACGGTCGAAACGAGGAGCCTAGCAGGAGCTGCCGGGGTGGCAAGCGCTTAGGCACGGTTAGGCACGGACCTTGGCGGGCCGCTGCCTGTGCCTAAAAGTTGCGGAAGCTGACGAGGGTGTCGCCGCGCGGCTTGAGGGCAGCGCGCTGACGGCGCAGATCCGTGCGGAAGGTGTCGCGTACCTCGGTGCCGAAATGCCGGTCGATCGCGTCGTAAAGGCGGTTACGCAGCTGGTCGGCACCGCGGGCCATGGCCGGGGGCAGGTCGCGTCCGACAACCGTTGCGCTTTGGGCCAGCGCTTGCAGTTCATTCTGGAGCCCGCGCATCTCCTTGATAAAGGCGCTGGCATCCTGGTCCGCTGTGGCCTGCAACAAGCAAAATCCTGCCGCCTTGTGAATCGGGACACGGTAGGACATGTTCAACAGCACACGGTCGGTCGGCCAGGCCTCCGTTTCGATGCGTTCCTGCTCGAGTTGCTCCTGTTCAACGCGCTCGAGACGTTCGGCGCGCTCGCGCACACGCACGCTGGTTTTGTTGCCAAAGGCTTCGGGAGCCAGCGGAGCCAGGCCGCCGAAAAAGACGACCCAGATAAAGACGCCGCGAAGCGCGCGTGTGGGGGTGGAGGTTTGCATAATCTGAGCCAAACTTGCGCAGCTCGGACGGTCAAGCCAGCGCAGATTTCAGGTGTGCGGGCGGTGCATTCGGCCTCAAAGCGGACCGCACCTGAACACTCGCGCTCTCCTGTAGCAGACTGGCCTAGGACCCGCTCTCGCCGTTTTGATAGAAGCGGTTGATCTTCTCGGCGACATCCCTGAAGGCGATGTCATTGGCGTAGATCAGCTTGTACTCATTGATGGCTTCCTTCGCCTTGCCCTGTGCTTCAAAGACGCGCCCGAGTTCGTAGATGATTTGCTTCTTCGTGTCGTTCATCAGCGGCACGTCACTCTTGGCCTCAGCCAGGGTTTCGGCGGCAAGGTCATGAATGCCCTTGGCCGTGAACGCGCGGCCGAGGTTGAGCATGGCGTCAATGCGCACCTTCGGGTTGTTACGCGCACGCTGGAGGTGCTCGATGGCCTGGTCGTTTTGGCCATCTTCGAGCAGGAGCACGCCATACTCGTAGCGGTAGCCGTAGTCGTTGGGGTACTTTTCGACGAGCTGGCCGGCATTGCGCAGGCGGAAATCATGCAGGTCGTGCTCCTTGGCCTTGAGTTCGCTGGCGACGGCTTCGTTTTCGGGATCGGCTTCGGCCTTTTCGCGGACAGATTCAATGTCCTGACGCAGCGCCATGAGTTCGAGGTCGTACTCGGAACGCTCGAGGGTGGTGTCGCCGCGGCCCGAGGGCAGCTCGCGGGCCTTGCGGATGTAGGTCAGCGCCTCGTGCGGCAGATGCAGACGCTTGTAGAAACCCGCAACGTCGCGGTAAAGATTGATGTTTTCGGGCTCTTCTTCCAAGCGCTTGACGTTGCGTTCGATCAGGCGGCGCAGCGACTCCTCGTCGTGGACGGCGCGGTTGGCTTCTTCGAGTTCGACGGCTTCCTCGGCGCTTTTGAGGCCCTTGCGGTAGTCGCCTTCCTCCTCCATGCGGCCCTTTTTCATGCCGATGGCGACGGAGGCCCGGCGAATGAGTTCCTGCGCCTTTTCGTCGGCCGGATTCTTCGCCAGCATGTCCTGACACAAGGCCACGGCGCGTTCGGGGTCATCGGCCTTGAGGAGCGCATTGCCCAGGTTGATCTTCAGCTCACCGTCGTCGGGGGCGACTTTGGCGGCGGAGTCCCAGGCGAGTACAGCGGTGCGCCAAAGCTCGGCGTGCTCGGCGGCCTGAGCCAGGGTGCGCAGGGCCGGTACGCTGCCGGCGTTTTGATTGAGCATCTGCTCGGCTTGGGCCATGACCGCCTGCGGATCCTTTTCGATCTGCTTCTGGGCCTTCATCGAGAAGGGCGCGGCGGTGACCTTGTTGAGAAAACGGCTGAGCCCCTTGGTGGACTTGGTGCCCATCTTTTTGAGACGGGCCTGGTGCAGGACCTCGCGCACCTCCACGCACTCGGGATGGCGGCTGAGGATGTCCATGCAGATGTCGATGGCGTACTGCGTGTTGCCCCGGTCGAGTGCCTGACGGGCGTTCTGCACCTGCTTTTGCAGGCGGGGGTCCAGTTCCGATAGCGGTTGTTCAGGCATTGAACATCAAGGTTTAAGCAAAGAGAAAGCGGAGGCAAGCAACGAGTGTCTGTGGCCATCGCGCCTGCCGGCCAGGGGAGAGAAACGCTGGGAGTGTTCCACACCCACGCCGCGTTTGAAAAGCCTTTTTCGAGGCCCCTGTCCACGACGCTGCCAGAAGCGGCACGGCCCGTTGGGTCAGGAGGCTGGCGGACACTCCAAACAGTTTCGCGCGGCAGCTTCCAGGCGATCCAGCGCCGCCTCGAGCACCGATGCATCCGAGCCTTCCACGAGAAAGCGCAGCTTGCGCTCGGTACCGGAGTAACGCAGCAGCACGCGACCGGTGCCCGCGAGCGACGCCTCCACGTCGCGGCGTGCCTGTTGGAGGGGCTCGAGGGTTTTCAGCGGCTTTTTCTCGGCGACCTTCAAGTTGCGGGTGCGCTGCGGGAAGAGCGTGATGGCGCGGCGGAGATCGGCCAGCGATTGCCCGGTGCGCAGCAAAATTTCGAGGAGGCGCACCGCGGTCAGCAGGCCATCGCCCGTGCTGGCATCGTCGAGCAAGATAAAATGGCCGGAAGCCTCGCCGCCCAGATTCGCGCCTCGGTCGAGCATACGCAGCAGCACGTTGCGATCGCCCACGTCGACCCGCTCAAAGCGTATCCCCGCGTGGGTGAGGGATTTTTCCACACCCGCGTTGCTCTGGATGGTGGCGACAACGGTACGCGCCTTGAGCTGACCGCGACGCAACAAATCCAGAGCCAGGATCCCCAGCACTTCATCACCAGCCAGCACGTCGCCCGTCTCGTCGCAAAAGACGATGCGGTCGCCATCGCCATCAAAGGCCAGGCCCAGACGCGCTTGGGTCTGGACAACGGTCTGGCCGAGTAACTCTGGATACTCGCTGCCGCAGCCCTGGTTGATGTTCTCACCATCGGGCTGATTGCCAAGCAGCACTTGCTCCGCGCCAAGGTGCCGGAACACCTGTGGGGCAGCCTGACTGGTGGCACCGTGGGCGGTGTCGACCACCAGCTTCCAACCGCGCAGACTGCCTTCATGCAGGAGTGAGCGCAGGTGATTGATGTAAAAACCCGCACCCTCGTTCTCGGCCCCCAAAATCTCATATTCCAGCGAGGGCAAGGGTCCCTGAGCGTCGAGGAACGCCTCGATCTCAGCCTCGGCCCCGACCTCAAACTTCATGCCGCGGTTGTTGAAGAGCTTGTAGCCGTTATCGCTGGCAGGGTTGTGCGAGGCGGTGATGACCACCCCGAGGTCCGCCTGCAGGCTGCGCACGGTCTGGGAAACGGCCGGGGTGGGCGCGACCTCGAGCCGGTAAACGTTGACGCCGTAATGGTAAAGACCCTCGACGATGGCGCGCTGGAGGACCTCGCCCGAAGCCCGCGTGTCGCGCGCGATGACCACGAAATGCGGCTTGTTCGGGATGTGCTTTTGCAGGAACGCTCCGAGGGCACCGCCAAAACGCCGGGCGAAATCGGGTTGAATACGCTCGCCGCCAACGGGTCCGCGGATGCCGTCCGTGCCGAAGTACTGGAGGCTCATGGGGCGTGGAAGCGTTGCGCCTGGTTGAGCCACGCCTCCACGGCGCGGCTGGTGAGTAGGTCCGCGGCCCGGGCAACGCCCTGGCCCAGAGAGGCGACATCTCCAGCAGCCCAAAACGCCGCCCCCACGTTAAACTGAATTGTCTGTAGGAGCCCGCGCGGTGCCTGGCCGGTGAGGATGCGCTCCAGCAGCGCGAGATTCTCTTCCAGGGTGCCGCCGGCCAAATCCGTTTCGGCGCAGGGCTCGAGTCCGGCTTCCCCGGCGGTCCAGACGCCGTCCACCGCGCGCAAACGCCCCACCCCGCGGACGCGATTGGGCCCGGCGCAGGTCAGTTCGTCAAAGACATGCGTGCCGCCGCCACGGCAGTGCACCACCAGGCCCGAGGCAAGCCCGAGTTGCTCCAGCACCTCGGCCAGCGGAACGACCCACTCCTCGGCAAACACCCCCATCAGCAAGGCCCCGGGACGGGCCGGATTGATCAGCGGACCCAGCAGGTTGAAAACGGTTCGGCGCCCCTCGGCGGCTAGCGCCTTGCGCACCGGTCCCACCGCTTTGAAGGCCGGGTGAAAGGCCTGCGCGAAAAGGAAGGCGAAGTTCGTCCCCTCCACCGAGCGGCGCAGTACCTCCGGTTCGCTGCCCAGGGGAATGCCGAGGGCCTCCAGCAAATCGGCGCTGCCGCATTTTGAGGTGGCCGCACGGTTGCCATGCTTGAGCACGGTCAGCCCGCCCGCCGCCAGGACAAACGCGCTGAGGGTGGAGATGTTGAAGGTGCTCGATCGGTCCCCGCCGGTCCCCACGATGTCCACCGCGGCGGGCGCCCGGTCGCTCAACTGGGGGTCCACTGCGCGCTCGCGAAAGTAGTGAGCAAACGCGGCCACCTCGCCGGGCGTTTCCCCCTTGTCGGCCAGGGCCAGCAAGAACGCGCGCTTGGCCTCGACCGGGGCGGCTTCGTCGGCCATCCACCGGGCGGCATCGGTGGCCTCCGTGGCGGAGAGATCCCGGCCCTCGGCGGCCGTTTGCGTGAGCGCGGCAAGCGTGTACATGGAACGCAGAAACTCGCTGCAAGGCCCGTGCGGGCTCAAGCCAAATCGGCCTGAGGCTAAGGCGCGCGGGCGGGTTGGGCGGTCGGTTCGGCTTGCCGCCAAAGCGCGTCGATGCGTTCGAGGTCGCTGGCGTAGACGGCCTTGCCTTCGCTGCCGGCATAATGGATCAGGTGCGCTTGCAGCCGCTGGTCAGGGTGGTGCCAGTGGTCGAAAACCGGCAAAAAGTTGAAGGCCGGCGCCAGCCAAAGAATCGGCACGCCGTGCTGGTACGCGCGCAGGTTGAGCGTGGTTTGCTCGGCCCAACGCCCGCCGATCAAACGCCGCCGTTCGAGGCGCACCAGTTCGCGATGCTCGCTGGAGAAAACCATCATGCCCGAATTGAAGTAGCGCTCGGTCCAGGCAGGCGTCGGCTGTTTGGCGAGCGCGCGTTCGCGCTCCTGGGCGCGCTTCCAGGCCAGCGGCCCGACCTCCTCGTTGACGCAGCCAAAATGCGTCTGCGGGACCGCTTCGAAAAGGTTCGGCAAATCGGGCGTAGGCAGGATGTCGCTGTCGAGGAAACACACCCGGCGGTACGCCCCGAGCAGATCGAAGACCTGGAACTTCTCGAACTGAATGCGCCGCACCGCGCGCCGTACCGGAAGCCAGCGCCACTTACGCTGATCGATGATGTGGAAATCCCAACCGAAGCGCGCGCAGACGCGCCGGAAGTGCCGACGGGCGGGCTCGAAATACGGTGCCTGGCCGATCTGGAGCGTGACCAGGGCGCAGTCGGCGGCGGCGGGCATAATCCGGGAGGCGCGCTGGGGGTCGCTGTATCCGGTCTACAGCCGACGCGAGGCCTGCGCCATCGCGTCGAGGATGCGTTCCAGATCCTCGCGGGTGTGCCGGGCCGAAACGGCGGTGCGCACCAGGTCTTTGCCGGGTGGGACCGCCGGAGCGATCGACATGACGGTGAAGATGCCTAGATCCATCAGTTTCTGCCAGAAGCGGTAGGCGCGCTCCTTGGAGCCCAGGACGATGGGCACAGCGGGCGTCTGGCTGCCCCAGGTGTCCAGCCCCAGCGCTTCGAGCCCCTGCTTGTAAAAGCGCGTGTTTTCCCAGAGCCGCTCGAGGTGCTCGGGCTCGCGCTGCAGGATGTCGAGCGCTTCCATCGCGCAGTAGGCCTGGCTGGGTGAAATCGCCGCGCTGAAAATCGTCTGCTTGGAATAGGTGCGCAGGTAATCGATGATGGCCTGCGAGCCCGCGACGTAACCGCCGGTACTCGAGAGCGATTTCGAGAGGCTGCCGCAGATGAGGTCGATGTCGTCCACGGCGTCGAAATGGGCGGCGGTTCCCCGACCCTCGCCCAGCACGCCAAAGCCATGGGCGTCGTCCATCACCAGGAAGCAGTTTTGCTCGCGGGTGACCTCCAGGATTTGCGGCAGCGGGGCCACGTGGCCTTCCATGGAGTAGACCCCCTCAAAGATGAGGATTTTCGGCGTTTCGTGATCCTCAAAGGAAAGGACTTCGGCCAGGTCCTGGGCGCTGTTGTGGCTGAAACGTTCCACGCGGGCCTGCGTCAGACCGATGCCGGACCAGAGCGAGGAGTGCACGTTTTTGTCGACCAGCACCACGTCGCCCTTTTGCGCGAAGGGCTGGATGGAGGACATGCAGGAGAGGTATCCCGCCGCATGCACGTGGCAGGCTTCCTTACCGAGAAAGGCGGCGAGCTTTTCCTCGAGCTGCTCGTGGTAGGCACGGCTGCCGTTGGCCAGGCGGGCACCGGTGGTGCTGGAGCCCCAGCGCTCCAGCGCGCGCTGGCCGGCGGCGATGACGCGCGGGTCGAAGCTCAGGCCCAGGTAATCGTTGCTGGAGAGCAGGATCATCTCCTTGCCGTCCAGCCAGACATGCGCGCCTTCCTGCCGCTCGAAGGTGTGGTAGTACGGTGCGTACTTCAGGCGCAGGCGGGTGGCCTCGTCATCCTCGCAACGTTGGACAATGGCGTTGGCGCTTTTGGAAAAGAACCGGATCAGCATTCCGCAAGGAATCGAGGCTTGGATCGCTCGCACGAAAGAAACATGGGTGAGTCTCCAATTCCGGCGCTACCTTTCGAGCCTGGCAGGAACGTGTCCCTCTTGGTTGCCTGCATCGGGTGAAGAAAGGAACCCTCGATTGCCGGATAGGGTTGTAACTTGAGATGTTCATTTGTAGACTTTCCGGGGTGCTGGCAAACCCTTTCCGCAAAAGGTTGGGCCGTCGTGGGCGCTGGGTTGGACTGGCCGTGGTGGCTTCGACCGTGGTCCTGCTGCTGCTGGGCTGGCCGTCGCGCGATCCGCTGGCCAGCGTCCCGGTCGAGCAGCTGCGCGCCATCGAGGATTTGGGTCCCTGGCCTGAACGCCTGCTAGAGGCGCTTGACCTCGAGCATCCCGGCCTGGAAGCGGCGCGTGAGGCCCACGCGCAGGGCCGCACTCACGCAGCCGCCCGCCACGTGCTGCAGTACTTTCTGGATCAGCCCCGACCGTTCATCGATGTTGACCCGCCCTTCCCCCATCGCAACACCGCCCTGCGCCTGGCCGACGCCTACCTGCAGGAAGACCGGGTGCTCTTGCAGAACAAATGGGGGCCGATTGTGCGCACCCCGGCGGGCCGAATCAACTGGGGCGACCGCGGTCCGCGCAACGATCTTGAATGGACCTGGATGCTCAATCGCCAGGGGGTGGTGCTCGCTCTGGTTGAAGCCTACGCCCACACCGGGAAGCTCGACTACCTGCACGCCGCCGAGACCATGGTGATCGACTGGATCACCAGCCACCCCGTCCCGCGATTGCCCGATCTGGCCGGACCCTGGCGGGCCTTGGAAGCGGCCCGACGCGTCGACGAAGCCTTCCGACCGCTCCTGGCGCATCACCCGCACGCCGCGCCTCTGAGCGAGAGCGCCCACCTGCTCTTGCTGGCCAGCCTGGCTGACCACGGTGACTACCTGGAGCGTTTCCACGCGCTGGAGGGCAATCACCTGCTCACGGAGATGACCAAACTCCTGCACCTGAGCCTGCTCTTTCCAGAGTTCAAAAACGCGCCCAGTTGGCGTGCCTATGCGCTGGACAAACTCCATCGCGAAACCCAGGCGCAGGTCTATCCCGACGGGGCGCACAAGGAACTCAGTAACCACTACCAGCGCGTCGTCCTGCGCAACTACGAGCGCCTGCACGACCTGCTGGTGCGCGCCGGCGAGTCCGAGGAACTGGCCTGGTTCGTCCCGCGCATGGAAGCGATGTGGGACTACTACGCCTGGATGACCAAGCCCGACGGCACCGGCGTGCTCAACAACGACTCGGACGAAGAACCCAATGCCCGGGTGCTGTTGGACGGCGTTCGCCAGTTTGGCCGCGAAGACTGGCGCTACCTGGCCACCGCAGCAGAGGCGGGCATCCCCTCCAACGGACCGCGTTCACGCTTTTTCCCCTGGGCCGGGCATGCCGTGATGCGCGACGGTTGGGAACCCTCGGGCCAGTGGGCTTACCTCGACTTCGGCTTTTATGGCACCGACCACCAGCACGACGATCGCCTGCACCTGTCCCTGTCCGCCGGCGCGCCCGGGGGCATTGCCCAGAACTTCCTGCTGGATAACGGTCGCTACACGTACCGGCCCGGCCCCGACCGCGACTACTTTGCCGGGCCCCGCGCGCACAACATCATCCTGCTCAATGGCCAGGGCACCGAGCAGCCGCCGCTGAAAGCACGCGAACGCATCCCGGCCGTCGCGGCGATCCAGCCCGACCATGACTTCTTTCGCGCGGAGGCGAGCTACCCCCGCTTGGGCCGGCACGTGCGCGGGGTTTTCTACAAGCGCGGCGAGTACTGGCTGGTCTTCGATGGGCTACAGGTCTACGGCCACCAGCACGCCGAAACCCTCTGGCACTTTGGGCCCAACGTTACACTGACCAAAGAGGGTGACGCGGGCGGCATCCTCGCGACAGCTTCCGACGAGTGGGCCAAGGGGGCTGCGCTTTGGGTCCTGCCTGCTCCGCAACCGCGGGCAGACTGGCAACTGCACCTTGAGCAGGGTTGGCACGCCTACGAGTACAATCGAAAGCTGGAAGCACCGATGCTGCGCTACGAAACCTACCTGCGCGGCCCGCGCACGGTTGCCTGGCTGCTCTTGCCAACGTGGCCCGACGGCCCCCAGCCGCCCGCGCTGCATCGCCTCGACGCGCCCGACGGTGCCATCGCGGTCGAACTCAATTGGCCCGACGGACGCACGGAACGCGTCGTTGCACGCCTCTTTGGTCCCGAGCTGCCTGACGAAGTCGCCGGTGTCTCAACGCGCGGCGAATACGGCTGGCAAACGACATCGCACGTGCAGACGACGATTCAATAAAATGGGTTGAACAGAAGGAAACGAAGGGAACGAAGCTTAGGAAAAAGAAGAAACGCTTCGTGGCTATCCGTTTTCGTCTCTGTACCCTGTGCGCGCCTGTAAATCATTTTAACCGCAGGACACAGAGTGAAGCCTGCGTGGCATCGCAGCTTGCCTTCTCTTTAATCCCTTGGATGCCTTCTGTTCGAGACTACGCCCAGTTTAGCGGTGTGCCTGGTCGACCATTTCGTAGAAGGCGTCAAAGAGGGGGTCAGCGTCGTTGGGGCCGGGGGCGGCTTCCGGGTGGTACTGAACGGAAAAGACCGGCAGGTCCGCCAGGCGCAGTCCCTCGACCGTCTGGTCGTTGAGGTTCAATTCGGTGACAACGGCTCCCTTGTTGCGCAGTTCGTCCGCGGTCGAGGCAAAGCCATGGTTTTGCGAGGTGATGGAGACCCGGCCGCTCTCCATGTTTTTCACCGGCTGATTCCCGCCGCGGTGCCCGAACTTGAGCTTAAACGTCTCCGCCCCCAGCGCGTGGGTCAGGATTTGATGCCCCAGGCAGATGCCGAAGGTCGGGTACGCCTGAATGAGTTCCTGGGCCGCCTGGTGCGCGTAGGTTAACGGGGCCGGGTCGCCGGGACCATTCGACAAAAAGAGGGCATCGGGATTGAGCGCCCGCACCTCGGAGGCCGGTGTCTTTGCCGGGACCACGGTCACGTCGAAGCCGTGCCAGGCCAGCTTGCGATAGATCGAGCGCTTGGCCCCAAAGTCGTAGGCCGCCACCTTGTAGCGGCGGGGGCGATCCGGGGCATCCTTGAGCTTGGTTCCCGGCACGGTGAACGGCCCGCGCTCGTTGTCGGCGGGAATGAAGTCGTGGATTTCCGAGGCTGTGACATGCTGCACGTTGTCCACGCCAACCAGTCCAGCCCAACCACGCGCGCGATCGACAGCTTCGTCCGGCGAGACAGACGGGTCGGTGCTCAAGCAGGCTTTTAAGGCGCCTTGCACGCGTAGGCGTTTGGTGAGCGCGCGGGTGTCGATGCGCTCCAAACCAGCAATGCCGTGACGCCGCAGGTACGTGCTCAAGTCCTCCAGGCTGCGCCAATTGCTGGTGATCGGGCTCAGCTCGCGGATGACAAAACCGGCCACCTTGGGCCCATCGGATTCGGCATCGTCGGGGTTGATCCCGTAGTTGCCGATCATCGGGGCCGTCATGGTGACGATCTGAGCGTAGTAGGAGGGGTCGGTCAGGATTTCCTGATAGCCAGTCAGGCTGGTGTTGAAGCAGGCTTCCCCAACCACACTGGTCTCCGCCCCAAAGCCGAAGCCGTGGAAGAGCGTTCCATCCTCCAGGGCCAAAATGCCGCGCTGTTTCGCCATTGGCGCGGCAGACAACACCGCGCGCGGTGCAGCGGCAAATCAAATCGGGGCGTTTTCGGCGGCGGCGGTTTGGGGCGCTCCCTCGCGATTGACCAGAGATTCCAGCGCCTGAAGCATCTCGGCAGCGTTTTCGCGGTCGATCCAGTAGTAGCAGTCGCGGCACATTTTTTCGTGCGTGACCAGACCTGCCTGACGCAGCACCCGCAAATGGTGGGAGATGGTGGGTTGGGACAGGCCCAGATCCTCGGCCAGACCCGAAACGTTGGTGCGCGTTTCGCAGTCGGGGGTGTCGGGCAAGCGCTCGAGGATGCGCAGGCGCACATGGTCGCCCAATGCCCAAAGCTGGCGGGCCAGTGTCTGTTGTTGCTCCTCGGTCATCGCCCTGAGATCCAATCGGGTGTTCGGCCAAAACGCGAACGTCTTCGAATGGATTGACAGATTAACATATTTAAATCTATCTATGGGTTTTTCGCGGGCAAGCCTGAAGTCCCGTTCCCCCACCCCTGCCGGCATAAAAAGGCCGCGCAACGACGCACACTGTTTTCTTGAACGCATGCATCTGAAAGCCGACGCACCCGAAAACTGGCACCAGGGCCAAGGCCTGTGGCCCGACGTGGACCCCGCCGACTGGAACCATTGGGTCTGGCAGCTCAAAAACCGTATCACCTCCATCGAGCAACTGGAGACCCACCTCGACCTGACGCCGGAGGAGCGCGCCGGCTGTGTCTTCGCCAACCGCAAGCTGTCCCTGGCAATCACGCCCTATTTCTTCAATCTGATCGACCGCGAGGATCCGGACTGCCCAATCCGCAAACAGGTCATTCCGCGCGAGGGCGAAATGCAGGTCGCCCCGGAGGAATTGCTCGACCCGGTGGGCGAAGAGGGATCGATGCCGGTCAAGGGGCTCGTGCACCGCTACCCGGACCGGGTGCTGTTTCTGGTGACGGATCGCTGCGCCGCTTATTGCCGCTACTGCACGCGCAGTCGGCTGGTCTCCAACGCGCAGGACTACAATTTTCATCCGCAGTACGAGGAGGCGATCCGGTACATCGAGACGCACCCGGAAGTGCGCGACGTCCTGCTCAGCGGAGGCGACCCGCTGCTGCTGTCCGACAAAAAGTTGGACACGCTGCTGGGCCGCCTGCGCGCGATTCCCCACGTCGAGTTCATCCGCATCGGCTCGCGCATCCCGGTGTTTCTGCCCCAGCGCATCACGCCCGAGTTGTGCGAGATTTTTCGCAAACACGGGCCCATCTGGATGAGCATTCACGTGAACCATCCCGGCGAATGTACCCGCGACCTCTACGAAGCCTGCGAGCGCCTGTCCTTTGCCGGGGTGCCACTGGGCAACCAGTCCGTGCTGCTGAGTGGGGTCAACGATGACGTGCAGACCATGCGCGTGCTCGTTCACCGGCTTCTGCGCATGCGCGTGCGGCCATATTACCTGTACCAGTGCGACCTGATCACGGGGTCGGCGCACCTGCGCACCAACGTGGAAAAGGGCCTGAAAATTATCGAAGGCCTGCGCGGACACACCACCGGTTACGCCGTTCCGCAGTTTGTCATCGATGCGCCCGGCGGGGGCGGCAAGGTGCCGATCAATCCGGAGTATGTCGCACAGTTGAACGAGCGCGAAGTCGTCCTGCGCAATTACGAGGGCCGTGCTTTCCGTTACCCGCAGCCGACGACCGAGGTACCGTTGCTAACGTAGCCGGGTGCAGGTAAATTATGGTAAAATACGTGGCAATGTCGCGTATTTTTATTATTCCGTCCTCAGATATTGACGTAGCGGAACCACGTTAGCATATTCCAGTCGAACGGGTTCGGGCATACGTGCCTCCGTACGTATCGAATTGTTAAGGTCAGGGCGGTGAGCGAGAATATTCCCAACGAGCATAGTCAAATCAACTCGCCCAACGCGTCAGGTTCTCCCGGTCGAATCCTGGTCGTTGACGACAACGCGTTGAACCTGAAGATCACCCGGCTGATTCTCACGCAAGCCGGGGAACAGGTCGACACCGCCGCCGATGGCTTTGAGGCGCTGGAAATGGTCGCGCGCCACTACTACCCGCTGATCCTGATGGACATTCAGATGCCCAAAATGGATGGCATTGAAACCACGCGCCGCATTCGCAGCCAGCACTTCGCGCAGGGACAGCCGGCGATCGTCGCCATTTCCGCATTTGCCACGGAAAGCAACCGGCAGCGCTGCCTGGACGAGGGCATGGACGGCTTCCTCGGCAAGCCCGTGCCGGCGTCGACGCTGCAAGACGTGGTCAAGCGCTACCTCGAGTCGAAATCGGCGTCGTCCGTAGTGCGCGATGCTGACTCCAACCGCGCCTGAGCACCCGAGGCGATCTTGAGCTTTTTGGCAAAAGGGAGCGGGACCCTCAAATCAGCTGGCGGAAGCGGCAGACAATTCCGCGACCTCCAAGTCGAGCACCTGCAGCTGTAAGGCGAAGTCGGAATCCTCGGTGTCGAGCAGCGACACAGCCCGAAATGCCAAATCGGCCAGGGATGAAGACAGCGCGGGCTCGGGCCGATGCCCCTCTTGAAGGATGCGTGCCAAGGCTCCGATCTGCTCGCGCAACAACTCCTGATCGCTGGGTGAAATGGAGACCCCACTGGCCAGCCGGGCGGACAGACTTTCCAAACGCTTCTGCAGGTAAGTGCGCGTGTGGGGGGGATTTACGTGAGCACTCATTGTTCAGTTACCGCGCGAACGGCTGCGGATTTAATCGAAGCCGCGAACGCGATGCTTAAATTTTTGGCCCATACTTCGCAAGATAAAAGCACTTATTTACAATCTGTTGACACGTTATCCGCATTAGGAGAACGGAAACTGGCTTCCGGTGTTGGGGCGACGAAACCGGTTCATCATAGCCTCTGCTTGGCACCATGAATCCGGCGATATGTTTTTATAAATTACAGATTCTTCACAAACTCAGTGTGGCTACAATAGTCACTTCAGTTTGAGACCAAAGAAAACGGGCTCCCGTGAAGGAAGCCCGTTGAGCGAAGACTTGAATCGCAGCGAGGCCAATCAGTAGCTAGCGCGCGAGAAACCACGCGGCTTGCGCGGTGCCGACGTCTGCCCGATTTTCAGGTCCGGCGGCAACAGTACCGTGTCGATGACGTGGACGATTCCGTTGGTGGCCTTTACGTTCAGCATCACGTGATTCTCCGGCTTGAGCAGCGCACTACCTTCGGCGAGCGAGATGGACTTGCCCGAGAGCGTTCGCACGGACGAGACGCTGGCCACCTGTTCCGAACGGACCGAGCCGCTCACCACGTGGTACAGCAGTACCTGTTTGAGGGCTTGCGGGTTGTTCTGCAGGAAGGTGAGCGCCTCCTTGGGCAGCTTGGCAAAGGCGTCATTGGTGGGCGCAAGGACCGTGAACTCGCCCGAGCCGGCCAGTGCGTCCACGAGGTCCGCGCTCTTCAGCAGCGACACGAGGGTCGAAAGGCTGTCTGTTTTAACCGCCAAGTCGACGATGCTGGCCGAAGCCTTGGGTGCCTGGTCGGGCAGCAGCACGGTATCGATCACGTGAACGATACCATTGCTGGCCTTGATGTTGGCAGTGGTGACCTTCGAGCCGTTGACCTTGACCCCGTAGTTGGCCTTCACGGCAACCGGCGAGCCCTGCAGCGTGGCGATGGTGGCGCGCTGCGTCACCTGCGAGGCGTCGAGCTGTTCACCGGCGACGTGGTACAGGAGAACAGCCTTCAGGGCTTCCTTGTCGGCCAGCAGGGCTTCGACGGTGCCCTCCGGCAACTTGGCGAAGGCGTCGTTGGTCGGCGCGAAAACGGTGAACGAACCCTTGCTGGCCAGCGGGTCGACCAGGTCGGCGGCTTTGAGCGCGGTGACAAGCGTGGAGAAGTTTTCGTTGGAGGCGGCGATTTCGGCAATCGTCGGCTGTTTGGCCTTGGCACTTCCGTAACCGTAGGCGAACAGAGGAGCGACCAAAGCGGCCGCGAAGGCAATAGTCTGTAGTTTTTTCATAACGTATTCGTGTGAGAATTCTCCACGATACCAAAATGCGTTCCGCTTCGGGCAGGCAGGTGGAGGCTGTCTGAATACGTGCGGTTACGCGGACTCATTTGGGCGAGGGTATCCGGCTGACGGGGGGCGGCTTAGCAAAGGTTCCCGAAAATTCTTCCGGAAGATTTTGCGTACACATTTTTTTCAGAATGCGCTGAAGACTTCGAAACGCGCCCCCTTTTGGGCGCGTTTTGCGTGGTGTCTCCATGTAAATCCTTCAGACTGCACGATTCTGCGCTCACATACCGGCATCGGTTTGCGGTTCGCACGCCAAGTAGGTAGACGGGGTCATGCGAAGCGAACGCATGACGCAGGATAAAGTGCGGCATCTGGGGATCATCCTGGGAGATCAGCTGAACCTGGACTCACCGCTGTTGGAACGGCTGGACGTAGAGACGGATGGACTGTGGATGGCGGAGGTTGCCGAAGAAACCGAGCACGTTTGGGCGCACCAGATGCGCATCGCCTATTTTTTTGCGGCCATGCGGCACCACCGCAACGCGCTGGAAACGAAGGATTGGCGGGTCTTTTACGAGTCGCTGCCGCAGCAGCCCTCACGCGACCGCGGGAACTCGTTTGGCGAGCTACTTGAGAAGGATCTGAAAAAGCTCAAGCCAGAGCGCGTCTACGTTGTCGAGCCCGGGGACTGGCGCGTAAAAACGCAGATCGAGGAAGCCTGCGGGGCCTGCGAGGTGCCCCTCGAGGTGCTCGAGGACACGCACTTTTACTGCGGCATCGCGGAGTTCGAGGATTTTGCGGCCGGGCGCAAGGGGCTCGTTTTGGAGACCTTTTACCGTCACATGCGCAAGACGCACGAGGTGCTGCTGGAGGATGGCAAACCCACCGGGGGCGAGTGGAACTACGATGAAGACAACCGCGAAACGTTTGGCAAGGACGGCCCCGGCGACTTGCCTGAACTCCCCAAATTCAAGCCGGACAAGGTGACCCGAGAGGTTATCGAACTGGTGCAGGCGCGCTTTGCCAAGCATCCCGGCACGTTGAAGCATTTCACCCTGCCGGTGACGCGCAAAGACGCCCTCGCCTACCTCGATGATTTCATCGCGAACCGCCTGGAGCACTTTGGGCAGTATCAGGATGCGATGTGGACGCAGGCGCGCTTTCTGTACCACAGCCGGATCTCAGTGTTGCTGAACGTGAAGTTGCTCAATCCGCGTGAGGTGGTGGGCAAAGCGATTCAGGCCTACGAAGACGGGAACGCACCGTTGAATTCGGTGGAGGGGTTTGTCCGGCAGGTGCTGGGCTGGCGTGAATTCATCCGCGGGGTGTATTGGCTGAAAATGCCGGAGTACGCGGAGCTGAACGAACTCGAGCAGCCCGAGGAAGTGCCGCAGTTTTTCTGGGACGGCGAAACCGACATGGCCTGTGCCCGCGACGCGATGGAGAACGTGATCGAGCATGGCTACGCACACCACATTCAGCGGCTGATGGTGTTGGGATTGTTCGCGCAGATTTACGGAGCCGACCCGCGGCGTTTTCATGAGTGGCACATGGCGATGTACCTGGACGCAGTGGATTGGGTGTCGCTGCCCAATGCGCTGGGGATGTCTCAGTACGGCGATGGCGGCGTGGTGGCGACCAAGCCCTACTGCGCTTCGGGCAATTACATTCAGCGCATGAGCAACTATTGCGGGCAGTGCCGCTACAATCCCAAGCAAGCCACCGGCGACAAAGCCTGCCCCTTCACGGTGTTTTACTGGGACTTCCTGGCACGCCACCACAAGCGCTTTGAGAACAATCGCCGCATGGTGTTTCAGGTGCGCAACCTGGAGCGCAAGGACAAGGACGAGCTGAAAGCGATTCGGCAGAAGGCCGAGGAACTGCGCAAGTCCCTGCGTCGGACTGAGCCCGTGCCCAGCGGTTAGATGGACTTAGGAATGGTGCTGGGAGGGTTGGAGCATCCCGGCCTTCACGCCCACGGCCCGCCATGGGATCAGCACCGCCGCCAGAAGGACAAGCAACGCAGCCGCCGACACATCGCCCAGCCAGCCGGGCAGGAAAGATCCATGGGCGTGACCCGCGGATTCGAGTTGGCCTGAATACAGGAGGTTGAAGGCCCACCCGATCGCCCAGGCGGAGAACACGAGGCCGGTGGTGTAGACGATGGTGGAGCGCTTGCCCAGGGTCACCCAGAGGGTTGTCAGCGTCGCGGCGTTCGTAGCGGGTCCGGTGATGAGAAAAACCAGGACGGCCCCCGGCGACACCCCGGCATGCAGGAGCGCCAGGCCCACCGGGATAGAGCCAGTGGAACACACGTAAAACGGGACGGACAGTGCGGTGATCAAGACCAGCGAAACAAAGCCGGTACCGCCGACCGCCCCCAGGTCGCCTTCGGGAATAAGCAAGACGATCAATGCGGCCAGCAGCAGACCCATCAGGAGCGCCCGCCCGATTTCGCGTGGCATGCGAACCAGGCCATAGGACAGCATGGAGGTGAGGCTGCGCGGCGACACCGTCTTGGCTTCTGTTTCGGCGCAGCAGGAGGACACTGCCACGTCTGCTTTGCTGGAGCACGCCTCGGTCTGGTCCTGGCAGCAGTCGGCCTTTGCCGCTGACGAAGGCCGCGCTTGGGGCTCGCTGCCAAAAAACTCGACGAGCAGACCGTTGAGCCAACCCGTCAGAAAGGCGGCAACCACCCGCACGGCGGTGAATACCGGTCCCAGCAGGGCATAGGTGGCGGCGATGCTGTCGACCCCGGTTTGCGGCGTGGAGGTAAGAAAAGCGGTCGTGGCTCCGCGGGAAGCGCCGCGTTCGCGTAGCGAGGCGGCCACCGGCAGGACGCCGCAGGAACACAAGGGCATGGGCACGCCGATCAGCGTCGAACGAAAAACCGCCGCCCAGCGCGAGCGGCCTAAATGGCGCTGCACAAAGGCACGCGTCAGCCAGCCCGAAAGCAGGCCTGCCATAACGAAACCCAGCAAAAGGTACGGGGCCATCTCGGCCGTCACCTCCCAGAGGACCGCCAAATAACGCAGAACCCAATCCACTCCCACAGCCTAAGCCCGCGCCACGGCGGCGCAAGCGCGGGCCTCAGTAGCTGACCCAGCCAGAAACGCCAAAGACTTGCGGCTCACCGACCGAACCGGCTCCGAACGGAGGCACGACGGAAATGTTCGGCGAAATGCTGGTGAAATACGCGCGGTCGAGCAGGTTGCGCGCGAAGACCGAAACACCGAAGCGATCGCGTTCGTAGCGCACGGCCAAGTCGACGATGGCGTATTCGCTCTGGCGGAAGGCGGTGGTGTTGACTTCGTCAAAGTAGGTTTCGCCCAGGGCGGTTACGCCACCGCTGACGGTCAGGCCCTTGAGGAGTTTTACTTCGCCGGCCAGGCGCACGGTGTAGCGCGGGGTAAACGGCAGGCGGTTGTCGTCGAGGCTGGCTCCGGTGAACGGGTCGCTGAAGTTATCGAAGCGCGCGTCGTTGTAGCCGGCGCTGGCCAGAAAGGAGAGGCGCTCGACGGGCTGCCAGCCAAAGGTCGCCTCCACCCCATGCGAGATGGCCGACGCCGCGTTGACCACGATGAAGTCCGTCGACAGCGGCACCGAACGCTCGAACTGGTAATCGCTGCTGCGAATGAAAAATACGGTGAAAGACGCCTGCACATCGCCAACGGTCTGGAAGGACTCCTCGAAATTGAAACCGGCCTCGGCGTGAAAGCTACGCTCGCTGTCGAACTCGGCCAACGCCTCGGAGGCGAAGCCGGAAAAGCCGCCGGGCTTGTAGGCCAGCGCCACCTTGCCAAAGAGCGTCAGGGTGCGGTGCGCGTCCACTTCGATGCCGGCATCGAGCGCGCCGTTGAGAAAGGTGGCCTCATCGGTGAAAGCCGTGCTGCCGAAAAAGGTGGTCTGGGCGCGGTCAATTTCACTGTGAAAGACTTCGCCACGCGCGCCGAGGGTGAGCCGAGCGTGCTCGGTCCAGGGCAAGGTCAGGTTGCCAAAGGCCGCGAGGCTGTATTCCTCGATTGAATACGTCGTTTCCTCGGGCGCGGGCAATCCGATCTCGCGCACGGATTCGTTGTCGTTGTCGGCGTAGAGGCCGAAGAGGCCAGCCCGCCATTGCGCGCTGTCGGGATCCCCGAGCGACTCGAAGCGGAACTCCTGCGTCCACTGGCGTCGTTGCTGGCGAATTTCAGAGGTCAGGATCGGTGCGGCGGTGAAGTCCAAATCAACGGTGGAGGGATCGAGTTCCCAGAACTGGCGAGCGGTGATCGACTTGAATTGCACCAAGCCGAACTCGCGGCGCAGGCGAATCGATTGCAGGTCGCGGTCGATGTTCGTTTGGCCTTCCAGGTCGGAGGCGACGAGGAACGAGCCCGGCCCATTGGCCAGGGGCACAAGTTGCTGGCTGCCGTCGCGAATGCGGTCCACCTCCAGCGAAACGGTGATGTCGAAATCGGCAGAGGGCGCGTACTCCAGCTTGAGGCGGCCCCCGTACGCCTCGCGCGTATCGGTTTCATCCCCCAGGGTGCTGTTGAGCACGAACCCGTCGCGGTCCTCCCAAAAACCGAAGAGGCTGAAGGCGAAGGGCGACTGAGCCTCGCCGCGAAAGGGCACGCCGCCAAGCGGGCCGCTGAGCAGTCCCGAGAAGCGGCGCTGGTCAAAGGTCGCGTAGCTGGCGCGCGCTTCGGTGAACCAGATGTCGGTCGGCCCGAAGGTTTCGACTTCGATCAGCCCGGCCTGACTGTTGCGGCCCAGGCGCGTGCCTTGGGGCCCGGCCTCGAAGCGGCTCACGCGCAGGTCTGCCAGATTGCGCGCGGCGGCAAAGGCGGCACCGACCGGCACATCGTCAATGTAGAAAGCGACTGCCGGGTTGCTGAAAAACAGCGTGTTGGCCAGGCCGCGGACCGATATGATGTCGCCGAAGGAACGCGTACCGGTGTCGGCGGCGAAGAAATTGGGCACCGTCCCCTCAAAGAGGTTCGCGCCGTCGAAGGGGTTGACGCTGTCGTCGAAAACCAGGGGCTCGTACAAGGACACGGGCGTGCCCTCGACGGGGACCGTGCGCACGTCCATCGGCTCGAGCGTGACGATGTCGTCCTCGTCCGCCTCGACGGCGAGCAGTGAATTCATAGCGCTGAGGGAAATCAGCGCGGCAGTGGGGAGACAGTGGGGGAATCTAGGGCGCATGGGAGGACGGGCGTAAAACACGAAGGTCGTCAAAATCGATTGGACGGCTGGCGAAGGGGCGACCCCAGAACGAAGGCCGGCCCGCGCGGGGCGGATCGGCGTCGGTGTAGGTGAGGGTGGCCGGCTCGGTGCCCGCATTGGGCTGGCGGACGGTCCCGTGCACCGTCACCGTGTCTTCGCCGGCAGGCTCAACGCGCAGGCTGAGTTCGGTCCATTGTCCGCCTCGCCAGCGAAAGGGAACGCTGACCAGTTCCACTTCGCCCGTCAGCAAGACCAGCCGGCGCGCCGAGGGGCGCACGGTCAGCCGGTACCCGCGCACGCCCTGGCCACCCAGGCCAAACTCCGGCGTGCGGCGGCCGCTGGCTTCAGCATGAATGCGTATCGAAACCGCATACGGTGCCGCCATGCGTGGGCCAAAGAGCGCTCCGAAATCGCCAAGGGGGGCACCGGGCAAACGGACCAGGGCGTTGCCGTTGTCACGCACGGGCGCAAACTCACCGTCGAGCACGAACAGATCCCCGAGGGTGAGGTCGCCGGTTGTGTCCCAGGATTGTGAATACACCGTGGTCCAGGCTTCGGGAGTTGCCGTCGGCCCGGTCGTCTCTGTCGGCTCACCCCAAAGCTGCGACGCCGCGCACACCAGCAGCACGGGCCAAACAAGGGCCCGCCATGCGACGCGTGGGGGATTCATGCGCATATCTATTGGTTGAGGTGCATTACTCCTCACGTAAAGCGTCAAAGTGAACCGCGTGCAGGCCCACGCGCACGGCCAGCCAGGTCGCGGCCAGCGCGGCCAAGGCCGTAAGCAGCCCAAGCCCAAAGGCCAACCACGGGATCTGCCCCGGTTGCATCGTGCTCAAGGCCGGTAACACGGCCAGCGTCGCGGTGACCAAACCGCTTCCCAACCCGATGACAACGAGCCAGCGCGCTTCTCGCTGCAGAAGCCTGCGTAGGCGAGGGCGTGAAAAACCAGCCGCCCGCAGAAGCGCCAGCTCGCCGCGCCGCTCGAGAAGATTGCGCAAAACGACCAGGCCCAACGATAGCGTGCCCAGCAGCACCCCCAAACCGCCGAGGGCCTGAAAGATGGCGATGTAGCTATTTTCCACCGCGTTGAATTGTGCCAGACGTTGAGCGGTCGGCGTGGCAGTGAAGCCGTAATCGCCCAGGGCCCGCGTGAGCGACTCGCTGACCTTGGTCTGGCGCTCTGGGGGTGTGCGCATGAGGAAAAACGCGTGGCCCTCCAGACTCGGGAACCGCTCCAGCAGCCGCGCTTGATCGACAATCACGTTGCCCTGGAAGATGCTGTCCTTCACCGCGGCCACCAAGCGGATCTCCAGGGGCTGTCCGCGTTCGTCGGTCAAGCGCAGGGTGCTGCCCAGCGGTTGCTTGAGGGACCACAGCAGCGTATCCAAATCGACGATACCCGGAAGCACGCCATCGGGCAGATCGACCTGAAGCACCGACCAATCGGCCGGTAGGCCCGCTTCGCTTTGGGCAAAACGAAAGCGGCCTTTCAAGTCACCGGGGTCCGCTCCCAGCAGCCGCGGTTGCTGAGCCTGGTTCAGATTGAGGCAGGAGGCTTCGTCGCCCGGCACCACTCGAAACGGCACGGAGTGTACCTCGCGCAACAGGGCTGGGTCCAAGCCGTAGTCCTCGGCGGCCTCGTCCGCGTTGAGCGCGGTGGGCAAGGGCACGGCGGTCTGTGCGAAAAGATTGAAGCCGCCCGAGCCGGAGTCGGTCGTGGTGACCTCGGGCTGGGCCGGTTGCAGAAACGCGCCTGCGCCCACCACCATGAAAACGCCCGCGCCGAGGGCTCCGGCCACGGCTAAACTTCGGGCGCGCCGCCGCGCATTGTTCCGGCGGGCGAGACTCCCCAGCGACATGCCCGACAGCGGTTCACCGCCTTCACGGCCAATCCACCAGCCCCCCAAAAGCAGGCCACTGAGCAGCAGGCAAAAAGCGCTGCCAAAGTACAACGCCGGGTTGAACGGCTGCGTGACGGACCAACCCAGCAACGCAAAGCCCGCCAGCCCAAAGCCGCAGAGACCGACCGCGTAGAGGCCCGGCAGACGCGGACTCGAACGTGGGTTCGTGGTATCCTGCGCATCACTGCCGCGCAGCAATCGGGACGGGTCGCGCCGAAGCAGCCGCCAGCTGACAAGGGCCAAAGCCAACAAGGCCAGTGCGCCATTGAGCAGTCCCGCCAACAAAAGATCCTGCAGCCGCACCGTTAGCGAAAGTGCGGTGCTGCCGGCGGCATCGGCCCAGATACCGTTCAACCCGCCGAGGATCAACGCGGCCAGCGCCACGCCCATCGGCAGACCCAGCAGTGAGCCCGTTGTCACGACCAGCGCCCCTTCCTTCAGGCACTGCGCGCGGATTGCGCCACGCGACCAGCCAACCGCGCGCAGCATTCCCCACTCGCGGCAACGTTGCGTCAAGTTGAAGACAAAGAGCAATGCGCTCATGGCCAAAGCGGCCACGATCAAAAAGAAACTGAACCCACCCAAGAGTCCGCCGAAGTCGTTGGGCGGACGCGCTGCGGCCAGGGCCTGCTCGCGAAACGGTACCCACAGGTAGCCAAACGCTTCGGGCTCAATACCCTGCGACAGGCTCGCGGCCACCGCCGCCGCATCCTCAGCGCCCGGCAGCTGATCCGAAAAACGGTAACTGGTGACCTCGCCCCAGCGATTGGCAAAGCGCTGCTGGCCCGCCGAGAGGGTGATGAAGGCCTTCGGAGTGCCGCGCCACTGGTCCCAATAAGCCTCATCTTTGTCACGCACGCGGTCCAGGTCCACCGGTGCGCCGGTCTCCCAGTCGCGGCAGTTTTCGGCATCGGCCAGACCGGGAAACTCCGGCATCCAAAGCGGGTCGGCCTGCGGTAACTGCATCGGCAAAATCGTGCGTATCGTAAAAGTGGATACGTTTTCGCGAAGGCCGCCGCCCGCCTCCGGCACAAAGTAGGCCAGGTCCAGGCGGTCCCCGGTGACTACGCCCAAGTCGTCGGCCAGCCATTGGGTGATCACGGCCTCATTGTCCTGGAGGTCGTTGGGGAGGAAGGTGGCGGCAGACGGCTCCAGCGCCGTGACCATCGAATACGGCGTGGCTCGCTGGTTGGCCTCCAGACTGTTGACGAAGTAGGTCAGCGCGGTTCTGCCAGCTGGAAAGCGTTCGCGGACGTGCTCCAGTAAAGCCGTATCCAAAAAAATGTTACGCGAGAGTACTTCCCACTCGCCACTGGCCTCGATGTAGCGCAAGCCGATGCCGGCATCGGTGGCGTTGAAGCCCAATTCTGCAGTTCCCTGGCTGGCGCGCATCAGCACGTTGGCCGCTGCCAGTGTGGTATCCGGATCGGCGGCGTCGCTCACCTCGACCTCCAGCAACTCCTGGAGCGTGGCGCGCTGCAGGTAAATGGAGGGTGTGGGCAGAGGCGAGTTGACCAGGCCGAAGCGTCCGAATTCCGCGTCGCCCAGGACCCTTTCCACGGTCAGGCGCAGGCGCGCGACGGACTCGCCTCCGTCGGCCAGGGGCGCATCGCGTGAAATGACCGACGGCATACGCACGGAAAGGACCACTCGAGCGCCCTCGCTCAACCCAAGTTCCTCGGCCAACGCACGGTTCACGAAGGCCCCGCGCGCACTCTGAAAATCGGCGGTGAAGGGCTCCGGCGCAAGACTGCCAAAGCCCGCCTCCACGCCCAACACCTGGACCTGACCCGAGCGCCGCTCACCCGTGGAGGTTGCGACCGATCCCTGCGCGAGAATCAGCGCCTGTGCCGCTCCCTCGGTCTGAGCGGCGAGGTCGGCCCGGAAGAATCGATCCTGACCGAGGAAGATCGTATCAATTTTTCCGATACGCAGCAAGGCCTGTTGCCGCAGCGTATCGTTGACGGAGGTGCCGACGATGATGGCGGCTGCGATCAGCGCGGTGGACAGCAGCGCACCCAGTGCCACGCCTGACTGCGTCCGCCAGTAGTGGCGCAGGGCCCGGGCCAGCATGCCGAGGCGACTCATGAGGCAATTGCCGCGGTCTCCAGCCGGCCTGCGCGCAGGCGCACGGTGCGTTCCAGAGAATCTGCAACCTCCGCCGCGTGCGTGACGACGACCAGCCCAAAGCCTTCCTGGGCCTGCAGCGCCGTCAACAACGCAACAACGGCGGCGGCGGTGCTGACGTCGAGCGCGCCAGTGGGTTCGTCCGCCAGCAGCAAAGCGGGCTTGTTGATCAATGCGCGGGCCAGGGCCACGCGTTGGCGTTCGCCGCCCGAGAGTTGCCCCGGTCGCTGGTCGGCGCGTTCGGCCAGGCCGACCCGCTCGATGAGATCGGCGGCACGCTCCGCCGTCGCCTGCGAGGTGCTGGAACCCAGCGCAAGGGCGGGCACGAGAATGTTTTCGCGCACCGTCAATTGCGGGAGCAGGTGATGTAATTGAAAGACGAAGCCGATGGTTTCCGCGCGCAGTCGCGTGCGCTCATGGTCGGTCAGACGGGCCAGGTCGCGTCCATCGAGTTCAACGGAGCCTTCGTCCGGGGTGTCGAGCGCGCCGATCACGTTCAGAAGGGTGCTCTTGCCGCAGCCCGAAGGTCCCATGATGGCGAGGCTTTGGCCTGCCTGGAGTTCAAGCGTCACGCCGTCGAGCACCGTTAGCACGGGCCCGTGGGCCACCGGAAAACGACGGACAAGGTTGTGGCAGCGCAGCAACATGGCAGGGACAACTCACACGCGATTCCAGCGGCGTGCTTTCATCTCGAAACGCGGCAGGCTTCCAGGTTCCGCCATTTCAACGTCGATGCGCAAGGCAAAGGCGTCGCGCAGGGCAGATTGCAGGCGCGCACACAGGTCCACTGGGTCGGTCCCCGGACCTAGCGGTTCGATGCGGATGGCCAGGTCGGCCATGGCGCCGTGCTGGCGCACGTGTACCTGATACTCGCCCGCGCCTTTCATCCCGCGAATGACTTCGTCAACGGCGGAGGGATACAGGTTGACCCCGCGCACAACCACCATGTCGTCCACGCGCCCGAGAATCCCGCCTTCCAGTGCAACCGGCGCGGTGTCCCAATCGCCCTCGCCCAGCAGAACAGGACGCACGAAATCGCCGGTGCGGTAACGCAACAGCGGACAAGCCGTGCGGCCGAGGTTGGTCAAAACCAGTTCGCCTTCGCTCCCGGGAACGGCGGGTTGCGTGGTCTGCGGGTCGATGACTTCGATGATGAAACGATCCTCCAGCAAGCGGAGCCGGCCGGGGTGATCCGGATCCTCGTAGCTGACCGGGCCGATCTCCGTCATTCCGTGGTGGTCGAACAGCCGAACATCGGGCAGCAAATCCCCGATGCGCTGACGGAGGGCCGGCAAACTTCCACCGGGCTCCCCCCCGACAATGATCGTGCGCAAGCGGCTGCGCCGGAGGTCAAGCGCGGCTTGGCTCGCTGTTTCGATCAGGTGCAAGGCGTAGGTTGGCGTGCAGCAGAGCAGTTCAACACCGTGCCCGGCGATCATCTCCAGGCGGGCCTGGGTGGAAAGCCCGCCACCAGGCAGGCAGCGCAGGCCCGCCGCCGCCGCCGCCTCAAAGGCTGCCCAAAAGCCCAGGAATGGTCCGAAGGAAAAGGTGAAGAGCGCGACGGTGCCTGGACCCGCACCGGCGTGGGCCAGCACCTGTTGCCAGTTCTCCAGGTTCCAGCGCCAGCTCGCGTCGGTATCCAGCCAGTAAAGCGGGCGACCGGTGGTGCCGCTGGTGCGGTGAAACCGCGTGTAGTGCTCGAGCGGATACGTGTGCGCCGTCCCGTAGGGCGGATGCGCGGCCTGGTCGCGGGAGAGGTCCTCTTTCGTCGTGAAGGGACAGGCCTGACGGAAGTGGTCGAGGCTCTGGACGCCTTCGGTAAGCCCGGCGGATTCGAGCGCGTCGTGGTAAAAGGCGTTGCCAGGATAGATCGCCCGGAGTTGGGCGTTGAGCGCCCGCAACTGGCGCTCGCCTTTAGTCATTTCGGGCGGGCTGTACCTCGACGATATCGGACGTTGTTTTGGCAGGAGCGGTTTTCGCGGGCGGGGGCTTGAATTTCATGACGAGCGCGGCGCCAGTCGCGGCCAGGATGATGCCCAGAAAGAACGGCCAGCGTATGGCGCCCCACCCTCCCGCGGGCGGGTGCAGCATCAGCGCCACCAGCGCATTCACAATAGGTGCGCCGGCAAAGACGATCGCCATGACGGCGGCGGGCTGCCCCTTGTTGCCAAAAGCCAGCAGTACGCCAAAGGCACCAACCGCCCCGGCAATGCCCGCGATCAACGACCATGTGATCCCCTTGGTCGGGAAGCGGAAATCGCCGCCCTGCAGCTTGATGATGAGCGCCGGCAACAGGACTGCCGCCAAAAAGTACGCCACGCCAACCCAAAGGAATGCCTTGTAGCGTGCGCTCAAGCCGCCCATAAACTGCTGGCCGGTGTGCAGGAGGACTCCGTAGAGCCACCAAAAAAGAACGGTCATCAAGGCGTAAGGCAGCCACTGCATGGTATCAAGCGGGTTGGGAAGGTGTGCGTTCTTTCAGCGGGAGCGCCTCCAGCTGCTGGGCCGAAGCGGGTTCAATCGCCTCCCGCAGTTGCTCCGGAATCGCCGTAGCTTCCATGTTGCGCGTCTGCGCGTTCATGGCAACGCAGACGGCCACGATTTCGCCCACGGCCGCGAGGGCCTCACCGCCCAGCTTGGGTTTCCAGAAACCAAAACGATAGCGCACCGAACGCGACCTCACCTCGACCACCAGCACCTCGATGCGCACCGTCTCCTCAAAGGAGAGCGGCCGCAGGTAATCGCAGTGGGCGCTGACGCGGGGCCAGCCGACCAGGCGCCCGTCGCGCTCCTCGTGGACGGAAAAGCCAATCGAGCGCAAAAAGGCGTGCTCGGCACTCTCCATCCAACGGAAAAAATTGGAGAAGTGCATGATGCCGGCCATGTCGGTTTCGCAAAACTCGACGCGCCGCTCGGTTTGAAAAGAGGATACAGCCACAGATGTATTCAGCAGGCGGATACGCTGGGGTTCAAGCCGCATTTGACCAGGTCAGCCACCGCGCGGGCCATGGTTTGAACGCAGTAGCGCGCCTGGACGGCTTCGGCCCCGGAACAGCCCATGGCGTGGGCGCGTGCAGGGTCGTTGAGGACTTGCGCGAGGGCGTCGGCCAGGGCCGCCGGAGTGTCCGGTTCGTACAGCAGGCCGCCGCCGGTGGCTTCGATCAGCTCGGGAAAGGAACCACGCGCCGGTTGCACCACGGGCAGGCCGGTGGCCCAGGCTTCGAGCAGATAAAGCCCAAAGGCCTCGCCGATTTGCACGGGCACGGAAAAAACGCTCAGCCGCCGCAGGAACTCGATCTTCTGCACGCGAGTCAGGTTGGGGGAAAAGCGGTAGGCAGCCTGCAGACCATCTTCGTCGAGGTGACGCCGCAGCGCTTGCACAAACGGCTCGTCGGCCGCACGCATGGCTCCGGCAATCTCCAGGCGCACGTCATCGAAACCCGCTTTAGCCCGCAACAGGGTGAAGGCTTCGACGAGGTGCCCGAGGCCCTTTTCGGGAATCATGTGGGCGAGAAAGCCGATGGCGCGCGGCTCCGCAAACTGTTCGACCGCCCGATAGCCCTCGAGCGAAATCCCGTTGGGCAACACCACAATCTGGTCGGGGTTCAGGTCTGCCAGATCAACCATGCGATCCGCGAAAAATCGGCTGGGCGCGATAAACGCCTCCACCTCGGCACCGTGCGTTCGGATCAAACGGTAGGCTTCGGCGCGGTCCACGGCGCTGAGCGTATCCAGGAAAAAGTCTTCCCCCTGCAGCGAGCAAAAGACGGGCACCTTCAGTGCCTGACGCAGCACCGGGGCCAAGCCGATCTGTAGCACCGTACCCAGAAAGAGGGCGTCAGGCTTGGGCTGCGCCTTGAGATAGTCCACCAGCTTGGCGACCTCCTTGGCCTGTTGCCCGTCCGCCCCACGCAGCATCGAGAGCGTCATCGGGCCCAGTTCAGGGCCGCCATGCATGTTGGAGCGCCGGGCCACCGAGCGCAGGAGCGAACGATTGTCGAGCAGAGCATCCATCCACCCTGGCGTGTGCCGAAAGAGCGAGGCTTTTTGCTGCAAGTATACGTTGATGCCGCCGAAAAATAGCGGCGAGGTCTCGGCCATGGAGGGCTCGTCGGTCAGCAGCGGCAGGTACATCGGCAGGAGCGTGGCCGAATGCCCCTGCTGCTTGAGCGTGGTGACCAGCGCATTGTCGCGCATGCAGACGCCGCAGTAATAACTGCCGGTGCCGGGCGAAACGAAAGTCAGACGCATCGCCGCGGCCTCGGTGGATTAGGCGGATGTCGCGGCGGCGCGTTTGGAAGGAGCCGGCTCGCTGCCGTAGTCCAGCGTCGATGGCAGACGGGCAAAATCGCTGACCGCGCTGAAGAGGTTTCCGTAGTCCTTGCGGAAGAGGTCACCAATGAGGCAATCGGTCAGCGCGCCCCGCACCTCCGGATGCTCGCGCACGACCGCGCCGAAACTGAAGCCTTCGTCGTAAAAGGCATAGACGAGCTTGCGCATGTTTTCGATGCCGCGGCAGAGCGTTCGACCGTAGTCGGCGAACCGCGCACCGCTCACGTCGCCTTCGCGCAGGGCGGCATCGACGGTGTCGGCGGCCAGTTCACCACTCTTCAGCGCGAGAAAAACGCCGGATGAGAACACCGGGTCGAGGAAGCCAAAGGCGTCGCCCACCAGGAGCAGGCCGTCATCGGCACAGAACTTGGAGCGGTAAGAATATTCGCCGGTGACCCACCAGTCGCCGGTGCAGCGAGCGCCCTCAAGGTGGTCCTGGATGAACGCGCTTTTCTCAATCTCGCGCTCGAAGATGGCAGCCGGATCGCGCGTGGAGCCGTCGTAGAGGTAATCGCGTTCGGCAACCAAGCCGACGCTCAGGCGGTCATCCTGCAGCGGGATGTACCAGAACCAGCCTTTGTTCGGAACGTAGGCAATGGTGGTCGCACCGGCGTCGAGCCCAGGGTCACGCTTGGCGCCTTCGTACAGCGTCCAGATGGCGACCTTGTTGAGCTGCGGGTCGCGCTGACGCCAACCCAGTTTGCTTTGGGCGAAGGCATCGCGACCAGTGGCGTCGATCACAAGAGATGCCTCATGGTTTGTTTCGGTGCCGTCATCGGCTTTGGCCACGACGCCCGAGATCTTGCCCGAATCCTCGCGCAGGAGCTTTTTGGCGGAAACGCCTTCGTGCACCTGAACGCCCTTGGCGCGCGCGTTTTGCATCAGCATCAGGTCGAAGTCGGCGCGGCGCACCTGCCAGGTGGTTGCGGCTTCATGATCGAGGTGCTGAAAAAAGTAGAACGGCTGCGAGAGTTCCCCCTCGGTCGAAGCGAACTGCACGCTGTACTTACGCGTGGCACCGGAGCGGTTGAGCTGTTCGACCAGCCCGAGACGCTCCAGCGTGAAGTAGCACAATGGCATCAGCGACTCGCCTACGTGGTAACGCGGAAAGCGCTCCTTCTCCAGGAGAGTGACCGTCCAACCCTTTTCGGCAAGGAGGGTAGAGACGGTGCAGCCGGCCGGGCCGCCGCCAATGACGAGCGCATCGTTTTGCTTCAAAGATACCATAACAACCTCCGGGAAAAGTAGGAACTCAGGTTCATCTATCGATAACCGGACCCGGCAAAATTTCAACAATCCGGGCTAAGGTTCCGCTGCCGGTATTGGAGAGCACATTGCAACGCCCCCAGGTTGGCGTGCCCGCCGCCACCTGCAGCGATTCCGCGATGGAGCCGCCGGCCTCGCCCTCAAAAAACCGGCTGGGGTGGCTGCGATACTCCACCTCGCACTCACGGAGAATCGCTCCGAAAGGCATGCGGGCGGCGCGGACGGCCTCCTGCCCTTTTTCCGGGAGTGCCTGCAGGCAGATTGCAATGGCACCGTACTCCACGGGTGCCTGATCGCTTTCGCGAAACAGCACTACCTCGCGCTCCAGCCAGGGCGCTTCGCTGTGCTGGTGCAGCAGCAGCAGGCCGATGGCGCTGGCGTGGAAGCTCTCCAGCTTCGAGGTCATGTCCGAATCGTGGTCCAGCAGGTAGCGAAAATGCTCGGGCAAGTCGCTGGCCGGCACCTGGCGGAGCTTGGGAAAAGCTTCCTGCCGACGCCGGAAAAACCCGGCCAGCGGGTGAAAGGCGTCCAGCGGGCCGTCCGGGTAGGCCATCAGGTGTAGCGGGCTCCGGTGTGCTGCTGCAGGAAAAAGCCGTGCAGCAGATTGTCGATGCGGAGCAGGCCCTGGCGATTGAGTTCGACGCGCTCGGGCGTGACGCTCGCCAGCCCGTGGGCCTCTAACAGGCGGAAGCCATCGCCGAAGCGCTCCAGAATGTCTTCGCCAAATTTTTCCTGAAAATACAGCGGTTCGAGGTAGCCCAGCTTGAATTGCAGGAGCATTTCGCGCAGGAGGCGCTCTTCGGCGGTCGTCATGAGCGCGCGCGACAGCGGCGTTGAGCCGGCTTCCAGCGCATCGCAGTATTGCCCAAACTCGGAAATGTTCTGGTAGTGCAGCCCGCCGAGATGCCCGAACGAGGCCACCCCCAGGCCCAGCAGATCGGCACCGCGCCAGAGGGCATCGCGGTAGACAAAGCGCGTGCGTTCGCGGTTTTTGACGGCGGTGTAGGCGCTGCCGATGTGGTAGCCGGCGGCTTCCAACTGAGCGAAGGCCCACTCGACCCAGCCGCGCTTGGTGCGCCAATCGGCCACCGGTGCCGCCGAACTGCCCTGGGTCTTCATCTCCTTGTAGATGGTGGTGTTGAAGGGCACTTCCATCTGATAGATCGTCACCGAGTCGGGCATCAGCTCGAGCGTCTTTTCCACGCAGGCACGCCAATTCGCGTCGGTCTCACCAACCATGCCGGCGATCAGGTCGACGTTCACCGAGTCGAAATCCGCCGCCTCGATCCATTCCAGCGCGCGAAAGACTTCCGGAGACCGGTGAGCCCGCCCGTTGGTCTCGAGGATATAGTCGTCAAAATTCTCGATGCCCAGGCTCAGGCGAGTCACGCCGAGTTCGCGCAGGGTGTGGACTTTCTTTTCGTTGAGGGTACCGGGCTCGGCCTCAAAGGCGACTTCCTCTACGGCGTTCCAACTGAAGGCACCGCGCAGGGCCCCGAAGACACGTTGCAGCTGAGCCGGTGACAGGTATGACGGCGTGCCCCCGCCAAAGTAGATGAAGGTGGGCTTGCGCTGGTTGAGGTAGGGACGCTGGGCGTAGGCCTCGACCTCTTGGAAGGTGGCCTCCAAGTAGCGCCCGATTTCCTGCGCGTTTTTGTCGGTGTAGACCTTGAAGTAACAGAAACGGCAGCGCTTGCGACAGAAAGGGATGTGGTAATACAGACCGAGTGGCGGCGATTCAGCCGTGTGCGGCTGCTCGAGCACCGCCTGCATACGCTCGTTTTGCTCGGGCTTCCAGAATGAGAACGGCGGGTAGTTGGAGATGAAGTAGTTGCCGGCCTCCGTATCGGAGTCGTTCTGGGTGAGCAGCGTTTCGAGGGTCTCAACGGTCATGGGCCTATCCTTTCTCGGCGGAGCGCAGAGCGTAGAGGTATCCGTCCTCGGCCCCAATCAAAATCCAACCTGCCACGGCGGCGGGTGAACCGGTCAGGGGTGCGCCCAGGTCCATCTGCCAGCGCACCTGCCCGCTCGACCGCTGCAGGGCGTACAATCGCCCGTCAGAAGAACCAGCCACCACCGCGTCGTCGTAGACCAGGGGAGAGGCGTCGACGCGCCCGCGCGTGGTGAACACCCAGCGGCGCTGGCCGGTCTGCCGGTCGATGGCGTGCAGGCGCTTGTCGCGCGAGCCGATGAAGAGCGTATCCTCGGTTACCGCCGGGGAGGAGAAGAAGGGGAAGTCGCGGTCCTGATAACGCCAGGCGATGGACTCGTCAGCCAGGTTGACCGCCATGACCACGTCGTCGTAATTGCCCAGGTATCCAAAGCCTGAATACACCGGAACGGACGAGGGAATGTAGGCACCCGAGTCAATCGCGGCCAGCAGCTCGCCGTCGGCCAGCCGCAGCCGGTACACGAACCCGTCGCAGCCGCCAAAGACGACCGTCTGCTCCTGGCCATCGGTTAGGATGGTCGGACTGCCGTGGATGTAGTTGTCGGTGCCGAAGCGCCAGAGCAGGCTGCCATCGGCGGCGTTGAGGCAGTACAGATACGAATCATAGCTGCCAAAGACCACACGTGCGGGAGCCGCGCCGGTACCTGCCACGAAAACCGCACCTCCCAGCACTTTGTCTTCCGTCTTGAAACGCCAGCGCTCGCTGCCGTCTGTGGCGTCGAAGGCAAAAAACGTTCCGTCGGCACAGCCGATAAAAACGAGCCCGTTGGCCACACAGGGGGTGGCTTCGATATCGGCAGGCAGGCGCTTTTGCCAGCGCACCGTGCCATCATCAAGGTTCAGCGCGGTGAGCTGACCGTCGATGGAGCCGATGAAGACCGCGTCGGCTGCCACCGCCGGTCCGCCCGCGATCCCCGCGCCCACTTCCGTCTCCCAGGCCAGTTCCGGATTGGCCATAACGTTGCCCGCGACACGCCCGAGCATGTCGGGGCCGCCTCGGTGCATGGGCCACGCTTCAGGCGTCGAGACCGAGGCCGCAACCGGCAGGGCCAGGCCCAGGTACCCGATCCAAGCAAGCGCCCGGGCGCGTCTCCACGGGCTAAGCCACGACGTCACGGGGCGTGAAGCTTTCGCGATAGAGTTCCAGCAGGGTCTCGGCATTGACCGGGCGAGGGTTGAAGCGGCCAGTCCACTGTTCGGCAGCTTCGCCGGCCATTTTTTCGAGGACATCGCCCTTCAGGCCCAGTTCCCCCAGCGAACGGCCCAGCCCCAGAAAGACCAGCAGTTGCTCGACCCAGTTGGCGAGCGCCGCTGGCCCGGAGAGGTCTTCGTATTGCGCGCCCAGGTAGGTGGAGAGTTCGCGATAGCGCGCGGCCAGTGCTGTCTCCTCGCCGTTGTGGCGGATCACTGCCGGCAGCATCACCCCCACGGCCTGACCGTGGGGCACACCCACGTGGGCGGTCAGGGGATTGGCTAAAGCGTGCGCCGCGCCCAGCATGCTGTTTTCGATGGCGATGCCCGCGTAGCTGGCCCCCAGTTGAAGCTGCGCCCGGTCCGCGTCCATGGCTTTGTCTTCAGCCAGGCTCATCGCGCTGGCACTGAGCCGGGCGAAGGCTTCTCGCGCGAACAATCGCGAGTAATCGCCCGCCGCCGTGCTGACGTAGGACTCGATGGCGTGCGAAATGGCGTCGACGACCGCGCGAGCGGCAACGGCCGGCGGTTGGGTGTGCGTCAGCGTGGGATCGAGCAGGGTGATGCGGGGCAGCGCGGTAGCATCGCCACAGGCCATTTTGGCGTGCGTATCCTCGTCAGCAATGACCGCGTACGACTGGCAGTCGCTGCCCGTTCCGGCGGTGGTCGGGATGGCGACAATTGGGAGCAGTGGACTCACCGCCTGTCCGTAACCGCGGTAATCGACCATCTGACCGCCGTTGGTGTAGATGAAATTCCCCGCCTTGGCCGCGTCGAGGGCGCTGCCCCCGCCCAGTCCGACAAATCCGTCGGCTGAAAACTCCCGGGCGGCTTCGGCGCAAAGACGGGCGGTCAGCGTGGTTGGATTCTCTTCAACCGCGTCAAAAATCGAGACGGCGACACCGGCTTGCATCAAGATGCGCAGGAGACGCTCGGTATGGCCGGCATCCTCGATGCCCGGGTCGGTCACCAGCAGCACGCGCCCCAAACCCAAGCCGCGAACGAGCTCGCCCGCACGCGCCAGTTTGCCCGCGCCGAAGACGATTTCCGGGGCAGGCCGGGTTTGGAAACTGCTGGTTTCGCTCATGCGGTGGGTGCGCCGCCACGCTGAATCGCCCGACGCTGGAAGAGGAACTCGAAGAGGTTGCCTTCGTGCGGCTGTTCCCATTCGACCACACAGGTCGGCACCGCGCCGATGTTGAGGCGGTCCACGTCGGGGCAAGCCATAAGGGTGCGCATCCAGCGTTCATCTTCAGTCAGAGCGGTCACGACAAGCGTGAAACCCATTTTCTCGGTCATTTCCGCCGTCGGCATTTCGACCACGCTGCAGTACGGGAAAAGGAACTCCGTGTTGCCCAGCGGATGCTCCAGCGTATCCGCCCGCACAACGGTGGGCCTCAAGTAAGAGAGGCCGTTGTCGTGTCGCACCAAACGCGGTCCCGCGCGCAGCGGGGCGGTCAGGTCGGTCGCGCCGGGCTCTTTCAGTCCAGCCTCCAGGATGGCGTCGATGCCCTCGGCCATGGCCGGGTTGGCAAAGCCGGAAAGCTCGGCCTGCGGGTCATCCAGCGGCAAGGGTTCAATGCGATTCAAACGCTCGGCGATGGCGGCAGCGATGGCGTCACCGTGTCGCGGGGTCAGCACGCAGGAGGCGTTGATGCAACTGCGCCCGCTGTTGCGCGCCACCGAGTCGACGATCACGTCGATGTACGCTTCCCAGCGGTCGGCGGTGTCCTCGCCGAAAAGAATTTTGCTGCGCCCGGTGCCGTGGGTCTGGATCGCGGGATTTCCGGCGTAACATTCGACGGTGGCGTCGCCGCCAAAGACGATGCCGCGCCCGGAGGTTTGCAGCAGCGTTTCCCCACCTTCGTGACCCGCCGGATAAAATGAAAGCAACTCGCGCGGCACGCCCTCTTGAATGAACGCCTGAGCCAGCCGCAACGGCGTCCAGGGGTCCTCGCGCCCCGGCTTCAGGAAGACCGGAATCTTCATCGCGAGCGCGGGAATCCAGAGCGAATTCACCCCGGGCGAATTACTCGGCAGAACAACCCCCAGGGAGTCCGCCATCGGAAAGAAGCAAACCGGGATGCCCTGCTGATCGACCACGCCTTGATCAAAGAGCGACAGGTCCAGTCCGCGGGTCAGCCCCTGCAGCACACGCTCCAGGTTGCGGCAGACCAGCGCGACTTTTTCCATGTTGGCCTGGCAAAGGCGATGCGGCAGCCCGGTCGAGGCCGAAAGCACGCGCACGAAATCCGCCTCGGTCTGCTCCGGGAGGTCAGGCGCCAGGTTGACGGTGCCGGTGAGGAAACGCTCGCCCGCGCGGCGGATCATTTCGACCAGGTCACGCGCAGCCAGGTCGACCAGCCCTTCGCGCATCTGCCGCGCCTGAAGGATGTCTCGCCGCAGCAATCCGGGGTTGATCTGCCCGACTCGGGCCAGCGGCACATCGCTGCCGATCGCGCGAAGCTCGTTGACGTCGAGACTCTCGTAGTGACGCCCGTAACGCAGCGCGGGCAGGTAAGGAATTTCAACGGCGGTGGTCATTGGCTAATAGACTCCTTCAACGATTTTCTTTTCCATCGAACCCAGCGGACGCACCTCACCCACCCCGTCCCAGGGCATGCTGGGCCAGGGCTCACGGCGGATAGCCTCGTCGCGCTCGAGAAAGCGCGGCATGAAAAATTCTTTGGTTAGCGTGCTCAGCTCAACTCGCCCAACCGTCTCGTAGGAAACGACCTGCTCGGGGTTGTCCTTGTCGACCACGCGCAAGACGGCGCGCGGCTGCGGCGCATGGTAGGTGATGCTGTAGCCGGTCTCTGGGGTCAGCGGGCGGCTGCGGGCGAGGCCCATCAGCGTGTTGCCGTAGGTCGGCACCAGCTGCGCCTTGTTTTCGAGAACCTCCTCCACCAAAAAGCGCGTGGTTTGTGGAGTCATCGTGGTACCACCGCAGAAGCAGCCCTTGATGCCCAGGCCCGGCACAGAGATGCGCTCGGCCAGCTTTTCGAGCAGCTTGGGCGTGGTGAAGAGGCAGGAAATGTTGCGGTGCTTGAGCAGCTCGACGCCTTGGGCCACGACATGGTCGCTGTAGCGGTTGGCTTCCTCGAAGTCCTTGCGCCCAATCAACCGTTTCACCCAACGCGCGTCCAAATCGACGAAGTAGCACGAGCCACCACGTTCATGCGCGAGGTGCTCGATGGACAACCGCAGGCGGCGTGGCCCGGTCGGGCCCAGCATCAGCCAATTGGTGCCGCGCGGGAAAAAGGCGTCGTCGAGCTTGTCGGCAAACTCGGTGTAATCGTAAAGGTGGTCGTCCCAGCTGACGCGCTGTTTGGGCAGACCGGTGGTGCCGCCGGTTTCGAAAATGAGGAAGGGCCGGTCGGCGTATGCCCGCGGCACCCAGTCCTCGTTCGGTATCTCCCGCAGCCATTCGTCCTGGAAATTCGGAAAGCGCAGCAGGTCGTCGAAACCCTGCACGCTCTTCGGGTCGAAGGCATTGTCCCGGGCCCAATTCAGCCAGAACGGACAACCAGTATCCGGCGAGAAGTGCCAGTGGACGATTTCGCGCACGTGGGCGTCGAGGGCCACGCGGGCGGCATCAACGTTGGTGGAGGCGGCGGGCGTTACGGTCGGCGTGCTCATGGACAAGAAGCGGACAAATACGGAACTGTTTGGACCATACCCGGCCCGGCGGAATTTACCAGTCGCCCGGTGGAGTTTCGCGACTTCGCCGGCCCGGCAAGCCGGCTGCCTAGGCTCAAGCCGGTGTCTTGACGGGCTCCGCCGAGGGCGCCACCGCTGCCGGTCGCACCTTGAAAAACTTGGCCAGACGCTCCGGCGCAGGCGCGGGGGTCAGCAGCGAAACCACGACCAAGGTAACCCCGCAGGCCGCGAAAATGAAGAAGACCGGCATGACCCCCATCGGGTAAAACTCGCGGTTGGCCCCATAGTCTGAAGCGGTGAAGAGCGCCACCCAGGTGACCGACGCGGCCACCAGCGAGGCGATGGCACCCGCCGCGGTGGTTCGCCGCCAGTACAGCGCGCCAAAAACCAGCGGAAACAGCGCCCCAAAGCCCGAGAAACACCAGACCCCCAGCGCAAAAATACTGCGTGGCTCCAGCAACGTAAGCAGGTAGGTGACGACGACAATCGCCACGATGAAGCCGCGCGCGAACCAAACCAGTTGGCGCTCGTTGAAGCGCTCCGGACCAGCCACGCGCAGCACCACGTCGCGCGTGAACATCGTCCCCAGGCAAACGAACTGCGAGTCGAGCGAGGACATGATGGCCGCCAGGATCCCCGCCGTCACCAGTCCCACGATGATTTCGCCGGTGTAGGTGTTGAGCATCAGCCCGAGCACCTTGTTCGAGCCGCCGGGAGCGCTGAGGCTGGCGAAGGCCGGATGGTCCAGCAGCGCGCCGGTTGCCCAAAAGCCGATGAAAATACACGGCACCCAGGTCACCAGCATGAAGAGCGGGTGCGCCACCAGTGTCAGCCGGAAGGTCTTGGCCGAGCGCGCGGTCAGGCAGTTTTGAAAGAGGTGCGGGAACATCGCCACCGACAGCGGAATGAAGCAGTAGGTCAGAAAGACCATCTCGGGGATGTTGCCTTGGCGGTAGGCTTTTTCAGGCAGCGCAGCCTGCGAGGCGGCTTTCATGCCACCCAGTTCCCCGGCGATCAGAATGAACGCCAGCAGCCCCATGACCATGAAAACCAGCGTCTGAAAGGTGTTGGCCCAGGCGGCGCTGCGCACACCGCCGATAAAGACGTAGCTCAGCACAACGCCTGCAATGACCAGACCCGTGAGCCAGGCGGGCACCGCCCCCCCGGTCGCGGCAAAGGTCTCCGGAAAAGCCCCGCGGGTGATGCCGCTCATCACGTTGCCCGCGCCCATGATCCCGATCAACAGGTAGGGAATGACCAGCAGGACCAGCACAGGGAAAAGCAGGTAACCGAGCAGCGGACTGTTGAAGCGGTCGCGAAAGTACTCGACCTGGGTCATGTAGCCGTGGCGCTGGCCGAGCGTCCACAGCTTCATCCCAACGAAGAAAAAACAGGCCGAGTGGATCAGGCCCGACCACGACGCCATCTTGCCGTAGGTGCCGACTCCCGCACGGTAGGCCTCGCCGGTGCTCCCGATCATGGCAAAGGCTGTCATCGTCGTGCCAAAAATCGACATCAACAGCACGAAGGGGCCGATCGAGCGGCTGGCGATGAAGTAGTCGGTCGCGCCTCCGCGAAACAGGCGCGCGCTTAAAAAGCCCAGCAGCAAGAGCAGGAAGAGGTAACCAACGATGATGGAGACAGTGATCATGTCCGGGCAGCTCTGAGTGGGCGCGTCAGCGGGAATCGGGCGCGGCGTCAGCTTCGAGTTCGTCGGCGGGCCAACCAAAGCGCACCATCAGAAACCACCCGAGGGCTGCCGCCAGCGAGAAGGCGGTGTGCCAGGCAAAGGTGACCGGGTAGAAACCGAACAGCAGCGTCGAGTCCTCGCGAAACCAGAAATCCTGGTGCAGCACGAACAAGACCGCGAAGTACACGTACAACGTGCGCCGGACTGCCTCGGGGCTCATGGGTGGGTTCCTTGCAGAGCGGGGGGCAGATTCACCGCGACAGCCTGAGTGCTTTCGCCGTCGATGGCGTAGAGGTGGGTTTGCGTACCGATGTAGAGCGTGCCGTTGGCCACCACGGGGCTGCTGTAGATGGGCGCTCCGAAGTTCACCGTGCGCAGCACCTCGTACTCGCGGCCCGCCTTCAAAATGTGCAGGTCGCCTTCCTCCGTGCCGAGAAAAACCTTGCCGTCGGCGGCCAGGGTCGAGCCCCAGATGCGGCTGCGTGTGTCGTGTTCCCAAAGTTTTTCGCCGGTGCGCGCGTCGAGGCAGTGCAGCTTGCCGGCGTACTCGGCCACGTAAATCAGTCCATCCTTGATCGAGGGCGTCGACATGGACCGGCCGACGCCGCGGTAATCCCAGATCACCCCGGTCTCGCTAATGTCGCCGCGCTTGGTCGGGTCGATGCAGGCCAGACGCCCAATGCCGTCGCCGTGTTCGGGATCCTGGCCGATGATGGCATACACCTTGCCCTCCCAGATGACCGGCGTGCCGATGACTTCGCTGGGGCCGAAGAACGTGGCGTAGCGAATCGGGTTGCCGTCGGCGTCGAAGCGGTAGCTCTTCGGGTTCATGTCCAGACGCCACAACTCAGGCAGGACGTCGAAGCCGTCTTCGTTGACCTCCGTCTCCGGATCGAAGCCGTAGACAAAGCCGTCGCCCGAGCCGAAGACCACGGTCTTCTGGCCGTCGAAAACACCGTAGGACGGCGACGACCAGGTGGCGTGCAGCACGCGCTGGCTGATGCCTGAGGCCTCTTCGCCGACCAGCGCGCCAGTCTCGGCATCGAACACGGCCAGACTCGGTGCAAAGGGTGCCGGGATGTTCGTGTGCGACCAGTCCACGCCGTTGGTGGTTGCCGCGTAGACGCGCCCGTCAACGATCATCGGCGCGCCGCCGGTCACGTTGTGCGGAAAGACGCCCAGCTCATCGCGCATATCGTAGACCCAAATCAGGTCAGCGTCCCAACGCTCCAGGTCGCTGCCCTTGTAGTCGGCTTCGTCCTTGAAGTCGCCGTCGTTGCCGTCGGCCAGTCCGTCTAGGTCCAGCTTCACCACCTCGCAGCGATTCGTGCTGAGGTAGACATGGCCGTCGAGGATAGCCGGTGAGGAGCAAATGCCGATGTACTCCCAATCGCTCACCTTGCCCGCGCCCAGCTTGGGAATGTTCAACTGCCACTGGAATTCGCCGGTCTGCTCGTCAAAGCACATGACCACGCCGCGATCCTCGGTGATGCCCGGGTCGCGCGGGGATTCGTTGTTGGTGCCGACGACGACGCGGCCCTCGGCGATGGCGGCGTTGCCGTAGCTCTGCGAGCCCAGCTTGGCCACCCAGCGGACGCCCTTGACCGTGCTCAGGTCGATGCGGTCGGTGTTTTCAAAGCGCTCGCCCGGCTCGAAGTCGATGGAGATGCCCGTTTCGGGCGAATACATGTTGCGGTCGGCGGTGCGGCCCCACATGGGCCAATCCGCCCGAGCCACGGGCGCGATCAGACCCAGGCCAAGCAGGCTCAACAGCAGGTGCCGCCCGGAGGCGGTCAGGGAAAAAGAGGACTTCATAGCGGGGGACTTGGATAAATCTTCAGGTTGTCAAAGTAGACGCGCTTTTGGCTTTGTGGGGAAAAGGCGTACAGGCCCGGTGAACCCTCCGCGTGCGCATCGTCGACGGGTACCTCGATGGTCCATTCGGCCGGTTCGTCGGCGTCGCGGTCCCAGGCCTTGGCACGGATCACGCCGCTGCCATCGGCGTGCACGTCCACGCGCGTTTTCAGACGATACCAGGTGCCGGGACGGATGGCGAAGGGCACCGACTCCTTGATGCGGTCGTGGTTGCTGGTGACCTCGAGGATGCGCCAGTTGCCCACCAGGGCGATGGCGTAGCGTTGATTGATCAGCCCGGCGGTGGAGGAAACGCGGCGGTTGCCGTCGGTCATCACGTCCACCTCCATGGTGTAGCCACTGGCCGAGGGGTCGCCGATAAAGGTGCGCGAGCGCTGCAGAATGACGCGGTCGAGCGTGTTGGCCAGGACCTGATTGCCATCCTGCTCGATCACCTGATAGCGAAAACGCGCGCCCAGCCAGGGCAGCGGGGGGAATCCAAACGACTCGCCGTCACTGTTGGTCTGGTCGAGCGCGAATCCTTCAAAATCCTCGGCGTAACGATCGCCGATCACCACGCGCCCGCGTGCCGTGCCCGCGATGCCGCCCTGCGTATACCGGATGGCGCCGGCGGACTGCTGCGCGTCTTCCGCGGCAGTCAGCTTCCCGTCCGGATCGATGCGGGCGTCGACCTCGGCGCGCACCCGTGCGCCCTCAGGAATGTACTTCTCCCAGGTGCCGATGCTGCGGTCGTCGACGCGGGAAACCATGCCCGGAGGCACCTGCAGGCGCTCCGCCTTCAATTGAACCGACTGACCCGGCTGGAGACGGAACTCCGGTGGGATGATCCGGCGGATGGCTTGCGAGGCTTCCAAGCCTCCGGCTTGCGAGGCCGGCGCGGTCTGGCCAAAGTCCCAGGCCGTTTCCACCGGTTCGTTCTCGAGGCCCAAATCGTAGGCGTAGAGGGCGCCCTTGCCCTCCAGATAAAGCATCCCGTTGTAATAAGCTGGCTGACCCGTCAGTGGCTTGTCGTAGCGCTTCTCATCGAGCAGTTCGGGCTCGGCACCATCGCGCACGACGAAGAACGAACCCTCCAGAAACGGCGCGTAGAGCTTGCCGTCGAGATAGAGGGGCGAGGCGTGCAGCTGGTCGGGGGCGAGCTTTTTAACCCAGGCGATGTCGCCCGTGCGTGCGTCGACCTTCTTCAATTCGCCGTGGACGGTGGTCTGAAAAATGAAGTCGCCTTTGAGCGTGGGCGAGCTGGTAAAGGAGGACAGGTCGTTGTTGCGCCAGGCTTCGATGTCCTTGCCCAGAATCTTCGGCAGGTCGCCGGTTGGGCGCTCTTGCGGCAGCTTGAGACTGACCATTCGCCCGCTGGTGGACTTGTCCAGGTTCTCTTTGCCGTGCAGGATAATGAGGCGATCGTCGCCATAAAGCACCGGGGTTGAGTTAATACCGCCGGTCGACAGATGGAAGCGCCAGAGCGGATCGCCGGTCCGCGCGTCGATGCAAACCAGGTTGCCGCAACCGGTGCCCGCGTAAAAGACCCGCGTGCCGTCCTTGAGCGTTTGGAAAACGGGCGTGGAATACGAGCTGTCCTTCGGCGCAATGGCCGGTGTGCTGTACCAGATCAGCTCACCGCTGTGTTTGTCGAAGGCGTAGAAGCGATCGCGCGGCGCGCCGTTGAGCCCCCAGTTCGCCGTGATGCCGTGGACGATGACTAGGTTGCCGTCGATGCGCGGCGTGCCGGTACGCCCGTTGGGGAAGGTCAAACGCCCGAATTCCTCCATCAGCGAACGCTCCCAGAGCACCTCACCCTCGGCGCTAAAGCTCATCAGCAGGCCGGGGCTGGTCATCAGGAAGAGGTTACCGGTGGCTGGGTCGATCTCGGGCGAACCGATGCCGTAGCGTTCGTAGATGATGTCGCTGACGAAGTCGGCGAAGCGACGCTCCCAAATTTTTTCGCCACTGTTGGCGTCGAGGCAGAGCAGTACCTCGCGCAGGTCGCCTCGCTCGCCGGTGTAACCAAAGACGTAGAGACGCCCGTTGGCGGCAACGGGTGTGCCCCCGCCAAAGACCGGATAGGTCCAGGCTGGTTCGCCGAGCGTGTCGTTCAAGCCGGTGTCGTGGGCGACGCCATTGGTCTGCGGTCCGCGCCAGGAGTACCAGTTCGACGATGTGTACTCGCTTGCCTGAGCAGGCAGTGCACACGTGAGGCCGACCCACGTAACTGCAGCCCAAAGTCCGCGGAAAAACCCTGAGGGCACCCAACCAGCAACGTAGGAGGTCATGCGTTCAATGCCTGAGCTTCGCGCTTGCTTGTCAATCGGGATCTGTCAACGCGGGCCGTCGCGGGCTCAGGACTCGCCGATGCGAAAGGCTGCAGACTTACCGCTGTTATTGCGCAGAAAAACGATCCCGTCGGCGTAGGCGGGCTCAACCCAGCTTTGGCGCGGCAATGCCTGCATGCGCTCTTTCTCGCTGTAGCGGCTGGGGGTGGCATCGACCACGACGAGTTCGCCGTCGGTGGTGAGGATGACCAACTGGCCGTCGACCAGGATCAACGAGCCGGAACCCAGACCGTCTTCGCTCCAGCGCACCTTGCCCGTTTCCAATTCCACGCACTTGAGCGCATGCCCGCGGCGGTTGCCCACGTGGTTGACGTGAAAGCCGTACAGAAATCCGTCGTGGAGCACGCTGCTGGTCAGCTGGTTCATGAAATCGCTGTGGGCCCAAACCTGCTCGGTGGACGAGGCATCGATTTCAACGAGCGCGCTGCCCTTGCCGTACCCCGAGGAAATGAAAACTTTGTCGCCCATTGCCAGAGGGGTCGCCGCATTGACGTCGTAGGCGGTTTCCCAGCGCTTTTGGAACAGACGCCGGCCGTCTTCCACCGTGTAACCCTCCAAGCCGAAGGCGTTGAAGGCCAGGATGATGTCCTTGCCCCGATGCTGGTGGACCACCGGCGAAGCATAGCCCGCACCCGAGTTGCCCGCGCGCCATTTGACTTCACCTGTGCGCCGATCCAACGCCACCAGCGAGGCATTCCGACCGCCGGGCTCCACAACCACAAAATCACCCACCACGAGCGGCGCGCTCGAAAAGCCCCACCGAGGGCGATCACCGTCGAGGTCACGAACCAGATGCTTTTTCCAGGCCAGCTCACCGTTGTGGGCGTTCAAGGCGTGCAGGTGCCCCTCGTGCGAAAGGGTGTACAGCATGCCGTCGCCGTAAGCCGGGGTGGACGCCGGACCCCCCTCAAACTGCCGGGCGGCCTTGGCGATTTCGTACTTAAAGGTCCATTTCTCGTCACCCGTCTCCGCGTCGAGGGCGTAGACGACATCTTCCCAACGACCCGTGCCGCGATCGCGCACGTTGCCCAGGGTGTAAGCCACTCCGTCGGCCACGACAAAGGCCGACACGCCCGTGCCCACGTCCTTGGTCCACAGCCGCTGCGGTCCCATCTCCGGCCACTGCGACAAGAGCTCGCCGCTGGATGAAGCGCCGTTGCGCTCGGGCCCGCGGAATTGCGGCCAGTCGCTGGCGCTTGCGTTGGAGATGAAGCTCGTGCCGCCCACGACAAGCAGCACACCAGCAGCGAAATAAGAACCACGAATCATAGCCATTAGATTTGCAAATTGCCAGGTAAAGTCAATGAGCCGCGAACGAAGTCGGCCCTTGCGGGCTTCGACCCACGAAATGCTAAAAGGTTGCCCGTAACTCAGCGCCCCGGCTTGCTCGCTGGCATGACCGCCGACACCGCTTGCTTTGAACCCTCACGATTTCTTTCAATCGGCCCCTCGCGCAGATGGACCGGCAGCTGGATTTGGAGCCACGAGCCCGGCCCACAGAACACCTACTGGCTCTTTCGCCGCGCCTTTGACGTGGAGACCCTGCCGGCCTCGGCCACCCTCTTTGCTTCGGCGGAAACACGCTGCCAGCTCTTCCTCAACGGGGCGTCTATCGGGCGCGCGCCTAAACCCAGCCAGCCCTGGCTCCAATATTACCACGCCTTCGACGTCGCCGCGCACCTGAAACCAGGCCCAAACGTGTTGGCCGCCATCGTCTACGTGCAGGGTGCGCGCGAGTTTTGCGACCCCGGCTTGCTCGTCGAAATCGAGGCCGACGGCAGTTGCCTTGTCGGGACGGACGAAACCTGGGCCGTGCAACGCGGCCACGCCTGGCGCGAGCATACGCAGCAGTTTGGCATGAACCACTTCGCGCGGTTCCAGGAGCACGTCGACCTGCGCCGGATGCCGCAAGGCTGGCTGGAGTCGGACTTCGACGACGCTACGTGGACGCGGGCAGTCTTCGTCCCGGCCAAACGGGCGGCGGATGGCGGGCGTCCCCGCATTCCCAACGCAGGCCCGTGGTCGCGGTTGATTCCGAATCCGTTGCCACCCATGACCGACGATCCTGTTTACGCGGTCGCGATCCAGCGCGTTGAGGAATGCGTCGACCTGGTCAATCGGCAGCGCAGCGAGGACTGTTCGATTTCCTTGAGCCAACCCGGCCAGGACATTGAACACGCCACCCTCGAAAACCCTGAGGCGCTGCTGCAAGCCGACGACGTCACCACGCTCAAGTGCTCCGAGCCGGTCGGCGCGACCAGGTACCTCGGCCGCTGGGACCCCGCCATCGTGCTCGATTTCGGCACAATCGTGACTGCGTATCCTCGCCTGACCCTCGAAGTGCCCGAAGGCGCGACGCTGGAAATCGGCTATGCCGAACGGCTCTTCGACGGGCATTTCAACAACGCCCTGGAAGGCTGGTTCGCCGACACAGTCACCTTTCCCGCCGGCACCCATACCTGGCAGCCCTTCACCTGGAAGGCCTTCCGCTACCTGAAGCTGCGCCTGAAGCATGCCTCAACGCAGCCGGTTCGGATCCGGGACCTGCACGCGCGCATAAGCACCTACCCTTTCGAGCCGCGCGGGCATTTCGAGTGCCCGGACGCCGACCTTCAAGGCGCCTGGGAGATCTCGCGCGAGACACTGCGCCTCTGCTCCAACGAATTCCTCATGGACACGCCCTGGCGCGAGGCCGCGCAGTGGCTGGGCGACGTGGCCTCCGTCACCCTTGGCGGCATTCACGCCTGCTTTGGCGACACTATGCTCCCCCGCGAGTTCTACCGCCAAACCGCCGCCAACCAGTTCCCCACCGGGATGATTTCGAACACCTCGAACTTCCCCTCATCCGCACTGTACGGGGCGATTCCGGACTACTCGCTGGAGTGGCTCATTTTCCTTTGGGACCACTTCATGCTGACCGGCGACGAGGTTTTTCTGGAGGAATGTTACCCGGTGGCCTTGCGGGTGATTCAGGCGCTGCTGCCCCATAGCAATGCGCACGGCCAGGTCGAGGATGTGCCCTATTGGCACCTGATCGACTGGGCCCACCTAGACCGGCGCGGGGCCGGCTGCGCCTTCAACGCGCTTTTCTACGGCGCGCTTGAGGCCCTCGGCAACATCGCCACGCAGCTGGGCGATTCCCGGTGGGCACGCAAAACCGACGCCCTGCGAGCCATCCTCCAGGCGCACTTCCAGCAGGACCTCTGGGATGCGCGCCACGGGTGCTTCGCCGATTGCCGCGTCGATGGCGTGCTTTCGGAGAGGCACAGCGAGCACGCCTCGCTCGCCGCGATTCGCTTTGGCCTGGCCGATGAAGACGCCACCGCCGAAGTCCTCCAGCGCTTCTACGAGACCCCCCGCGGCCCCGAGGATACCCACCCCAACACCGCCGAGTGCGCGCCCTTCTTCACCGTATTCGAGCTGCAGGCACAGGACCGCGTCGGGGGCATCGGCCAGGCCCAGCAGGTCATCCGCGCCCCCTGGGGCCG
>JBHJGQ010000008.1:0-83938 GCA_050331595.1 Opitutales bacterium
CCGTTACGCCCCCGTTATTCGTCTGGATTGCCACGTCGGCATATTCACTGCGCTCATGCCTCCTCGCAATGACGTGTCGGGCAGCATCTGCCCCCAACCAAATGCGTAGCATTTGAGTCCTGTCGCGGTTACGCGATAAGCGACAGATCCGGGTGACCCCGGCGGGACAGCGATGCGGCTGCATCGCGTTTGGGGCAAGCCCAGTTGCGTAACTCCAGCGCCGTCATTGCGAGGGCCACGCAGGGCGCGGCCCGTGGCAATCCAGGCGAGTGCCGTTACGCCCCCGTTATTCGTCTGGATTGCCACGTCGGCATATTCACTGCGCTCATGCCTCCTCGCAATGACGTGTCGGGCAGCATCTGCCCCCAACCAAATGCGTAGCATTTGAGTCCTGTCGCGGTTACGCGACCGACTCAGTACGGTGAGGTGCCGGTGCGGGCCAGGCCGGCGTCGACGTATTCGTAGGCGATGCCCTCGGGCGAAAATGTGAGCAGCCCGAAGCCTTCCTCGGTGCCGTCGCGCGGACCCTGCCACCAGGCGCCGCAAACGGCGCCGCCCATAATATAGCGCACGTCGCGCACGCGCAGGTCCTCGTTGCGGTGCAGGTGACCTTCGAGCACGAGCACGGGGTTGGGGCGCCCGGCGAAACGTGCCAGCACGGCGTCGGCATTGGGCACAGCCAGACTTGCGGGCACGGGCTGCTGCGCCAGCTTGAGGAGCTGAATCTGCTGCGATTCAAACGGTATGTGCGAGCACAGCACGATCGGATTTTCCGGGGGAATGTCCGCCAGCGTCGCATCAAGCCAGGCCAGCTGCTGTGGGTCAATCTCGCCCCAGTACTGCCGGCCCAGATCCGGCGGCACGTTGTCGAAGCGAATCGAGTCCAGCAAAATGAAGTCGATGCCTTTGTAGCGGAAATGCTGATACGTGCGCTCCAACCCAAAGCGTCGGCGGAAGGCTTTTTTGGGGTTGGTTGCGGCGGGCGAGCCGTCGGTCGGCGTGGCGGCCACGTGGTCGTGGTTGCCAATCATGAGGAAGGGCCGCTGGTCCAGCTGCCGGTAAAAATCCTTCATGAAAACCTGAAAGCGCGCCTCGCCCTTGGGTTCGCTGACAACGTAGCCGCCGTGGATGAAGTCGCCGCCGCCGATCAGCACATCCGGCTGGGCCGCGTTGATCCGGGCGGCTGCCTTGCGCAGGTCCGCCGCGATGTTTTCACTGGCTCTTTCATCTTCGCGGGCATGGACGTCGGTGAAAAAGACCAGGCGAACGCTCTCGCGGATCGCGGGCGCAGCTGAGGCCGCGCTCAGGCGACTGCGCGGAAAACCGGCGGCAGTCCAGGCGGCGGTCAGCGCACTCCAGCGGATGAATTGGCGACGGTGCAGAGGCATTTCCCGAGACTACCCGCCTACCCTCGTCAGGCAAGCGGAAGCGGCGCCAGCCATAATGGCGGCGGGCGTTCATCTCTGGTAAGTATTTTGTATTTTTGCTGAAGAGCGGACGCACTTTGGCCATTGCGATGGCGCCGATAGTGGCATCGGCCAGTCCCCTACCGTGCGAGGGGTCTGTACCGCTGCAAGCGTGCCCTGCCGAGCTGCGCGGCCTTGGCCTCCAGCGGGAGAATTTCAGCCAGGCCTAAAAGCCGACCAACGGCGCCGGAACAGGGGCTTTCTGTTGGGTTTTGCGCAGGGGTGTGGACTCAGGTTTCGCCCACCCCGGCCAGGACCAGCTCCCCAGTCAGCGTGGTGACGGTGGCGTCGGTGATGCGCACCAGAAGCAACTGGCCCACGAGCCGTTCGCTGGCGGGAAAGATCACCTTGCGAAAGCCGGGGGTGCGCCCAATGAACAGGCCCTCGCCGCGTCGGGCCGGCCCTTCCACCAACACTTCCTGCTCGGTCCCGACGAGGGATTCGTTGCGCGCCAGGGAGTGCGTGTGAAGGATCTCGAGCAGGGTCTGGTTGCGTTGTTCTTTCACGGAATCGGGCAACTGATCGACCCACTGGGCCGCGGGCGTGCCGGTGCGCGTGCTGTACTTGAAGATAAAAGCCATGTCGAAGCGCGCTGCTTTGAACACGCGCACGGTGTCGTCGAAGTCGGCTTCGGTCTCGCCGGGAAAGCCCACGATGATGTCGGTGGAAAAGTGCATCTGTGGCTGAGCCTCGCGCAAGGCGGCAACGATCTCCAGATACCGCGCCGCCGAGTACGGGCGGTTCATCGCCTTCAGGATGCGGTCCGAACCGCTTTGCAGGGGCAGGTGAACGTAGGCACCGAGCTTGGGCAGATCGCGGTAGGCCTGTACCAGGTCGTCCTTGAAGCCGCGTGGGTGTGGCGAGGTGAAGCGAATGCGCGCGATGCCGGGAATCTCGTGGATGCGCTCCAGCAGTTGCACGAAGGGGCTCTTCCCGTCTTTGAATGGAATCTCGCGACGGCCGTAGCTGGTTACGATTTGGCCCAGCAGGGTGACCTCGCGGGTGCCGTTGGCGGCCAGTTCCTCGACTTCCTCGACGATGTCATCAATGGGGCGGGCGCGCTCGGGGCCGCGCGTTTTGGGCACGATGCAAAAGGTGCAGCTCATGTTGCAGCCCTGCATGATGGAGACAAAGGCGCTGATCTGTCGCTGCGTGCTCAGGTGCGGGCGAATGGTGTTTTGGCTGCCGGCTTCGGCGTCCAAATCGACCAGCGTGCAGGGCCGTGGACCCTGCCCGTCCAGCGAGGCCATGAGGGCATCCAGGTGATCCGGCACGCGGTGAAATTTTTGCGTGCCCACGAGCAGATCGAGATCGGGCAGGTGGTCGAGCAGTTCGACGCCGCGATTCTGCGCCATGCAGCCCATGATCCCGATTTTCAGGTGTGGTTTTTCCCGGCGCAGACGACCGAGATGGCCCGCCTTTCCAATGGCTTTTTGCTCTGCCTGGTCGCGCACGGAGCAGGTGTTGAGCAGGATGACGTCGGCCTCGCGCTCTTCGGCCACGATGGCGTAGCCGCGCCCGCGCCGCAGCGCCGCGACCGCCTCGCTGTCACGTTCGTTCATCTGGCAGCCATAGGTCTTTATGTAAACGCGGTTCATGGCCGACTTACGTCAGTGGCTCCTTATCGCATGGCCGACATTCGGGGTCAAGGGGGTGCACAGACACGCACCGACCTTGGCTGCCGGCGACGCTGCCGCCTTCCACGCAACCGAGATGAAACCCTTGTATCCGTTGATGCTGATCGCCTGCGCGGCCCTGCTGCAAGCGGGCTGCGTGACCACACGCAACGCGACCAAGCAGGAGGTCTCCGATCCGAAACCGATGACCTATAAGCGGTTACCGGGTTGGGGTTCCGATGCCTCCTCGGACGCACTGAACGCTTCGCCGCAGCTGGCCCAGGCCTCGGAAAAAGATCGCAAAGCCACCATCAAGGCCCTGGGCACCGCCTTCGAGTCCTCCGTCCGTGCGCACCTGAAGCGCGTCAACGCCTCCTCCGAGCGTGAAAAAAAGACCCTGCGTGAGGCCTTTACGCGTGGCTATACCTCCATCAAGACCTTCGACGATTTGTACCGCGACATGCCCTCGGCCGAGCGCGCCTGGCAGGCCGATCAGAACCCGAACGCGCTCGACCTGGCGTTGCGCCAGCGTTGGTTGCACGCGTTTGACGAGGGGGCTTACGAAGCCTGTTTGGTGCTGGAGGAGATTCTCTACAGCGGCTTCAAGGAAGGCCTGCGACTGCGCCGACAGTCGCTGGATGTTTCCGGGCTCAACCTGCGTTTTCACGAGCGCAAGCTGCTGGGCCTGCTGATGAAGGTGGAGTACCCCGAGTTTGCGCTGTTCCAGCGCGACAAGTCTGTGGCGACCTGGGTGGCGTACTTTCCCAACGGTTCGCACCGCAACGGCCTCTCCGACCGTTTTTACCAGGCGCTGTATCGACGCGCGGTGAAGGCGGACCCCACCCTGCAGGCCTATTATGGCGGGCCCACCGGACCGCGCCCGCGCAACTTTCTGGGCGTGCACGATGCGGTGCAGGTGCTCTCGATGCACGAACTCGAGACCAAGCGCGAGGTGCGCTTGGTTACGCTGGAGCGGCTCACCGTGACCGAAGGCCGGCTGACGGGCGCGTATCTGGAGATCCGCGCGAACGGCTTTTCGTTCTGGCAGCCGCTGCGCCTGTCCGCGCCCAAAAAACTCGCGCAGAGCAAGTAAGCGAGCTGTGTTAGGCTACGTCGTTCTAAGTGTTAGAACGCGCAGACATCGCGTCCCTTGGAATGCCTCAGGAGTTTCGGTACATGTTTTTCTTGACAGCAGTATCTATCTTATTACAACCGGGCGACGCCCGGTTGTAATAAGTTCGTAACCGCCGATTGCTGATAAGTCAGCAATCGGCGATACAAAGGAAACAACGTTTCGTTAACAGAAAGAGGACTATAATTTTTCTTTAAGCCTTCACAGACAATGACTCCTGGATTATTGATAACCGCAGATTGAGCAACGATTCAAGAGAAGATGTCTACCGTAATCCGGCATCCATGGAGCCTTTGCTCCCGCCGGAGCATGCCAAGGAACTCGCCGAACTGACTGTGGCGATTCATCGAGAGGCCGGCAAACTTGAAGGACTACTTCGAGGCACAGAGAATCGCTTGGAGCTGGCTCGCGTTGTGCGTCAGATGAACAGCTACTACTCCAATCTCATCGAGGAACACCGTACCCTCCCGCGCGACATTGAACGAGCCCAGCAGGCCGATTTTGACGAGGACCCCAAGGCGCGTTCACACCAAAAGCTTGGATTGGCGCATGCCAGAGTCGAAGCGCAGATTGAAAGCCGGTTCGAGAACGGTCTCGATCGTGAGGAACTCTACAGCCTGCCCTTTCTTCGCTGGATTCACGCCAGCTTTTTCGAGGACCTTCCTGCGGAACTCTGTATCAGCCGAGATCACCAGGGGCGTGAATACGAGATTACTCCGGGGGAGCTAAGGCAGCATAGGGTGGATTTGGGTCACCACCTACCTCCCGATTGTGATTACCTCGAACCCTTCCTCGGACGGTTCTTCGAGTTTTACGGAAGCTCTCGAATCCTTTCTACCCGACGTATTGCTGCAATCGCGGCAGCACACCATCGCCTGCTTTGGATACACCCTTTTGCTGATGGCAACGGACGGGTCGCACGATTGTTCTCACATGCTTGTCTCATTGACGCGGAAGTTGCCGGAGTTGGCTTGTGGACGCTGTCCCGAGGCTTGGCGAGGAATCGCAAAAGGTATTTCGCGCAGCTTTCGGCGGCCGACAGAAGGCGTGACGGCGACCTGGATGGCCGCGGCAATCTCAGCCAGAAGGGACTTTCGGAGTTTTGCGTCGCCTTCGCGGAGACCCTGCTCGACCAGATCACCTTCATGGGCTCGTTACTGGATCTGGAGGGCCTGTCTCACCGCATGGAGGACTTTGTTTTTCGGCAAAATCTGTTCGGCAATGCACGCGACAATAAAGGTGCTACCCGGATATTAACCGAGGCTCTTTATAAAGGTACCATGCCGAGAGGCCGAGCTCCCGAACTTACAGGCAAAAAGCAGACGGCGGCGCGTCTGCTCCTCCACCGCGTCGTCGACAAGGGACTCCTAAAGTCAAAGGGTCCATCGAGCCCCGTGCACCTGGCTTTCCCTTCGTCAGTGCACGAGGCCTATTTTCCTCAATTGTTTGTCGAGCTGGATTTCTAATCCGCGTCTCCCGAGCCGATGATGGCGTCGAGTTCGGCGAGGAAGGGGGCTTTCTGGGCAGCGGGCATCAGCGCGATCTCAAAGCCGTTGCGGGCCAGTCGGGCGAGTTGGGTCCGGCTGAAGCCCAGGTCCTGGTGTACCGCGTAGTATTCCTCGCTCAAGCGATTGCCGAACATGAAGGGGTCGTCGCTGTTAATCGTGCAGGTGACGCCGGCTTCCAGCATGTGGGGCAGCGGGTGCGCGGCCATCGAATCGATGCCCTCGACGGCCAGCTTGACGTTGGAGATGGGGCAGACGTCGCAGGCGATGCCTCGGTCGGTCAGCAGTTGGAGGACCGCGGGATCTTCCGCGGCGCGCACGCCATGTTGGATGCGCTGGGCCCCGAGCGTTTCCACGCAGGTACGCACGAAGCTGGCCGGCATGAACTCCCCGGCGTGTGCCTTGGTGAACTTGCCCGCCACCCGCGCCGCCGGCCATAGCTCGAGCGTCCACGGCTCGATGGGCCAGTATTCGGGCCCGTGCAGATCGATGCCGGCCAGTAAATCCCAGTGGATGCCCGCCTGCACCGTTTCCAGGCCGAAGGGTTCCGCGTCGACCTGGTGCGACATGCCCATGAAGACGCGCAATTCCAGTCCTTCGGGGGCGGCGGCGTGGATCGCTTCCAGCACCGGTGGGCCGTAGTCGGGACCGCCCATCGCGCCGATCACCCCGGAGTGGAAGCTGATCTCGGCGTAGCGCACGTTCTGGGCGACGCAGTTGCCGAGGATGATTTTGCAGACCTCGTGGTAGCGCTGGGGCGAGGTGAAGAACGAGGCCGCGTACTGCACGTACAACTCCATGAACTGGTCGAAGCTGTGGTAACGAAAGTCATCGGCCCACATCGGCGGGGGCTCGGGGTATTTTTCCGGGTCCTGAGCCTGCAACAGCTCAAAGGGCAGCGCGCCTTCGATGTGCAGGTGCGTCTCGGTCTTGGGCAGTTGTTGGACGAAGGCGGCCAGATCAGGATCGGCGGTGTAAGGCATTTTGGTTGGGAGTGCTTTGGTTCCTGGTTCTTGGTTAACGGCTCGGAGAGGAGACAGCCGGTGCAGTCGAATTCCGGTCTCAGGGTTGTGGACGGGAGCAGTTTCTGCGCCCTGAGGCGTGCGGGCGTTTGACCCGGCGGACGCGTCGTATCGAATGCCACCATGGCCGACGAACTCCAGAGCTTGCGCGTTTTTGTGTACGGTACCTTGCAGCCGGACGGCCACTATTGGGACGCCTACTGCGAGGGGAAGGTCACCGCCTGGACTCCGGCGGCCGATCTTCGACCACAGCTGGCCTGGCCCGCGCGCGTCCGGGGAATGCTGTACGCGCTTGACCCGGGCTACCCTGCCCTCGTCGCTGGCGAAAGCTGGGCCCACGGCTGCGTGCTGTGTCTGCGGGATGCCGACGGGCTACGCGGTTTCGATGCGCTCGAAGACTACGATCCGTTCCGCTCGCCCGCGCTGAACGAGTACAATCGCCATGCAGTGACGGCCTTTTCGAGCGAGGGCCCAACGTCTTATGGACTGGTCTGGACGTATGTCATGCAGCCGGAAACCGCCCAAAAACTCGGTGGGGTACGCCTTCCGGGGGGCCGCTGGCCCGTGGCCAATGAGAGCGGCGGCGGGCTTTCAATGGCGCATCGCGACTGAGGCTTGGCGAGCGAGGGGCGGCTATTCCATGTCCTGCCGGGAGGGACCGCCGCCGATGCCACCCGGAGGCTTCCGTACGGCATTGCGCCGCCGTCGTTTGGCCGGCTTGGCGGGCGTTTCCTCGCTCGCGACCACACTGACCGCTTCGACCGGCGCGGTGCTCGGCTCATTGCTTGCCTCGCCGGCATCATCGGCTGTGCCGAAATCCTCGCGGTCGTCCTCAAAATCAAAGTCAGCCTTCGCGCCGTGCGGTGCGCGCGTGTCTTCGTCGTCTTCGTGCTCGTCGTCGCTGTTGGCCAAGGTGGTGACCACGGAGCCCTCCAGCGTCGTGCGGCGACGTCCGGGCCAGTCTTCCAAGCGGTTGCGCCGGGGGCGTGGCGCGGGTCCGCGGGTTTTGAGTTGCATTTTGGCCGGACCCTTCGGGCGTTTCTCGCGGCCCTTCTTGCCGTCGCCCTTGTCGTCTTTGCGCGCGGCTTTCTTGGGCTCGCCCTCCTCGGCAGGGGCGTCTTCGCCGCTCTCATCGCTGCCGGAGCGCCCGTGACCGCGGATGTATTTTTCCATCAGCGCGTCGTCGTCGAGAAAGACTTCCTCCTCGATTTCATCCTCCCAAGCTTCGATGTCCTCGGGGGGCGGCGCGTCGTCGGGCCGCTGGCGATCGGGTGTGGGAATGGGCTCTGGTTCCTGCGGGTAGAGGCTGCGCGGCGGCAGGGCGTACTCCTCTTTGACCGTAGGCAGGCGTGTGATGGTTTTGGGCACCACGGGATCCTCGCGCTCGCCCATGGGTTGAACGACCACCTCGGCCAGGCCATTGTTTTCGCGAAAGCGCAGGACTTGCTCCACCACGTCGGCCACGCGCTCGGGGTCCACGATGCTCTGCGGTTCGGAGCGGAACTGTGCCAGCGAGTCCGCCTTGCCGGGATTGGGCTGCGGGATGATGGTGGTCACCTTGACGCCGGTGTCGCGCACCTCGTCAAAAAGCGCTTCGGCCAGCCGGTGGGTGCCCCCCAGGACGGCGGCTCCGGTGGCCCCACCCGGCGAAACGCCGCGCCCGTTCCAGCCCAGCGTGACGATGTAGCCGCGCGTTTTCATCAGGCTGGGCAAGGCCTTGCGGGCCAAAATCAACGGACAAAGGAGCCCAACGTGGATCGCGTTGGTGAGCTCTTCGGTCTCAGTGGCTTCAAGCGGATGCGTCGGCAACAGCTGCGCGCAATGCATCACGGCAAAGAGCGAGCCTTCGGCCTCGAGGATCTGGTCCACCGCCGAGGCGACCGCTTCCGGGTCGGCCAGATTGCAGGGAAAGGGTCGAAAGTCGTTGTGGGAAAAATCGGTCTGGGAAAAGTCCCAGCTCAGCCCGTAGACGCGGCAGCCGGTCTTGATAAGGCGACGGGCGACGCTCAGCCCGAAGCCCGCCTGGGCTCCGGTGACAATTGCGATGTCCATTTCGGAAAAAGATCAGATGGTGAAAACAGGCGCACAAGCCCCAGCGGTGTTTCCGACACGGCGATGAGGTGAGGGGTCCGCCGGCAATGCAGGCTGGCGGCGATTGCGCCCATCAAGGGTTGAACTGCAGCGAAGGCTGCCATGCAAAATACGATGCAATGTGCCGGGTTTGGCCCGTTTGAGGTCGGGCGCGGCACCTGCGTCAATCGATGAAAAGACTTTTGCAATAAAGGGTGCGCCGGGCCCGAATCAAGTCTGGAAGCCGTTAAACTGCTGAAAATTCGTGGGTTGCAGGCGAAGTGGTTCGGTTTTGGTGAGCGGTGTAGTTGCCTTGAGCGACGTCGTGAGCAGTTTCGAGTCAGCGATGCGCTGCTTCTACAACGAAGGCTATTTTCTGCCGCTGCCGGAGGGGCACCCGTTCCCAATGGCGAAGTTTCCGCAGGCGCATGCGCTGCTGCAAGCGGAATCGCCGGAGTTGGAAATCATTGATGTGCAGCCGATTGGCTTCACCGAGCTGTTGCGCGTGCACACCATGCCCTACCTGCAGACGGTGGGAACGCGCGCCCTGCCCGCATACGACCGCAATCGCTTGGGCCTGCCCGCGCATGAGCGCCTGCTCGAGCGCTGCCGGATGGAGACCGCCGGCACGGTGGCGGCGGCGCACGCGGCGCTGGAAGACGGCATCGCGGCCAACCTGGCGGGTGGAACGCACCACGCCTTTGCGGACCGTGGTCTGGGGTTTTGCGTGCTCAACGATGTCGCGGTCGCGGTTCAGGATGTTTTGGCGCGTCAGCCGGGCACGCGCATTCTGGTGGTGGATTCCGACGCGCATCAGGGCAACGGCACGCACGCGCTGCTGGCGGACGTACCCGAGGTCTTCTGCTACGACATTCACGTGGGCCGGAACTACCCCGCGCAGAAAGTGCCGGGCAACTTCGACGTGCCGCTGGAGCGTTTCGTGCAAGGCGATCTGTACCTGGAGCGCCTGGCCGAAACTCTGCCCCAGGCCTTTGAGCGCGCGGAGCCCGACCTGGTGTTGTGGATTGCCGGCGCGGACAACCACCGCGACGACCGCTTTGGGCAGATGCACTTGAGCACCGAGCAAATGACCGCCCGCGATGGCTTTGTTCTGGAGGTTTGCCTGCGCTGGGAGGTGCCGGTGGCTGTGCTTTACGGAGGTGGTTACAATCGCGCAGCCGCGCAAACGCCCCGTTTGCATGCGAACACGGTGCAGACAGCGCAGCGGATTTTCTCCGGCGTCCTTTCGACAACCTAGTTGAAGGCCTAGCGCGTGGCCCAAAGCAGACCGTTGAGCACGAGTTGCTGGGCCATGGGGAAGGTGTCGAACTCCGCGTCCTGGTGGCCCAATGCGCAGTAGTAAACGCGGCCGGCGCCATGCATCTTTGTCCAGGCCACCGGCATTTGGACGCCCTCGCAATGTGCCGCCGTGGGCGCGTTGACCAGCGTTGTCGCCAGCACGCGCACCGCCGGGTCCACGTGCAGGTAGTACTGCTCGCTGGTGAAGGCGAAGGCCGGCTCGATGCCCTGCGTGATCGGGTGGGCCGGGTCGGCAATGTAGACCGTGTAGTCCTTGATGTTGCCGGGGTGTGCGACAAACTGCCCGCCCATCATGAATTGAAACTCGCAGGCCGAACGAAAGGCGTCGCCGGCACCGCCATGAAAGCCCCCCACCCCGACGCCTTGCGCCACCGCGTCGCACAAGCCCTTGAGCTGCTCGCCATTGATCTCGCCCATGGTCCAGTTGGGGATGAGCAGGTCGTAGCTGGCGGCCACTTTTTCGGCATCGGCCACGACGTCGAGCGTTTCAGACACCTCGACCGTGAAGCCCGCGACCTCGAGCAGACCGGCGAACCGCTTGGAGGTTTTTTCGGGTTCATGGCCCGGCCAGCCGCCGGAAAGAATCAAAGCGCGTTTGGACATGCCTGCCACTGAAGGCAGCCCGCCGCACGCGCTCAAGCCAGAATGGCGCTCAACTCGTCGAGGCTGTCGATGACGGTGGCTCCGGCGCAGCGCTCCAGACGCGAACGCGGATGGTGCCCGCCAGCCATCAGGATGCACTGCGCGCCCATCGCCTGGGACACCTCGAAGTCGTGCGTAGTGTCGCCAATGAGGATGATCGGCCCGCCGTTGCTGCCCAGGGATTCGCGCAGCGCCTGCCCCAGCACGGCCTTGCTTTCACCGCGGTAATTCCGCTGCCCCACGATATTATGAAAGTGGCCGTCGATGCCGTAGTACGTCAGGGCCTCGCGCAGATCGGGCTCGCGATAGGCCGACAAAACGTGCTGGCGCGTGCCGTTGCCGCTAAAACGCTGCAACTGCGCCTGCGCGCCCTGGTGCAACGGGCATTCAAACCGGCGGGCGTTGTAGATTTGGTGAAATTCGACGCTGAGCGCGTTGAAAGCCTCCTCGCCCAGATTGAAGCCAAGGTCGGTGTAATAACCTGCCAGGGGAAAGTTGAAGCGCTCGCGGTAGGTGTCATAGGTCTGCGCCGGGAGCCCAAAGCGTTCGAGAAAGCCGTTGAGGATTTCCAGACAAAGGCGGGTGTCGTCGACGAGCGTACCGTTGTAGTCCCAAATCAGGTGCGATGGATGCATGCGGCGAAAGACTAGGTGGCGTGACTGTGTCAGTCCAGCATCGCCGGATATCGCTGAAAGAGGACGGTCGGCACTTGCAGGAGGCCGACGAAGATCAGCAGCGCACGAAAGCCAGGAACGCCCGGTTTTTCACCCGTGGCGTAAATGGCGTGGTAGAGATAGAGCACATCAACGACGTTCAGAAAGACAAATGCGACGGCCGCGATGCACAAAACGATAAAAGCGGACCGCCAGATTGCCAGCGAACGCAGCCGGCCAAACGGAATGAGCAGACACAGCCCAAACAGCGCGAAGCCGCCGACCGCCATCGCCACGAACCACGCGGGAATCGCCTCCATCTGACGGGACGCCCGCGTCACCGCAAAGCCAAGGACCAGTACACCCGCAAGAAAGCCCGCCCATCGACTGTAGCGCAGTCCTGCCGAAGGATTTCTGGAGACCTCGTTCACGCCCTGAACCGTGTGCCAAATTCAGGTGGGCGCAAGGCATCGCCGCGCCCCGAAAGCGTTTCTCAAGCCGCGCTGGCTGCCGGTTGCGCTTCAGCCGCTTGCAGCGCCGTCTTGCGCGCGGCTCCCCAGCGGTAGGATTGTTGTGTGCTACCTTTGTAAACAACGCGATGGCAAGGCACGAAGACCGAAATCGGGTTGGCCCCAACGGCTCCACCAAGCGCCCGGGGGTGCGTGCCTAATTTCTCTGCCAGCGCCCCGTAATTCATGTGTTCGCCACGTCGAAGCTCAAGCAATCGCTGCCAAACGCGCTGCTGAAAATCGGTGCCGGTTAAACACAGCGCGGGAAGGCTCTGAGCGCTGCCCTCGATAAAGGCATTCAGGTTTGGAGCGAGTGACGCGGCGGCTGCATTGTCCGTCGAGAAAGCCTCAAAAAATTCTCCCAAGTAATTATTGATAAGCGCTTTGGGAGTTTCGTCCTCGGTTGGAAACAGAAGCAGGCACAGCCGATCTGCCTGCCAGCCCGCTAGAAATTGACCGAGCGAACTCTCGGCGAAACCGTAGCGGAACCGAGTGCCTGTTTTTGCTTGTTGAAAGCATTCGGCCCGGGTCTGGAAAAGATGCGTCTGATTCATGGCGAAGTTGAGAAAGGTTGATGGCGAACTTAGCGAAGCATGGTGAGGATGCAAGAAAATAGTGAACAAAATAACATTAGTGCTTGCAAACACGCGGCTGAATTTTTTAATCCTGATGAAAACGACGAATCATGGCCAGTTCCTCCTCCACAAAATCCGCCTCGGGAGCCGCAAAAAACGGTCAGCGCCGTGGCGATGACTCTGGGCAAGCGCTCAATTTGGCGGTTTCCGCCATCAACAAGCAGTTCGGTGAAGGCACGCTCATGCGCATGGGCGAGGCGACCCGGATGGACGTTCAGGTGATTTCCACGGGCTCGGTCGCGATCGACCTGTCTCTTGGCGTTGGCGGTCTCCCGCGAGGGCGCATTTGTGAGATTTACGGGCCTGAATCCTCCGGGAAAACAACGCTGTGCTTGAGCGTGATTGCCGAAGCTCAGCGTCAAGGCGGCAACGCTGTGTTTATCGACGTAGAACATGCGCTGGACCCCCGCTACGCCCGCGTGGTCGGCGTAGACCTGGACAATCTCATGGTTTCTCAGCCGGAGAGCGGCGAAGATGCGCTCAATATTGCGGAAACACTCATTCGTTCAGGTGCCATCGATGTCATTGTGATCGATTCGGTGGCCGCGCTCGTTTCCAAAACCGAGTTGGACGGTCAAATGGGCGACACCACGGTTGGCTTGCAGGCCCGCATGATGAGTCAGGCTATGCGCCGCTTGACCTCAGCCATTAACCGGACGCGCTGCGTTTGCATCTTTACCAACCAAATTCGCGAGAAAATCGGCGTGATGTTTGGCAGTCCGGAAACAACTCCAGGAGGCCGGGCGCTCAAATTCTTCTCCTCGGTGCGCATGGACATCCGGCGCATTGGTCAAATCAAAGAAACTTCGGGTAAAGTTATCGGCAACCGCACCCGTGTGAAGATGGTCAAAAACAAGGTCGCGCCCCCGTTTACGGAGTGTGAGTTCGACATCATGTACAACGAGGGTATCTCGCGCACGGGTTCGGTGCTGGATCTGGGAATTGAGCATAAGGTGCTCGAAAAGAAAGGAGCCTGGATTTCCTACAATGGCGATTTGGTCGGCCAGGGCCGAGAAGCGGTCAAAAAGCATTTGGCCGAAAATCCGAAGCTGATGGTAGAGATCACCGAAAAGATACTAGGTAAAGTGGAAGTCGTTGGTGGTACGCGGCTTGGCGAAGATGCGGAGCTCGCTGAAGCAGCCACGGGATAGATCTCGTCATCGGATGGCGAGGCCCTGAGGATTGCCGCCCCTCAATGCCACAGACAGACACTATCGTCGCTCCAGCCACACCCGCAGGAACAGGAGCCCTGGCAATCGTTCGCGTCAGCGGCCCACGGGTTCCCGAACTTGCCACGGCGTGTTTTGAGCAGGCCAAACCACTCGCACCGCGAAAAGCGTCCCTGCGTCGATACGTTTCTGTTGGTGGTGAATTTTTGGATGAGTGTATGGTGATTGCGTACCCGCACGGTGCCTCCTTTACGGGTGAAGCTTCCTTGGAACTTACGCTGCACGGAAACCCGCTTCTGGTTGAACAGGTGACTGAGGATTTGTGCGCTCGCGGCTGCCGACTGGCCGAGCCGGGCGAATTTACCCGGCTGGCTTTTATGAATGACCGCTTGGCGCTATCTGAAGCAGAAGCTGTCGCGGATCTAATCTCAGCGCGAACACAACAAGCGCTGCATGTGGCCCGGCGACAATTGAGTGGGTCGCTGCAGCAAAGTTTTGAACACTTTGTTCGGGAATTGGTGAACGTGATCGCAGCGCTTGAAGCTTATGTGGATTTCCCGGAGGAAGATTTGCCGCAAGAAGATGCGTCGGGCCCCTTGAAATCACTCATCGAACTTCGAGCTAATATAAGTCAATTGGCTGACAGCCAACGATTTAAGGGTGTTTTGGATAACGGTGTGCGCCTTGTCATCGTAGGGCCTCCTAATGCAGGGAAGAGCTCGCTCATGAATACGCTGCTGCACGAAAGCCGGGCGATTGTAAGCGAGGTCGCTGGAACAACGCGTGACTTTCTTGAAGGACATATGTCACTAGGTCCATATGCCATACAATTGACGGATACGGCTGGGCTTCGCTCGACTACACATGACACCATCGAAGCGGAGGGGATGAAGCGGGCGCTGCTGAAGGCACAAGACGCCGATCTCTTGTTGGTTGTTGTGGACGGTTCCGAATCCCGCCCTGCCCTACCCGCGCTCATTGAAGATCGCGTAAAAGACGGAAAAGCGATTTGGATAACGAACAAAATCGATTTGATCGGGGTTAATCGTAAAGAGCCGGAAAGTGTCGGAAAGCACCATTGCCGAGTCTCGGCATTAACCAGAGAAGGTCTGGATGTTCTACGTGGAACAATTCGTGAACGGATTGAGACGCTCAGCCTGTTGCCGGGTATGGACGACCAGATCGTCAATGCCCGCCAGGCCATCGTTTTAACGCGATCGGCGAGTCATCTTTCAGAGGCGATTGGGTGTTTACGTCAATTCGCGGCCACGGAATTGGCCTTGGTGCACCTTCGCGATGCCTTGAATGCGCTGGGCGAGGTCTGTGGACCCATTGACAATGAGGCAGTACTTGATGAGCTTTTCGCCAATTTCTGCATTGGCAAATGAGTGCACCGCTTCGATTCGGTCCCCAGCTTCCGTATGATGTGATTGTTTGCGGGGCGGGGCATGCGGGGTGTGAAGCCGCGCTGGCGGCAGCTCGACGAGGCGTCGATGTTCTACTTTTGACGGGCAATATTGATACATGTGCCCAAATGAGCTGCAATCCGGCTATCGGTGGACAAGCGAAGGGGCAGATTGTCCGCGAGATCGATGCGCTGGGTGGCGAAATGGCGGTCTGTGCGGATACCACCGGCATCCAGTTTCGTCTGCTGAATCGGTCGAAGGGTCCTGCGGTGCAAGCTCCGCGCGTGCAATGCGACAAAAAGGCTTATCAGTTTCGAATGAAACACCAGCTTGAGCTACAAGCTAATTTGACGCTCTTTCAGGCGCTTGTTTCTGGCCTAATCGTCAAAGACGGCAAGGTCAGTGGCGTTGAGACCAGCATAGGCGCGCGTTTTTTTGCGAAGACAGTGATTGTGACTACAGGGACCTTTTTACGTGGTCTGATGCACATCGGGGAGAACCGCAATGAAGGTGGGCGGCTGGGCGATTTCACCACAGCGGGTTTATCTGGGAGTTTTCTACAAGCGGGCATTGAATTGGAGCGCTTGAAAACCGGAACCCCCCCAAGAGTACTCGGGCGCTCGATTGATTTCAGCCGATGCGACGTTCAGCCAGGCGACGTAGCGCCCGCACTGTTTGGCTTCTATGATACCCGTGACGAACTTGATATGTTCCACGTGGAACAACCAGGGCAGCGTCTACTTGGTTGGCCGCCTGGCGAGAGTCAGGTCGATTGCTGGATCACGGAGACGACGGCCGCGACGGAGGAATTGATTCGGGCGAATTTGCATCGCTCACCGCTCTACAGTGGTGCAATCGAGTCAACGGGGCCTCGGTACTGTCCGTCGATTGAGGACAAGTACGTGAAGTTTGCCGAGAAGGCCACGCACCGGCTGTTTCTTGAGCCTGAAGGACGAAACACCGACGAATGGTACATCAATGGCCTGTCGACCAGTTTGCCATTCGATGTACAGCTTGAGGTTTTGCGTTCGGTCCGGGGGCTGGAGCAGGTTCAGATGTTGCGGCCTGCGTACGCGGTTGAATACGACTTCGCGCCGCCGACGCAGCTCTTCGCGAGTCTTGAGTCTAGGAAGGTGGAAGGGTTGTTTTTCGCAGGTCAAATCAACGGTACTTCCGGGTACGAAGAAGCCGCCGGGCAGGGGTTGATCGCCGGGGTAAACGCCAGCGCAAAGGTCCTCGGCGAAGCACCTTTAATCCTGGGCCGCGATGAAGCTTACATTGGGGTGCTGATCGATGACCTCGTTACTAAAGGAACGCGCGAGCCCTACAGAATGTTTACCAGTAGGGCAGAATACCGTCTTTCGTTGAACCACGGCAGCGCGGAATATCGACTGCATCCGCATGCTGGCGAACGCGGACTCGTTGCGTCGGCGCGCCTGGAGCGCATGCGCCGGTCGGCTGCAGCGATCGATGACTGGGTCGAAACCATCGAATCCAAATCGGTGAGTGGCGGGTATCTGGGCGACGTTCTGCGAAGCGGCAAGCATACGGACGCAGTTGCGCCCTGGCCGAGCGGCTTGGAGGGTGAATCGCCGACGGTTCAGGCCGAGGTGCGTTACCGCGTGCTTTACCGCGGCTATCTGCAACGCGAGCAGCGGCAGATGCAGAAACTGCGTCATCTGGAGAGCGTGCGCATTCCGCGCGACTTTGATTTCGCGCGGGTGCGCGGGCTGCGCAACGAAGCGCGTGACAAATTGCTGGCAGGGCGCCCAGAAACGGTGGCTCAGGCCGGGCGCATCAGCGGGGTGAATCCGGCCGACATCAGCCTGCTGTTGGTCTCGCTCAAGCGACTTGCGGGATCATCCGCCGAGGCATCAACGCTTTCGGGATCGGGCTGATTTTGCGTGTTGGCAAAAGGTGAGGGTGGCGCTAGAGCATTGAGCCTCACCTTTCATCCCGATATGACCACCGTTGCCCTGAGCAAAAAGGTTCTCGTGGTAGACGACGAACCCGATGTCACCGAACTGTTGGATTACAAGCTTCGCAGCGAGGGCTACGAGGTGGAGGTCATCAACGATCCGCTCCTGATCATGGGCGTGGCCCGCGAGTTTCGACCGGACCTGGTCATCCTCGACATCATGATGCCCGAACTCAACGGCATTCAGATCTGTCGCATGCTGCGCTCGGATCCCGTGATGAAGGAAGTGCCGGTGATTTTTCTGACGGCACGGGGCGAGCCCGATGACCGGATCAGGGGTCTGGAAACCGGGGCCGATGATTACATCTGCAAGCCGTTTAATTTTAAGGAAATCGTCCTGCGGATGAACGTGCTTTTCAAGCGCCTGACCCCCGCGGAGGAGACCGGCCCGGCGAGGCAACTGGCCATTGGCCGCGTGATCATCGACATCGAAAAGCATCGGCTGCTGGTGAATGGTTCGCCCGTTGACCTGACCGCGACGGAATTTCGTCTGCTGCGTTTGTTGATGGAGCGCAAAGGCCGCGTGCAAAGTCGCGAGAATCTTTTGGTCAACGTCTGGAATTACGAAGCCGACATCGAAACGCGCACGGTCGACACACACATTCGGCGTTTGCGGGAGAAGCTCGGCCCGGAGGCGGACATCATCGAGACCGTTCGCGGCGTGGGCTACCGCGTGGTGGACCACTAGGGTGCCGGGCCTGTTGGCGGACCGGAAAAAGACGAGACACTCATGTGGCCATTGGCAACAGTCCTACTGGCGCTGATTTTGTGCCTAGTGCTCGTACGGCTGTTACGAGTGAAACGGGTGGTACGCGATTTAGTGCAGGCAGCCGAGGCGAAGAAACCGTACCTGATCACCGGCAGCTCACCCTTTCCCGAAGCGGTTGGCCTGAGGCGGTTGCACATGGTGTTCAACGATCTGCTGAAAGAGCACCTGAAGGTGTCTGCGCAGGAGCAGGATTACCTGCATCAGATCGAGACCACGCTGGGCAACATTTCGGAGGTGGTGCTGATCCTCAACGAGCGCAACCAGCTGCTGGTGGCCAACCCGGCGGCGCGCGACCTGCTTGGGCTGAAGGCCCCGTTGACCGGTCAGCGGCTCGAGTCGTTCCTGCACAGTTCGGGCTTTCTGGATTTCCTCAGCAAGATCAAGCAGGGGCGGAAGGTGGAACGCCGCGAAATCGAAATTCTGCACGGCAAGGAAACGCTGACGTTCGAAGTTTCGGGTGCGCCGGTGCCGTCGGTGCGTGAGCAAAAGGAGCGTCTCTTTCTTTTCGTGCTCCACGACATCACACGGCTCAAGCGGCTGGAGAACGTACGCAAGGAGTTCGTCGCGAATGTCTCGCACGAGTTGCGCACGCCGGTGACGGTGATCAAAGGCTTTACCGACACGCTCTTGGACGATCACGCGCATCTGCCCACCGAGGAGCGCACACGCTTTTTGCAAAAGATTCAGAAGAACGTGGACCGGCTGCACGCGTTGCTGGAGGATCTGCTCACGCTCAGCCGGCTGGAAAGTACGAAGGAGCAGATCGTGCGCGAGCCGGCATCGTTGGAGAAAATCATTCGCGACATTGCGGAAAACTTTCAGCTGCGGCTGGCCCCCAGGGGACAGCGGCTGCAGTTCGATTTGCGCAGCGGGGCCGACCAGGTCCCCGTGGATGTCATCAAAATCAGCCAGGTCTTTCAAAACCTGCTCGACAACGTCATCCGCTATGCGAAGGGCTTCACCTGCATCAACATTCGCACGCGGCGTGAAGATGACTACGTGCGCGTTATCGTGGAGGACGACGGCTGTGGCATTCCCGAGGAGGACCGGCGGCACATCTTCGAGCGCTTTTACCGGGTGGACAAAGGGCGCTCGCGCGAGAGTGGGGGCACCGGATTGGGCCTGAGCATCGTCAAGCACATCGTCCAGTTACATGGCGGTGACGTCGTTGCGAAGGAGTCAACCGCGGGTGGTCTGGCGATTCATTTTACGCTGCCGCTGGGTCCCGAGGCGCTGGCCGAGGCCGAGGGTGCGGTGGCCGACGATCTGGACGATACAGCAGGCTCCGATCGTGGCCTGGCGGAGGAAGAAACCGTCTCGCCGACCTCTGCGACGTCGTGACCTACGCCAGAAAATTGTCTTCTTCAGGAGACTTTAGGCCTCTGAAACCATATAGGTCACCTCCAGGAGGCATAAACGAGCGTTTGCCTGAGGCGCTTCGTGAAGCCATCCTCAAGCGACGTCAGTCTCTGGCCGCAGAGCTTGAGGCGATGGAGGCGCAAGGGCAGAGCGACGGCTGGAGTCTGGAGGTGGGCTGCGGTCATGGTCACTGGATGGTGGATTATGCGGAGCAGCACCCTGAACGATTCTGTGTGGGCATCGATTTGGCGACGAAGCGAATCGAGCGTGCTCAGACAAAGGTTAGGCGTCGCGGCCTGCCCAACGTCCATTTCATCAAGGCGGAGCTTTTTGAATTTTTTGAGTTGCTGCCCGAGCGCGTGCATTTGGATGCGGTGTTCATGCTCTTTCCGGATCCCTGGCCCAAGAAGCGGCACTTTCGACGGCGGATGTTGCAGGCGGCGTTTCTGACCTCCATCGCGCGGCGGATGGCAACGGGTGCGCGCTTTTATTTTCAGAGCGACCACGCGGCGCTCTTTGAGTGGGCCGAAGAAACGGTGAGCGAACACCCCGATTGGGTGGCGCTCCCAGCCGATGAGGTGGAAGCGATCTGGCCCTTGCGGACCGTTTCCTACTTTGAAGCGCTGTGCGGGACCGGGCGACGTTTGGTCGCTGAGCGCTGCAGCGATTAAGCGAGCGCGAAAAAGATGATCGCTTGCAGCCCGAGCGCGGCTGCGAGCAAAATCGCCGTGAAGACGAGAAAGCTGTCCAGTCGACGGGCGGTTGGACGCGTCGGTTTGCTGGGCGCTTCCGTCTTGGATGCGGGCTGGGGGGCCTCGGCAGCCTGGGCGGGGGCTTTTGCGATGGACTTTTCCCGAGCGAGCAAGCCGGCGCGCTTTTTCTTGGGCTTCCAGTCGGACAGGTGGTCGGTGAGGTCGGGCGGCTGCGACATGAATGTATTGAATTTCGACGTGGCGAAGGCGGCGAGCGAAAAGCCCACGCGCATAAGTTTGTCTGATGAAAACGATTGCTTTTTCTTAACGCCGTCGAGGTCGTGGTAATGCAGGATTGACCCCCGGGCGAGGGCGGCTTTAGGCCCTTCGGTTTTTCGCGCTGAAGCGGCCTATCACCTCTCCTCAATGAGGAATCCCCCCAAAACGCTTTTGCTCACCCTCCTGGCGACCTGCTGTCTGCCCGGGGTCGCTTTGGCCGCGGGTGATGGGGTCAGCCCGTCGCCGTATAAGCTCTTCACGGTTTTTGGGCTGCCGGTGACGAACTCGATGGTGATGAGCTGGGGTATTTCGCTGCTGCTCATTGTCGGGCTGCGGCTGCTGGTGGGCAAATTCTCGCTGATCCCCAGCGCGGGACAGGCGATGGTAGAAAACGTCGTGGTCGGCTTGCGCGACACCTTCGAGCCGATCGTGGGCCATCGGACGCTGCCCGGCGCGCTGCCGCTGCTGTTGGGGCTCTTTGTTTTCATCGTCATACAGAATTGGGCGGGGCTGCTCCCGGGCGTGGGCGTGTTTGGCTTCACTGATGCCAAAGGCGAGCTGAAGTACTGGATGCGCCCGGGTAATGCCGACCTGAATATGACGCTGGCCATGGCGCTGGCCTGCATGGGCGCGTGGCTGTTCATCTGTTTCAAGTACGCTGGGCCCAAGCTGTTCTTCTACGAGATTTTTGGCAATAAGGCCGACCCGAAGGAGACGCCTAAGCCGCTCTACATCGCCTTGATCCCGATTTTCCTCGGGGTGGGGATCATCGAACTGATTTCGATTGCGTTCCGACCGGTTTCGCTGTCTTTCCGGCTTTTTGGCAACATCTTTGGCGGCGAGAACCTGCTGTTCGGGATGGCTGACATTTTCAAATGGCTGCTGCCGATCCCCTTTTACTTTTTTGAGCTGCTGGTAGGTGTGGTGCAGGCGCTGATTTTTACGCTACTGGTGGCCATTTACATCGGCCTGGTCTGCAATCACGACGACCACTGAGCCTCTCCCGAGTTTTTTCACACACCCTTCTGTAAACAACGAATAGAGCGTTCATCATGTTCACACTCCTCGCAGAAATCACGGGTAACCTTGCCGTTGCCGCCGCCTGTATTGCCGTGCCCATTGGCATTGGCCTGATTGGCCTGAAGGCTTCCGAAGCCGTGGGCCGCAATCCGGGGGCCAGCACGAAGATTCTTGTGCAGTCGGTGCTCGCGATGGCCTTTGCCGAAGCTATCGTGTTCTTCGCCATCTTCCTCGCCTGAAGCAAGCCAGGAACGCGCCATCGGGAGCTTGGGCTGCTTGGTGGCACTTCGTCTCAACCCTTTTGACCGATGATTGAACTGCTCAGCCTGATCGCGGCCGCGCCGCCCGAGGTTGCCTCCGAGGGGGGCAATGTCGTCAGCGACATCGCCAACACCTTCCAGGTAGACTGGCCGATGCTGGTCGCGCAGATCCTCAACTTCGGCATCGTGGTGACGGTCTTGTACCTGTTCGCCTTCAAGCCGGTGCTGCGGACCATCGACGACCGTCAGAAAAAGATTTCGGACGGTTTGCAGTATGCGGAGGAGATGAAGACCAAGCTGAGCGACGCCGAGCGCCAGCATGCCGAAACCTTGCGGGTGGCAACCCAGGAAGCACAGCGCATCCTGGAGGAAGCCAAGTCCAGCGCGACCAAGCTGCAGGAATCTCAGCGCGCCGAGGCGGTCAGCCAGGCTGAGACGATCATCGTCAAAGCCCGTGAGACGACCGAACGCGAGCGCGAGCAGGTGCTGGCCGAGGTGCGCAAGGAGGTGGCCCGACTCGTTGTCGAGACATCGGCCAAGGTGCTATCTCAGGATTTGACGCCCGAGCAGCGCGAACGCTTCAACGCCAGCGCGACCCAGGAGATTGCCTCGCGCAATTAGGACTTCGCCAATGAAGCAGGCAAAGAAAGATGCACGGTTTGGATGAGGGTTCCCCGCCAGGTTCTTTTCATTTTCCGAGCACCCATTTTCATTCCTACTGATGACGACCAAGGAGCAGAGCCGTTTCGCTAGAAAGTTGGTCCAGCTGAGTCTCGACGAGACCGGCCGGTTGTCTTCAGAGCGGGTGGGTTTGGTCCTGGAAGCTTTGCGCAAATCGCCGCCGGCGGGACTGCGCCCATTGCTGAAACAGTACCTGCGGCTGTCCGAGCGCGAGCGCCGCAAGTACACCGCCCGCATCGAGTGCGCTGGTTCGCTGGAGGCATCGATGCAGAGCGACTTGCGCGAGTTTCTGGAAACGCACTACGGGCGCTCGATCGATTTTGAGATTCAGGAGAACACGGCGTTGATTGCCGGACTGCGCGTGCGCATTGCCGACGACGTGTGGGAACGCTCGGTGGCGGCCACCCTCGAGCGTCTGCGCAACGCCGCCTGATTCGGCGTATTCGACTATTCATTACACTCAGCTTTTTGACCCCTTCAAACGCGACCGCCCATGAGTTCCGTCCTTGAGCAAATTCAACAGGAAATCGCGCGCCTGGAAACGGGCACGCGCAAAGCCAACGTCGGCTCCATCAGCAGCATTTACGACGGGGTGGCCAAGCTCGATGGCCTTTCCGAGGTGATGTACAACGAGATGATCGAGTTTGCCGGGGGCACCTACGGCATCGCGCTCAACCTCGAAGAGGATTCGGTCGGGGTCGTGCTGCTGGGCGATTTTTCGAAGCTGAAGGAAGGCGACGAAGGCCGCACCACGGGCCGATTGCTGTCGGTGCCGGTGGGCAAGGCGCTACTGGGCCGGGTGGTCAACGCCATTGGCGAGCCGACCGACGGTAAGGGCCCGATTGAGTCCACCGAGCGTTTTCCCGTGGAAAAGATCGCTCCTGGGATCATCCCGCGCAAGTCGGTCGACCAGCCGCTGCAGACCGGCATCATGCCGATCGACGCGATGATCCCGGTTGGTCGCGGGCAGCGTGAGTTGATCATTGGCGACCGCGCCACGGGCAAGACGACCATCGCCATCGATACGATCATCAACCAGGCCAACATCAACCGCGAGGGCGAGAAGAGCGGCGACCCGGACTTTCGGCCGGTGTATTCCATTTACGTGGCCGTCGGGCAGAAGAACGCCAACGTGGCTCGCACGGTCAAGATGCTCGAAGCTTCGGGCGCGCTGGATTACACCATCGTGGTTTCGGCGCCGGCGGCGGACAATCCGGCCAACCTTTACATTGCGCCCTACGCGGGTTGCGCGATGGGCGAGTGGTTCATGGAGAACGGCATGGACGCGCTCATCGTGTACGATGATCTGTCCAAGCACGCGGTGGCCTACCGGCAGATTTCGTTGGTTTTGAAACGGCCGTCGGGCCGCGAGGCCTTCCCCGGCGACGTCTTTTACCTGCACAGCCGCCTGCTGGAACGCGCGGCGCGTTTGGACAAGGACTTTGGCGGCGGTTCGCTGACTGCGCTGCCAATCATCGAGACGCAGGCCGGAGACGTGTCGGCCTACATTCCGACCAACGTCATCTCGATCACCGACGGGCAGATTTACCTCGAGACTTCACTGTTCAACCAGGGGATTCGCCCGGCCATTTCAGTGGGTCTGTCGGTGTCGCGCGTGGGCTCGGCGGCGCAGGTGAAGGCCTACAAACAGGTGGCCGGCAAGGTGAAGGGCGAGCTGGCGCAGTACCGCGAGTTGGCGGCGTTCGCGCAGTTTGGTTCCGACCTCGACGCGCAGACCAAGGCCACCCTCGACAAGGGCGACCGCGTAGTGGAGCTGTTCAAACAGCCACCGTCCTCGCCGAAGCGTACCGAGGTGCAGGTGACGCTGTTGTGGGCCATGCAGAACGGGTACTTCAAGGACGTGCCGGTGAAGCTGGTGACCAAAGCATCGGCGGCGCTGCAGGACTTTTTCGAGTCGTCCAAGAGCGAACTGCTGGTGCGCATCCGCGACCAGAAAAAGCTCGATGAGGCTCTGGAAGGCGAACTCAAGAGTGCCTGCGACGAGTGGAAGAACGTTTTTGGCACAGGCGAGTAGCCAGAGCGGTATCCAATTTTCTGTGTCAACGAGTCGATGAAGGGCATCCGCGAAATCAAGCAGCGCATCCGCGCGGTGAAAAACACCGCGAAGATCACGCGTGCGATGCAGCTGGTGGCCGCCTCGAAAATGAAGCGCGCCCAGGATACAGCGGAACGTGGGCGAGATTACGCGCTGTTGCTGGCGGAATTGCTGGGCTCGCTGGTCGAAAAGGTTGGGGAGGTGAGCCACCCGCTGGTCGATCGTCGCCTGATCAAGCGCCGCGGGCTGCTGCTGGTTTCCACCGAGCGCGGGCTGTGCGGCGCGCTCAACGCCAACCTGAACCGTTTGGTGGCCAACGATGTACCCAAGGAGGCTGCCTTCGTGTCGATTGGGCGTAAGGGCACGCAGTTTCTCACACGGTCACGTCGCGAGCTGCTGGCGGACTTTTCCGTAAGCGACCAGCCGTCCTTCGCGCAGGTTCGCCCCGCCGTCGAGTACCTCCTGAAGGCCTATCAGGAGGAGCGCATCGATTCGATCGACGTGGCCTACACGCGCTACATCAATACCTTGCGGCAGGAGCCGGTCATCGTGCCGCTGGTGCCGCTGTTCGACTTGAACGAACACCTCGAGGAATTGGTGCGACGCCTGGGAGTGGACGATCCGGCTGCGCTGGCCATCGACGACACGCGCGACATGATTTTCGAGCCCGACCCGAAGACCTTGCTCGCGGAGCTGCCGGCCCTTTTCATCAAGCAGGAGGTGTATCAATTCGTGCTGGAAGCCAAGGCATCCGAGCACAGTGCGCGGATGGTGGCCATGAAGAGCGCGACCGACAACGCGAAGGGCCTGATCGACGATTTGACCCTCGAATACAACAAGGCCCGCCAGGCAGCCATCACCCAGGAGATTCTCGAAATTTCGGCCGCGGCGCAGTTCAACTAAACGACGCGCAGCGTATTCATTTTTCAACTACCTTTTCCCATGAGCAACATCGGCAAGATTGTCTCCGTCATCGGCCCGGTTGTGGACGTGCAGTTCGAGGAAGCTTCGATTCCCGGCATCTACAACGCGCTGGAAATCAAGTACACCCTCGAGGGCAAGGAGACGCGCCTGATCCTGGAAGTGCAACAGCACCTGGGCGAGGGGCTCGTGCGCGCCATCGCAATGTCCTCGAGTGAGGGGCTGGTGCGCGGGATGGACGTGACCGACACGGGGGCGACGATCACCGTGCCCGTCGGCGAGCCGGTGCTGGGCCGCATCTTCAACGTGACGGGGGACACCGTGGACGAACGCGGACCCTGCGAAACGCAAAAGCGCTACGAAATTCACCGCAAGGCACCGCCCCTGACCGAGCAAAGCACCGAGGCAGAAATTCTCGGCACGGGCATCAAGGTCATCGATCTGATCTGCCCGTTTTTGCGCGGGGGCAAGGTGGGTGCCTTTGGCGGTGCCGGCGTCGGCAAAACGGTCATCATCCAGGAGCTGATCAACAACATCGCCAAGACCTACGGCGGCTACTCGCTCTTTGCCGGGGTGGGTGAGCGTTCCCGCGAGGGCAACGACCTGTATCACGAAATGAGCGATTCCGGGGTCATCGACCAGGAGAACATTGCCAACTCGAAGGTCGCGCTGGTCTACGGCCAAATGAATGAGCCGCCCGGAGCGCGTATGCGCGTAGCGCTGTCGGCGCTGGCCATGGCCGAGTACTTTCGCGACGAGCGCAACCAGGACGTGCTGCTGTTCATCGACAACATTTTCCGCTTCTCGCAGGCGGGCTCGGAGGTGTCGGCGCTGCTCGGGCGCTCGCCCTCGGCGGTGGGTTACCAGCCGACCTTGGCCGAGGAGATGGGCCAGCTGCAGGAGCGCATCACCTCGACGGTGAAGGGTTCGATCACCTCGTTCCAGGCGGTGTACGTGCCGGCGGACGACCTGACTGACCCGGCGCCGGCGAACACCTTTGCGCACCTGGACTCCACCATCGTGCTTGAGCGTCGCATCGCCGAGTTGGGCATTTATCCGGCGGTTGACCCGCTCGCCTCGACCTCAAAGGCGCTGGAGCCGCACATCGTTGGTGAGGAGCACTTTGGCGTGGCGCGTGGCGTGCAGGAAGTGTTGCAGCGCTACAACGACCTGCAGGATATCATCGCGATTCTCGGTCTGGACGAGCTGTCGCCCGAGGACAAACTGACAGTGTACCGCGCGCGCAAGATTCAGCGCTACCTCTCGCAGCCGTTCAACGTGGCGGAGGTGTTCACTGGCCTGCCCGGGAAAATCGTCTCGGTGGCCGACACCATCAAGGGCTTCAAAATGATCCTCGACGGCGAACTCGACCACATCAACGAGATGGACTTTTACATGAAGGGCGAGATCGACGAGGTGAACGCGGCGCACGAGGAGCGTTCGCAGAAAGCGTCCTGATCCCTGATATCACGAGGTTTCTTCCAGCACCAGTTGCGGAATTTGAGTCAGGCGCTAAGGATAAGCATAAAGGAGCGGAGCTGCTGTCATGTCGCTGACTTTGGAAATCGTTACGCCGGATCGAAAGGTTTTCAGCGGCACCGCCGACGCGGTGGTGCTGCCCACTGCAGAGGGAGAGATCGGCGTTTTGCCGGGACACCTGCCCTTGATCACGCAAGTGGAGCCTGGCGAAGTCGAGCTGACCAACCCGGGTCCCAACAACGCGTTGTCTCAGGATGACCCCGAGCATGCCCAACCAGGACCGGCGAGCCTTGCGGTCGACCGCGGCTTTTTGCGAGTATTGGGCGATCAGGTTTCAATCCTGACCGAGGCGGCCATCGACGTGCAGCGCATCGATTTGGAGGAAGTGTCCCAAGCCGAAGAGCGTGCGCGCCAGGCCCTGGAGGAAGCACGCCAGCTGCCGGAGCAGGACATCGACGAAATCGAGCGCCTAGAGCGCATGGCGCGTTTCGCGCTGACGCAGCAGAACGTCAAGCGCCGCCGGCAGTAGGTCGTTCGGCTTACTCCGCAGCCAGATCTTTGGGCATTTGCTCGGCAGGCAGACGCTCGACCATGCCACCGAGGCCACGCAGCTTTTCGTCGAAGCGCTCGTAGCCACGATCGAGGTGGTAGATGCGTTGCACCCAGGTTTCGCCGGTGGCTGCCAGCCCGGCCAAAACGAGGGCGGCGCTCGCGCGCAAGTCGCTGGCCATGGTTGGTGCACCCGAGAGGCGTCGTCCGCCTTTGACAATCGCACTCGGCCCCTCGATGGCGATGTCCGCGCCCATGCGTTGCAACTCGGGCACGTGCATGAAGCGGTTCGGGTAGACGCGCTCAGTTACGATCGAGAGGCCGGGCACGGTGCTGAGCAGCGCGCACATCTGCGCCTGCACGTCGGTCGGAAAGCCGGGGTGGGGCAGGGTGATGACGTCGACGGGTTTCAGGCGACCCACTTCGCCAAAGACGCGCAGACTTTGGCCGCCGTTGGTTTCAAAGCGCAGACCCGCTTCCTCGAGCTTGTCAAGCACGGCGGGCAGCAGACGCTCGTGGGCACCGTGAACCAGGACGTCGCCCCCGGTCATGGCGGTGGCCAGGAGGTAGGTGGCTGCCTCGATGCGATCGGGAATGACCGAGTAGTCCACGCCCTTGAGCCGTTCGACGCCGTGAATGGTCAGCTGGTGCGAGCCGATGCCCTCGATGTGCGCACCCATTTGCACGAGCAGCTGGCAGAGGTCCTCGACTTCCGGCTCGCAGGCGGCGCTGTCGATGCGCGTGGTGCCGGGCAGGAGCACGGCGGCCATCAGAATGTTGGCGGTGCCGGTGACGGTGCTACCGTGGCGGCCGCCCAAAAAGATGTCCGAGCCGCGCGCACGGGCGGCGTCAACGTGAACGTAGCCGCTCTCGATTTTGACGAAGCAGCCTAGCTTGGCCAGGCCTTTCAGGTGCAGGTCGATTGGCCGTGGACCGATGACGCAGCCGCCCGGCAGGGACACTTCAGCGCGCTTGAGGCGGGCGACCAGCGGCCCCAGCAAGCAGACCGAAGCGCGCATTTTGCGCACCAGTTCGTAGGGAGCCCGGGCGTGCAATTCCCTGGCCGTGATGCGCCAGGTGTGCGAGTCGAGGTGCTCGATGGTTGCGCCCAAGTGCTCGAGGATCTCGGCCATGAAGCGCACGTCGCTCAAGTCGGGCACGTTGCGGATGGTGCACGGCTCATCGGTGAGCAGCGTCGCGGCAAAAATGGGCAGGCACGCGTTTTTGGCGCCGGCCACGGTGACCTCACCGGACAGCGGGCGTCCTCCCTCGATCCTCAGGACATCCATGCAGCGCTGACGCTAGTGCGCCGCTCGGGACGGGCAACGTTTTTGCGCGCGCCGACCCACGCGGTCTGTCATTTCAGGCAGGTTCCGAGTCGTCACGCCGGGGCGTACGCGATCTTGAAGAACCCTCGCCGCGCGGGCGTCGAGGGCCACCTTCGCCCGAGCGCTGCGAGCGGTTGCCGGCACCTTGACCACGCCCACCGGAACCGCGTCGTTAGCCACGGCCATTGCCGCCGCGCCCGGCATTGCCGTCGCGCCGTTCGCCATTGGAGCCGCGCCGGCGGCCTTCACTGGATTCGGCAGACTTTCCCTGGCGGGCCTTGTCGCGTGAACCGGAGTCCTTGGCTTTGGCCTTCGAGCCACCCTTGCCGCCGCGTTGGCGTTGTTGGTTCAGGCGCTCGCGCTCGGTGGATTCAATGTGTTCTTCCAGGGCGTCGGCACCCTTGAAAAATGCGATGATGCCGGCGATGAACCTGCCAAAGAAACCTTTCTGCGCGGCTTCGTCGCCGCTGGTGCGCTGGGGCAGCTGGCTTTGCTGCTGACGCATCCGACGACGCACTTGGCGTACGGCGCGGTCTTCGTCGCGGCGGTTGCTGGAGCCTGGCAGTTTGCCGCCACCGAGATCGACCTGACCCCCCTCGGCGGCGTCGGGCGGCTCGGCCGGGCGTTCGATGGGCGGTTCGGTGGACTCACGCGGCGACCATTCCTGTCGTTCGCCCTCCATGGGATTGTCCGGCGTGGCGTCTTCGGCTTCGGCCTCGGGCTGGCGCCGCCCGCGTCGCCGGGGCCGCTCCCCGTCCGGTTGGCGTCGTTGTTTCTTGTCGGCGTATCCGGCTGCGTGAGCACCGGAAAGATTCTCCACCACGCCATGCACGTTCGCGATTTCAGTGGGTTTCGCGCGGTTGGACGCTGCGGGGGCGTTCTCCTCGGGAAAGCCGCGCTTGCGCGATCGATTGCGGCGGCTGCGTGTGGAAGAAGCGGGGCTGGCGTCGGGCGGTTGCGCGTTGGTTTCCGGAGGCGACGGCGCGCTGTTGTCAGGCGCAGATTCGCCTGGGTTCTCGGAGGGCGTTTCGGACATGAGAGCGTGACGGAAGTCAGGGGTATGCAGCTGCCTCGTGCGGAGGGCAGAGGGACAAGTCTGTGGACGAGGGTCCACCCTAGGGCGGTCCCACGGTCGCTCAATCACTAAATCCGGGCTCGGGCGCTTGCCACTCACGGGCGGGCTGGGCATGCTCCGCATATGGATAAGCTGGAGGAGATTTTTGCGCTGCAGGCGGAGTTGAACCGGCGCATCGGCGTCGATACCGAAACCATGGCCGACGACGAGGCCGAGAAAACGCGCTGGGTGCTCAACTACACGCGGGCCCTGCAACAGGAGCTGGCGGAGTTGGTTGATTCGGTGCCGTGGAAGTGGTGGGCGAAGTACCAGCAGTTTGACGCGCAGAACGCCCGCGTGGAAGTCGTGGACTGCTTTCACTTTCTGATTTCGATCGCGCAGGTCCTGGGCATGACGCCAGACGATGTGCACCGCGCTTACCTCGAGAAAAACAAGGTCAACCACCAACGCCAGGACGCCGGCTACGCGGTCAAGGACGCCGCGGACTCTCGCCACATTTAGCGCGGCTTGCTTGCCTCGTCTTGGGCGGGCGTCTTACATTACACGAACTTATTTTTGGTTTGATGACACAGACACTGAGCACCCCCGACGTCGCCACGGGCGACCCCTACATCCAGCGCCTGTTTGCCGAACGCATCGGCGGCGTGAATTACGGCAAGAGCACCGCCGTCTACAAGTTTGAGAAAATCAAGCGCGCCAAGCAGGCCGCGCGGGCAGCCAAGCCCGATATCGCGCTGATCGACATGGGCGTGGGCGAGCCGGATGAGATGGCCTTCCCTGCGGTGATCGAGGCGCTTGCCCAGGAAGCGTCCAAGCCGGAGAACCGCGGCTACGCCGACAATGGCGGCCCGGTCTTTCGCAAGGCGGTGGCGCGGTACATGAAAAACGTGTTCGATGTGGACCTCGATGTGGAAACTGAGGTGCTGCACTCGATTGGCAGCAAGACCGCGCTCACGATGCTGCCGGCGTGTTTCATCAATCCCGGCGATGTGGTGCTGATGACGACGCCGGGCTATCCGGTTTTTGGAACACATGCCGCCTACTATGGAGGCGAGGTCTACAACCTTCCGTTGACCGCGCAGAACGCTTTTCTGCCGGACTTGGGCAGCATTCCGGCGGACATCCTGGCGCGCGCCAAGGTGATTGTCATCAACTACCCCAACAACCCTACCGGAGCCTCGGCGACGCGTGCGTTTTTCGAAGAACTGGTGGCGTTTGCCAAGGCGAATGAATTGGTCGTCTTGCAGGACGCCGCCTACGCCGCGTTGGTTTTTGACGAAGCGCCGCAGTCGATCCTGCAGGTGCCCGGCGGCAAGGATGTCGCGGTTGAACTGCACTCGCTGTCCAAGGGCTTTAACATGACAGGGTGGCGCATCGGCTGGGTTTGCGGCAATCCGTTGGTGGTCAAAGCCTACGGTGACGTGAAGGACAACAGCGACTCGGGACAGTTTCTGGCCATTCAGAACGCAGCCGCCACCGCCCTGGATAATCCGGACATTACCCGACAAATCGCGACAAAATACTCGCGACGGATGGACTTGCTGGTGGGGGCGCTCAATGGTCTGGGCCTGCAGGCGATCAAGCCCAAGGGAAGCTTTTTCCTGTACGTGGCGGCACCGAAAAGCGCGCGCTGCGGCGAGCACTCCGTCACGTTCGACAGCGCCGAAGCTTTCAGCCAGTGGTTGATCACCGAGCACCTGGTCAGCACCGTTCCCTGGGACGATGTCGGACACTTTGTGCGCTTCTCGGTGACCTTTGAAGCCCCCGGCGGACTCGATGCGGAGAAGGCAGTCGTCGACGAAATCGCCCGCCGGTTGGGCGTATGGTCGTTCGGGTTTTAGCCGCGGGCTGTGGCTTCGAACATGGGTCACGATTCACCAGGCGTGCGGGGCCAGCTCTGTAACGAGTCATCGAGTTACCCTGATGCCACGGCCACGACAGTTTGATGAAGCCCAGGCGGTGCGCGAGGCACTGGATCTGTTTTGGGAGAAGGGCTTCGCGGCGACCAGCTTGAATGACTTGCTGGAGCCGATGCAGCTAAGCCGGCAGAGTTTTTACAACGCCTTTGGCAGTAAGGAAGGCGTGGTGGTTGCTGCGTTGAAGCTCTTTCGTGAGAACTTCAACGATCGGCTGGTGGCACTTTTCGAGCCTGAAGCCGGACTGGGGACAATCGCCGCTTTTCTGGATTACTACTTGATCACGGTCGCACCCCTGCCGGAACGCCGCAGCTGTTTGATGACGCGCGCGGCGGTTGAATTGGGCCGGGAACAGGAAGCGGTTGCGCTGCTGATTGAGGAGCATTTTCTGCGCTTGGGCATGGGCTTTGAAAACGCGCTGCAGCGCGCGCAGCACCGCGGTGAGCTGGATCGTAGGAGGGACGCCAAAGGCTTTGCGATGCTCCTCGTGGCCCTGACGCAAGGGATCGGCGTGATGGCCCGTGCGGGTACCCCGAATCGCGAGCTGCGCCGGGCGGTGCGCACGGCTTTGGATTTGCTGCCGGCCTTGCCCGCGCTTGCGCAACGGGCCTCCTGAGTTTCTGCGGATTCAAGGAAAGGTCGCCGTGCTTTATGCAAGCGGGTGACCGTCGATGAAGAGGCATCCTGCGACAGGATCCTCAGTCATGGACACAAACCCCGAAAGCGCGTCTTCCCCAGAAGAACGAAACCCGCGGCGCGATGCCCGCGCGCCGTCGGGTGGGGCACCTGCGCCCAGCGCCGGGAAGCGGTATCCGGGACCTCACGAAATCGACGGCACGGCCAAACGCATCGCCGGGCAGATCGAAGAGGAGCGTCTCCAGCACGGTTCCAGCGAAGGCCCCGAGGGATAACCTTGTTTGGTCATTTGGCCGTGTCGGAAAAGCGCTGCTCGCGGATGACGGTGACGCGAATGGTGCCGGGGTATTGCATTTGTTTTTCGATGCGAGCGCGCAGGTGCCGCGCCAGCGAACGCGCTCCCAGGTCATCGACTTTGTCCGGCTCCACGATCACGCGAATCTCCCGACCCGCCTGCACCGCGTAGGCGTCTTTGACGCCCTCCTCCTCCAGGGCCAGTGCTTCCAGGGAACGCACGCGCTGCACGTAGCCGTCCATGCTGTCCGAGCGTGCGCCGGGACGGGTGGCGGAGATGCCGTCGGCCACCATCAGGATGCCGGCGTACACGCTGGTGGCGTCGACTTCCTGGTGATGCGCGGCAACCGCATTGACCACGCGCTCGTCCTCGCCGAAGCGCTGCAGCAGGCGGGCTCCGGCCATCGCGTGCGAGCCTTCGTATTCGTGGTCCATCGCCTTGCCCATGTCGTGGAAGATACCGGCGCGTTTGGCGGGCTCGGGATCCAGGCCGAGTTCGGAAGCCAGCAGCGAGGAGAAGTAGGCCACCTCGACCGAGTGATCCAGGGTATTCTGATTGTTGGATAGGCGGTAGTGCAACTTACCTAAAAGAGTGACCACCTCCGGATGAACGGAGGACAGCCGCAGCTTGCGCAGGGCCTCTTCACCCAGGCCGATCACGCTGTCCATCATTTCCTCATGAGCGCGAGCGACAGCCTCTTCGATGCTGACGGGGTGAATCCGCCCTTCCTGCACCAGGCGCTCCAAGGCGATGCGAGCGGTTTCGCGCCGCACTGGATCGAACGAGGAGATGAGCACCGTGTCCGGCGTTTCGTCGATCATCAGGGTCACGCCAGTGGTCGACTCGAAGGATTTGATGTTGCGCCCCTCGCGGCCGATGATGCGGCCTTTCATTTCCTCGTTGGGCAGACGGATGAGCGTGGCGTTGGCCCCGTTGACGCCGGTGCTGACCAGCCGCTGCATCGAGTCCACGAGGATACGCCGCGCTTCGGACTGGATATCGTTTTCGGACTGGTGGACCACCTCACGGCGCAGCGTCTCCAGTTCGTCGGCACATTCGCGGCGCACCTCCCCGCGCAGGGCCTCGCGCACCTCCTGCTCGGTCAGTCCAGAGAGATTGCGCAGTCGCTGACGGTAGAGGGTGGTGATCTGCTCGGACTTCTGCAGCTGTCGCGCCGCTTCGCCCTGCATTTGCGCGGCGCGCTCGAGATCCTGGGTGGCCTGGGCGCTGTCCTTCTGCACGGTCTCACGAAGGTTTTGCAGGGTGCGCTCGCGGTGATCGAGTTCCAGGCGTTCGGCGGCGGCTTCGCGTTCGGCGGCGGCACGGTTGCGCTCGATGGTCAGTTGAGCCGCGGCGAGGGTGTCCTTGCGCTTGGCCTCGGCCTCGATTTCGGCGGATTGGATCAGCCCCCGTCCTTTTTCGCGCAGGCCACGCAGCCAGAGCCTGGACAGGAGCACAAGGGCAGCGGCGGTGACGAAAATTCCACCAAAAAATGCCAGAACCAATTGAACCGCCGGATTCATCTACGAGCGCCTACGCGTTCCCGGGCCGGATGGCGGGCCTCGCAGATTCGCCACCGTGTGGGCTTTGGGGAGCGAGCTTGCGAACAGGAGCGGGGTCCACGCCGCCAGCGGGTGGGACATGTGGAGGCTAGATGGAGGGCCATAAACTGCAAGCGGTAAACTCCGATAGATGCCTTGGGCGCAAGGCCTTGCGCTTTTCGAAAATGAATCCCCACCTTCAATCCAATGGTTTCTGACCTGCTGCAGTCGGCCCGCTCGGCCGCTCGTGCGCAGCGCTACGTGCCCTACGCGCGCCAGCGGCTGACGCCGGAAGACGAAGCGGCAGTGTTGGCGGTACTGCGCTCGGAAAAGGTAACCCAGGGACCCCAGACGGAGGCCTTTGAAGCCGCGCTGGCCGCTCAAACCGGGGCACGTTACGCGGTGGCGGTATGCAACGGGACTGCCGCGCTGCATCTGGCGTGTCGTGCGCTCGGTGTCGAAACGGGGACGCCCGCGGCGGTGCCCGCGATCACTTTTGCCGCCACCGCCAATGCTGTTCGCTACGGCGGCGGCGAGGTGGGGTTTGCCGAGGTCGAACCGTTGACGGGACACAGCACGCCCGAACACCTGGAGGCAGCCCTGCACCTGGCGCGCCAGCGAGGCAATGCCGGACGCCGTCCGCTCTTTTTGCCGGTTTCGCTCAATGGCCGGGTGCCGGATTTGGCGGGGATTGCCGAATTGGCGGAAGCCGAGAATGCGGATGTCATCGAGGATGCGGCCCACAGTCTGGGCGGCACCTACGTGGGCGGGCGGCGGACGCTTGCCAGCGGCAGTTGCGCGCACACTATGGCGGCAATTTTGAGCTTTCATCCAGCCAAGCACATCTGCGCTGGTGAAGGGGGTGCAGTGCTGACCAACGATGCCGCGTTGGCCGAGCGCGTGCGTTGCCTGCGCAGCCACGGTATCGTTCGACCCAAATCCAATGGTACGGCCACGCCTTTGTGGTTTTACGAGCAGGTCGACCTCGGCCACAATTACCGGCTGACGGAGATGCAGGCCGCGCTGGGTTTGTCGCAGTTGCAGCGACTGCCCCAGCTGTTGCGCGAGCGCGAACGCCTGGCGCGTCGCTACGATGCTGCGCTGAACGACGCCTCTCTCGGCGAAGTCTTTGCCCGGCCCGCGTTGAGCGAAGGCCACGCCTGGCACCTGTACGCGCTGCACTTTCGGGGCGAAAGCCTGCGCGATGCCGCCGTCTCGTGGCTGCACGACAACGGCATCGGCACGCAGGTGCATTACCGTCCGCTGCACCGCATGCGCTACTACGCCGAACGCTATGGCGCGCAGACGCTGCCGGAGGCCGAAGCCTACGGAGCGGCCTGTCTGAGCCTGCCGCTCTTTCCCGGTCTGACCGACGACGAGCAGGACTGGGTCATCGACCGATTGAAGCTTTTTTGCGAAGACGCTCTGGCTCAGCCGGCTCACGCGCGATGACCGAATTGCTCGAAACATCCCACGAACCGAGCTACCCCGCGATTGAGGGGCGGACGTTTGCTGCGGGTTCGTATCGCCTGGTGCCGCTGCGCGAGGAGGACATGGAGTCGATCCGGCAGTGGCGCAATGCACAACGCGACATTCTGCGCCAGGACCACCACCTAAGCGAAGGGCAGCAGCGCGTGTACTACCGCGACGCGGTGCGCCCGACCTTTGGCGTGCTCAAGCCCCCGCAGATGCTCTTCTCGTTTTTGCTGAACGAGGACTGCATCGGCTACGGCGGGCTGACGCGCATCGACTGGCAATCGCAACGCGCCGAACTTTCGTTTTTGCTGGCCACCGAGCGCGCGCGCAACGGGCCGGTTTATCGCACCGAGATGCTGGCCTTTCTGAAGTTGATCCAGGCGGTTTGCTTCGAGGGCGTGGGCCTGCACAGGCTGTCTACGGAAACCTACGATTGCCGCCCGTTGCACATGGGCCTGCTGGAGGAAGCCGGTTTCCGGCTGGAGGGACGGCTGCGGGCACACCAGCGCATCGGCCGGGATTGGGTTGACTCGCTTCTGCATGCGCGGCTCAAGGAGGAGTATGTCCAAGGACGGACCTGAGGGCGCGGACGTCTCCAACGAGTGGATACAAACCTTCGCCGGCGAGCATTGCCTGGTGACTGGCGGCGCCGGTGTTATTGGGCGCGTTCTGGTCGAACGGCTGCTCGAGGCGGGCGCACGGGTGACGGTGATCGATAAGGCCGACAGGCCGCCTCAGTGGGTCGGCCATCGTGCGAATCTGAGCTACTTTCAAACCCTGCTGAGCGACATCAGCGGCGTGGAGATACACTGGCAAGGCGGAGCCGATGGACCGAACTACGTTTTTCATTTGGCGGCAGCCTTTCAGCGCACCGAGGAAACGGCGGACTACCTCCACGAGAATTACCTGAGCAACGTCGAAGGGAGCTACTCGCTGCTGTCTCAACTGCACGACGAGGCTGACCTGAAAGCCTACGTTTACGCGTCGAGTTACCTCTGCTATGACCAGACGCAGTACCTGTTCGATACGCCGCCGGACAAACCGGTGAGGCTCGCTGAAGACGCGCCGCTGCGCCCGCGCAACCTGACCGGTGCTGCCAAGCTCTTGCACGAAACCGAGCTCACCCACCTGCAGCAGCACCGCCCAGAGGTCCGCTGGACCAGTGCGCGGATTTGCCGGGTCTATGGACGCGGCTCAAAAGATGTATTGAGCCGGTGGATACGCGCGGGCCTAAATGACGAGGCGATCACCGCCTACGGGCTGGAAAGCTTTTTCGACTACATTTATGCGGACGATGTGGCTGAAGGCCTTTTGCGACTCGCCGCACATGCGGAGGCGAAAGGCGCCTTCAATTTGGGCAGTGGGAAAAGTCGACGGGTGAGCGATGCGCTCGACTGCATCAGTGGGGCGCTGCCCGGATTGGTCGTGAACGAACAGGCTCCACCCGAGGGCTTTCGCTATGAAGCTTCGCAGGTGGACATGACGAAGACCTTTGCCGCGCTGCCTGGGTTTCGTCCGCGGCCGATCGATGCGGGCCTGGCAAAGGTCTTTGAGTTTGAGCGTGAGCGACTGGCAATGCCTGCCGACGTGTCGACGCCAACGCTTTCAGCAATCCCTGCGTGTCGAATCCTCCTCACCAGCTGTGGAGCCAAGCAACCGCTGATCGAGATCTTGAGCGGCAGCCTGCAGCGAGTCGGCCTGCCTCCCCACCTGCTTTGCGTGGACGCCGATCCGGAGTGTATTACCGCGGAATTGGCGCGCCTACCCAGCTATCGCACTGGACGCGGACTCGAGTTTGTACCGTTGGCCTCGTTTGATGAACTGGGTCCGGATGCGTTCATCGACTTCTGCCGAGGTGAAGGAATCACGCACGTGGTGCCCTCGCGCGATGGGGAATTGGCTTTTATGGCTGAACTCGCGGAGACGAAGCCAGACGGTATCCATTTTTTCGTGACAGCGGCGAAGGTCATTGAACGCTGCCTGGACAAACGAGCCTTCGCTCAATTCGCTGACCAGCACGGATTGTCGGTCATTAAGACAGTGTCCCAGAAAGAGACATTGGACACGAAGCGCTACGTGGTGAAGGAACGCCGGGGGGCCGGGTCGCGCAAAATTGGGTTGAATCTCTCGTATCGCGAAGCCTCTGGCTGGGCTGAAACATTGGAAGAACCGGTGTTTCAGCCGTACGTCGCCGGGCGTGAATTTTCTGCAGACAGCTATGTGCGGCCCGGGGGGGAGCACGTGGCGACGGTTCTGCGCTGGCGCGACAAAGTGGTCAATGGGGAGTCCCACATCACGACCTCATTTGCCGATCCGGCGATCGAGGCGCAGGTGATCGCTTTGCTCAAAGCCTTTGGTATCACCCACCACAGTGTGACCCAGGGAATCGTCGACAGCGGCGGGCAGGTCCACTTTATTGAAGTCAACTGCCGCCTGGGTGGTGCCTCCAGGTTGGGTGATACGCTTGGGGTCAGATCGGTTGAGCGCTGGCTTTTGGAGACGCTCTTTCCGGAAGCGGATAGGCCGGACGTTCCGGCCTCGCAGAAGCCCATGCGTCTGGTGCGCTACGTACAGCAATGGGTGCGCCCTGGTCCGCCCAATCCCCCTCTTTGAGCGGGTGTCCGGCGAGGAGATCGCGGGTGGCGGTGGCGCCGCAAACTTCATCCCAACGCCAGGGGTCTAGTCCATTGCCGGGCCGAACAATCTGGAGGTTGCGTTCGTCAAGGGTGTCGCCGGCCTGCACGCGCTGGTTGACAAAAATGGAACGACGGTGGCGGCGTTCGCCCTGATCGGCCGCGTTTGCATCGAGGTGGCCGGAGCCCAGGCCGGCATGCAGTTCCCGCACTTTGCGCACGAGTTGGGCGAAGTCGTTGGGCTCGATGGAGAAGTGGCTATCCACCCCGGCGTCGCTGCGTGAGAGGCAGAGGTGTTTCTCGATCAGGCAGGCGCCCAGAGCGATGGCCCCGAGCGCAATTGCGTCGCTGCAGGTGTGGTCAGACAAGCCAACGGGCACGTTGAATTGTTCCGCCAGCGTGGCGAGCGAACGCAGATTGAAGGTGTCGACGCGGGCGGGGTAGGCACTGACGCACTTGAGCAAAATCAGGGGATTCCCGCAGTCGCGAAAGAGGCCGACCGCGCGCGCGATTTCGGACTCTGTGGCCATACCCGTTGAAAGGATGACGGGTTTGCCGGTGGCGGCGATGCGCTCCAGCAGCGGCCGGTGCGCAATTTCGTAGGAGGCCACCTTGTACGCGGGCGGGTCGATCGTGCGCTCCAGGAAGTCCACGCCGACTTGGTCAAAGGGCGTGCTGAAAAAAGTCAGCTCATGGTCGCGGGCGCAGTCGGCCAAGGGTCCGGTCCACTCTAGGGGCAACGCGGCCTGGGTGTAGAGCTGATGAAACCTTTGGCCAGCCCAGGGACCGTGCTCGATGCGAAACGGCGGCTGGTCCAGCGGGAGGGTCAGGCTGTCGGCGGTGTAGGTCTGGACCTTGACCGCGTCGGCACCGGTTGCCGCGGCGGCGGCCACCAGAGTTTTTGCCTGCTCCAGTGAGCCGTTGTGGTTGGCCGAAAGTTCAGCGACGATGTAGGGCGGCTGGCCCGCGTGGACGGGACGACCGGCGATGGTGGGGGTTGCCGGGCAGATCATGGGACGTGTTTGGCTAGGAGACGAGGTTGGGAATGCCGGACTGGGTGAGCCGGCCAACCGGGCGCGAACCCTCCGCGCAGGGCACGGTGCCCTGACTACGGTTCAGCTCGGCCTCGACCCGGCGGCAGATGCGGCGCAGCTCCGGCAGGTCGAACCAATCGTCGTTGGTGTCACTGGAATAACAGAAGGTGGCGTCGACCGGGCGGCTGATACCGTTGAGCTTCACGTGGTCCCAGAAAGGCAGCAGCGGCTGCACGACAAAGTGGTCGGGATACTCGCGCGTCAGCCGGGCTTCATCCTGCGGGATGAGCACCTCGTGCATCTTCTCGCCGGGGCGCAGGCCAACGATTTTCACCGTGCAGTCGGGGGCGACCGCTTCGACGAGATCCCCCAGACGGCAGCTGGCGATTTTGGGCACGTAGAGCTCGCCGCCTTTCATGCTGCGCAGGGCCTGCAAGACGAACTCGGCACCGCGCTCGACCGGCAGAAAGAAGCGCGTCATGTCCGGGTCGGTTACGGTGATGATGCCGCTGGCGCGCTGGGCCAGGAAGCGCGGGATGACCGAGCCGCGGCTGCCGAGCACGTTGCCGTAGCGAACGACCGAGAGTTTCGTGCCCTTGCGCCCGCGGTAGCTGTTGGCGGCGATGAAAATTTTATCCGAGCACAGCTTGGTCGCCCCGTAGAGGTTGATCGGGTTAACCGCCTTGTCCGTGCTCAGGGCCAGCACCCGGTCCACGTGGTTGTCCAGGGCGCACTCGACCACGTTGATGGCTCCGTTGATGTTGGTCTTGATGAATTCGTGCGGGTTGTACTCGGCGGCGGGCACCTGCTTGAGCGCGGCGGCATGCACCACGATGTCCACCCCCTGCATGGCGCGGTTGAGCCGCTCGCGGTCGCGCACATCTCCCAGAAAAAAGCGCAGACTGGCATCCTGAAAAGCCGGATCGGCCTGCATCTCGGCCTGCTTGAATTCGTCGCGCGAATAGACGATCAGGCGGCTGGGTTGGTGGTGGACGAGTACCTGTTGGACAAACTGGCGTCCGAACGAGCCGGTGCCCCCGGTGACTAGAATGGATTTGCCGTCAAACATGGCAGTAGCGGGCGATAGACTTCTTGGGCCGGCGTGCCGCGGGCCATGTAGCCTCATCGGATGATTTGGGAGCGGCCTAAGTGCCATCCCAGGGTTTGGGACACCTTTCAAAGGTGCGTAAAAAACCCGCGACGCTGGATGCGCCACGGGTCTGTCTAGAAAATTCTCTCGGGAGTCTCAGGGCGCGACGCCGGCGGACTTGGCATCCTGGACGGAGTTGTGAATGACCCAGTCTTTGCACTCCTCAAAGCCCTTGGCCTCGCTGGCAAACTCGGCGCCGCCCACGATGGTGTGGGTGAGGGTGAGGTCGCGGCAGGCCTGCATGGCGCTGATGAGCAGCTTGATCACGTTCATGTCCACGTTGCGCACTGCGCTGACGTCGAAGATCACCTTGTAGTAGCCGCTGTCGACGGCTTCGGAGACCTTCGGTTTCACGTACGCGCTGATCTCGTTGACCGTGGAGCTGTTGCAGCGCTCGGGCAGACGGATGAGCAGGAAGTCTTCCTCGAAATTGAAGTACCGCTCGGAGGTATCCAGGTTCATCGCCTTGGCGATCTTGGACTCCATGTCGCCGAAGTCGATCGGCTTGGTGATGACCGAGTTGAAGCCCAATTGCTGCGCCTGCTGCTGCTCGTCCATGGCGGTTTTGACGGCCAGCCCGAAGACCGGCAGGTACTTGGTCTTCATGTTCGAACGCAGCAAGCGGAAAAGCGTCGGCGCGCCGTCATCCGGCAGCGAAAGGCTGATCAGGACGATGTCGGGCACCTCCTTTTGGCAAAAGTCGATGGTCTCGCCGGTGGACGAGGTGCCGTGAATCTCCCAGGGCGTGTGTTTGAGCCCTTCGCGAATCTGGTCGATGATCGTCGCCTTGTCTTCGACGACCACAATCTTGCAGGCGTCGGTGATGCCTTTGCGCTTGGTGTTTTGTTCGCCGACGGGGCGCAGGTCGACCACGCGGCCAACCTTCTCGACCAGCACGTCCTCTTTGAACGGCTTGACGATGTAGTCGCGGATGCCGATTTTGGCGATCTTCAGCACGTTTTCCCGACCGGCTTCCGCCGTGAGCATGATGACCGGGATGCCCTTGAGCTGCGGATCGCTCTTGAGTTTGGTCAGCATTTCTACGCCGTCCATCACCGGCATAGTCACATCCAGCAGGATGATGTCGGGCGATTCCTTGCTGGCGACGGCCAAGCCTTCGACCCCGTTGGAGGCCTCGAAGATGTCCACGTCGTAGCTCGAGAAGCACTTCTTGATGATGATCCGGACGGCTTTGGAATCGTCGGTGGTGAGGATTTTCAGGCGCATGGCGTTACTTGGAAAGTCGAGTGAGCGTTACGGGCGCGAGCAGCGATTCAGCCATCGCCCAGTTTCATCAGCAGGTCGGCGGCAAAGGTGGAGCCGGCGGTCTCAAAGCGGTAAATTTTGCGGGTTATATCCGAGGTGGCCTCGATCGCGAAGTGCTTGCCGCGCAAGATGGAGGGAATGGTCAGACGGCAGTTCATTCCGCGATCGCAGAGGTTGTTCTTGAAGGTGCCCACCACCATGTTGCTGACCTCGCCCAGGGCGTCGTTGACCACTTCGTGCCCTTCGGCTTCAACGTCGGCGGGGTCCATGCCCAGCAGTTGGCTGGTCAGGCGCTTGGCCAGGGGTTCCTCAAAGTACAGATAAATGATGCCGCTGACATCGCCCAGATACCCTACCGCCGACGCAATGATCGAGTGCTCGGTTTCGATGGCGGGGGGAATCTGCTGCTGGGGATCTTCGTGCGTGCAGTCGAGTACCTCCTTCAGCGAAACCGCGTCCTCCAGCATCGTCGCAAAGAACTTCTCGACGGCTTCCTGAACGAGTTCCTGAACTTCGGAGTCGGTGAGCGTGTAACTTTCGGGCATGATTGGAACGTGACGGCCAGGTCGGTTCGGAAGCGTTGGGCTCAGGACCGGATCCCTGACGAACAGATTGCCAATCGACACTTCGCCACTGGGCTGAAGCATTTTCGCAGGCTTTTCACCGAATCGAGTCGCTGCGCAAAGCTATGCGACGCTGCGTTCGTTCCAGCCGGTGACCTGCCCTGCCCGTAAAACATCGCGCCGGGAAGCGGGCAGAGCCTGCGCGCGGGGATTAGTGAACCGTAACGCCCTTTTCGCGGTACTGCTGCAGTTTGTTGCGCAGCGTGCGGATGCTGATGCCCAGGCGCTTGGCTGCTTGCGTGCGATTGCCGTCGGTCAATTCGAGCACCTTGAGGATGTGGTCCATCTCGAGTTCCTCCAGCGAGGGCACTTCGCCGTCGGCGTCACCGTTGTCCGCGTCTTCGGCGCCGTCCGGGTTGACCGAGGAGGAGGTGTCGCCGTTAGCGCGAAAGTCGGGCATGGGCGGCACATCCCCGACAATCACCGGCTTACTCGGTGCCGGTAACCCATTGCTGAGCACCGTGGAGGCGCGGGGCTGCCCGTAGCTGTAGGTGCCGTTGCCGCCGCCGTCGGGCAGAGGCTCGCGCAGGATGAGGCTGGAGGAGGGCACCGGGATGAGCCCGAGATAGTCCGCCGCCAGCGGTTGACGATCCTCGGCCAGGATGACGGCGCGCTCGATGGTGTTCTGCAGCTCGCGGACGTTGCCCGGCCACAGGTGGCTTTGCAGGCGCTGGGCCGCCTCGCTGGCAAAGCTGGAAACCTGCACCCCGTGCTTGCGCGCGCAGCGTTTCAAAAAGGACTGGGCGAGCAGCAGAATGTCTTCGCGCCGGTCACGCAGCGCCGGCACGTGGACCGGAAAGACGTTGAGGCGGTAGTACAGGTCTTCGCGAAAGTGCCCGGCCTGAACCTCCTTGAGCAAGTCCCGGTTCGTCGTGGCGATGACGCGCACATTGACCTTGATGGTGCGGTTGCCGCCCACGCGCTCAAACTCCTGCTCCTGCAACACGCGCAGGAGCTTGGCCTGCAGGCGCGGGGGAATCTCGCCAATTTCGTCCAGGAGGATGGTGCCGTTGTTGGCCAATTCGAAGCGGCCCTCGCGGCGCTGGGTTGCTCCGGTGAAGGCACCCTTCTCGTGTCCGAAGAACTCGCTCTCAATCAGCGATTCGGAGATGGCCGCGCAATTGACCTTGATGAACGGTTCGTTGGAGAGCGGGCTGAGCCGCTGCAATTCCTGCGCGACCAATTCCTTGCCCGTGCCGTTCTCACCGGTCACGAGAACGGTCGCCTCGGTGTTGGCCACGCGCTTGAGCAGGCGGCGCAGTTTCTCCATTTGCGCGCTGCGTCCGATGATGGCCGAGCTGCCTTCCTCGCCTTCCCCGTGGGCCTGTTGAGCGTAGTAGCGATTGACCTTGACCATCTGCGAGTACGACTCGGCCTTTTTCAACAGGACGTCGATCTGGTCGGAGGAAAACGGTTTGATCAGGTAATCGAAGGCCCCGCGCTTCATGCACTCCACGGCGGATTCGATGGAGCCAAACCCGGTGATGATGACGACCATCGGGCTGTCGGCCTGCCCTTCGAAGCGCTCCAGCAGCTCGGTCCCGCTGCCGTCGGGCAGGCGCGCGTCGGCCAGAATCAGGTCGAAGTGGTCCTTCTCCAAAATCTGATTCACCTCCTCGATGCACGAGGCTGTGGCCACCGAGTATCGGCGACGGCGCAGCTGTTCTTCCAGAGTGCGGCGGATGATCATCTCGTCATCCAGCACGATTACCTTGTCTATCGCCATCGAAGTTCGGTGTTGTCGGTGGCCTGCGGCCGGGTGGAGCCGCGTGACGCCGTAAACTGTCAGAAACCTGTAAAAAAGAAATCCGACCGCCCCCAAATCCCCGAGCGGCAAAATCTTCCCTCCGTCAATCGTGTGTCTGATGATTCAAACAAGTCTTCGAGTGAAGCAAAAATTGCCTAGGCACGTATTTTTACAGATTGTTAAAAAAATCTGATCAAGCATCGTCGGCCTCTATACTGCCTCGAGCCCTGACCGATCCTCAGGATGATATACCATGAAAGTCATCGGATCGGTCATCGCCCGGCTGGGCAGCAAGCGACTGCCTTACAAAAATCTGCTGCCCTTCAACGGCGTGCCCATGCTGGGCCTGGGCGTGCGCAAGCTCGTGGAAGCCGAATCAGTCGACGAGGTAGTCGTCTCGACCGAGAGTGAACTGGTCGCGCAGGTGGCGCGGGATTTTGGTGCGCGGGTCCTGCGCCGACCCGATGCGCTGGCCGACGATGATGTGCCCTCAGTGCCGGTGTTCCAGCACATCGTGGCGCATTATCCCTGCGACATTCACGTCAATCTCAACGTGAATTTTCCGCTGTGCGAGATTGCGGTGATCGACCGGGCGGTGGAACTGGCTGCCTTGCACGGTGAGTCGCTCTCTGAGCCGGTGGCCGTGTGGGCGCAAACCGCCGATCGCCTGCGTGACTACGGGGATCCCTGGGAGATCAGCGCCCATCGTTTTGAAGATGAGCGCGCCGGTGCCATCGATGTGCACACCCAGACCGATTATGAAGCGGTCTATCGCCTGGCCCGGGGTGCGCCGCCGTCGTGGGCGTGAACCCAGGCTGCACGGCCGCCACTCGGCAATTCTCCGTCCCCTGGCTGAGTGGGTTTCTTCAGCTGATGCCCGTAAAGATCCGTCCGTGGGTGGACGACTATCCATGTTGGCGCCTCAGCTTTCGTGAGCGACGCCCGATTCAACGCTGATTCCGCCGTGCGCCGTTTGCCGAAACTCTCTTTTTCTCGCTCGCTCGTCCTGTGGCTGATCCTGACGGGGGGCGCCGATGCAGTGTGGGCCGGCCCTTCGCCGGCACTGCGCGATTTCAACGGCCTGCGCACGCGCCAGGAGAAGGCGATGATCTTCTTTGGTTTCGAGCGCCTCTCCAACGCCTACTGGTACCGCGATGTGCTCAACCCGGTCGACGCGTCTCCTGGTTATCTGGTGGAGGCCGGGGTGAAGACGTTGCGCTTTCGCGTAGACGCACCCGAGGGGGCGCAGGCGGCCAACGGTGTATCCACCTTGCCGCGGACTTCTTCGTCGAACACGCCTTTTTCTGCTGAGCCGGCAACGCCCCAACCGGTTGCGCCGTTCCCAGGCGGCGGCTTTGTCGCGGCACCCGTGGTGGAGGTGTCCGGTGACGCCACCACGGCCCTGAATCCCTTTACTGGTCCCGAGCCTGCCACGGGCATCGAGCCGGGCACCTTCCGCGTTTCAGTCGGGCCGACGATTGAACTGGAGGAACCCGAGACTTACCAGCCCTACCGGGGCAACTACGGTTTCGTCGATCCCGAGGAGTTCCTGCTCCTGTTTGAGCGCCAGGTAGACCTGCCCGATGGCAGCGCGGAGGCGACCAAGGTGCCCTTCTCGGTCCCGATGGGGCAGGAGGCGTCCGTCGACGGCGCGGGTTCCCCCGCCGAACCCAGCACGGCCACCTATGAGCGCAACTGAGTTCACTCCCTCCGGCGCTTGGACCTGGGTCGTCGTGTGGCTTTTTGCGGTTCTGCCGCTGCAGGCCACCGAGACGCAGATTCGGCATGCCGGGAGCGAAAATCCGCACCAGGATGTGATGCAGGTGCCCACCACGGCCGACCTGCGCAGCAACATCATCCCGTTGACCCTTGAAGCGAAACCCGACGCCACGCCCGATTCGATGGAGGCGGCGTTGGCAGCCCCGACCAGTGAGACGGCCGCCTCGGCGCTGTTGGTACCCAGCCTGCAGGGGGTGGCCGAGGCCGACCCATTGATCGGCGATAATGAGCGCGACCAGGTACGCACCAACTTGCGCCAGGCTCGCGTCGCGCTCAAGCAACGTAATTTCAAGCAGGCCGAACGTTTTTACCAGCAGACGCTCGTGCTGCACGTTTCGCAGGATCTGCATAAAAGCCTCATGCTCGAAGTGGCCTACATGTACGAAATGTGGGGGCAGCACGGCAAGATGGCCGCCGTTTACGAGAAGTTTTCGGAGATGTACCCGACGGACCCGCGCCTGCCGCAAGTCTACCTGCGCCTGGGTCACCTCTACCGCGAAATGGGCGCGACCCGGACCGCCATCGCCCGTTTTTACAACGTGCTGAACGTATCGCTGAGCATTCCCGAGGAGAGCATTCCGCTGTACCGTGAGTTGTCTCAGCAGGCGCAGCTCGAGATTGCCGAGACCTACTTTATCAACGGCCAGTACGACGAAGCAGCCAAGTTTTACGCGCGGGTCATGCGCCTGGACTTGGACGACGGCGAGCGTGAGCGAGTCGCCTTCAAGGATGCCTACATCAATCACCTGCGCCACGATTACCCCGGGGTGATCCTCGGCCTGGAGGCGTTTCTGGCGGACTATCCCGAAAGCCACCTCGCGCCCGAAAGCCACTACTTGCTGGCCAAGGCTTACCGCAGTACCAACCAGCCCGAGAAGGCGATGGACCAGGTCATGCGGCTGCTGCGTCACCGTGATGTGGCCGACGCCAGCGACCAGCGCATCTGGATGTACTGGCAGAAGAAAGCCGCCAACCAGATGGCCAACGAGTATTACGAGAAAGGCGATTTTTACAGCGCGCTGAAAATCTATCAGGCCATGGCACCGCTGAGCAAGGACCCCGAGTGGCAGTGGCCGGTGGTTTACCAGATCGGCCTGTGTTTTGAGCGACTGGGCATGTACCCCAAGGCCGAGGAAGCCTACGGCATGCTCTCCACCGACGGGATGGACGTGGCCGAAGGTTATGTGCCCAACGAGACCCTCGTGGCCCTGCGCGACATGGCTGGCTGGCGCTTGCAGCACGTGAAGTGGGCCGACCACACCCGCCGCCAGCTCAACGAACTCAAAGATAACGAGGTCGAACTGAAGAAGGACGCCGAAGAAGCCGTCGCCGGTTCCACCCCTGGGGCCTACTGAATCAACGCGCCACCACGCTTTTGCCATGCTTGCCAACAACGTTGCCACGACCGAAACGGCCCTCCGCCACCATCTCTCGCTTTGTGACGAGGTTTACCGCCTGTTGCAGACCGAGAACACCCTGCTGCGCCGCGACCGGAAGCTACCCGACAGCCGCCTGCTCGAGCGCAAGGAAAAGCTCCTGGGCGTGCTCGAGGATTCCTTGCGTCAGTTGCGCAGCCTGAACGCGCTGGGCAACAAGGCCCGCTCGCCCGAAGAGCGCGAAGCCCTGCGCCTAGTCCAGCGCAAGCTGATGAAGATCTTCCACCTCGACCGCGAGAACGAGCGCCAGCTGCTGTTGTGCTCGTTGCCAACGGCCAGTCGATCCGCCTCCGCCGGGGTGCCGCGTTCCACCGTCCGGCATGCCTACGCCGGCGGGCGCTGAGTGCTGAAGCCGTTCACCTTTTGGATTGCCTGCGTCGATGCCCAGCCTGCGCTCAGGGTTGTACAACCTCCGCGATACGGTCGACCGTACCGATTATCGCCTGACTGCCTTCAGCTTGCTGCAGCGCACCGAGTGTTTGCTGCAGCCGGGGCTGAGCACGGATTGGGTCCGACAGTTACTGGCCGCTGACGAGACAGCTCCAGGCGACGCGGTCGCCGATGTGCCTGCCCCCGCGCAGGTGCGCACCAGCCGCTCCATCGATTTTCGTCACAGCAGCGCAAGCCTGTGGCTTCAACTGGTCGACCCGCAAGCGGGCCATGACGGCGAACCTGTCGAATCGCTCGCCCGCGTGAAGGTCACCCGCGTGCGCCAAAATGTTCGCGGCAGCGCCTTCCGCTGTCAGCTGAGCCTGCTGCGCACGGACCGCACCCGCACGCTCTTGCTCGTGGTCGATCACCCCAGGCATCTCAATCAGGCGGCTGTTGACGTGGCCCGCGCGGCGGCCGGTCTGCTTGCGTTGGACCTCGATCTTTCCGACGAACGCGTGGCCGAGCTCTTACCGCGCGATTGGGGCAAGCCCAAGCGCGGGTCTGCCCGGTCGCCTTCGCCCGGGGGTGCCGACGAAACGCTCGATCAGGAAGCGCTCAGCGGCATGTTTGAGGGTCTCGGGGTCGATCCGGTCGACGAGCCCAAACCCGCGGTGGATACCGGAATCGTAGGCGAGGGAATCGAAGAGGGCAGCCAGGAGGAGTTGGACGCCCTCATGAAGCGCATGGGCATTTACGAGGTCGACGCTAGCGGGCAGCGCATCGAATCCCTCGCAATGGAGGCGGTGTCTCCTGCGGCGGAGGTGGCGTCCCCCGAATCGAGTGGCGAGGATGCGGATGCGCCTGCCGATACAGCGGAGGCGTCGGCGGTGGAAACGTCTGAAGCGGAGCCCGGCCAGAGCGAAGCCGATGTCGAGGCGGCAGAGCAATCCGCGCCGCAGGCACCCGCTGCTGAGGCTTCAGACGAGGCGGAGCCTGTGGTCGATCCGGATACGTTGGCGGACAAGGTGGCTGCGGAGGTGGAGAACCAAAGCGTCGTGGAACAAGCCGCCGAAACACCGACAGCGCCCGAACCCGAAGCAACGGCGGAATCACCCGAACCAGCAAGCGAGGCCGCCACGCCGCCGGAGGATGCGGGTGCCACCGCCAAGGACGTATCTTAATCGCACATAAAAAGCCGCCCTTCTCACCCCAAAAAGAAGGACGGCTTCTTATAGTTACCCCAATATCTGGCAGACCGCCAGAAAGCGTAAAGTTGATGCCCTCGACTGTTTGCGATTCTCACTCATTTTCCTGGGAAGTCGATTTCAATGCGTCTTGATTACCAAAATGTAACATTTGAAACCCCTACTTCAAAAACGGCGCAAAGAGCCCACGATTGTGTCGAACTGTTACGGAAGTGTCTCGTGTGGATGTAGTTGTACATGTCTCCACTTTGACCGCTCCCAGCATCAGCCAGTGAGGCAAACCCCGCAACGGGCCTGCTTCCCACATCCGGCGGTTCGCGTGATGCTTGCAGCCGTCGATCGCCAGGGGCTCAGCCTTTTGCGGTGGTTGGGGCGGGGGCAATTTCCAGCCGCGTCCCGGCTTTTTTGAAGGCCTCCGAGAGCGCCTGGGGCGGCTCGCGATCGGTCACCGCGGCGAAGGACGGGTCCAACGGGCAGGAAAGCCCAAGGGCACGGCGGTCCCACTTGGTGTGGTCGAAGACGTAGACCGCGCGGTCGGCGGCTTTGCGCATCAGGCGCTGGAACGAAATGATGAATGCGTTGTTGTTCCAAATCCCCTCGGCGGTCACCCCGGCCGCGCCCAGGATGGCGACGTCGGCGTGTACCTGGCTGAGCGACATCTCGCAGGTGGGACCGTAAAGAATACCGAGCCGGTGGTAAACCGTGCCTCCAGTGACGATGGTCTCCGAGGAACCGATTTCGGAAAAAAGCGCGGCGATAGGCAAGGAGTTGGTGATGATGATCAGGCGTTTCTCCGTCAGATGTCGTGCGACGGCATAGCAGGTTGTACCACCATCGAGCAGGACGGTCATGCCGTTCTCGATCTGGCTGGAAAGGTGCCGTGCGATAGCGTTTTTTTCCGCGGATTCGCGCGCGTCCTGGGTGATGAAGTCGTAGCCACCGGCACCGTTATCCTCTTCCACGAGACTGGCTCCGCCGTGGTGTCGCCGCAAAATGCCTTTGCTCTCCAGCTCGTTGAGCGCCCGGCGCACGGTCGACAGGCTGATGTCGAACGTCCCGGCAAGCGTGTGCAAATCCGCGTACTTGTGCTCGCGAATATGGCGCTCGATCAGGTCCAGTCGTTGCTTGTGGGTCACGGTGCCAGAGGAGCTGCGGCAGACGAAGGCCGGCGTGCTTCAGCCGTCGAACAGAAACGGCGCGGGCCCGGTCACGCCCGGTTTGACAGCGAAGACGCCCCCGGAGTCCGGCTGGGCGTCGCGGTCTTTCTCCGGTGCCAGCGCGTTGGTGATGTACAGGGTGTCCAGCTGCTCGCCGCCAAAGGCCGGACAGGTCACGTTGCGTACGGGTAGTTCGATGAAGGCGAGTTCCTCGGCAGTTTCCGGATGATAGCGCCGTACGCCCCAACCATCCCACAGGGCGACCCACAGCATCCCCTCATCGTCGATGCACATGCCATCGGGGTGTCCCTGATCTTTCGGAATTTCGATACAGGGCCGCCGGTTGCTCAGCGTGCCCGCCTCTTTGTCGAAGTCGAAGCGCTCCACCAGGCCCGTCGGCGTATCGATGTAAAAAAACTGGGTGTGGTCGGCGCTCCAGGCCAGGCCGTTGGAGCAGGTCACGCCGTCAAACAGTTTGCGCACGGTTTGCGCGTCGCGTTCCATAACGTAAAAAGCGCCCGTACCTTTTTTACCCATCGTACCGGCGTAGAGTCGCCCGTCGGGCCCGGCCTTGCCGTCGTTGAATCGGTTTTCGGAAAGGTCTGCCTCGGGATCAGTCAGCGGGGTGATTTCGCCGGAGTCGACGTTGAGCCGCAAGTAGCCCTCGCGCGTGGCGCAGATCAGATCGTCCTTGGTTGTGGCGACCGCGGTCCCGACCGGGCAGGGCAGGGTGATCTCGCGATTTTCGCTGGTGGCCGGGTCAAAGAGATTGACCAGGCCGTGGCTGATATCGACCCAGACCAGCAATTTGCGCGAAGCCCACCAGGCGGGACCTTCCGCTGGTTGCCCCTGACCGCGACAGACGAGGTAAGGTGCGTCCTGCATCCTTGGAGGGCGTACACGCTCCAGCGCAAAAGGCCAGCCTGAACGCGTTGCTCAGCGCAGCCCCCACAACCGCGGCGTGACCAGTTCCAGCGAGTTGTCTGCCGGGTCGCGGAAGTAAATCGAGTAGCCGCTGCCGTTGGGCCACTCGAACTCGCGCTCGATGGCCACTGCGTGCGCGGCGAGTTGGGCGCGCCAGGCGTTGGCTTCGGCCATGTCCAGCGCAAAGGCGACATGACCGGGGCCGAAACTGCCGTGTTCGGGTACGTCGATGGCGTCATCGTTGCTGGAGGCTTGTTGGGATACCGTGGGATTGAACACCAGCACCATGGATGCGCCGCAACGAAAGAAAACATGCCGCCCCGGGTCGCGCGCCACCACCTCGAGCCCAAGCACATCGACGTAAAACGCCTCCGCCGCCTCCAGGTCCGTAGCGTACAGACAGGTTTCAACAATGCGGAGGGTGCGTGCTGTCATCGGTGGGAAGTTACGCGGATTGCGGCCGCCGCGGCGATGGCATTTTCACGCCGGTGCTCGCAGCACCGACTAGAGAGGTTTGCCGTCGGCGCGAGTGCCACAGAGGCAGACCTCCAGCCCAAGTTCGCGGGCCAGCTGTGCCTTGGTGTAGAGGCAAAGATCGGCTGCCCGCGCGTTCCTGGCGTAAGCGACTTGAATGTGATTGGCCTTGTGCCGCGCCATCATCTGGTCGCGAGAAACCCCATAGGTAACCGCATGCATGATGGGCCACTGCGAGGTTGTTGCGGCCAGACGACGCCGGGTTTCAGCCTCCGGCAGGGCAATCGCCTTGGCTCGGCCCAGGTCCATGCAAAGTTTTCCCTCTTCGATAAAAATACGGCTCCAGACAATTTCGCCGGGCTTGGCCACGCCCGCACAGGTCGACCCGCCCAGGCGAAAATACATCGCGGGCTGACGGTAGCCATGCGTGCCCTGGTAACCGCCCACGTGGTGCGCTGGCGGGGCGGCTCCGCTGATGAGGAAGACCCAGACGTAGTCCGCGACCGTGCCGCTGGCGTCAAAATCGCCCCACCGCAGATCGTGCAGCGTGTTCTCCACCGGCTGCCCCAAAGCCGCATGGACCCGCTGGGTGAGGATCCCATCGAGCCCGGCGCACTCGTCGACCTCGTTGAAATGCGTGAACGGCTGATCTGCTCGAATGACCTTGCCGGCGGCGTTGCGGACGGGTGGGCGGTCGCTGTTGTTGAGCAGGCCTTCCACCAGATCCGAGGCCGGCGTCAAATCCTTCAGTCCCTGCTGGTACTGGATGCCGATGGCGTCGCAGCCAAAGGCATCGCCAATGCGGCAGGCGGCGATGTACATGCGGCACTGCTCCAGCACCTGGGTCTGAGTCAGGTCGGTCTTGCCGTTGCGCCCAAAGTGGAAGGTCATCCCCTTTTGCTGAAGCCAGTCGTAAACGGACTGCGCCTCAGCTTTGGTGACCTGGGTCATTTCATAGTACAGCGCACTTTGGGAAAGGCGCTCCTTGAATACCCCCGTTGGCATCAGCAGATGGTCGGGAATGATCGCGTTGAACATGCCCATGCACCCCTCGTCGAACACGCCCAGGATCGCGCGGTGCCGATGCAAATCCGCAGCTAGTTTCTTGGCGACATTCTGCGCGCGCGCCGGAATGCGGGCCCGCGAAAGCGATTTCACATGGCGTATGGGGTGACGTACCCGGCCGGTCTCCAGCCATTCACCCAGTTTTTTTCGAAATGTGGGCGCACTGAAATCCTCGCTCCAAAGCGTCGAGTAAGGCACGCCTGCCTTGGTCAGCGAGCCGTTGAGATTGAGCATGCCGACCAGCCCTGGCCACGTGCCCGACCAGTTGGCCAGCGTCAGGATGGGGCCGCGGTGAACGAGCAAGCCGTGCAGCACATGATGGCTGTACTGCCAGACGCTCTCGGCCACGATCAGCGGGGCGTCCCGGTCGATTTTGCCGAAGATGTCCATGCCTTCGCGCTGGCTGCCGATGAAGCCGTGACCCTCCGCGCGCTTGAACGCGTGGGCGCGCTTGAGCGAGTGACCCAAATCGCGCACGGCCTTCTTGAGTTCAGCTTCCATCGCCGATTGCGCGGGCCAGCAGTTTTGATTCGCCGACAGGCGCAGGTCACCGTTGGCCACGAGCAACACACTTGAAGGACGTGCAGCCTTCGTCTTTTTGGCGCGCGTTTGAGGTTTGGTTTTCGGCTTTTTTGTTAGGGCAGGTGCCGGCATCGATTCTTCGCGTTCTATGCGTTGGGTAATGGCAACGTGGTGCCGGGATTGAACGCGGTAGCATTGCCACGAGCAAATGAAATCGCATCGGCGCGTCGGGTCAGGGCTGCGTTTTGGTATGGCTTTCGGCCCCTCCGGTTTCGATCCTCGATCTCGAACGCGGAGTGTAAGGATTGAGTGGATACGGCAGCTTCACCTTCAGGCTCGGTCTATTGTTTTGGCGAAGTACTCTGGGATTGTTTCCCAGACCATCGGCAGCGAATCGGTGGCGCCCCCTTCAACGTTGCCGCGCATCTGGCGCGCCTCGGGGGTTCGGCGCATTTGATCTCGGCGGTGGGCTACGACCCGCTGGGTGCAGAGGCGCTTGCGGCTCTGCAGCGGCATGGATTGTCGAGCACGCATGTGGCGCAGCACCGCGATCTGCCCACCGGCACGGTTCAGGTTACCCTCGATGCAAGCGGTCAACCCAGTTACCACATCGTCGAGCCGGCGGCCTGGGACCGCATCGTTGTCAGCGAAGCGCTGCTGGACGCGGTCGGCAAGCCCGGGCAGGTGCTTGTCTACGGATCGCTGGCCGCACGCTCGCAAACGAATCTGCGCCTGCTGCAACGCTTGCTCGATAGACTGCACCCGACAGCATGGCCCGTCTTCGATGTCAATTTGCGCCCGCCGTACGATGACCTCGCGCGGATTGGCGAACTGGCCCAACATGCTTCCTGGCTCAAGCTCAACGATGCCGAACTCGCGGTTCTTTCCGGATGTAGTTACTATCCGGATACGATTGAAAAGGTCCTGCAGGCGCTGGCGGAACGCTTCAATCTTTCGCGCATCACGCTGACCCTGGGCGAACGCGGGGCAATCCACCTGGCGGATGGAGCGCTCTACCGGGTACCGGGCAGGCGTATCGATGTCGCGGATACGGTTGGCGCGGGCGACGCCTTTGTGGCCGCGTTGCTCATGGGGGCTTTTCCAGCTCGCTCCGCGATCGACTGGGCAGGTGCATTGCAACGCGCCAACGCATTGGCGGCCTTCGTCGCCTCCCAGGCGGGTGCGGTCCCAGCGTACGATCCGGATGTTGTCCTTGGTGATGAGGGTTGATCAGTCAGCCGTCGGGGCGAAAATCGTCACCGCAGGTTGTTGTGGTCCGCGCTCAATTTTTTTCACGATGCGCAGGCCCTTTGGCGCGATTAGATCGAAGCCCCCGGGTGCCTCGCAGACGAGACGGGCGCTCGCGTCGGCTTCAATCAAGTAGTCCTGGCCGCGCACCAGAATGGCCTTTGGCTGGCCGAGCCAGAGCGGGTAGGGCGGGTCGGCGAAGACGAGGTTGAAGCTGCCCCACGGGCCCTTCCACTTAAAGACATCTTTGCGCGCGAGCTGGGTAGACGGGTCTTCGGCCTCGCGTCCAAGGGCTTTCTGCGTGGCGCCGATGTTGGTTTCGAGCAGGCGCAGCGCCGTGACATTTTTTTCGACGAAGGTGACTAAGCGTGCGCCGCGGCTGAGCGCCTCCAGCCCGTACCCACCGATGCCCGCAAACAAGTCCAGCACCGTCGCACCTTCGACGAGTTTGCCCAGCGAGGAGAACACCGCCTCGCGCATGAAGTCGGTGGCGGGGCGCACATGGCTGCCCGTGGGCACCTTGAGCGGGATGCCGCTGGCGCCTCCTCCAGTGATTCGCATGCGCCGACACTGACCGCGCAAACGGCCATCGCAAATGGAAACGTCGGCCCTACTTTTTGTATTCGATCAGCTCGATTTCGTAGCCTTCGGGCGCATCGATGAAGGCGAACTTTCCGCCGCTGCTCGACTCGGTCGGTCCATCTGAAAAGGTCATACCGTGCGTCTTCAGGTGCGTTTCGAACGCATCGAGGCTCTCGACTTCGAAGGCCAGGTGCACGAGGTCTTCGGGCACAGTGACGCTGCCGGTGCCGGGAAAGTAGGTGATCTCGATCAGCTCATCGCTGTTGGGCGTCTTGAGAAAGGCCAGCTTGGAACCACGCGGCGATTCAGAGCGGCGTATTTCTTCCAGGCCGAGAATTGTTTTGTAAAAGTCGACGGTGGCATCGAGGTCGTTCACACGCATGCGCGTGTGCAGCAATTTTTGGACGATCATGGCAGGTGGGTGAGGTTCACGGATTCGATTCGACGCCAAACAAGCATGACCCGTCGACGCCGACAAGAGCGCGCGCTAAAATCAGGTAAACGGCGTCAGCCGTCCTCGCCCAGGGCGAAGGTGACAAACTCGATGCCGGCGCGGGCGGCGGCGTTGAGTACGTCGACGGTGCGCCGATGCTGCGAGGCCGGGTGGGCCACCACTGTCAGGATGGCCTTCACATTGCGGTTGCGCGCCAGTTGCAGCTGTGCGGCCATGTTGTTGGTCAGCTGCGGCATGTTGCGGCTGTTGACGAAATCCATCGGCATGTTGTTCAACAGCACCGTGCCATCGGGCAAAATTTTCACCGCCATCTCGACCGGGATGTTCGGGTCGGGCTGGGTGACCTCGGTGGGCACCGGGATCTCGATCTTCAGATCGGCTTCCTGCTTCGGGTCGGTGGTGACCATGAAGTAGATCAGCATCAGGAAGGTCACGTCGATCATCGGCGTGAGGTCGTAGGTGTCTTCACCAGCGTTGATGCGTCTGCGGGCCATGGGGAAAAGCGGTTTAGAAAAGGGAGGCGGTGTGCGGTCAATCGGGCACCTGGAGCGTGGCAAAGGTCACCTCGGTGACGCCCTGCTCGGCCAGGGCCTGCATCAAGCGGCGGACGTGCCGGTGGGCCACGTCGCTGTCGCCGCGGATGTAGACCACAAAATCGGCGATGGCCGCGCGATCCTCAACCACTCGCGTGACCAGCTCTTCGAGCGTGTGCGGTTTCAGCCCCAGGTAATAACGCGCGGTGGGGTCGATGGCCTGCGGCCCTTCCTGATAGGTGTCGCCCACTACCGTAATGTGCGGGCGCGTGCCGAGGTTTTCGGGGATGACAGCCCTGTCGGCCACCGGCATCTCGATCTCAACCACGTTGGTGATCTCCGCCGCCACCAACATGAAGAAAAAGATCAAAATGAAGACCACATCGATCATTGAGGTGAGGTCGAACTTGTCGTCCCCGGTCTCGGGCAGAGCGATCTTCATCAGGTAAAAGCGTCAGGCTGGGCGATGCCAGAAGGAGGCGTCCAGTGTGGTTCGCTCAGGTGGCTGGTGCTTCGGGCGTGGGCTCGGGGGCGGCGTAGGTCTCCGCCGGAATTTCGCCGCGTGCTCCCTGAAGCAGGGTGTGGTACAGATCGCCAACGACGCGGTTCACGCCCGAGGCCAGCTTGGTGTAGCGATTCTTGAAAAACAGGTATGCCAGCATCGAGGGCAGGGCGACGATGAGGCCACCGGCCGTCGTGATGAGGGCCATCTGAATGTCGCCGGCCAGCAGGCCCGGATTGCCGAAGCCCTGCGCGGCGATGTTTTGGAAGGCCTGCACCATACCGAGCACCGTGCCCAGCAGCCCGACCATCGGCGCCATCGCGGCGATCGCGCTGAGGTAGCTGACCATGCCAAACGGCGCGGCCAACTCGTCGGTGGAGGCCTCCTCCATGGCCTTTTCCATGGCGGCGGTGTCAACGTGTTCGGCACTCGCGCGGTCCAGGCCGGCCAGCAAAATGTTCGTCACCGGCGATGGCGTGTCTTCGCACAGCTGGCGTGCGCCGTCCAGGTCCAGCGAAGCCAGTCGCGGTTCCAGCTCGTCGACCGCGCTGGGAGCCAGAAAGGCCTTTTCGCGCAGGCTCAGAAAATTGTAGATCGTCAGGCCGACGGTGGCCGTCAAAAAGATGCCCAGCACGATCATCGGCCAGCCGCCTTGGGCGATCAGCTGAAAGAGCGTTTCGTTGCCGGCGGCAGGAGCGGATTCAGCGGCGGTTTCTTCGGCGGCTTCGGAGTCGCCGTCCTGGGCCAGGGCCAGGGGCGCACTGAGCAGGAGCAGCAGCGCGGCGCAGGCGCAGGCCAGCAGGGCGAACAAGGAACGATTGCGGTACATGGCAGGGGACTTTTGGGGAATGCGTCGAACGTTCAAGATAATTTCGTGCGCAAGCACTTACAACATCGAGACCGCCTCGGTCTCGGGCGCGGGAAGCTGGTCGGCCTCCTGCTGACTGAGTTGGGCCCAGGGGTTGTCGCGGAAAAAGAGAATGTTCTGCTCGAAGACCGAGCGGGCCGCTTCCGGCCGGTCGGTCATGCGGTAGGCGCGCCCGGTTTCGTAGAGCAGTTCGGGGGTCCAGCTGTCGCTGACCTCGCTGTAGATGACGGCTTCGCCAAAGCTTTCGAGCGCTTCGGACCACTCCTTGCGCACGGCGTGAATCTTCCCTTCCACAAAACGCTGGAGGGCGTACTCGGAGGTGGCAGCTTCGACGCCGGTGAGCTGGGCCAGGAGATTCTCCGACAGGGGCAGGAGCGCCATGTCTTCCTCGGCGGCGCGGCGCACGCTGATGTAAATGATCCACAGCTCGGCCTGCTTGGCCACGGCGGCGTCGCCCAGCTGCTGGATCTGGTTGTAGAGCGTCTCGGCCGAACTCCACTGACCGCTGTCGCGCAGCTTGCCGGTAAAGCGCAGGAATACGGGCAGGTACTCCTCGCTGGCGCCTTCGGTCTGGTTGAGCACCTTGTCGATCAGGAGCAGCGCATCGTCGTCGTTCTGCTGGTCGACGAAGGCCGCGGCCAGGTCCAGCCCCAGCGCGGCGAAGCGACTGGGCAATTCGTCGAAGCGGTGCCGGTCGAGGATCGCCTTGGCCTCTTGCGTGCGACCGCTGTTGATCAGCGACTCCAGAAACAGCTCGACGATGCCGTGAATGTTGAATTTCTCCGGGGGGATTGCCAGGTAGCGTACCAGCGGGTAAGCGATGGGGCGCAGGGTTTCGACGGCTTTGTCGTAGTCGCCCGAACGGGCCTGCGTGCGCGCTTGCTGAAAGGCGGGCGGTTCCGGCAAAAACAGCGCCAGGTTCGGGTCGTCGATGCCGCGCGAAAAACTCGCGGCGGTATTACTGGGTACCTGGAAGACCAGGCGGTCCTGGTCGCGGCGCAGCAACGTGAAGCGCTGATTGCCCAACTGGACCGGGATGGGGCGTTCGCCCATGCGCTGGAAGAATTCCTCCGGCGTGGGCTCGTTGGCCGCGGGCTGGCCCATCATGAAGGGGGCTGACCAGACGGCGATCAACAGGATGACCAGAACAGTCATGACCAGGGGTAGTCGGTTCATCGTAAGGGTCGTTGGCAAAGGATTTAGCGGCTGGCCTGAAGCTGCAGGTAGGCCTGTTCGATGTCGTCCCAGACGGTGGTTGTGCGCAGGGCTTCGTTGTCGTAAGCGGCCTGGAGCAGCTCGCTGCGCTTGGCCGCCTGGCCCAATTGGCCGGCAGCTTGCGCGCCTCGCAGGTAGGAACGGGCGGCCCACTCGGAGTAGAAAGTGTAGCCGAGAATGACCTGCTCGTAGAAGCCCAGGGCCAGCTTGTAATCGCGCTGGTCGTAGTAGGTTTCGCCGATCTCGTAAAAGGCGCGCGCGTGCGGCTCACCCGACCAGTCGGGCGTGTTGATGATGCGCTGCAGCCGGGCGAAGGAAGTCGCGTAGTCCCCGTCGGCGCGCAGGGCCACGGCCTGGCGAACCACGGCTTCGACCACGTCGTCGTGGATGGGGAAACGTTCTTCGGCTTCCTCGTATTTGGCGACGGCTTCGAGGTAGAGGCGACGCGTTTCGAGGATTTCGCCCAGGGCCAGCAGGCCGTAGAAAACCTCGTCGCTGTCGGCGTACTGGGTCTCCAAATACTCGAGCGCCTCGGTGGCAAAGTCGCGGTCGCGCTCGGCGGCGCGCCGGCCGATCCACACCAGCGTGGCTGGGCTGGCCCATTCCAGATCGTCGCGGTCGAAAGTCTTGTCCGGCTCCGGATTTTCACCCAGACCGTCGAGCATCATCAAAAAACGCCACTGCCGGGTGGTGTTGCCCTCGCGCTTGGCTTCGGCGTGGAGTTTTTGGAAGGTTTCTGCGGGCGGCTGGACCTTGGTGGTCATATCCGCCAGTTGCTGCTCGTAACGCTCGACAAAGGGTTCCAGCGGGCTGAGGTCGCCTTTTTGGATGGCGTTGAACGCCTCGCCGCGCGCGTAGAAGATCTGCTGCAGGCCGCGGTCGATCAGCGACTCCTTGCCGATGAAGTAGGCGTAGACGTTGGCCTCGGAACCGGTCAGGCGTTTGCGCAGAGCCTGGTCCTCTTTCAGCTTGCGCAGCAGGTCGACGTTGCTCTGCAGGCGGTTGAGGTTCTCGTTGTACATGCGCGGGAACGCCTTGACGAGCTTGTCCATGCCGTAGGCGCGGGGGTCGTCGCCAAAGTTGCTCAGCCCGTCCACTAGTGTCTCTGCCATCTTATCGGGCTGATTGAGGAAGTCGTAGGCGCGCGCCAGTTGAAAGATTTCTTCGCTCGGTTCGGCGTCGAGCCGGTAATTGGGATTGCCCAGAAAGCGCTCGAAGAGTTCGGCCATTTCTTGGAAGCGCCGGTTCTCCTCCAGTAGCTTGCCGGCTTCCTGATAGGCGCTTTGGATGAACGGCAAGTTTTCGGTGTACTTTTCGACGTTGAGAAAGTGCTCGATAGCTTCGTCCTCACGGCGCTTCAGGCCCTTGCCCAGGCCCAGGTAAAACTCGACCTCGCCGCGCAGATTGTGGTCGGGGTAGGTCTCGACCCAGGTCGTCAGCGTGTCGATGGCTTCGCCCAGCTTGTCGTTTTCGGGCGTATCCTGAACATACTCGGCCACCCCCTGCCGGTAGTAGGCGTCGATGGAATAGATGGAATCCTCCTGGTCCTCGCGACCGGTATAGAGCGTGCGCAGCTGTTCGAAGGTGGCCTCGGCCTGGGCGTACTCGCGCTGAAAGAGCTGCGACAGGCCCATCCAATACAGAAAACCGTCGCCGATGAAACTGTCCTGGTAGCGCTCGAAAAGGGGCTCGAAGATCAACTGGAGCCGGTCGTGCTGGTCGGAGTCCGTCAGCAGCTTGCCCATGGTGAAGACCATCTGGGCGCGGTAAAGGCTGCCCACGGGTTCATTCAACTCGTTGGGCACCGGCACCTCGTAGGCTTCCAGAATGTACGTCTCGGCCAACTCCAGGTAACGGTCCACTTTTCCGGTATCGGCGTAGAGCTGCCCCAGGCGGAAGTAGAGGATGTCGCGGTATTCGGCCAGGCGCGGGTCGTTGAGGTACTGCTCGCCGAGGGCTTCAATCTGCGCGTCAAAGCCGATCCGGCTGGCGGTGGTGAACATCGAGATGATGAAGTCGCCGATGTTCTCGTGATCGGGATGCTCGTCGGTCAGCCGCTTGTAGGCGAAGAACCCCTCGTAATCGCGGTTGGTTTGCTGGAAGACGTTGGCCATGCGCACTTTCAACGGCACGCTGTAAGTCTGCTCCTCCGCAATGGCCTTGCGCACCTGTTCGAGCCTGGCCTGCGCATTGAACAGATCGGTCTGCACCTCGTTGATCGCGTCGGGATTGTTCGAGGTCAGCTGCAGGCGATTGAGTTCTCCGTCCAGGCGCTGGGTGTAGCCCTCCAGGAAGGCTTCGATTTCCTCCATGGTGACGACGAGATTGAAGATCAGCGCCGCCTGATTGTAGTCACCCTGTTGGCTCAACTTATCCCCGGCTTCCATCAGCGCCAGGTTGAACTGCAGGCTGTAGCGCGCCGGTGAGTCACCCGTGAGGAACGCAAACGTCTCGAAGGCCTTGTCGAAATCGTTTTTGGCGATGTAGGCCTCCATCAGCGCGGTAGCCGCGCTAGCCTGGTCGTCCTCGTCGCGCGCCACGTTGAGGAAGCGCTGAAACCAGGGCAGCCCCTTGTCCCACTCCTTGAGCACGTAGTAGCTCTGCGTGATTTTCTTGAGCGAGTCCTCGCGCTGCTGAGCGGTGACACTGTTGGCCAGGATGGAATTGGAGAGCAGCTTTTCCAGGTCGGTGGCGGCTTCGGCCCATTGGCCCAGCCCGCGGTAGGCATCGGCGCGGTAGACCAGCAGCGGCCCCAGCTGTTCACCGTTGGGGAAGCGTTGCTCGTAGCGATTGAAAAAGTCGATAGCCTCCTTCAGGAGCTGGTCGAAGGCCGCCTCGCCGATCTCCTCGGGGCTGGTCTGCGCGTACTCCTGCAGGTAGCTGACCCCGGAAAAGAACAAGGCCGCCTCCAGCGCCTTGAGCAGATCGGGCGACTCGGCGTCAGCGTAGCGAATGACCATTTGCTCCAGAAACGGACGTGCCCCGATGAAGTCGCCGTTGACCAAAAATTGCTGCGCGCGCTGTTGCACGAGGGTGATCGGCATGGTTGCCGGGTCGTCGCGCACGGCCGCCGGGACGGCTCCGCCCTGACCCTGGCCATTTTGGGCAAATGCCGAAACTGGCAGTGAAACAAGCGCAACGATTCCGCCGAGCACCAGAAAACTCAGGCGGCTGAAACTGGATAAAGTCCGAGCAAACATGCGGTCTACAGCGCGAAAATCGCGCACGGGTTCAAGCGGGGTGCAAACGTTTTTGGCTACAGCGCAAGCCGTAGCGAAGCAATAGCATTCTGTGTGGGGGAGGCGGCGACAAGTCAATTATCATTACTTATCGCCAAACGACCGTTCATTAACCAATGCACCTGCACTGATGAGTACGCATTCGCTCGGCAGGGTTCCCCCGCAAACATGCTTGCAAACCGAATGGCTTTTTCAAGTTGGGGGTCCGCCGGACGATGTATAGAGTACCCCCAAATCCCCCTTAGCCCCAGGCGCCCCACCGCCCTGCACCGGTCTCCGGCCCATTTGCCCGCGCTCCCTGCGCCGGCGACACCGAGCCGATTCCCCCCTGGCCCGGTGACGCGTGACCGCCGTTTCCCCATGAACTCGATCCCCACCCCTGCCGCCATCTCGCTCATTCTGGAACCTGCTGAAGTCGAGGAGCTTCTGAATTACACCGAGACCATTCTCCGCGACAATGGCCCGGCCTCGCTTCAGCGCCTGAAAGGGGCCGACTTGGTCGCCCAGGTGCTGTTGCACAACGACCCTGAAAACTTTCGCGCCCGCAACTCCGAGCGGCTCGAACTCGTCGAGGAGCTTTTGCAGATGCAGGGAGTGGACCCGGCGATGTGCGTCGGCACTTACGCCGAGGCCGAAATCGAGTACGAGTATCTCCAGCGCATGTGCAGCCTCTACCTGAAGCTCTATCGCGAGCTGGAAGCGTAGGCCGTCGCGCGAAGGTGGCGGTTGCCGAAAACCGAGTCGGTTGCTGCGTTACGAAAGGGTGACTCGGGCTCGCCTGCTTCGTTGTCACTTTCGCTGTTTTCAGCCCCTTCCGCCCTAAGGGCGTGAGGGGTTTTTCGTTTGCGGGAAACAATTCGGAGTGCCAGCAAACCGTATACCCTATGACGAAACGCTTGCGACTCCCCCTTCTCGCCTCCCTTGTGGCGAGTTCCTTGATGTGGGCGCAGGGCCATGCCTCGAGTCCCGCATCGGTCAAGGTGACGGGGACCGGCCTGGCGACCAACCTCTACTGCCGCCACCACGGCAACGAGCGCCTCCGTCTCACTATCGAAGGGAATCACTTTTACGCACAACCGTTCAGGTTGGCCGGTATACGCCCCGAACCCAAGGTCGCCTTCCTCGACGTGTTGGCGACCCGTGGCGCAAACACCCTTTACCTACATGTCATCAATCGCGACCCCGACCGCGTGCACACCGTGGACCTGGACCTGCTCGGGTTCGAGCGTGGGCCCAGCACCATCGTGCGGCATTCATTGGTGCCCAAGCCCGAGGCGGACTGGCGTCACCACCGCTTTGATCGTTCCAAGCTGCAGGAGGTTCCGGCGGGGGACTTTTCGGCGGGCGGATCGATGACGTTGGAGGTGCCGGCGCGCTCGGCCAATGTCTTTGCGATTGGGCTGAAGTCCGGTTGAGCCTCGGGGATTTGCGTTGCGGATCCCACGGTCGGTTGGCAGGAAGGCGCTATGTTTCGTTTGCCCCTGCGTCTGTGTGCGCTTGCCGCGTGCTTTGCCGTTGCGTCCAGTTCGTGGAGCGCGGCTCAAGAGGGTCCCGGGCCGCTGCGCGTGACGGTGCGCAACGAGGCGCTACACTCGATCGACGCGCGTCTCTTCGGCCATTTTCTGGAGCGCGCCCAGGATGAGCCGGGCCCCGAAGCGGCCGTCGATTCGGGAACGGGTCGCCTCGATCCGCTGGTGGTGGATTTCCTTGAGTCGATGGAGATCCCGATCGTGCGCTTTCCCGGCGGAGGGGCAGTGGAATATGGCCGACCGTGGACGCACCTGATCGACGGTGCCTTTGGACGCCAGGCGCGGGAGCGTCCGGACGACGCCCGTTTCGGCCTGGATGCGTTTCTCAGCCTGAGCGAGGAACTCGACACCGAGCCGCTGCTAGTGGTGGCGTTGTCGCGGCCCTTGCGCGAGTGGCACCAGGAGAGCTGGGCGCAGTCGATTGAAAACGCCGCAGCCATGGTGGCCTATTGTAACGCGCGCGTCGACGCCGACCTGCCCGAGAACCTGTTGCGCTGGGCTCGCCTGCGCGCCGCCAATGGGCGCAGTGAACCCTGGAACGTTCCCTACTGGCAGATTGGGAATGAAAGCTTCTGGGCCTTCGCCGGGGCGTTGACCAAACAGGGCGAATCTGCGGAAACCATCGCCGATCTCTACGTCGAGCAGGTCATCGCCCACCTGGAGGCCATGCGCGCGGTCGACCCGGAAATCGAGATTTTCGTCGAGATTCAACTCGAGCAAAACGACGTGCCCATCGCCGTGGCCGAGCGCCTGCACGACCGCCTCGGCGACCGGATCGACTACGTGACCTTTCACAGCTACCACCCCTGGGGCATCCAGATCGTTGAGCGCGAGGGTGAACCCTTCGACGCGCAAGCGCTCAGCCAGGAGGACTTCTACCGCGCGGCGGTCAGTGCGCCGGGTACCGACCCCGCGAGCGGCCAGGCCGTCATTGACACGCGCTCCATCGAGCTGGCCCGTGAACTCGGCTACCCCGTGGGCGTGACGGAGTGGAACTGGAACGGCTGGTGGGATATCGAAGGCGTCTCCAGCCGCAGCCTGCCCAGCGATCCCTTTGCCTACGGGTTGGGGGCGGCGGCTTACCTGCACGCGTTCATGCGCCAGGGCGATGTCATCCGCGTGGCCAACCAGTCGATGCTGGTCGGCTCGAACTGGGCGATCAGCGGCATCCGTGTGCCCAAGCCTGGCGATGCCGCGCAGCCCTTCATGACCTCAACGGCGATGGCCGTGAGCCTCTACAGCCGCCACCACGGCGACCGCTTCCTGGACACCCGGCTCGAAGGCAACACCTACTTCGCCCAGCCGTATCGCTTGCAGAACATCCGCCCGATGGAGCGGGTAGCCGACCTGGATGTGGTCAGCACCCGCGACGCTGACACACTCTACGTGCACGCCATCAACCGCGATCCCGCGCAGGCACGCCTGCTGTTGATCTCGCTCGAAGATTTTCTGCCGGAGGTGCCAATTTTAGCGCAGATTTACACGATGCGCGAGAAGCTGCCTTCACCGGCATCGCAGCTGGACGTGGCCGAAATTCAGTCGCTCAGCCTCGGCGCGCTGGTGCAGCTGGAGCGCATCCCGGTGCTCCTCCCGGCGAAGTCGGTGAATGTCATCGAGGTGAAGCTGGGCGTGCCGACCACAGCTCCCTGACGCCCTCGGCGAAGACCTCAACCATCGAGACTGGGGATCATCGCCTCGGTCACGGTGTGCTGGCGGGGCTTGCCGTTGAGGTGCGCCTCGAGGTCGTCGATCAGCCAATGCACGACCCGCTGAATGGACTCGCGCAAGCCTCCGCCGCGGTGCGGCGTCAAGTAGGCACCGGGCAGTTTGCGCAGTGGATGGTCGGCTTCCAGAGGTTCTTTGTAAAACACGTCCAGCCCGGCCAGCAGGTCCCCTTTTTCCAGGCGCTTGGCCAAGGCCTCGTAGTCCACCAGGGCAGCACGGGCGACGTTGACGAAAACCGTGCCGGGCCGCATCGCGGCTATCTCGGGCTCGCCGATGAGGTGGCGCGTGCCGGTGTTGGCCGCCGCGCACAGCACCACGATATCCGACTTGGCGAGCAGCTCCGGCAGCTCCACCCGCATGGCCTGATGTGCGGCAAGCGCCTCATCGGGCAGGAAGGGATCGAACACGCGCAGGGGGTTGGGCGCGAAGGGCCGCAGGAACTCGGCCAATCGCCGGCCCACGCCGCCCAGGCCGATGATACCGACCGCGCGTCCGGTTAGCTGGCGCTCCTCAAACGGAAAGTCTTCCGGCATGGCCTGCACCCAGGTCTCCTTGCCCACTTGCATGGACGCATGATAATCCGACACGCGCCGCAGTAGATTGAGGATCAGCGCCAAAGCCATCTCCGACACCGCCGGTGACCAGCCCCGCTTGGAACAGGATAGTGGAATGCCCCGGGCGAGCGCTTCGCGCGCGGCACGCTGCACGAGGTCGACGTGCCCCAGGAATTCCAGCTTGCCGGCGGCATCGAGGAGTTCGGCATCGAGCACGGGCCAGGACCACATGAGGACGTGGTTGGCCCAGGCCAGGTCCGCGCGGATTTCGTCGGGCGTGTTGTGCGAGGTCGTGCGTACCTCGCCCAGCGCACACAGGCGCTCCCAGGCGATTTCCAGGTCGGGGGCGGTGAAGAAGCCCGCGGGCAGGTTAACGAGAATATTCATGCCTAAAATTTTTGGGTGAAGCGGAGACGCGGGCGTACATTTATAGTGGTAAGGGTATGCCTCCCTTGGCGGCGGAATCGAGCGCGCGGCGCGTCAGGCGTACGCCCTGATAACCCTCCGAGGCCGGCGCCCGGGTGGGGCGACCTTCGCGGATCGCCTCGATGAAATCGGTCACGACAGCCGCATGCGCGTCAGTGTCTTCGGTGAACGTCTCCATCTGCTCGGGTCCAAAGTGCAGGGTCGTCCGGTCGGGTTCACGCCAGTCGCCGGTGGAGTGCGCGTGCAGGGTTGCCTTTTCGCAGACCAGCCGCCAGTCGCCGATGTAACGTTCCGCAATCGCGCAATTGGAGCCGCTGATCGAACCGAGCGCCCCGTTTTGAAAGCGAATCTGCCCCAGCGAAGTGTCCTCGATGCGGTACTGCGGATCGTCGCGGTGACACAGGTTGGCGATGCGGGCGCTGACCTCGGCGGGCGGGCCGCAAAAGTGCATCCCCAGATCGTAGAGGTGGATCAGCTGCTCGAAAAGCTGCCCGCCCGACTCATCGGGGTTGGCCCACCAGGAGGGCCCAGCCATGTTCACCCAAAACCGTCCTTCAAAGAGGGTGGGGCGACCGGCCTCACCACTTTCCAGCAGTGCTCGCATGCGCTGCGAGGCTTTCTTGAAACGGAATTGATAGCAGACCTGCGAGGTGACGCCGGCCTGGTCGATGGCGGTGGCCATGGCTTCGGCGTCTTGGACGGTCCGTGCGATCGGTTTTTCGAGAAAGACGTGCAGGCCGGCTGCGGCGGCGCGCACCACCTCGCCCTGATGCGCGAAGGGCGGCAGGCAGACGAAGACCACATTGAGCCCGGCCTCGCCTTCGAGCAGTTCGGCAAAATCGGTGTACACCCGCGGCGCGCCGGGCACCTTCACGGCTTCAACGAAGTCCGCCGCCTTGGCCGCGGAGCGCGAGCCGATGGCGACTAGCTCCGTTTGCGGATGGGTGAGGAAGTTGCGCACGTGCATGCGCGCCATGTTGCCCGTGCCCAGGACCGCGGCTCGAAGAGGTTGCAGCGCCATCTTACCGGTCAACGCCGCTGTGCTTCAGGTGCCAAGCACATTCGCTTCATTTCGGTGTCAACGGCCCAATTTCGATTGCCGCTGCGGGTCGCGTTGAGCCAAGCTGCAGGCAAGCATCATGAAAACGTTCATCGCCTTGTTGACCTTCACCGAACGCGGCATCGCCGGCATTCAAAACTCCCCGGCGCGCGCGGGCGATTTCGCCAAGTCCGCCGAAAAGTTGGGCATCGCCGTCAAGCAGCAGTACTGGACCGTCGGCGCGTACGACGGGGTCCTCATCTTTGAAGCACCCGACGACGAAGCCGCCGCCGCGGCACTACTCTCGCTGGGCGCTTCGTGCAACGTGCGGTCACAGTCCTTGCTGGCGTACGAGGAAAGCGCCTTCAGCGCCATTCTCGGTAAACTCGGTTAGGGCGTTTGTGCCTCACGAAGCCCGCGAGACCACCGACCGTCCGACCGGACGGAAGCTGCGTCAGCTGACGGACTATAAGGGACACAGTCACCATTTTTACTTCACCAACCCGGGCTGGTTCGACGAAGGGCGGCGGATGTACATCGGCTCCGACCGGGCGAATCGAGCCAATCTTTTCGCTGTCGAGCGCGCCACGGGCGAACTCACCCAGTTGACCGATCTGGCCCCTCAGGCCGAGTTCGACCGCATCGGATTCATCCGCGCGGCGACCAATCCGGTCAGCGGCGAAGCGTGCTTTTTTTACGGGCGGGAGGTTCTGGCGGTGGATGGGCTGACGGGCCGGCAGCGCGTTTTGGCCGAAGTCGAGCCCGGCTGGGTCAGTTCGATGCTCAACGTGACCGCCGACGGGCGCTTCATCCTGACCGGGATGTGGGAGGACCTCTCCGAGCGCATCGAGACCGATCTGTTGCACGGTTACGTTGGCTTTGCCGAGACCTGGGAGGCGAAGCCGCTCTCGCGGATTCTGCGCATCCCTACCGATGGCTCCGGCGCGATCGAGACCGTCTTTGAGGAGCGCTACTGGGTGGGGCACGTGAACACCTCACCCGTCCACTCGCACCTGTTGACCTACTGCCATGAGGGCCCGTGGGACAAGGTTGACCAGCGTATCTGGGGCCTGGATTTAGCAACCGAGCGCAGTTGGAAGATTCGCGCGCCTGCCGAACCGGGCGAAGCGGTCGGCCACGAATACTGGCTGGCTGACGGCGAGACGATTGGCTTCCACGGCCATCGCGCCTCGACCGGGCGCGCCTTTTTGGGGTGCGTGCGTTATGACGACACCCAGCTTGTGGAGACGCCGTTTTCCCGGCACACCGGCCACATTCACTCCAACGACCGCGCGTTGATCGTCGGCGATGGAGGCGGTGTGATCAAGCTGTGGCGGCGGACGCACGAGGGTTACGAAGGTCCCCGCCTGCTCTGCGAGCATCGCTCCTCCTCGCACATTCAGCACGTGCACCCACATCCGCGCTTCACGCCCGAGGGCACGCACATTGTCTTCACCTCCGACCGCAGCGGTTATGGCCAGGTCTACGAGATTGCAGTGCCGGATTTCGACACGCTCCAGCCGATCGAGGAGTGACGCGTGACGGTTAGGCCACGTTGAAGCGCGCTTCCTGACCAGTGAAACGGTCGCGCCAGCTCACGCGCAGTTCGAACGGCAGCGCCTGCAATCCGGCGGCGGCGAAGATGCCCTCGACCTGTTCGGGCGATTTGCCGCCCGGAATGATCGCGGTGACGTGCGGGTTATCGAGCACGTAGCGCACGGCTAGTTGCATCAAGTCGTGGGGGGCGTCGATTTCTTCGGTCAGGCGCTGCGTTTCCTCCAAAATGCCGTCCAGCTTCGGGCCGTTCCAACGGTGGCGGTGATCCTCCGCGGGAAAGCGATGGCCCGGCGCATAACGTCCGGCTAGAAAGCCGTTCTCCAACAGCGTGCGCACGATGATGGCCACGCCTGCCTCGGTGGCTTCCGCAAACATCTCCGCGTTCTTCGGGCGAAAGACGCTGTAGATGACCTGCAGCGCATCGCAGGCTCCGGAGCGAATGTAAGCGCGGCACAGGTCGACGGTGGCTTGCGTCACGTTGGGACCTTTCACCGAGGCCCCGACCGCGCGAATCAGCCCTTCGTTCTTCAGCTGCGCCATCGCGTGCAGGGCAGTCTCGATCTCGGCTGGGTCCTCCGGCGGGCTGTGCAGATAGTACAGGTCGAGGTAATCGGTCCCGAGTTCGGAAAGCGTTGTTTCCAAGTCGCCGCGGAGCCCGTCCAGATCGGCCTTCGGGCTTTTGCTGGCAATAACGATGTCTTCACGTTGGTAGGGGCCGGCCCGCAAAACCTCGCCGATGTAGCCTTCGCTGGCCGCGTAGCCGCGGGCGGTGTCTATGAAGTTGCCGCTCCGTTCCAGGTAAGCGCGCAGGGTCTCGCGAGCAGCCTCCGCGGCCACTGGCCCATAGCTCTTTCCGCCGATGGCCCAGGCTCCGAAGCCCACGCGCGTGATCGGCGCAATTCCCTGTGCGAGCAAACGTGTTTCCATGGGCCGCAGATTTGCCGTCTTCGGCTCGCGCAGACAAGTGAAACCGACTGCGGTCTTGCCTGTCGAGGCCACGCTTGGCGACACTGCATGCAGAATATAACTGCCAATATGTCCGAAAAATCGACCTTTGCCGATCCGCTGACCGGTCGCGAAATTACCCAATGGACCTCAGGCGCCGCCAAGGACCAGCACCTGTACTTCACCTCGTTCTCGGTCACGGCGGACGATCGCTGGCTGGTCTTTTTGTCGGAACGCAGCGGTCACCCCAACCTGCACGGCATCGACCGCGGCGACGGCTGCATCCGGCAGATTTCGGACAATCAGGCGGGCTTGCTGCACGCTTACGTCTACCCGTACGGCGGCCCGACCGGCCTGAGCAAGGCCAGCCCCGCCCTCGATGCGCCGCGCAATCGATTGTACTGGATTCAGGACGACGCGCTCTGGCGGGCGGCGTTGGACGACGGGGATGCGCCGGAAAAATTGGCCGAGCTTCCGCACGCGCAATGGACGGCCTTCACCCACGTTTCGCCGGATGGGCGGCACGTGTGTGTACCCGTGACCGACGAAGCCGCCTTCGACCCGGCGCTGACCGCGCAATGGCCGCAGATGGAAGACACCGTGGCGCGGTTTCGGGCCGCCGACGGAAAGCTGCGCAGCCGGATCCTGCAGGTCGACGCCGAGACCGGCGCCCTCGAAACGCTGGCCGAAATCCCGTTTTGGGTCACCCACGTGCAGTATGACCCTCAAGGCAGCGGGCGCATTCTTTTCAATCAGGAAGGCGGCGTGCTGGTGCGCCCACGCGTTTTTGCCCTGGAAACCGACGGCAGCCACCGCCCGCTTTACGCGCAGGACCCGGAGGAAGACTGGGCCTCACACGAGAATTGGAATCCGCAGGGCGGCGAGGTGATTTATCACGGCAAACGTCAGGACCGACCCTTCGTTGCGGCGCGCACCTGGGAGGGCGAACTGCGTTACTGCCACTGGTTGACCCAGGCGCAGGATTTCATTCACGTCACACCCACGCTCGACGGCACGCGCCTCCTGGTGGACCAGATGGACGGCACCATTGGCGTAGTCGACGCCGCCAACGGCACGGTGGAGGCGCTCTGCCGTCATGGCAGCTCCAGTCGCGAGCAGGATGTTCACGTCCATGCGCTGACCACGCCCTCAGGTAAGTCCGCCGTCTTCACCTCTGACCGCGACGGCATCGGCAATGTCTACGAAGTGCCCCTGTGAGACGGCTTTCGCGCCGATTGACGCACCAGCCTGGGAAGCTTAACTTTCCCGCATGACCTTGCAGGAGATCAAGGACGCCGTTGAATCCCTCACGACCGAGGAGCGCAAGCAACTGGCCACTTACATGAAGCTGCGCACCCGCTCGGACGATCCCGCCTACAAGGCGGAGCTGACCCGCATCGTCGACGAATGCACCGGGGACAAGGCAATTTCGTGGGAGGAAGCCAAGCAGCGCCTCGATGAGTTGGACGAATCCAAGGCAAGCCAGTGAGCGACCCTTACCGGGCTGTCATATCCTGGGACGCCTTTCGGCTCTTGAGCGGGATCCCACGCGCCAGGCGGGCCGCCGTCAGTCGTTTCGTAGATCACCTGGAGCGAAATCCGTTTGACTAAGGTGACTACCAAGAGACCGATGATACCGGACGCGCCATCAGCGTGAAGCTGGTGGACGGCTGGGCGGTCAGCTACTGGCCCGATCACGGAGCCCGCGAGGTGCGCATCCTTCGCCTGAGTCGAGCGGATTGAGCCTCCGCTTCCCGGTGCCGCTTACGGGCTGTCTTCAGCTTCAGCCAGGAAGTCGCGCGTCGCCCGCGCCAGGTCCGGACCGATGCCATGGCCGTGCGCGCCTTCGACGAAGGTCACCGCAAAGCCGGCCTCCTCGAGTTTTTCCCGGGTTTTCTCGGCCCGCTCAAAGGCGATGACCGCGTCGTCGCGCGCGTGATAGAGCAGAAATCGCGGCGGATCGAAGCCGGCCCGTGGAATGGATTTTCGCGTGCCCGCCCCTGCCACGATGTACCCGGCAAACGCGTCCAGCTCCCTCAGGCCCACGTAGAAGGTGAAGAAACCGCCCGATGAATGCCCGCCCAGAAAGACACGTTCGCGGTCCACGCCGAAGCGCTCGATCACCTCGTCGATGGAGTCTTCAACGAAGCGCCGGTCGTTGGGGTTCCAGGAGCGTTCGCGCGCCTGCGGGCACAGCAAAATGAAATTCCTGGCCGGGCCACCCATCTGGACCCACCAGTCAAACTCCGGCTGGGCGTTGCCGCTGGCCGGGTGCAGCCACACCAGCAGCCCCGGCTTCGCGTTCTCGGCGAGCCCATCCGGTGCGTGCACGTAGTACAGGCGCTCGCCCGACTTCTCGACCCGCTCGGCCCACGCCGTTTGACCGGCGAGGGCGCACAGCAGAAACGAAAGGAAGAAGCGTTGAAGGCTCATCGCATCTCCTCGCCGGTTTCGACGTTGATGATCTTGAAGTTTTCGACGTGGTAGGCCGGATCGGCGCGGAAGGACAGCTTCAGGTTGTAGGCCTGTTCGATGTCGACCAGATGACGTTCGTCCTCGCTGCGCAGGCGCTCCAGGTTGACCGGATGCAGCAACACACGCAGGGCCACAGGGTCGTTGGCCGTCTCTGGATGCACGTGCCGCAGGTGGCGGATGACGGAGACCAGACGACGCTGAATTTCGACCGACATGGTGCGCGAGCCCTTCACGATGCCGCGGCCCGCGCAGTAGGGGCACGGGCTGTAGATGCCGGAGATGTTAGACTCGCTGTGGCGCTGCCGGGTCATCTGCATGATGCCCAACTGAGAGATGGGCAGCACGTGACTGCGCGCCTTGTCCAGTTCCATCTCCTTGCGCATGCGGTTATACACCGCCTTGCGATCCTTGGGGTTCTTCATGTCGATGAAGTCCAGGATGATCAGCCCGCCGATGTTGCGCAGGCGAATCTGCCGGGCCGACTCGCTGGCCGCTTCCAGATTGGCCTGGACGATGAAGTCCTTGCCGTCCTTGGAGGTGCCCTTGTGCGAGCCGGTGTTCACGTCGATGGCCGTGAGCGCTTCGGTTTCCTCGATCACGATTTCACCGCCGCTGGGCAGGGGCACGCGCCGCTGAAAGGTTTGCTCGATTTGGCGCTCGATGTTGTAGCGCTCGAAGATCGGGATGTCGTCGCGAAAGGCGGCAATCTTGCTGCGGGAGCGGCTGGAGATCGTGGCCACGGTGGCCATCATGCGCTTTTGCGAGGCTTCGTTGTCGATCAACACGCGGTCGATGTCCTCGGTCAGGAAGTCACGCACGGTGCGCTCGATGATGTCGGGCTCCTGATAGAGCATGGTGGGGCCCTTGGCCGCTTCCATCTTGCGCTGAATCTCGGACCAGGTTTGCAGGAGCAGGTGCAGGTCGCGCACGAAGTAGCGGATCTTCTTCCCTTCACCGGCCGTGCGGATGACGATCCCCATGCCTTCGGGAATGGTCAGCGAGCGAATGATCTTCTTGAGGCGGTCGCGTTCCTTGCGGTCTTCGATTTTGCGTGAGATACCGCACTGGCCCGAATACGGCATCAGGACGATGAAGCGCCCTGGCAGGGCGATGTTGGTGGTGGTGCGCGGGCCTTTCGAGCCGATCTGCCCTTTGGTGATTTGCACCACGATGTCCGTGCCGATCGGATACAGCTTGGGGATATCCTTGAGCGAGACCTTGTCCTTTTGCTTCTGCTTCTGGCCCTCGCTGCGGGTGTCGCGCACGAACTCGATGGACGAGTCGTTCACCGAGGGCAGGATGTCCCAATAGTGCAGGAACGCGTTCTTGGGCTGATTGATGTCGACGAAGGCCGCTTTCAGCCCGGGCTCCAGGTTTTGGATTTTGCCCTTGAAGACGGCACCCACCATTCGTTCTTCGCCGGCCCGCTCGACCTCGAATTTTTCCAGGACGCCTTCCGACAGCAGCGCCACGCGCGTTTCCAGCGGCTCGGCGTTGATGATCAGTTCGCGAAAGGGGCGCTCCTCGCGCTTGAGGGCCTGCACCACGCGTTGAATGACCGGGCGTTTCTTGGCCCGTTGACGCGCGTCGTGCTTGAGCCGTTCCGGCGGAACGGGGCTGACGGTGGACTCGGCGGGGGCATCGCGCAGGTCATCGTGGGCGTCGTCGCCGCGGGTGCCGTTGCGCTTCTGCGCGTTGAGGGTGTCGATGGTTTCAGACATGGTTGCGGATCGCTGGTTGGGGGGCTCCCTTTCCAGTGGCGTCCGCTCCAGGGCGGGCCGGCGTCTGTAAAACGCGCGCGGCCGCGAGCTGCAAAAGTCGGTTCACGAAATGTCCCGTCGAAAGCGGTAGGTGCTCTGCAGCAGTCCCTGGAGGACGCAACAACTGATGAAAAAGGAGCCGCCATAGCTCAAGAAGGGTAGAGGGAGCCCGGTGATGGGCATCAGCCCAATGGTCATGCCGATATTCACGAATACGTGCACCATCAGGATGCAACTGACCCCCACGGCCAGCAGCATCCCGAAGCGGTCGCGCGCCATGCCGGCTATGCGCAACCCGTTCAAGACCATCAGGGTGAGCAGCCCGATCAGGAGCACTCCACCTAGAAAACCGGTTTCCTCGGCGGCTACCGAGAAGATAAAATCGTTGGGAGCAATGGTCGAGGGGAGGTAGCCCAGGGTGGCCTGCAAACCGTCGAAGACCCCCTTGCCGAAGACGCCGCCCCCGGCCACTGCGATGAGTGATTGCATCAAATTCCAGTTGGTGTTCACCCCCTGCGGGTCGGCTACGCTGGGGGCAACAAAGGTTAAAATTCGTTGGCGCTGGTAATCCTTGAGCGGAACGATCGATTGGTCCTGATAGGCCCCGCTGTCGCTCAAGTAATCCAGCCCGTTGGCTTCATAAAATTCGTAGTAGCGGTGCACATCCACCGCGATGACCGTCACTGCCACGGCAAACAACCCGAGCGAACCGGCGAAAAAGCGTAAAGACAGGCGCGACACGTACAGCAACGCGAACACCATCGGTGGAAACACCAAAGACGAGCCTAGGTCCGGCTGGAGAAAAATCAATGCAATTGGCAAGATAAAAACGAAGGCAACCTTGCCCAATACGGTGAGCGATTCGGAGATCGTCCCAATCTTCGAGCGCGCCAGGATGCTCGCCACCAAAAGCAGGGTGCCGATTTTGGCCAGCTCCGAGGGTTGCAGCGAAAACGGCCCGAAATCGATCCAGCGCGTCGAGCCAAAGCGTGTCTTGACCAGCGGCAGATCGATCAGCGTGGCCTCGATCACCATCGGCACCAGCAGCGCGATGCAGCCGATGTAAAACCAGTGGGCGTACTCCAGCCAGAAGTTGTAGTTCACCAGCGAGACAGCCGCATACACCGTGAAACCCAGCCCCACCCAGAAGATCTGCTTCAGCCAGTCGTTGTCCTGCGAGTAACTTTGCGCCGAATAGATAAATACAACGCTCGCGGTGGCCAGCAGCAGCATGCACAGCGGGTTGATCCAATCGAAGCGCCCCTCCTCGGCCTGTTTCAGAAAGCGCCGCAAGGGGTGCTCCAGCAACCGGCGCCAGGGCGTGTTGGCCGCCGGTGCCACGCGGCGTTCTTCCAACTCTGGGGTGAAGACTGGCATCAGCAGTGGCGAAGCATGTAGGGGTGACTCTCTACTCCGACCCGAAAAGGCAAGTCAGTGTTCAATGAAGGCTGTGAAGTCCTGGGACGGCTTCATCCCGTGCTCACGCGTTGGTCACCCCGCCAATGTGCAGCACGCTGACCTCCGGGCGGCAGTTCAACCGGGCCCGCGCACCCGATCCCACGCCGCGCGTCACCTGAATCCAGCGCCCCTCCCAGGCTCGCAGGCCGTTCACGTAGCGCTTGTCGCGCACCGGCGCAAAGGGCTCACCGATCACCGGCAGGCTCAGTTGGCCGCCATGCGTATGCCCGGAGAGCATCAGCTGCCACTGGGCCCAGCGCGCTTTCTCTTTCGAGTCGGGATTGTGGGCCAGCAACACGGTGGGCTGCCCGAGGGCGGGCGGCGACGCGCCAAAGGCCGTGGCCACGTCGCACTCCTCTGACCACAGATCGCCCACGCCGACCAGCCGCAGGGCGCGGTCGTCGCCCAAATCGACGCGCACCCCGCGATTGTGCAGCAACCTCAGCCCGGCCTCCTGCACAAACGTCCGCATCGGCTGCGAGCTGGACCACCCGCCCACCGTGGAGCTCCAGGCCCCGCCGTCGTGGTTGCCCATCACGGCATACGTCGGTGCCGCGGCCGCAAGGCGTTTCAATTGAGCGGCGAAGTTCTCAGGCTCAATCAGCTGTTCCGTGACGAAGTCTCCGGTGACGCAGATGATGTCGGGCTCTTCGGCGAGTCCGCGTTCGATGGCCGTCTCGATGGTCGACAGCGGCGTGCTCCGCAGTGCATGAAAGTCTGCCAGGTGCAGCAGGCGCACCGGCCGAGGCCAGTTTTCCGCACCCGGCAAGCGGACGTGGTAATGGACCACCTCGAGCCAGTTCGGCTCAACGAAGCGCATGTAGGCCCCGCCGCCCACCGCGGCCAATCCACTTGCCAGCACCCCGCGCCGGGCCAGTTTCAGGAATCCGCGTCGGGTCAGTTGCATCGTACAGTCCGCATCGGTTGCCCGTTACTAACACCCAAGCGCGCTTCCGGTTCCCTGCCCGGGCAAGCCCTGCTGACGCAGGCAGCGGTCCCGGCAAAAGTGTGTGTCTTTTGTCGAGTGAGCTCGACGGAACAGATTTGCTGCGCAAATCGGTCGAATACTGGATGCATTGAGCATCGGTGGAAGCGCAGCCAGTGAGCGGACTACGTGAATCCTGCGCAATCGCCGTCATTGCGAGTCAGCGCCGCGAGCGTGGCAATCCAGGCAGGGATCGTTCGGTACGGCACACCACCGGGCCAGCCTCCAAGCCAAGTGCGCAGCACTTGAGTCCCGTGGCGGTCACGCCACAACGGGCTGGCCAAACGGGGGGAGGTGGGTTTTGTTGGCGTATTGGCTGAAGGCGCCCAGAGGGAATTTCGCAGCGGCGCTTATCCTCTCACCGTTTACAATCGTTTCTGCACCATGAAAGACGTCGAACAGGTCATCATTCTCGGCACGGGCTGCGCGGGCTTGACCGCGGCCATCTACGCCGCGCGCGCCAACCTGAACCCGCTGGTCATCGAGGGTGGGCAACCCGGCGGCCAACTCACGACGACCACCGAGGTCGAGAATTTTCCCGGCTTTCCCGAGGGCGTGGACGGCTTTGGGCTGATGGATCAGATGCGCAAGCAGGCCAAAAAATTTGGAGCGCGTTTTGCCAACGACCGGATCGAATCGGTCGAGCTGAAGGGGGAGATCCGCACGCTCAGCTCGAAGCTCAAGACGTACCGCACTCGCGCGTTGATTGTGGCCACCGGTGCGTCGCCGCGTCTGCTGGGCATCCCCGGCGAGCAGGAGATGTACGGGGGCAAGGGCGTAACCACCTGCGCCACCTGCGACGGTGCCTTTTACCGCGGGCAGGAAGTCGTAGTGATCGGCGGGGGCGACACCGCCGCCGAGGAAGCCATGTTCCTGACCCGTTTCGCCAGCAAGGTAACGGTCATCCACCGCCGTGACGAGCTGCGCGCCTCCGCCATCATGGCCGAGCGCCTCCTGAAAACGCCCAAGGTCGAGATGGCCTGGAACAGCGTGACCGAGGAGGTCCTGGCTGGCGACGACGGCAAGGCCCGCGCCGTCCGCGTGAAGGACACCCAAACAGGCGAGACGCGCGAAATCCCTGCCCGGGGCGTCTTCATTGCCATCGGCCACGTGCCCAACACCCAGCCCTTCAAGGGTCAGCTCCCGATGGATCACGACGGTTACTTCGCGCCCGAAGCCGGCAGTCAAGTGCGCACGGGTCTGCCGGGGGTCTATGTTGCTGGTGACTGTGCCGACCACGTCTACCGTCAGGCGATCACCGCCGCGGGCATGGGTTGCCAGGCCGCCATCGAAGCCGAGCGCTGGCTCGCCGAGGAGGGTCACGGCGCCGAAGCCCCCGCATCGGTCGAGGCTGAGGCCACGGCGTAGGGGCCGTCTGGTGAATCCGTGTCCCCAGAGCGTGCTTTGCGGCAGGCGGCCCTCATGCCTTTCTGTGAAGCACCTTGAAGCGCTCACAGACCGTCAGCATCCCTTCGTCAAAAACGAGCCCAATGGCTTGGAGGGTGCGCGTGAAGTATTTCACGTGCTCACGCCGCCACGAAGCGTAGGTGCGGTCATCTTCGCCTTCGTCGTACGCAAAGGCCGCATCAATCTCGCGGAAGGGTTTAACGAAGACTTCAGTCACCTCCGCCACACAAACAGGTTCCCGCGCCCCGTTCACGAAAAGGCTCACATCACCGACTTTGGGGAGCGGCTGATTCTCCTGTTCGTATTCGACCAGTAAGCCGCAGGAGGCCGTCTTTTTGCCTTCGAGCACCAGACCAACCAGATAATCCGCCAAATCCGGATTATCGCCGAAATCGTCTACCGGCGGATCTGGGGTCTCAGCGTGACTTCGACCCGTTGCGCGCAGAAAGGCGCTCCAGTACTGGCGACAGGCCTCATTCATCGCGTGTGTTCACGGATGCAGGCTCATCCGGCAAGCAAGCCGTGGTCGACGCAAAACCGACCCAGTCAATCCTTGATCGGGTGGTGCTTATCTCAGCCCGACTACCACTTCGACGCGCACCTGCGATGGGGTGCCGCGGCTGGCAAACCCGTCTGCAAGACCCTCGAAACCGCCTCGTTCGATTACGTTTTCCTGCGCGAGCACGATCTGAATGTGCAGCTGGCCTTCGACGTCTTCGCCGAGGAGTTTGACTACGTGGCCGAAGACTTGCGCGGTATCACCGAGCCGGTGGTCGCCGAGGGCGCGGTCTTGCTCCCGTAGTCGCTGCAAGCGTGCTCGGTCGAGCCTTCTCGGGCCATTTACCTGCTGCCGCGCGAGCCTTTTTTCCGCGCCAAGTACGCCCAGCGGAAGTGGGCCAAGGAGCGAGCCCAGAAAAGCAGCAATCCGGCGCGCGCTTACGAAAATTGGCTGCGACGCGACGTGTCGTTTGCCGAGGAAGTGGCTCGCCGCGCCGACACGCACGGCTACCGGGTGGTTTGGGTCGACGGCTCCCTGAGCCGGGAGGCCACGGCATCTTTGGTTGCCGCCCATTTCGGCCTGGGCTAGCCTCAACAGTGGATGCCCCAGTCCATCACCAGCACCCGGCGGACGAAGAAGAAGCCGATCTACGCGATCGGGGACGGCTTACGCACGTACCTGCGCAAGTTCGGGCGCGAGGAGGCGCTGCCGCTGACTTATGACAAGATGTGTGAGTACATGGACTCGGCGCCGCTCATCGACAGCAAGGGGCAGGACACCCTCTGGGAAACCGTCGTTTACCCGCACGACCAGATGCAGGACATCTCGCGCCGACTCACGCAGATTTACGCCATTCTCAAGGCCGAGGGCGAAACCCGCGTGATGGACCACCTCTACTGCGACCGGGTCGACTACTGCACCTTTGGCAACACCCACCCCTTCCGCGTGCGCATCGTCAACGCCCGCAACGACAACCAGGACTACTACTACATCAAGCGCGCCGATGCCTCGCGCCTCTACGGGCTCGAACTGGAGCACCTGCTCTCGCCCAACCGCATGCACTACATCACCTGCGGCGACACGCTGATCGAGGAGCACGTGGTGGGTATCCCCGGCGACGTCTTTATCGATCGCTACCTGGGCGATCCGCCGGTCAAAAACATCCGCCTGGCCAAGGAGCTGGTGAAATTCAACGAGCGCTGCTTCATCCGGCTGCTGGGCGACATGCGCAGCTACAACTTCGTGTTCGTGCTCACTCCGGACTTTGAAGAGACGCAGGTGCGCATCCGCGCGATGGACTTCGACCAGCAAAGCTACAGCGGCCGCAAGACGTTCTACATGCCGCAGTACTTCAAGGAGAACAATCCCTTCGTCTTCTTCTGCCTGGAGGAGCTGGAGCGCGAAACCGCCTACCAGTACCAGCGTGAGGAGCAGGCGCTGATCCACCGGCGTCGCCAGAGCGTGCGCCACCGCGTCAATCGCTTGCTCAACTTCATGTGCCAGGACCGCGTGGCGCCGCCCGAAAAGGTCATGCAGCTGCGCGCCGAGTTGGCCGGCCACTACGGCAACCCCAATTTCCTGGCCTGCGAGTGCATGGGGCAAATCGTTTGGGAAAGTCTGGAGACCATTTCGCGCAACCTGCACAAGGGCCTGGACGCCACCCCCGAGCCGACCATCCTGCGCCAGCCCTCCCCCGACGACCGCGACCCCGTCGACGGCGGGTGACAGAGTTGGCTCCGGTGTTGACCACAGAGACGCTGAGGGGCCCAAAAGCGGTCCCAACGACCGGGTGGATGCGACACTCTTTCGGCTGGCGCGCTTCGCTCCCTTTGCGAACCCGACCTTGAAACGTCATTGCGAGCGAGTGCAACGAGCGTGGCATTCCAGGCAAACATTGATACGTGACGCGCTGCAGTGTGCGGCTCAGGTGCTTCGGCCTCCCCCTCAGTGGGTCTGCGTGATCTCTGCCAGAGCGCCTTCACGATCTTCGGGCGGCTTGAGCTTTAGGGGTGGCGGGTTCCAGCCGAAGAACGGAACGCGCTTGCCTGGACCCAGGGGCCCGACCATAAGGCCCCCAGCAAGCTGTTCTGTTTCGCCTCATTGTGGCTGCCGACCGACCGGATGTTCTGTTTTTTGCACCCGCCGAAGTGGGGGGTCTCGCCGAGCATGTCCATTATCAGGCCAGCGCCTTGCATCAGGCCGGGGTTCGCGTGGAGGTTCTGTGTGCACCGGGCTTTCTGGACGGGCGCGAGGTTCCCTACGCGCTTCGGCGCAGCCTGATGCGTCCGGGTTCGGCGTCGCCCAACAAGTGGCGGCGCGGTCTGCGGCTGGCCCTGGCGAACGTCTTCAATCCCTACATCCTCGCCTGGCGAGCGGTGTTTTCGCGGCCGCGGCTGGTTTTTTTCGACTCGTACACCGAGTACTTTTCGCCGCTGTGGATCAAGCCACACTGGCTGCTCGCGCGCGTTTTTGGTTTCCGCTACGGCATGAACCTGCACGACCCGGTGCGCGACTACGTGCTGGGTCCCAAATGGTGGCACAAGCTCTCGGTCTGGCTGGCCTACACGCCGTTTTCCTTTGGGCTGATCCACCAAAAGCTGCCCGACACCTCCATCGTGCCTTCGTGGCTGAAGCTGCACGAGGTGCCCGTGGGCGTCTACGCCGTGCAAAACATGCACGCCAGCCCGGCCCTGCTACGCACCGAGCTCAACCTGCCAGAGCACGCCCGCGTGTTTCTGGCTTTCGGCTTTATACGCGACAACAAGAATCTCGATCTGTTCATCCGGGCGATGGCCGACTTCCCGCAGGTGCATTTCGTCATCGCCGGGCGCGCCCAGGCCAGTAAGGACAAGCCCGTTGGGTATTACAAAGAGCTGGCCCAGAGCGAAGGCGTGGCCGACCGCGTCACTTTCAAGAACGACTTCATTCCCGACGAGGAAATCGCCGCGCTCTTCAACCTGGCAGACACGGTGGTGCTGACCTACGACGCGTCCTTCCATTCCCAGAGCGGCGTGATCAACATCGCGGCCACGGTCAAAAAGCCCGTCATCGCCTCGGGTGGTGAGAGTCCGCTCAAGGAAGTGGTCCAGCGGTTTAAGCTGGGCGAATTCGTCGAGCCCGATTCTCTGGAGGCGCTGAAGGAAGGCCTGCGCTACCGCCTGGAGCAGGCCGATGACAGTTCTGCCGACTGGGCCGGCTATTTCGATTACGCTTCCTGGCAAACCAACATCCAGCCTTTGCTTCGCGAACTGCGTCCGTCTGCCGCGCCGGCAAACGCGCCCGAGGCGCAGCCCGCCAACGCCCGCAAGTCCTGACCCACGCCGATTCGACCTGAGATGCCATGAAAATTATCCGCGCCAAAGCACCGCTTCGCCTCGGCCTGGCCGGTGGCGGCACCGACGTTTCGCCCTACTGCGACCTGTACGGGGGCAACGTTCTCAATGCCACCATCGACCTCTACGCCTACTGCACCATTGAGCCGTGGGAGGAAAACCAGGTGGCCTTTCGCGCGCTGGACAAGGAGGTGGAGGAGTCCTTCCAACCGGCCGCCGAGTACGACGCCTCCGATGGCCTCTGTCTGCACAAGGCCGTCTACAACCATATCGTCCAGCACTACAACGGCGGCCGACCCTTGCCCCACCGCCTGAACACCTTTTGCGATGCGCCCCCTGGCTCGGGTCTGGGCTCCTCGTCGACCATTGTCGTCTCGATGATCCAGGCCTATGCCGAATGGCTGCGCCTGCCCCTGGGCGAGTACGATATCGCCTTCCTCGCTTACAGGATCGAGCGCCTGGAACTGGGCCAAAAAGGCGGCCGCCAGGACCAGTACGCCGCCACCTTTGGAGGCATCAATTTCATCGAGTTCTACGAAAAGGAGCGCGTGATTGTGAACCCCCTCCGGGTCAAGGACTGGATCTTGAACGAGTTTGAGGGTTCGCTGCTGTTGTACTACACGTCCATTTCGCGTGAGTCCTTCAGCATCATCTCCGAACAGGTGAAAAACATCGAACGCAGCGAGAAGGACGCGCTGGAGTCCACCCACACGCTCAAGAAGGACGCCCTGCGTTACAAGGAGGCGCTGCTCAAGGGCGACTTGCGTTCCATCGCCGACATTCTGCGCGATTCCTGGGAAGCCAAGAAACGCCTGGCCACCTCGATCACCAACCCGCAGGTTGACGCCGCTTTTGAGACCGCCCTGGGCGCGGGCGCGTACGCCGGCAAGGTCTCCGGCGCGGGCGGGGGCGGCTTCATTGCCTTCATGACCGATCCGCTGCGCAAACCCGAGGTGGCCAAGGCCCTTGAGCCGCACAATGGCCGCATCATTCCCTTCCACTTCACCCACCAGGGCGCGCAAGCCTGGACCGGGCGCCTGTAGTGGAAAAACCCTTACAACCAAGCACCGCGCCCACCCAGGCGGTCGTCTTGGCCGGGGGCCTCGGCACGCGCCTGGGCGAACTCACCAGGGCCTGTCCCAAGCCGCTCATCCCCGTCGGCGGCAAGCCCTTCCTCGAATACCTGCTCTGGAACCTCAAGCGGCATGGCGTCACGCGGGTGGTGCTCTCCATCGGTTACCTCGCCGAGCAGATCCAGGCGCACTTTGGCGATGGCAGCCGCTTCGGCCTGGAGGTCGAATACGTCATCGAGCATGAACCCGCGGGCACCGGTGGGGCCGTTAAACTGTGCCTGTCGCGCCTTGACGAGCGCTTCTACGTGCTCAACGGGGATACTCTGTTCGACGTGAATTACCTGCGCCTTTTCAGCGACTGGCCCAAGGATCATCGCGGCGCTTGCATCGCGCTGCGCCGGGTCCAGGACGTCGCGCGCTATGGCGAAGTTGTCCGCGATGATCAGCGGCGCGTCACGCAGTTTGCCGAAAAGAGCCGTTCGGGCCCAGGTTGGATCAATGGCGGCATTTACCTCATGGATCGCGCCGTCATCGAGGCGCTTCCGGAGGGCAAGTCCTCGCTCGAGAACGACTGTTTCCCCAAACTCGCGGAGGCAGGTCAACTCGTGGCCGACGCCTTCGAGGGCTTTTTCATCGACATTGGTTTGCCTGAAACGCTCGCCGAAGGTCAGACCACCCTGCCCGCCTGGCAGCAACGCCCCTGCGCCTTTCTCGACCGCGACGGCACCCTCAACGTCGACCACGCTTACGTACACACCCCGGAGAAATTCGACTGGACCGAGGACGCCATCGAAGCGGTGCGCTGGCTCAACGAGTCCGGTTACCTCGTCATCGTCGTGACCAACCAGGCAGGGATCGGGCGCGGCTACTACACCGAGGCGCAGTTCCACGCGCTGATGCAGTGGATGAACGCTGAGCTGCGCCGCCACGGAGCCCACATCGACGCCTACGAGTTTTCACCCTACCACGCCGAGCACGGGGTAGGGGCGTACCGGCGCGAGTCCGCTTGCCGTAAGCCCAACCCCGGTATGTTGCTGCGTGCCATGGACGCCTGGCCCATTCAGCGCGAGGGCAGCTTCATCTGCGGCGACAAGCCCAAGGATATCGAAGCCGGTCGCCGCGCCGGCCTTCCCGGCGTTCTGTATGCGGGAGGCTCGCTTTTGCAGGTGATCCGCCAAGCCGTCGAAACGGGCCACTGGACGCAGTGACCGCTTTCAGGGGAAACCGGACAGGGATTGCGCAGATTTCTCCAATGGAAGGTGAGCCCTATGCCCCGTCCGCAGGCGCGCTTCAAATGGTTTGCGTCAGCAAATCAGTCCCGTCGCGGTCACGCGGCAAAAGAGACACAGCATTTGCGTGTCTAATCAGCCACCTTCGTCATCGCGAGAAGCGAGTCCGCGAGCGACGCGGCGATCCAGGCGAATGCCTATGGGGTTCCGCTAGGCGCAACCATCCGTCTTGTCGCTAGGCCCAAGGACTTCGCCTGGATTGCGACGTCGGCCTGCGACCTCCTCGCAATGACGGAACAAGTGGTGGCGCTGATTGAGCAGATACACTTTAACAAACGGACTCGTCTCAAAAACGCGATGCAACGCATCGCAGTCCCGACGGGGTCACCCGGCAAGAGAGACACAGCATTTGAGGGTATAATCAGACACCATAGTCATAGCGAGGAGGGAGTACGCGAGCGA
>JBHJGQ010000009.1:0-78723 GCA_050331595.1 Opitutales bacterium
GCCTGCATCGGGAAGTTGATGAAGGAGATGTCGCCATTACCGGTGGCTTCGATAGTGACGTAACCGAACGTGTCGGAGGTGGCGGTGAAGGTCTGCGAGTGGGCGACCCCGCCGATGGCCAAAGAGGCCGCTGCAAGCGTAAGCGAGATTTTCAGTTTCATTGAGCGTATCAGTGTTAGGTGGTGAAGAGATGGACGAATGCGGGCATCAAACAGGGTAGTTCCCTCATTCATATGGGTTCAAGCTAGTTTCTACAGGGTTCAAAAGCAGAAAAGGGGAAATGCGTCGCCGACACATGGCCAGCTTCGCTCGGAGCGAAGGGATAAACGGGGTGGTGGGACTGTTTAACTGGGATGATGGAAGGGTGAAAACACCAACAAAGTACCCGATCACCCCGTTGAATCAAGCGTAAAATGCATCAGGGATAGGCCTGAGCTAGGGGCCTCCCGCAACCCTACCCGGGGCTTGAAAACACGTTCTTGGGAGCCGGTAAGTCCGTGTCGGTGACCAAGTTGCAGGTACTTGCGCACCTGTTATCTTGAGTCGGGCACCGCATTGGACCTGATTCGGGTGCGTGCAGGGCCCAAAAAAATTCCCGGAAAAGCCAAAAAAGTTGCGCCCGGGGCCCCGCTGAAAGACGAAAACGCATGTCTGCAACATCGAGCGATACGAACAATGAACCCGTCGTGGTGGTGTATTCGGGCGGGCTGGACTCGACGGTCCTGCTGGCTCACCTGATCCACGAGGGCAATCAGGTTTTCGCCCTGACGCTGGATTACGGGCAACGGCATCGACGCGAGATCGAGGCGGCCAAGCAAATCTGTGCACATTATAGAGGAAGGGGCGTCAGCGATGCCGGCGGTCGTTTGGTCGAGCATCGCATAGCGGATCTGTCGTCGCTGCAGGTACTTTTGGGTGGGAGCAGCCTGACGCAGGCGGACGTCGCGGTCCCGAAGGGTCATTATACGGAAGACTCGATGAAGGCCACGGTGGTGCCCAACCGGAATATGATCCTTTTGAGTGTGGCGGCTGGCTGGGCAGTGGCCTTGAAGGCGTCGGCGGTGGCCTACGCGGCACACGGCGGGGATCATGCCATTTATCCCGATTGCCGGGAGGCATTTGCGGAGGCGATGGATACGGCCTTTGGCCTGGCCGACTGGCATCCCTTGCGACTAGCGCGCCCCTTCGTTGGCTGGACCAAGGCCGACATCGTTCGCCGCGGTCACGCGCTGGATGTGCCGCTGGCGTTGACCTGGTCGTGTTATGAAGGCGGGGCACGGCACTGCGGTGCCTGCGGGACGTGTATTGAACGCCGAGAAGCCTTCCACCTGGCCGGTATCCCCGACCCGACCGAGTATGCAAGCGAGGCCCCCACGACAGCGGCACTGGTGGACGCAGGCTGGCGTTTGTAGCGCACCACAGCCCTTGTAAGCCTGCGACGCCCTGCTGGATCCGGTTTTTCGGACATCGCGGTTATCCGCGAGGGTTGCGGGCCCAGTTCAAAAACCGGTGTCCGCGCTCGTCTTGCTCGGGGCCAGGAATACCGGGGGGTATCTATCCATGGTCCAGTCGGCGTGCTTGCGTGCGGTCTAAGCCGGAAGTAGAGGCTCGAGGATGCTGACATGCCGCAAACTTTACAGCGACATCCCCTTCGCGCACCGGCAGTGGCGTCACGACGGTCATTGCGCGTTTATTCACGGGCACAACTGGGGTATCGCGGTCACGTTTGCCTGTACGCAGACCGATGCGAACGGCTTCGTGGTGGACTTCGGCAAACTGGGCTTTCTGAAGGCGTGGATCGCAGATCATCTGGATCACGCGTGCGTCCTGGCCACCGATGATCCCTTGAAAAAGGCGCTGACCCAGGCGGCCCCCGAGGCCTGGAAAATCTTGGAGGTGCCCAGCCCGTCGAGCGAGGGGCTGGCTCAGTTTTTCTACGCGCAGTTCGACCCACTGGTGCGCGAGGCGACCGCTCACCGCGCCTGGGTACAGGCGGTAGAGGTTTTCGAGGACAGCCGCAACTCGGCTCTGTACGTGCCGCAGCCGGAGACGGACAACCGATGAGCGCGCCGCGGCTTCTGCCGGTTCACGAGTGCTTCCACACCTGGCAGGGCGAAGGCTGCCACCTGGGACGCTCGGCGTACTTCATCCGGCTGTTCGGGTGTCCGGTAAACTGCGCCTGGTGCGACGCCGCGGGGACCTGGCATCCGGACTACGTCCCGGCCGATATCGAAAAACAAAGCCCCACGGCGCTCACAAAGAAGGCTGTTGAGTCAGCGGCCGAGATCGTCGTCATCACCGGAGGCGAGCCGGCAATTCATGATTTGGGCCCGCTCACCCAAGCGCTGATTGAAGCAGGCTTGCCGGTGCACCTGGAAACCTCCGGCGGTTTCGCGCTGCGCGGGAATTTCGATTGGGTGACGGTCAGTCCGAAGGCGGCGGCGCCTCCCCTGCCCGACGTGCTGGCGCGGGCGAACGAGTTGAAGGTGATCGTCGAGGCACCTGGCAGCATCGAAACGTGGCTTCATCGAGTGGGCGCACATTTGAAGCCGGAGTGTGTGGTCTGGCTGCATCCGGAGTGGGGTCAGCGTGAAACTCCGGCCGTGCTGGCGGCGATTTCCACAGCGGTGAAGCAGGGCGTCACGCTTGCGGAACGCGCCCAGCCGCTACGTCCCCGAGCCGGATGGCAGGTGCACAAGTTGTACCGCGTAGACGCGCTGGATCCGGCCTCACGCGCACCCGCACCTTTGGGCGGCGACCCTGAACGTGGGTATTAGGACCTCTAGACTGCCGAAACCAGAGGCGGCAGCACGATGCCGGGCGTAAAGCCTTCGGCGCAATATTCAGTGTAGAGGGTTGAGCGAATGCCGCCGCGCGGGGTCCAGATCGTTTCGATGCGCATCCAGTGCGGCTGGCAGGCCTCGGTCAAATCGGCGAGCAGACGGTTCGTGACCGCCTCGTAGAAAATGCCTTCGTTGCGGAAACCCTGCAGGTAGTGCTTGTAGGCTTTGAGTTCGAGGCAGGATTCGTGAGGAATGTAGCTGAGCAGCACGCGGCCAAAGTCGGGCTGGCCGGTCTTGGGGCAAACGGAGGTAAACTCCTCGGCCAGGTGGCGGATCAGGTAGTGGCGAGTGGCCTCGGGGTTGGCGAAGGTTTCCAGCGCGGCTTTCATTGGATGGGAGCGGTGATCGATAAATGCAAAAAACCACCGGTTCGCCCGCAAAGGCAAGCCGGTGGCACACGGATGGGAAGGGAGAGGGTCAGCGTAGCCGCACGCCTAGCGGCTGCCAGGACGCTGCTGGAGTTTGCGGCCCTCGGTGCTTTCGTAAAAGCGCGTCAATTGCGTGGCGATGAAGTTGGAGCGGTTGCGATTTTCCGCATCGGCCATCTCGTCGATCTTCGACACCAAGTCACTGGGCAAACTGATGGAGATTTGGGTCATTCCGGGGGCACGTGCAGCGGTCTTCTTTTTTCTGGGCATAATCCTAGTGTGGTTAGTCGAAAAAAGGCAAAAAATACGATTTCCGAGCGCAGGCTCCCGTCGACGGTTACTGGCTGGGGCAAGGTCCGGCAGGGTATGAAGCCGCGAAAGTGACTGTACGTGAGGATGTGTGTCAACCCGAAAACGGCATTTCTCTGGATTCGTTTCTCCGTTCAGGCTCAAGGGTTTGAGTGCGCTGCAAACACGCCGATTAGGCAGACGCACAGACTAACAATCGGCGCGTTTCGCACCACCCAACGGTTAAGGATTTGTGGCCCGCATCCTGATAGTGGACACCGAAGCAAGTGTCATCGCACGCTTAAGGCAATTGCTCGAAGCGCGCTCGCATACGGTGCATGCCTGCCGTGAGTCGCGGGAGGCCTGGCGTTGGTTGCGCGAGCTGGGTGGCGTGGACCTGTTGATCTATGAGCCAGGCGGTGACGGCGGGCCGGGCGTGGCGTTTTTGCGGCGTTTGCGCGCGGATGCTTTTTTGTCGGCTCAACCGGTCACCGCTTACAGCCACCAAAAGGCGCGCACGGTGATTGCCGGAGCGCTGGAGCTGGGCGTGCAGAATTACCTGGTGAAACCGGCCAAGCCCTCGCAGATCCTGGCCGAGGTGCTGCGGGCCGAACGCACCCACTGGCGGGCGCGGCACTTCCGGCCCATCGCGAAAGTCTGTGCGGAGGCAGGACTGCTGCGGGATGATTACCCTTCGCTGCTTCACGCGACCCTGGAAAACGTCATCCAAAGCGAAGTGGCCTTGCGCGGTGGAACGGGCCGCCGCCAACTGGACGAGCATCTGCGGCTCCTGGGTTCGGTGCAGCATCGGGCGGCGCAGCTGGGATTCGAAGCTTTGGAAACGCTGGCCGACCAGCTCTTACAGGCACGGCAACTGGGCGACGCAGTGAGGCTGGAAGCCGGTCTGAACCAGCTACGGTTGGCGGGGAAGGTGATTGAGGCGCACCAGAACAACCTGCCGTTCTCGGCGGTTTGGGTGCCGCGTTACCCGAACCCGGACGAAGCCGACGGACGCGGCGGTGAAGCGATCATCGATATGGTCTCAGTGCTGGACCCGGTTAACGCGAAGCCTACCGGAACCGAACACGCCCGGCCCGTGGAAGCGGCGAGCGCGGTAGCCCTGCCTGAACCGAAGACGCCGCCCGAAAGCGATCCCGAATTGGCCGCCATCTCCCAGGGGCAGGCCTTTCCGGTTTTTGCCACGGTGGCGCGGGCGATCCATGCGCTGTTGGAGCAGGATGATCTCGACCTGGACCAGGCCGCCGGCTGGATAGCCAAAGATGCCGGGCTGACCACGCGGGTGCTCGCGCTGGCGAATTCGGGCTACGTCGCACCGGCCGAACCGGTCGAGGATGTGCGCCTGGCGGTGCAATTGTTGGGCACGCGACGGGTGCGGGTGCTGACGGCGTCGCTGCGGGAAGGCGCACAACTGCACCAACATTTCACCGCCTTCGATTGGCAGGCTTTTTGGAGCCATCAAGTAGGCTGTGCGATTTTGTGCGATGACATCGTAGAGGTCCTCAACGCACGCGCCATCCCGGGCATTTACCTGGCGGGCCTGCTGCACGACGTGGGCAAAATCCTGCTCTCGCAGCGCTACCCGGAAGCTTACAAGAAAGCCCTCGCCCTGGCGCTCAAGGAGCGACGCCCGCTGACCGAGGTGGAGCAGGATCTCTTCGAGACCGACCACGAAGCCCTCGGCGCGTTTTATGCCGAGGACAACGGTTTACCCGAACCGCTTCCGTCCGTCATCCGCCACCATGGCGCACCCGAGCGGGCCCCTGAACCCGTGCAGCCGGCGGTGGCCGTGGTCAGTGTGGCCAACTGGTTGTGCAAGCGTTACGGCCTCGGCTTTTCGGGCGCATCGCTGCGCGAAGCCTCCCCCACCCTCGGGACCCAGGCCGGTTGGATGATAGTGAAGGCGTGGGCTCAGCCGATGTTTGGCGTCGAACGCTTCGAGCGGCAGATGGAGCGACGCGTGGCGCGCGCGCGCTATGAGCTGCACACCGTCGCTCGGCAGATGACGCAGGCCGCGCGGGGCTAACCTCCGAAGCGATCCCGAAACAGAACCTCGTCCAGCGGTAGCTGCCCGCCCCGTGGCCAGGCGTCTTTGGTGCCTTTGCCGATGACGACGAGCAGACCGATGACATGGTCGTCGGGCAGGTGAACCAATTCGGCGACTTTCTCCGGGTCGAAACCGATCATCGGACAGGAAGCATACCCCATCTCGGTGGCCGCCAGCATGAGCGTTTGCGCGGCAATCCCACAGGAACGCATCGCCTCGTCGCGCTGGAGCGGATCGTTGCCGCGGTAGAAATCGCCGATGGCCGGCACCATGAAGTCCTGCACAGGCTGCGGCGCGTTATTCCAGTAGCGCGCGGGGTCTTTCTCCCAGGACTTCAAGTCCGCGCAGACGACCACGAGCAAGGAGGCGTCGGTGACCTGCGCCTGGTCCCAGGCGGCCGCGCGCAGTTGCTGCCGTCGTTCGGGATCGGTGACGGCGAGAAAGCGCCAGTTCTGAATGTTGAACGAGGTGGGCGAAAGAAGGGCCAGGCTGAAGAGCTTTTGGATCTCCTCCTCGGTCAGGCGGTGTTCGGGGTCGTAATGCTTGACGGCCCGGCGGGTTTCGATGGCGACAGAGGTGTGCATCCATCGGAGGTAAACCAGCGCCGGACAAGGTCAAGCGCGAGGGGGCTGTTCGCCTCAAGCGATCGGTGCACCCGACCTTCGCACTGGCCTAGAGCCTTGTCAGCGAGGACCGGCAGGCCAGGTGAGACCATGGACACAGCGCAGTTGGAGGCTGAAGCGCTGGCGCTTCCGGCGGACGAACGCTTGCAGCTCGCTCAACGTCTCTGGCAAAGCTGCAAAAGCTCCAAGGATGTGGTTGAGGCCATCGAGGATTCCATCGCAGTCCAGCGTGATACGCAGATGCAACGCTCCCCGGAGATGTCAGTGAGTTCGAAAGAGGCGTTTGCGAAAGCTCTAGAACGAGCTTGCTGAAACGCAACACCCTACGCCTGGATTGCCACGTCACCCTTCGCTGTGGCGACAGGCTCCTCGCAATGACGCACGAGGGCTGGCTACTGAAGATCTGGCGAGACCGTGGAGCTAGCGCGCTTGCAGCGAAGCCGAAAGCTGCAGGACGGAGGTAACGACCGAGAAAACGATCAGCGCGACGAAGCTCAGGGCGGTGGCCATGGCGATCGTGGTCAGCCCCTTGATCAACTTGTCGAAGTGTTCGCTGAGGGCGCGGCTCTGGGTGGTGAAAATCTGCTTGAAGCTGGTCACCAGGCTGCCGGTGTTCTCGCCCACGGAGAGGATGTCGATGTCCATCTCGTCGAAGAAGGCGTGGCGCTTGAAGGCGGCGGAGAAAGGTGCGCCGTCGTTGATGAGCTGACGCGAGGCCGCGAACTGCGCGCGCATTGGCTGATTCTTGATGGTGTTCTCGGCCAGGCGCAGGGTCTCGGTCGTGTTGACGCCGTTTTGCAGGAGCGCCGCGATGACGTTGGAGACACGGCAAACCTCCGAGCAGCGCACAATGGCGCCGATCAGCGGGATGCGCATCAGCCATTTGTCGGTGGTCCAGCGACCGTTGTCGGATTTGCGCCATTGGAAAAAGCCTAGCACGGCAAAAAACAGCGATAGGACGATCCACGGGCCGTAGATGACCGCGCCCTCAGACAGGCCGATTAAGAGGGCGGCGGAGGTCGTCATCTGGTCGCCCATCTTTTCGATCATGCCCTGAATGCGCGGCAACAGGAACGTGACGATGAAAATGCCCACCCCGAGGCCCATCAGGACGAGGAAGATCGGGTAGGCCAGCTTGCGCTTGATGGTGCGCTCGAGTTCCTCGACCTGCTCCAGGTATTCGATGATGTCGGAGAGAATGGGCGCGAGGTTGCCGGTGGCTTCGCCCGCTTCGACCAGGTAGCCGAGCGAGCTGTCGTAGACGTCGGTGCGCCGCCGCATGGACGCCGCCAGGGTGTGGCCTTCGGAGAGTTCGCGCCAGTGCGTGTCGGCCAGCTGCTTCATGCCGGGGTCGGTCAGGCGCTGGGCCATCAGGTTGACCGAGTCGCCCAGAGGCATGCCGCTGGAGTGAAGCTGGTGCAGCTTGGAGAGAAAGGGCAAGGCGGCCTTGCGGCTAAGTTTTTTCTCGCCCTTGCCGAAACTGAAGAGCGGTTTGCTGGGCTTGGCGGCGGTTTCCGTGGCCGCGCGGGCATCGCTTTGTTCGAGGGCCGCGCGATCGGGTGCGGGGGCTTTGTCACGGGGCTTGCGGCCCGGCTTGGGCTCCTTACCGGCTTTGTCCGCAGGGATTGGCGGGGTGGTGCCGCCGCCGTTGACGCTGTTGCCTCCGGACGCGCTGGGCATCGGGGCGCGGGTGGCACGCCCGCCGCCTTTAAGCGGGGAGACCTCAACCGGTTGCACCCGGCGCGCGCGCAGGACGCGGACGGCACCTTTGCGGTCGGGGGCGTCGAGGGTGCCGGACACGGTCTTGCCCTCGGCGTCGCGGGCTCGGTAGCGAAATTCCATCTGCGGGTGATGAAAAAGGAAAAGTGCGAAAGAAACGAGCGCGGAGCCTCGCCGGTCAATCAGTGAGAACAGATTCGCGCGGGAAAGGTTTCAGGCTTCAAGGGCTTGCAGCAGCAGGATGGTCAACAAGCCCACGACGAGGGCCTCCGCCGGAAAGGCGCAGGCGCAGACAATCAGGTAGAAGGAATTCTGGCGCACGGCTAGGAGGGCTATCGTCAGGATCTTGAGGACGGTATAGGCCCCCGGTGCCGCCAGCCAAAACCAGACCGCGTTCTCGCCCAGGCCAACGGTGAATTGTCCCACCAGCGCCACTGCCCCCGCCATCAGCAGGCCGACCCAGGGCACAATCAGCCAGGGCCAGCCGCGCTCGGAGGCGGGCTTGGGGGAAGGCGACGCAGCGTCAGTGGCGGTCGGAGTCGAAGAAGCTTCTTTCAATGGAGTACGCAGGTGCGGACTTGAAACGAACTGACGGAAACCTGAGCCCTACCCCGCGTTCAGCGCAGCCTCACGTTCGACGAGGGTTGGGTGGGAGTAGTAGAACGCGCTGAAGGCCGGGTGCGGGGTGAGGTTGCCGAGGTTCTTGGTGTGGAGTTTACGCAGGGAGCTGACCAGCGGCGCAGGGCTCTGCATGGCCTGGCGGGCAAAGGCGTCGGCCTCGTACTCGTGCTTGCGGCTCCAGAAGTGTCCCAGCGGGCTGAACCAAAACGTCACGATGCCGCTGAGCAGCGAAAACAAGAGCAGGGCTGGGGCGACCGACGGCGGCTGGCCCGCGGTCCACAGAAACACAATGCTCTGGTCGAAACCGAAGGCGGCGTAGAACCACGGTTGGGTGGCCAGCCAGCCCAGCAGCGCAAAACCGAGAAAACTGAACAGCGCGCCGACCAAGAGCATTTTGGGGATGTGCCCGAGTTTGTAGTGGCCGATTTCGTGGGCGAGCACGGCTTCGAGTTCGCGCTGCTCGAGTTGCTCAATGAGCACGTCGTAAAGCACGATGCGGCGGAAGCGCCCAAAGCCGGTGAAAAAAGCGTTGGAGTGCGTCGAGCGCTTGCTGCCGTCGATGACCTGAATGGTCTGGGCGTTGAAGCCGGTGCGGTCGGCCAGTTCCAGGAGGCGCGCGCGCAGTTCGCCTTCGGGCAACGGCGAGAGCTTGTTGAACAACGGCAGGATCCAGCGCGGGTACAAGACGAGCATCAGTAACTGAAACGTCATCAGCGCCAGGAAGCCCCAGAGCCACCAGGTCTGCGGGAAGGTGTTGAAAAACCACAGCAGCAGGGCCAGTAGCGGAATCCCCAGCAAGGCGGCGATCGCCAGGCCTTTGACCTTGTCGGTCAGCCACAAGCGCGGGGTCATGCGGTTGAAGCCGAAGCGCTCCTCCAGGCGAAACTGGCTGTAGTACTCAAAGGGCAGCCCGGGCAAACTGAGGACCACGCCAAATGCAAAAAGCACGCCCGCCTGCGACCAGATGCCATAGCGGCTGGTGCCGAACGCCCCGGAAAATGCGTCGTAGAGCCACGGCAGCAGCCCGCTGAAGAGGATGAGCGCCAGGATTAAGCCGCTGAACACATCTTCGATGCTGCCGAAACGGCTGCGCGCCAGTGTGTAGGCCACCGAGCGTTGGTAGGTTTCCGCATCGACCGCCTCGGCAAAGGCTGCGGGCACGGCCTTAGCGTGAGCCCGCACGTGGCGGCGATTCAAGGCGCTGAGGGTGCACTCGCAGGCAACCTTTGCTAGAAGCACCAGCGCGATAACAAAGAGGAATAACTCCATGGTAAGGCATTTACCATGGACAAGAAGCCGTGTTCAGCAAACGTCGAAATCGTGGGCCGGTTAGGCGGCTGGAGGGTGGGAACGAGGACTCAAAATCGCCGGTTGAACTCGGGCACAATTTTTGCAAGCTTTTCACCAGGAGGGAACCCCACGCCAGATGTCCGCCCGCAAACAAAGTGCAGAGGCACTGCCCTACGAGCAGGCGGTCGAACGGTTGGAAACCTTGATCACGCAAATGGAAAGCGGGGAGATACCCCTGGCCGAAATGGTGTCTAAGTACGAAGAGGGCGTGCGCCTGTGGCGCGCCTGCGAGCAGCAACTGTCCAAAGCCCAGACGACGCTGGAACAGATTCGTGAAACGCGCGGCGAACTGGCCTTGGAACCGGTCAGCGGCGAGGGTTTCGCAGAGGAAGTGGAGTAATCAAAAGAAACCGCAAGTGGGTCATTCCGTGGAGGATCGCGGATTGACCCCGGAAAGTGAACCTACCTTTAATGCCCGACATGTCGATTCTAGCCCAAATTGCAAAGCCGGAGGACCTCCGCAGTCTAACGGCCGAGCAGCTCAGCCGCCTGGCGCAGGAAATACGCGCACGACTGATTGAAGTGACCGCCCGTAATGGTGGTCACATCGGCCCCAACCTGGGAGTGGTCGAGTTAACGCTCGCCCTTCACCGCACATTTGAGACGCCCAAGGACCGCTTTGTTTTTGACGTCTCGCACCAGGGCTACGTTCACAAACTTCTCACCGGTCGCAACGACGAGCGCTTTGATGGCATCCGCCAGGCCGGGGGTTACTCCGGGTTTCTCTGCCGGGCCGAGAGCGAGCACGATTGCTACGGGGCCGGTCACGCGGGCACGGCGCTCTCAGCCGCGCTGGGCATGGCGATGGCCCGCGACCGCCGCGGCAGCGACGAACACGTGGTGGCCATCTGCGGCGACGCGGCCTTTACCTGCGGCATCACTTTTGAGGCGCTCAACAACGTGGCCTCCTCGACCAAGCGCCTGATCGTTATCCTCAACGACAACGAATGGTCCATCGCCAAGAACGTGGGCGCCATGGCCCACTACTTGAACGAGATGATCACCACCCCCGCCTACAATCGCCTGCACAAGGATCTGGAGTCCTTCCTGCAGCGCCTGCCGGGCGGCGAATCACTCATGCGCTGGGGTGCCAAGGCCAAGCGCGAGGCCAAGGACTTTATCGTCGCCTCCAGCCTTTTTGAGAAATTTGGGCTGCGCTATCTGGGCCCGATCAACGGCCACGACACCGAGTTGCTCGAGCAGTATCTGGATTTTGCGCGGCATGCGGATGAGCCGATTTTGCTTCACGTGCTGACGAAAAAGGGTCGCGGCCTGGAGGTGGCTCTGGAGAATCCGGAAAAGTTTCACGGCACCAGCGCCTACGACCCGAAAACCGGAAAAGCGGCCAAGAAATCCAGTGGACCGGCGAATTATCAGGACGTTTTCGGCAAGGCCTTGGCCAAGGAAGCCCTGGCGGATAAGCGCGTGGTTGGCATCACCGCAGCCATGCCTTCGGGCACGGGCCTGAGTCATCTGGAAGCGGCGGTGCCTGAGCAATTCGTCGATGTGGGCATTGCCGAGGAGCATGCCGTGCTGACCGCGGCGGGCATGGCCACCAGCGGCATCAAGCCCGTTGTGGCGATTTACTCGACCTTCCTGCAGCGTGCCTTCGACCCGGTTGTCCACGACATCTGCCTGCAGAAGCTGCCGGTTGTCTTCGGGATGGACCGGGCCGGGCTCTCGCCCAACGACGGCCCGACGCACCACGGCATTTTCGACATCGCCTACCTGCGCCCGATTCCGAACACGGTGGTCATGGCGCCGATGGACGAACATGAGCTGGAAGACATGCTGCACTTCTCGCTGATGCAGGATTTCCCCACCTTTATCCGCTACCCGCGCGGCGCCTCCACCGGCACGCAGCGCCCGCCAGTCAACGGCGATGCGTTGCGCCTGGGTAAGTCCAAGGAAATGGAGAAAGGCGAGACCGTGCGCATCTGGGCGCTGGGACCGATGGTGGCCGAAGCACGTAAAGTTGCCGAGATCCTGCGCGAGCGCACCGGTCTGGACGTTGGCGTAGTCAATGCGCGTTTTGCCAAGCCTCTCGATGAGGAGCGCCTGCGCAAGGACGCGGCCACCGCGCGGTTGTTCGTCACGATGGAGGACCACGCGGTCAAGGGCGGCTTCGGCAGCACGGTGCTCGAGTTCCTTTCCGAGGCGCAAGCCGATGTGCCCGTGCAGCGCTTTGGCTGGCCGGACCAGTTCGTCGAGCACGGCAATGGCAATGGCGACCTCCGGGCGGCTCACGGATTGACCGTTGAAGCGATGGCGGAAAAGACGCTGGAGCGGATGGCCGCGCTGGAGTTGATGCCCGCGCGTCGGCTGAGCACCGCCCAGTCCGAAGTTCCTGTTGGGTAACCGCGTATCCCCTGCCGCGGCCCGAAAGTGAGCCTCGTCGATGGCTTCATGCAGGTGATTTTGGCGGATGTGATGATAATTTAGGGTAAGTCTGCAATACGTGACAAAAGACACCTTAGGGCGACTGACAAAGCCCCTAAGTCACTGAATGTTGATTATCAGCCTCCGATTTAGGGGGCATGAGGACATTCAGCCAGAACCCCCGCGCATTCCTGCGCCTGGTCCTTCTGCTGGTTGTTCCAGGGATCCTCTGCCTCACCGGCTGCAACACCGTGGACCCCGCGACCTATTCCACGGTGAAACTGCCGCCCGCGATGACCTACCCTGCTCACCCCAGCCAGATCGACTACCCCCTCGGCGAGCACATCCACCTGCGCGCCCCGACCACCCCGACTACACCGGCTCCAGCCGCGCCCAATCGGGACCTGCCCCTGCCCCCGGCTTACGTCAGCGAGAAACCCGGTCAAACCCTCGGCCGCGACCAAATCCTGGCCGAGCTGCGTGCCGAAGGCGTGCGCACACGCTTCAATGTGACGGACAACCGCTACATCGTGCCCTCCCATGACTGGGTGAAGCGCGAGTATCAGCCGTTCTTCGACTGGTATCTGCGGTACTTGGATACCGACTACCACGCCGAGGGCATGGACTGCGACAACTACTCGAATTTCTACAAGCAGAACCTCGTCCTGGCGAACCTGCGCTCGGGAGGCTCACGCCACGGTGACGTTCCGTGCGCCGTCATGATCGTGAACCAGCGCGACAAAGGCATCATCCACGCGCTGAATCTGATCCGCACCGACCGCGGCTGGTACGCGGTGGAGCCGCAAGAGGGCCACGTCTGGTCACTCTCAAGTTACAAATACCTGCGCGACATCCAGTACATCGACATGTAGCGACCCTTTCAGCCCAACACCCAGCCTACCCCCATACTGGCGGTCGAAGGCCTACCGTTCCGCTCCCCCACCGGACATGCCCGACCGCCAACCCCAGCCCCCTGACTCACCCCAAAGCAGTCATGAGAGGACCCGGAGACCCATCCGGGTCCTTTTCGTTGGAGGCTTTCGAGGTTTGTTACCACTTGAAGACTTCGCGTATTCGACCACGAACAGTTTGGAGCCGAGAGGTGGCTGGAAAACGCCGCTGGAGCTAGGGCCCGAGGTCGATCAGTCATTTGCCCTGGTAGGCAACGCGAAAGGCAACGCCACCAGCACGGCGAAGCCGACCGGCAGCAACAGCCAGCCCGGGACGCCGAAGCCCGCCGGCAGGAAACCCGCCGCAAGGGCCAGGCCCGCGGCGATGAGGGCGAAGGGCATCTGCGTTTTGACGTGATCGACGGGTTCAACGCCCGTTGCGATCGAGGAGACAACGGTTGTGTCACTGATTGGAGAACAATGGTCGCCGAAGACCGCGCCGCTAAAGACAGCGGCAATGGCGGCGGAAAAGAGGTGCTCGGGATTGTCGCCAAATTGGGGATGCCGTCCGATGACTTCAATCGCCAGCGGCATCAGGATGCCCATGGTGCCCCAAGACGTTCCTGTGGAGAACGAGATACACGCACCAGTGACGAAAACGATGGTGGGCAGGCTCCACAGCGGGAGGTTTTCGCTGACCAGGTCTGCAATCAGGGCGTTGGCTCCGATCGCGCTGAGCACGTTACCCAGCAGCCAGGCGCTGAGGAGGATGCCGACGGGTGCCAGCAGGGCTTTCATGCCGTCGACGTAGGCCTCGGTCGGGCGTGCGGTAGCGCTTTTCCAGGGCCAAACGAGGAAGGCGGCCACAGTGGCGGCGAGACTGGCAAGGATGAGCACCAGGGGTCCGGCATTGGAGCCAAAGGCCATCGTCAGCTTATCGCGGGTCAGCGGGAAGAAGTCGGCACCGGGGTCGGCCTCGGGCAAACCCAGGAAATAAAAGCCGGCCGGCATCGCTAAAATGAGCACGAACAGCGGAACAAGGGCCGCCGCCAAGCCGCGCGTGACCGAGATCGCGGGGACGGTTTGCGGCTGAGCCGGGAGCTCTGTAGCAGCCTCCGCGCGAGCCCGGGCTTCAAAGCGCGCCATGGGTCCAGGGTTGAAATGCCGCCAGGCCGACACACCGACGAGCGCCAAGGTGAACCAGCAGTAGAAGTTCAACGGGATCGAGCCGAAGAAATAGGCGTAGGCGTTGCCCTCGGTGCCGAGCTTCTCGAAGCCGGTGTTGATGTAGCTGAGTTGGGCGGCGATCCAGGTGGAAAAGAAGGCGATGCAGGCGACGGCGGCGCTGGTGGAATCGACGATGTAGGCGAGTTTAACGCGGGAGACTCCGCAGGGCCGGGCAAGCCCACGGGTCAGACGGCCCACGAGCATGCTGTTGGCCAGGCCGTCGAAGAAGCAGGCGAGCCCGAGTCCGAGCGAACCAAACTGGAGCCGGCGCGAGGGATCGCCGCCGCCGCGGGTCAAACGGTTGAAGATCGCGGTGAGGCCCCCACCCTTTTCGATAACGCCGGCAAAGCCGCCCATCATGAGCGTGAAAGCGATGGCGCCGACTTTCCAGGGGCCGCTGAAGATGGGCGCAAAGTGATCGGCGGCGAGCGTCAGGTAGGCCTGCCAGGGGTCGCCACCGGTCAGCAGCAGCGCCCCGGCCACGGCACCGGCGACCAGACCCACAATCGCCCGCCGCAGCAGCAGCACCAGGGCCAGGGCCACGACGGTCGGCCAAAGCGCGCGCAGGGTGGTCACGTCGCTCGTCTCGCTGGCATGCAGCCACACAATCGCGAAGGTCGCCGCAAAAAGAAGGGCGGCCGTCCAGCGTCGCCAAGTTCGGATGGGGGTGTCAGGCATTGGAGAGGGCTTTGTCGGGAGGCTGGTCAAGGCCTTGGTACAGTTGGCGGGCCGTCCAGTCAGTGTCGGGTTCGAACCAAAATGGTGCGTCCTTGGGCAACCCCAGCGGCAGGAACACGAAGCTGGCCAGGTAGGCGCTGGCCCGGGAGATGTAGCTTTCGCCCAGCGAGGGCTGATTTCCGCAGAAGCCGATGGTGAGAAAGCCGTCGGGGGCGTAGGTGCCCGGCGCGCCGAGGCTGCGTTGAAGCACCGCGGTCAATGCGCAGCGTACTTGGGCCGGAGGCAGTTCGCCCGGCAGGTCCTCGCGCCAAGCTAGGTGCGCCAGGTGATGAAACGCACCCGTTCGGTAGGTGATGGAGCGTCCCAAAGGCGGATAAGTTCCCTCAGGAGAAACGAGGCGCTCCTGCACCACGGCATAGCGCTGGGCTCGCCGGAAGACCGGTTCGCGGTAGGGGTGAAAGCGCTCGTAGTCAGGGAAAGCCCGCAGGATGTCCAGCAGCATGGGCTGGATGACAAAGCTGTTGTAGTGGTCATGGCGGAATTGCGGGCCATCTCCGTAAATCCCGTCGCCGCGGTACCAATCGCTGTGAAAACGCAGCGCGGTGCTCACGCGCATGGGATCGTGCGGCTCGCCTACGAAATGCAAGAACGCTTCGACCATGGCCGCGAAGAGCAGCCAGTTGTTGAAGCCCGGGTCGACGGAGCGACAGGCGCGCATGCCGGAAAGGACGTGCTGTTGGGTGGTGCGCGATAGAGGCACCCAGAGTGCCTTGGGCGCGCGCAAGAAGGCCTGGGCGAGAAAAGCCGCATCGACCAGCGGCTGACTGCCTTCACGCGCCCAGTTGGCGAAGTCCGCAGAATTCGGATCGGCAATCGCATCGATCGTGCGCAGCGCCAGAGCCCGCAGTTCGTCGCGCAGGGCGGTTTCATCCGGGTCGGTTGCGAGCGTGGGATCGAGCCAGGGAGCGACGCCGTTGAGCAGGCGGGCGCAGGCTTCCAAGGCCGCGAAACGGGCGCGCTCGGCGGGCTGGTGGCCCTGGGGATCGAAGTCGCGTGAAAAGCCGCGCAGGGCTAGGGCGTCCAGCAGCGGACGGGCCATCCGGACCGCTTCGGCAACCCAAAGCGAGCGCTGCAAATCCGCGTCGGCCATGGCCGGAGGCGTTAAGGTGTCCACAGGCCCAGGTCAATCATTTGCCGGGTGGCGGCTCCGGCCCAGTCGCGATTGGCCGCGGGGCTGGCCGGGCTGGGATGCAGGATGGTGCCGACCCGCGGCGGCGCCTCGAGCGACTCCGCAATGATGCGCGCACGCTTTTCAGCATACTGGCCGACACCGATGACCCAGTCCGGCTGGAGCGTTTCGAGCACGGTCCGCAGGTGGGCGTCGCAGGCCTGGGTGAGCGGCGTGGACTCGGCGACGGGGAGCTTGTCGGGGGTGCGGTTGCGCCCGCCTTGCTCAAGGAACACAAGCGGGCAGTAGTTAGCCACAAAGTGGTCCGCGAAGAAACGTTCGGGCTTGCCGAAGCGCTCGGCAAAGAGTCCCCAGAGGCGTCGCCCGCTGACCTCGGAGCGCGTGCAGGCAAACCCTTCGATGGGCCGCTTGGGGTGTTGTTCTTTGGGCGGGAGGGTTTCCGTCCGTATGCCCATCCAATCACGCACGGCAGCGATTTCGCCAAAGGGGATGCCGGTTTGGGTCATACCCCAGGGGCCAGGGTTCATCCCGCAAAAAACGACGCGCTTCTTGCCCGAGCCAAAACGCTCGAGGTACTCGTGGTGCGGGCCCGCGGCGTAGTCGAGCGGGTTGTAGACGAAGGCAACGGGATCGGCGAAGCTCAGGCGATCCACCGCCCGGTGCAAGCTTTCGGCGGCGGCGACAAGGGGGTGAGTAGCGCTCATCCGGTAGAGGTGGACGTGGGCTGAGGGGCGGGCTCGGGAGGTGGCGCTTCGGTCTTTGGTGAGGGCGAGCCCTGCTGGAGGTTCTGGATGCCTTGGCGGTCGCCAATAACGTAGAGGACATCGCCGGGATGGAGGATTTCCTCGGGCCCGGGAGAAGTCATGCGCCGCTCACCGCGTTGAATGCCCAGCACGGTGACGCCGTACCGACGTCGCAGGTTGGCCCCGGCGAGGGTGTCGCCCGCCAAGTCGCTGGCCGCGTCGACAAAAACCTGCTCGACCTCGAAGGAGGCCGGGCCGGCGGTGACGGGCGGCGTATAGGAACCGCTCTGGTCGAGCAGGCGGCGCGCATCGGAGATTTGTGCTTGTTCACCAAAGAGAAAGAGGTGATCGCCGGGAAAGATTTGGAAGTCGGCGTCGGGGTTATAGAGGACGCTGCCCTGGCGCGAGACGGCGACGATGGAGGTGCCGGATTTCTCGCGCAGCCCCAGGACTTTGAGGCTGGCCCCGGCGGCGGACGTGCCGGGCTTAACGTTGTGTTCGTGCAGGATGACGGGCCAGGGGTATTTTTCGGAAATCTCGCGCAGGGCATTCTGGCGCGCAGTGGCATCGACGCTGCGGGCTTCTTGGTCGAAGGACTTCATGAAAAGCAGTTCGACCTGGCTGTTGAGGCGAATCATGTGCCGCCAGGAAAAAACACCCGCCAGCCCCAGAGTCAGGATAAAGCCGGCCAGGCCCGCGCCCTGGGGCAGGTACGTCGAGGCCACGGCGAAGAAAAAGCCCCCGATAAGGACCGCCACCAGAACCAGCGCGAGGTTATTGAAGATGTTGCGCAGGCGACTGCGGAATTGCTCCTGCGAGGCGATCGCCCCTAGGGCAGTCTCCGAAAGAATAAGGACGATGGCGTTCAAGTTGCGGATAATCGCGATGGCAAATGGCGCGATGATCAGGGCCAGCGCGAGCCAGACCAGCGGCACGGCCCATTGCGTGAGGGTCGGCTCAAACTGTCCCTGGAGCCATTCACTGAAGAAGGAGCCACTGATGATGAAACCGCTGACCAGGACGATGTTGAGCAGGATCTGCAGGATGGGCCGGCGAACAATACGCAGCACCACGATCCTCCCGAGGCTTTGCTGGATGGCGTTGCGGTAGGTGCCATAGAACCCGAAAATCTGCACGACCGATTGCGGCGAGCGGCGGCGGATCCACTCAAAGAGTTTGTCCGAGCGCAGAGTGAGCAGAATGGAGCTGGCCGAGGAGATCATGGAGGTGCCCACGGCGATCGCCATCAAGTACGGCTGGAAGACGCCCAGGCTGATCGCCAGACCGGCGATGATGAAACTGAACTCGCCGATCTGCGACTTGGCCACGCTGGCGCGGAAGGCCGAGGAGGCTCGCTGCCCGCCGAGGAAAAAGCCCAGCCAGCAGGTGCTGATTTTGACGAGCACGGTCAACACGCTGAGCAGCACAATGATCCCGGCGTTGTCGATGAGCAGGTCCAGCTCGATGATCATGCCCACGGCCACAAAGAAGACCGCCAGAAAGAGGCTGCGCAGCGAAGCGGTGGCGCTCTCGATTTCTTCGGAGAGGGTTGTCTGCGAGAGAATCGAGCCAGCCAGAAAGGCCCCCAGCGCCACGGAGAAGTCCAGTTCCTGCGCGAGCATGCTCACGCCAAGCACCACGCCAACGACGGAGAGCGTCAGTAGCTCCGGCCGGGCGACTTTTTCAAGCAGACGCACGACGAAGGGCGCGGCGAGTTTGCCCAGGAAAAAGACCAGCACCACGAAAATGCCCAATCCCAGCGAGACCGCCCAGGCATTGCCCCAGTCAAAGCGCCCGGAAATACCGACGCCCGAGAGAATGACCAGCAGGGCAACCGCCACGACGTCCTCCAGGATGAGGATACCGAGCGCCAGCTGTCCGTGCGGCATGCGCAACCGGCCCAGTTCCTCCAGCACGGAGATGGTGACCATCGAGGAGCTGATAGCCAACAAGCCGCCGAGAAAAAGCCCTTGGGTGGAGGTCCAGTCCAGAAGCGGCGCCAGTTGCAGGCCGATAAAAAGGAAGGCCGCCGTTTGCAGGCACAATGCGGTGAAAGCCGGCGCCAGTACGCGGCGCAAGATGCGCAGGTCCATCTCCAGACCGATGTAAAACATCAGGAAGACCACCCCCAGTTCGCGTAAGTCGCCGATGGCGTCGAGACTGACCAGCGGCGCCCAGGGCATGCTTTCCGAGCCTAGGAGAATCCCCGCGAGCACGTAGCCCAGGAAGGCGGGTATGCGCAACAGATGGAAGACGAGCGCCACCAGCCCGGCGGTCAAGGTGATGAGTCCCAAATCGGTGACGAGCTGCACCGGTTCCGCGGAACCAACCAGCAGGGAAAAAACAGGCAACACGAGGGACTCCAACATGGTCAAAGGTTGCCACCACAGGCCCAGGTGCCGTGGCGGATTGTTAAGCAATGGCTACATCTGAGCAACATCTGTAAGGTAATGGTAAAAAAGATGCGATCCGTTGGCACGGCGCGACTCGTGCGCGTTTTCTGCTGTTTTGGATGGCGAGGAGACTAAACCAAGAGGGATGACCGATGACACCATCAAATTTGGAGGCAGAGGTTGGGGGACCGATGCACCTGGACTGGGTAAGCCTGGTTCCGCGGGTGTGTCCGCAACCTGAATCGCATTTTCTGTGCCGCACCCGGGAGGGGCTCAAGGCGCTGTACGACGAAGAAGTTTTCGAGCACCTGCACATCGACGAGGTGGTGCCGGTGCTCTTTTTCTCGAGGGCGGACTGGTGCGTGCCGGCGGTGGACTGCGGTCCGCTCAACGATCGCGTCGAGGCCCACGTTCGCACGCGCTTGCAGGCGCAGCTGCAACGACGCCGCTGGGCGACCCTGGGCCAATGGCAGGAGCGCGAACGCGTCGGCTGAGCGGATCGAATACCGCTGCAGGCGTGTTTTGGCTTTCGCGCGCGGACGGCTCTGGCAGGCTGTGCTGCCATGGGTCTGAAGGGGATTTTTTGGCACGCGTCCAATCGGCAGGAACGCCTGGTTGAGGTGCTGGCTGAGCGCCTGCGGTCGGAGCCGCGCCCGGACCCGCTGCAAGGCGAGACCATCCTGGTGCCCAATGGAGGCTTGGGCCGCTGGCTGACGCACACGTTGGCGGAGCACCTCGGCGTTGTGTTTAACGTGCGCCTGCCGTTTCCAGGCGTGTTCTTTGGCGCCTTGACTTCGGCGGTGACCGAGCGGGCGGCTCCAGAGGATGCACGGTTTTTTTGGGCGGTGCACGCAGCGCTGGCACAGGCCGAAAACTGGGGCGGCGCGGAGACGATCCATCCCGAGATGGAGCCGCTGGTGCGCGTGCAGACGGCGGCGCGTCTGTCGCAAACGTTGGATGCTTACAGTTTGTATCGGCCTGACTGGGTCGAGCGTTGGGAGCAGGGCGACGCACCGCACTGGCAGGCGCGCCTGTGGCGTTATCTCACAGAACGCGAGGAAACTTGGACCTTGGGTACAGCACTGCGCGCGCTCTTGAAGACGCGCATTGAGGGTCTGCCGGCAAGTGCGCTGCCAGCGCGGTTGTGGGTTTATGGGGTACCAACCTTGCCTCCGCTTATGATGGATGCGCTCGGCTGGCTGTCGCCACGTGTGCCGGTGGAGTTGTTTCTGCTGGAACCCTCGCCCGACTTCCTCGGAGATCTACCGGGGCGTCGCGGCGCGGAGCTTGAGATGTCGCTGGGCACATCACAGTTGTTACCGGCGTTGGGACGGCTCAACCGCGACCGCACCAACCTGCTGCTGGACCGCAATGGCGTCGGCGGCGTCGAGGCCTTCGAGGAACCTCGACCCGCGACTCTCCTGGGCGCATTGCAGGCGTCTGTCTATCAACCGCTGGGTGAAGCTACCGGGGCACCCCACTCCATGGAAGACGATGCGAGCGTCCAGGTGCACGCCAGCCACTCACCCTTTCGCGAAGTGGAAGCGCTGCGGGATACGCTGCTGCACTGCTTTGAGCAGATGGAGGCGCTGGACCCGCGTGAGGTGTTGATCGTGACGCCGGAGTTGGACACGTACCTGCCGCTGCTGGAGGCGATCTTTCAACGTGGCGAGCCGGAGTCATGGATACCGCTGTCGACGGCAAAGGGGCCAGGCGAGCGAAGCGAGGGCATCTGGAGCCGGGCGCTGAGCCGGTTACTGGACGTGGCCGAAAGTCGATTGGAGGTGGAAACGGTCTACGCCCTGATCGAAGAAACGGTGGTACTGGAGGCGCAAGGGTGGACCGCCGAAACGCTGGAGCGTATCCGTTTTTGGATACAGACAGCGAATATTTCCTGGGGACGCGACGGCGCGGATCGCGCGCGCCTGGGACTGCCCACCGACGAAGCAAATACCTGGCGCTTTGGCATCGAGCGCCTGCTGTTGGGCGTCGCGCTCGATCCGGACGAGGGACTGGCGGTGTTCGACCGGCTGCCGGTGGATGGCGTGCGGGGGCAGGACGCGCTCTTGCTCGGGCGCTGGCTCGAGTGGGTGGAGGCGCTCTTTGACTGGTGTGCGCAGGGGGAGGTACAACGCGCGGGCGCGGTATGGGCCGAATGGCTGCGCAACGGCGTCGATCGGTTTCTGGGCGGATGGCACTCGGCCCAATCGTCCGAGGCGCGCGTCTGGCAGAAAGCGTTGGCACAGCTTGAAGCAGGCGGAGCGCTTTCGACGCCGGTGGACCTGGCTTCGCTGCGCTACCTGCTCAATCGCTGGGCGCAAACAACGCCGGCTGCATTTTTTCGCGGCGGGGTCAACGTGGCCACGCCCAGTCAGGCCCAGGGAGTACCCGCGCGTGTCGTCGTGTGCCTGGGTTTTGCCTCGGGGGCTTTTCCCCGAGCCGATGCCCCGGATGCCAGCGACGTGCGCAAGGGACGGCGCGAAGGCGAGCCGACCCTGCGCGATATTGATCGCCAGGCCTTTCTGGAGATTGTGCTGTGCGCCCGCGAACGCCTGATCTTGAGCTACCCAGGCCTCGCCGCCAACGCCGACGGAGAGGCACCACCGTCTTCGGTGGTTGAGGAGCTGTTGACTGCCCTGCCTTTGACGCAGGCGGCACGCGCAGGCTTTGTGCGGCGTCATCCGTTGGTAGCGCACGACCCGGCGTATTTTCAAAAAGGTCGCCTGTTTACCTACGACCGCGTGGCTGCGCGGCTGGCCTCGCCGGCGCCGCCTTCCCAAGGCGAACCACTCACCGAAGAAGGCCATGTGCTCAGCAATGTTGCCGTATCCCCATCGCTCACGTCTCTGGAAAGTTTGGTACAGTTCTGGCGAGACCCGGCTGGCACCTTTCTGAAGGATCAGCTGGGCGTGCGCCTGCCCCGCCCGCAAGAGCTGTTGAGCGCGCAGACCGCGCCCGAGGACAGTCGTCTCGAGGATTTTCAGGTGCGCAGACGTTTGCTGGAATCGCTCGAGGCGGGCGCGAGCGTTGACCACGCTCTGACGACCCTGGCGGCCAGCGGGGAACTGCCCGCCGGAGATTTTGGCCGCATCCACGCGCAACGCCTCGCAGCCGGAGCGATCCAGGTGCGTCGCCGATTGAAAGAAGCCGCAGGAACTCACTTGCCCGTGGCTTTGCCGATTGAGACCGGCGGAGAAATCCCGGTCAACGGGCAGGCGTATCCAATTTTTGGGGACATACTCATCCGCAGCCGTCCAGGGAAAGTGCGCGAAGCAGACCAGCTGGAGCTATGGTTGCGGCTGCTGGCCGCAGTGGCTAGCGGGCATTCAATCCGCGGGGCGACGCAAATCGGGACCGATGGGCAGCTTTCATTTCGCGCACCGAGCCTCGAAACCGCCCGGAGGGTGCTTCACTCCGCGCTTGAGGGATACGCGCAGGGGCAGTCCAGGCCCATCGGCTTCTCAGCGCGTTGCGGCTGCCTGTACGTCGACCGTATCCATAAAGAGGATACGCCCGACGACGCCTGGGCGAAAGTCGAGAAGGAATGGCGGGGTAACCCTTTCCAGCCTGAGTTGGCCGAAAGTCGGCGTCCTGCCCATCGCATCTGCTTTGGCGAAGCCATTCCCGATCGGGATACCTTCGTGCACTGGGCGGAGCGCATCATTGAACCGATGCGACAACACGAGGAACCCACATTGCATGATTGACCGCATCGATTGGAGCCAACCTGTGCTGCGCCCAGGGGTGACCCTAATCGAGGCGAGCGCGGGGACCGGCAAGACCTTTACCATCGAGGGGCTGGTGCTGCGACTGTTGCTGGATGGAGGGTTCGCGCCGTCCAACCTATTGCTGGTCACCTTCACCAAGGCGGCGGTGGCCAGCCTGCGTCGACGGCTGCGTAAACGTTTAACGGACGCCTGCGCGGAATTGGCCAGTGGCAACGTAACCGACCCCGCCCTGGCACCCTGGGGTTCGTCCAACGAAACTCAACGAAGGGAGGCGGCAAGACGTCTACGCCAGGCACTGCAACTCATGGATGAAATCACCGTCACCACGATCCATGGCTTTTGTCAGCGCCTGCTCACGGAAGCTGCGCTGGCTGCGGGCGGCTTGAGTGAGTTTGAGATTGCGCCTAATCCATCGGCCCAGAGAGCGCAGCGCTTGGAAGATTACTGTGCTCGCCATTTTCATCAGGGTCGACCGTGGCTGTCGACCGTACTGCGAAGCCGCCCGGAATGGCGAAAGGAGCTGGGACGTCTGGACGACCTGGCCACTTTTGCATCCAGTATCCATGTACTGAATACGCAGGATGACCTTGTGGATCTCGAGGCAGCGGAACTACGGATCGCCCAGGCGCATCGGGCGCTGCGTACAGGCTGGCAAGCCGACGATTTTGCCGTCGCCGCCCTGCTTTGTGAGCACGCCGCGCTTTCGGAGGACAGGCGGAAGTGGAAAGGCACGCGTGGGCAGGCCGTCGGCCAATTGGGAGCCTTGCTTACGGATTCGCAGCCGCGCAGCGAGTTGCTGGATTGGGCGCCGCTGTTCACGAGCGCGGGCATCGATGAGCGGATCAAGCCTGCTGAGCGTGCGGCATGGCCTGGCACGCCCTTCACCGCACAGGTCGATAGTTTCATTGAGGCGGCGGAAGCTGGCTTGGAGTCCGTGCGTCATCACTTCTACGAGGCAGCCGTACGGTCGAAGACTACGCGGCCGCTGACCCGACCCGTGCGCAGCTTCGACGATCTGCTGATCGGCGCGCGTCAGATGCTCGATGGTCCGAACGGCGAGACCGTGCGCACCCAGATTCGCGGGCGCCTCCAAGCGGTGTTGATCGACGAGTTTCAGGATACGGACCCGCTTCAGTGGGCCACCTTCGAGCTTCTGTTTGCCGAGCCGCCCACGCACTTGTATCTGGTGGGCGACCCCAAGCAGGCCATCTACAGTTTTCGGGGCGCGGACGTCTTTGCCTACCTGCGCGCGCGGGCCAAAGCCGAGCGCACCTTCCGTCTGGGGACAAACTACCGCTCGGTGCCGACAATGATCGAAGCGGTCAATGCGCTCTTTTCGGCAAGCGCGCAGCCATTCGTGATTCCGGGAATCGGCTTCGAGCCCAGCCAGCCTCGGAGTGACCCTGACGAAGCCAACAGTGCGAAAAACTCCGATGCCCCGCCGGCGCTGACAATGAGTCTGTATGGTCTGCATCAGTCAAAACCCATGAGCGTGAGCAGCGCGGAGACTCTGATCGTACGCGGGCTCCTGGCGGATCTGCTTCATCTCCTACAGGCGGAAGGGGGAATCGACCTGGGGTCCATCGCGGTGCTGACACGCAGCAATCGGCTGGCACAGACCGTGGCGGCGGCATTGCGCGAGCAGGGGGTGCCGGTTCGACTGCAAAACGGTATCAACGTCCTGGATACAGAGGAAGCCCACTGGCTTTTCACTGTCCTGCATGCAACGGTGCAGGCAACGGATGGCGAAGGCCTGCGGGCCGCCCTCATGCAGCCCTTCTTCGGCTGGAGCGCGCAGCGTATCCGCGAACTCGATACAACGAGTGAAGCAGCCCGGCAACTGGAAGAGCGAAGGCAGCAGTGGCAGCGGGATTGGACACGCGGCGGCCTACCGGGCTTGCTGAGCAGTTTGGAGCAGACCGATGCCTGCCTGAGTCGTCTGCTGGAGCGACCCAACGGAGGCGCCTCGCTCGCACGCGTGCAACGGCTTGGAGAAGTGATACGACTGGCCGAAGCCGAGTTGCACCTGAGCCCCGGCGGTAGCTTGCGCTGGTTTGGCACGGCGCTTCAAACGGAGGCCAAGAGCGACGAGGAGCGCTACCTGTTGACTACTGAAAACGAAGGCGGCGGCATACACGTGCTCACGGCTCACCAAAGTAAGGGGCTGGAGTATGCGTACATCTTTTGTCCTTTTTTCTGGCGAGGGCCGCGAGCAGCGGACGAGCCCATCAGCGCGCATGCACCACTCGCCAGCCAGCCGGAGCAACGTTGCCTCGCGCTTGCGCCCAAGCAACGTGTCCCTGAGGTCCTGATCGATGCAGCCACCCGCGAAGCCGCCAGCGAAGAAAGCCGCCTGTTGTACGTTGCCCTGACGCGGGCGAAGCAACGATGCTGGGCCTATTGGGCGAACGTTAAGGGCGTAGGGACGTCTCCGTGGAATCGACTCGCGCCGAAGGATACCGACTTCGCCGAGTGGCTTTCAGCGCTTGGTCAAGCGCATCCAAACGCGATTCAAATCCAGCTACGGGACTCGGAAGATGACACCGCGTCCTGGCCTGTTTTCAGCAACGAGCAGTCGTCTGTACTTGCACCTAAAGCGCGTTGCTTTAAAAAGCGCATCGAGGTAGTCGCCGCCACCTCGAGCTTCAGCAGTTTGGTCAGTCAGACGAACGCGCACGAAGCGGATTACGATGCGCAGATCCAACCGCTGGAAATCCAGAGCGAACCGGAACCTGCGCTGACCTTCCCGCCCGGTATGCGCACGGGTCGCCTCTTTCACGAAATCCTGGAGCGTATCGATTTTTCAGATACAAACGGGCGTGCCACGGTTGTCCTCGAACGTCTGCGGGCGCACGGTTTCCTGCCAGCGGAAACGTGGCTGGAGCCCACGCAGCGACTGATCACCGCCACGCTGAACCTGCCCCTGCCGCATATCGGGCAAGGCTTTGCGCTGAACCAGATTGAGCGTGCGCAGCGTCGGGAAGAGGTTGAGTTCGCGCTCCCTGTCCAATGGTTCAGCGGTTTAAAACTGGTCAGCCAACTGCGCAGCTTGCAGCTGCTGCCAGATGGCGATGCAGACACGGGACCCAGGCGAACACACGGCGTCCTGCGCGGTTTCATCGATCTTCTGTTCTTGTATCAGAAAAAATACTACATCGTGGACTGGAAAACTAATCTGCTGGGCAGCTACGACTCGGCGTCGATCGCGCGCGCGATGAGCAGCTCGGCCTACCGTCTGCAGGCCAACCTGTACACGCTGGCATTGCAACGAGCCTTGGGCGCAACGGCTGACATCGGGGGAGCTTACTACCTGTTTGTGCGCGGCACGCCCGACGCATCGGGCAGCATGGCCGCACACTTCGAACCTCCTGACGCCGGCTTGCTGGACTCCCTCGCGGGCGCGCTGGGTTTGCCCGAACTGTCATGAGCCTGCTGGATGCAAACACCGAGGACCGCCCCAGCGAAAGCGCACCGCTGGCACGCCAATTGGCGGCTTGCTTCGAGCGCTGGAGCCTTGTTCCGGAACCGCTGCTGGCTCACGTGCTCGAACGGCTTTGCGAGTGTATCCAAACTGGGGATACGTGCCTGTTGCTCGACTCCACGACGACGGAAATGCAGGGAATCTCGCCGAGAGAGGCGGTGGAACGCCTGGAAGCAACCGGGCTGGCTGGACCGCCTGAGGTGGATCGCCCACTAGTGCTCGATTCGGAGAGCCGCTTGTACTTGCGACAGGAATGGCGGCTAGGCAATCGGCTGGCACACGCGTTGGTCGCGCGGCTAGCCCAAAATCCCCAGAAACCAGACGATGAGCCACAAGCTACCGTGAATGGGGCTGGTTCGGAGAACCCGGAGTTTCGGCGCATGTCAATGCTCGCTGGAAGCGCGCCGCTGTCGCTGATTAGCGGCGGACCCGGAACGGGCAAAACCACGGGGCTGATCCGCTTTTTGCGGGCGCAGCTGGCGCGGTGTCCGGAGACGTTGGAACGACTTGCCCTCTGCGCGCCGACTGGAAAAGCGGCAGCGCGTTTGCGGGAAGGTCTGTCGCGCAGTGATGATTTTTCGGAAGCGGTTCGCCACGCGCTGGTGGAGCGTGTCGGCACGGTCCACCGACTGTTGCGTCCGTTTGGGCCGGCCCGCCGATTCCGCCACCACTCGGAGAATCTGCTGCCGGTCGACCTGCTGGTGGTGGATGAGGCGTCCATGCTCGACAACCATCTGCTGACGCACCTGCTGGAGGCCACGCCAAGCGCTGCGCGCATTGTGTTGCTGGGCGATCCGGATCAGCTGGCGTCGGTTGAGACAGGCGCGGCCTTTGGCGAACTGGTTCGTGCCGCGGCAGACATCGAATCGGATGCGCTTCGTAGTCGATATTTGGATACGAAAAAAGTGGATACCTTAAAGCGGGGCCTAGCGAACCGAAGCGTGCGGCTCACGCGTAATTACCGCTTTGCCTGCCAGCCGGGGATTGCCGGCCTGTGCGAAGCCATCCGCCAGGGCGATGCCGATCAGGCTCTCGGAATCTTGCGGGATTCTTCGCTGGAAGACGCGCAACTACGCTCCCTGACCACGCCCAATCCTCTGGCCGACGAAGCGTTTCGAGCGGCGGTGTTGCGCTCGGTACAGCCGCTGCTTGAGGCCGGAAACGTAAATGAGGCGTTGGCGCGTTTGCCTGATTCGCAGGTGCTGTGCGTGTTGCGACGGGGGTCCTATGGTGTGGGCGGCGTACAGCGTCAGTTGATGCGGCTGTTGGGCCATGCGTTATCGGCATCCGCCTTGCCCAACGGCATGCCGGTTACGCTGCTGCGCAATTCGTCTCGGCTTGGCCGGGCCAATGGCGATGTGGGGGTGGCGTGGACGGACGGCTCGCAGACGGCGGTCTGGTTCGCCGAGGGCGACGGTGCGCCCGTGGGCCTTTCGCTGTCGAGCCTGCCGGAGTGGACGCCTGGCCCGGCGCTGACGGTGCATCGCAGCCAGGGCTCGGAGTACGGCCGGGTGCATGTGCTGCTGCCGCCAGACGACCATCCCTTGCTGACGCGTGAGCTGATCTACACCGCCGTGAGCCGGGCGCGTACCGCCGTGACGCTCTGGGGTTCTGAGCCCGCGCTGCGCTGCGCGATCGAGCGACCGACCCGAAGACAATCCGGCTTGCTCGCCCAGATGCAGGCACTGTGGGACACGCGCGAAACTACGCCGCTGGCTTAACCGCGCATGCCCAGGTACCGACGCAGGATCGTGCGCAGCAGAGGCCACGTTGCACCTCGAGCGAGGAAGGGGCCAAGCCTCGCTTGAAAAAACTGCCCGCTGCGCACGGTGCCGCGGCGACCACGCTCAAGCGCACGTACGAGGTCGGCGGCCGCGCGTTCCGGCGTTGGCGCGCTGGCCATCATCGCACGCTGGCGCCGGCAGCTCGAACGAAAGTCGGCCCGCGCGGGCGCGTTTTCGTCCACAGGCATTTCGGTGGCGTCGGCAAAGTTGGTGCGGAAGTCCCCGGGACGGAAATCGAGGATGCGCAGGTCCGGGGTCGGGCATTCCAAGTCGAGGCTGCGCGAAAGGGCGGACAGGCCGGCTTTGCTCGCGTTGTACAGGCTCAAAAACGGCAGAGGAAATTCGGCCGCGAGCGAGGATACGTTCACCAGACAGCCTGAGCCACGCCGGAGCATGCGCGGATAGACCGCGCGGCAGAGCTGGGCCGGTGCCGTGAGCAAGACCGTGAGTTGCCGCTCGATGGAGGCCGGCGGAAATTGCTCGAAAGGGTACGTCGCGCCAAAGCCGGCGTTGTTGACGAAGATGTCGAAGCTGAGGTCGTCCTGCTGCAAGCGCTGGAGGAACGCGTCGAGGCTTTCCGGATCGGCCAGGTCGAGCGCCAGCCAGTGCTGCGCGCCTTGCTCGGCGGAGAGCGTCAACGCATCGGGCCGTCGGCTGGTGCCCCAGACCTGCAGGCCCTCTCGACGCAGCGCCTGCGCGATGGCCCTGCCCAATCCAGAGCTGGCACCGGTGACGCAAGCGGTGGTGTATCGGGATTTCAAGGACATCACCTCAGGTCTGTCTACGCGCAGGGCGTGGGCGACGAAAGCTTTTTCGGCAAACGAAAGCGCTTGACCTAAGGGACGCGGCGGCGTGGATGCGAAGGGAATGCCGGGCTTACCCAAGATACAGATGCTGACCCACGAGTTTGCGCCGCGCCGAGGGGGCATTGCGGTGTATGCCGAGGAAATGGCACGGGCCGCCGCCGCGCTCGGGCACCTCGTGGAAGTGTGGGCACCGGCCCCCAGAGGCCAATCCTGGCCTGATTTCCCGTTCAAAATGGTCTGGCTGCGCAACCGCGGGACGCTGGACTGGCGTTGCCGCAGCCTAACGCGGAAGGTGGTGCTCAGCCGCAGTATCGAAGAACCGGATACAACCCTCTACCTCGTCGAACCCGGCCCGATGATGGCCCTGATGGAATCGGGCGCAATCGACTGGCTGGAGGACCACCGCATCGTGCTGACGCTGCATGGCTCGGAGATTCTGCGCTTTCACCGTTGGAGGCATTGGCGCCGGCGATTCGCAAAGTTCTTGGACCGAGCAGAGGTGGTCAGCGTGGTCTCCGAGCCGATTCGTCAGTTGCTGGGGGAACGTTTTGGAGCGGCCGCAGCTGAGCGCGCGCTACTGGCGCCGGGAGCCCTGCGGCACGATTTCCCTTTGGCATCCCAAGCAAATGCCAAGCCACGCGAGAACGGGAAGGTCCGCTTTCTGACGGTGGCGCGCATCCATCCGCGCAAGGGGCAGCTGGCCCTGGTGGAGGCGTTGGCCGCCTTGCCGAAAACGATGCGCAAGGGCGTGGAACTGCAGCTGGCCGGACCGGTGCGCGACGCGCGTTACTTTCGGCAGCTATTCCGTCAGGCGGACGCCGGTGGCGTTGCGCTGGATTATTTAGGCGAGGTGGCAGACGGCGAGTTGCCCGCCATCTACGCGGGCGCGGATGTCTTCGCGATGACCAGCCTGCCGCTGCCGCACAGTATCGAGGGCTTCGGACTGGTGTACCTGGAAGCGGCGGCGTGCGGCTTGCCCGTGTTGGCCCACGACACGGGAGGCGTCTCTGCGGCGGTCGCGCACGAGGTGTCCGGGCTCTTGTTGAGACCCGGCGACTCAGCGGCGCTGATGGAGGCCTGCCGCCGATTGATCGAGGAACCCGAGTTACGTGCCCGCCTGGCCCAAGGGGGACGCGATCGCCTGTCGCACTTCTCGTGGAGCGAGAACGTACGGCGGCTTTTCGGCAGCCAAAAAGCTGCGCCCTAGGCCGTGGCGGGCAGTTTGACCAGGCCTTTGGCGATGGCGTAGCGCGTCAACCCGGCGATGCCGTGCAGGTTGAGCTTCTGCATCAGGTGGGCGCGGTGGGTCTCGGCGGTCTTGGTGGAAATGTCCAGGCGAGCGGCGATCTCCTTGCTGGAAAAGCCTTCGGCAATCAGCTGCAGAACCTCGACCTCACGGGAGGAGAGCGACTCGAGCGAGTCGTCCTGCTCGGGGTTGATCATAATCTCGCGGGTGATGCCCACGACTGCCGGGCCGAGGTAGGTCTCGCCGGCGAGAACCGATTCGATGGCCTTGTGCATTTCGGCCAGACCGGCGGTCTTTTCGATCATGCCGTTGACCCCCGCCTTGAGCGCCTGGCGCACCATGCCGGTGGAAAAGTAGGCTGAAAACAACAGCACCAGGGTGTGCGGCATCTTCGCTTTGATGCGGCGCAGCACTTCCAGGCCGTTGATGGAGGGCACCTTGATGTCCGAGAGGACAAAGTCGGGCTTGAGTTCCTGCACGCCTTCCCAGCCTTCCAGCCCGTCGCCGAAAGTGCCCACCAGCTTGCAGTTGGCATAGGCTCCGAGGACCTCGACCATCAGGTCGCGGACCATCGTTTCGTCCTCAATGATGACAACTTTCTTCATGCGGAATCCTTTCCGTAATCCAAATCAGCGGTGTTCAGGTAGCGTGGCATTCTAAAAAAAGAGTTGAGTGGCCCCTTCGACGGTTGGCCCGTCTGCGGTTCAGCGAGTCCACAGTCCCGCACATGATAAATCAGGCGTTTCGCCAGGATTTTTAGGGTAGAGTTCGGGGGCCACGGTACTGGAAGGCTTTTTTACGGTTTTGTAACGGCTTCTCAGTCTCATGCTCCGAACGGCTAACATTTCCTATCGCCGCCAGCGGTGAGGGGCTTAAGGCAGAACTTGAGGCAGCAACTTCCCCGACGCCGGGCGCGTGTTGCGCTCAGGCACGCGCAGCTAAGGCCCCATGCTCAGCTGAAGTTGAAGAGTTCCTGCTGGCGGGGCTCGGCGCGCTCGCCGATGAGCGCCTGGAGTGTTTCGATGCGGTCGGCTTCGGCGGGTGTCTTGTCCGTACGCCAGCGGTGGATGCGCGGAAAGCGCAGGGCGATGCCGGAACGGTGGCGGGTGGACGGAGCGATCCCCTCGAAGTGCAGTTCGAAGACATGCTCGGGCGGGACCACGCGAACGGGCCCGAATTTGTCGAGGGTGTGCTGGCGGATCCATTTGTCCAGCCGGGCGATCTCCGCGTCGGACAAGCCCGAGTACGCCTTGGTGAAGGGGGTGAGTTCCGTGCCGTCCCAGACGCCGAAGGTGTAATCGGTGAAGAGGTTCGCGCGGCGGCCATGCCCTGCCTCCGCGTACAGCAGCACGGCGTCGACGCTGAAGGGGTCCACCTTCCACTTCCACCAGTCGCCGCGCTTGCGCCCGGATTGGTAGGTGGATTCGCGACGCTTGATCATGAGCCCTTCGGCCAGACGCTCGCGGGAGGTTTGGCGGAGGGCTTCCGCTTCGGCCCAATCGACCACCTCGACGCAGGGCGAAACGCGCAGGGGACCGCCGGCTCGTTCGAGGATCGCTTCCAGACGCTCGCGCCGGGCGTGCAGGGGCTGCTCGCGCCAGTCCTCTCCGTCACACTCGAGGAGGTCGTAAGCCATGAAGGCCATCGGCACTTCCATGAGGATGGAGCGAGTCAGGCTCTTGCGATTGAGGCGGCGCTGCAGGTCGGCGAAGGGCAGCGGGGCGTTCTCGCGCCAGGCCAGCAACTCGCCGTCGAGGACGAGTCCCTCGGGCAGGCGGGCGGCGGCTTGCACGACCTCCGGGTGTTGCAGGGTTACCAGTTCCTCGCCGCGCGACCACAGGACGGTTTCACCGCCACGCCGGATCAGTTGCCCGCGGATGCCGTCCCACTTCCATTCCAGCTGCCAGTCGCGGACCGGGCCAAGCGCCTCCGGCGCTTTTTCCAAGGGGGAGGCGAGGAAAAACGGATACGGCTGGCTCAGGTCGGCAGCGGTTTGATCGGGCGACAGAATGCTTTGGAAAAACTCCGGGGTGGGCTCCCAATCGCCCATGATGCGATGGGCCAGAGTGGCTTCAGGCACTCCGGCCACCTGCGCCAACGCCCGGGTGACGAGCTTTTGCGAAACGCCGATGCGGAAGGCCCCGGTGAGCAGCTTGTTCAGGACGAAGAGGTGCCGACCGCTGTGGCGCTGCCACCAGCCTTTGACCACCTCCTCCTGCTCATGGGGCAACTGGGCGCGCAGTTCGATGAGCGTGGCCACCACGCGGTGCAGCGGTTCGGGGGTTTGGCGCCCCTGTTGATCCACGAGCAGGGAGATGCACTCGGCCTGGTCGCCCACCAGCGTGTAGCACTGGCGGATGAGCCAGTCCGGCATCGCCGAAGCCTCCTCGACCCACTGCCAGACGAGCTTGGTTGGCAGCAGGCGTTTGATGCGGCGGCCCATGAGAAAATAGAGCGCCCATATCGCGTCCTCGGGCGGGGCACCGGCAAAGTAGCTGGCCAGCGCGTCGACCTTGGCGTTGGTCGAGGTAGTTGAGTCGAGCGCCTCGATCAGTTCGGCGAAACGCTTCATGAGGCGGATTGCGCAACGGGTCCGGGCTCGGCTTCGTCCTCGCTGCTGCCGTCTTCGCCACTGTAGGCGGTTTCGAGTTCGGCGGCGTCGAGCCCGCGTGCTTCGCGCAGGAACCGGGCGACGGCCTCGGTTTCGCCGTGGGTGGTGAGGACACGGGAGGCTCCGGTCTCGTCGATCGTGCGCATCAGGTCGGGCCAGTCGACGTGGTCGGACATGACGAAGCCCTGATCGTAGCCGCGACGCCGGCGGATTCCGCGCACGCGCATCCAGCCGGAGACGAAGGCATCGCGGCACGGTCGGAAGCGCCGCAACCACGTACTGCCGTAGGCCGAAGGCGGGGCCAGCACCAGGCGCCCGCGGAGCTTTGCCTTGCGGTCGGTTGGCACGCGTTCGGTCGGTGCCAGCGCGATGTCCATCTCGCGGTAGAGCGCCGTCAGCCCGACCAAGGCACCGTGCAGGAAAACGGGCTCGGTCAGCCGCCCGTTCAACCCTGCCAGCAGCCGCTGGGCTTTGCCCAAAGCGTAGGCGTAGAGCACCGAGTTCATGCCCTCGGCGGCGTTGCGTTCGTGCCAGCGAACGATGGCGTCGATCACATCGGCGGTGGGGTCCCAGCGGTAGATGGGCAGGCCGAAAGTGGCCTCGGTGATGAAGCCATCGCAGCGCACCGGCTCGAACGCCTCGCACGAAGCGTCGTCTTGGCGCTTGTAATCGCCGGAAACCACCCAGACCTCGCCCTTAGCCTCGACGCGCACCTGCGCCGATCCCAGCACGTGCCCCGCCGGGTAAAGCGACACCGTGGCCTGGCCGATGCGACGCGTTTCGCCCCAGCCGAGGGTTTCTGTACTCACCTTACCCAGACGGTGTCGCAGGAGCGGTTCGCAGGTCGGCCCGCAGAGGTAATTGCGCGAACCGAAACGCGCGTGGTCGCTATGGGCGTGGGTGATGACAGCGCGGTCCACGCCGCGCCAGGGATCGACAAAAAAGTCGCCCGCGGCGCAGTACAATCCTTCGGGCCGCACCTCGATGACATCTCCCCGCGCCATGCCGCAGCCTGTGCGCGCGCAGGGGTTGAGTCAAATGGGCGCGTCACGGCTGCCGTCCCGGAACAATCCATGGAACCGGGGTTCGATAATCTCTGTTTTGTTTAGCAGGCTACCCAGGAGTCTGGCTCCGCCTTTCGACCCAACGCCGAATCCCTTCTGATAGATGTTATCCCGCCTGATTCTCTCCTTGCTGCTGGCGGCGCCCATCCTGGCGTTGGCGGCGGACTACACGCGCTTTACCGAGGTGCCTTACGCGGGCGATTGGCAGCACACGCCGCCCGAGAAACTGAAAGTGGAGGGCACCCAACGGCTGTGGTTTGTGGTGCCGCAGAGCCTGCGCCTGGGCAGCGTCGGCGGCACAGCGGTCTTCAGCAACTTCACCGACGCGGGCTTTGAGTTCACGCCGAAATGCGTCTGGGGCGATTTCACCTATCGCGTGCGCCTGCTGGAGACGCCGGCTGAACGGGCCCAATCGCGCAAAGGCGCGCTGCAGCGCACGCCGCACGACACCGCGGACCTTTCCTGGCACGACCTGCCACCCTTGGCTGGCGAAGACATGCTGGTGCCGATGGAAATCACCGAGGTGATCCAGTTGGGCCGGCGCTTTCGCGCAACGATCACCCTTGCCGAAGGGACGTTTCCGGTGGCCATCGAGTGGATCGATGGGGTCACTCACGCGGACAAGGGCGGTTTGCCCATGCCGGACGTGATGGACCTGCGCTACGGGCCGCACGCCAAGCACGTGCTCGATCTCTATTACCCGCAGGAGCGGGGCGACACCCCTTTGCCAACCATCGTTTTCATTCACGGAGGCGGCTGGAATGCCTTGAACAAAGCACAGGCCTCTCGGCAAGCCCAAGAGGCCACCGCGCGTGGTTACGCCGTGGCGGCGGTGGCCTATCGCTACATCTCCGAAGCCGGCGAGCTGCGTCCGCCGGTGGCTGCACCCCTGTACGACGCCGCCCGCGCCGTGCAGCACCTGCGCTATCACGCCGAGGAACTGGGCCTGGACAAGGAGCGCTTCGGCTTTACCGGAGGCAGCGCCGGCGGGGCGACGAGTATCTGGCTGGCCCTGCATGAGGATTTGGCCGACCCAAACAGCGCCGATCCGATCGCCCGCGAGAGCACCCGGCCGCAAGCCGCCCTACCTTATCAGGCACAGTCGTCGCTCGACCCTGTGCAGAACCGCCAGTGGGTGCCAGCCATGGAGTACGGCTCGCACGCGTTTTTTGGCCGGAAGCTGCCGATTGAAGAATGGCTGGCGCGGCGGGATGAGACCTTACCGCTCATCAAGGTCTTTTCACCCTATGCGCACGCCAGCGCGGACGACCCGCCCATCTACTTTTGGAACGTGGGCCGCTCGAACGTGCCGGACGAAGACCCCACGCACCACCCCAAGCACACCGAAATGCTCATGCTGCGCTTGCGCGAAGTCGGCGCGCCCGCCTGGTTTTGGGCCAAGAATCAGGACAGCGACGAGCCGCGCTACAACGGCCCCAACGGCATCTGGAATTTCTGGGCGGATCACCTGGGCAAGCCCAGCAGCCAGTAAGGCAACCTGCCCCTTACAGCAATCGGTCGAGGGCGAGCCAGCCGTCGAGGGGGATCTGTTCGGGGCGGGCGTTGGGTTCGAGGCTGAGGTGGGCCAGATGGACTTCGACCCATTCCTGAAGGCGGTCGCCCAGGGGTTCGTCGCGGTATTGCCGGCAGAGCCCGCCGATTTGCTTGCGCCGCTGGGTGAAGAGGTCGCGGATCAAGCGCTTGGTGCCGGATTGGAAGGTGTAACTCTCGTCCCGCCGCACGAGTTTGAGCAGGGCCGAGTCGACCTCGGGGGCCGGGTAGAAGCAGCGCGAGGAGACCTTGTGCGTGCCTGCCGGGAAAAACGCCGCTTCCAGAAAAATCGTGATGGGCCCGTAGTGCTTGGTGCCGGGACGCGCGGTGTAACGGTCGGCGGCTTCTTTCTGGACCATCAACACCATCATCTCCGGCAGCCAGCTTTCGAGGACGGCGTCCATCCAGGGGGTGGCGATGGCGTAGGGCAGGTTGGCCACGACCTTGAAGGGCGCATCGTGCAGCCAGGGAGTGCCGCCCCCCGAAAGGCCGGCCAGCGGAAACTCCAGTGCATCGCCCTGGCGCAGGTCGAGGGTGTCCGGGTAGCGCCCGGCCAGCTCGGCCTCAAGGTACGCGTGCAGGTCGCGGTCAAACTCGATGGCCCAGACGCGCGCCCCGACTTCCAGGAGGGCTCGGGTCAGCGTGCCCAGACCGGGCCCCACTTCCACCACCAGGTCCCCGGGCTGAACCACCGCCATGCGCAGCGATTTGCGCACGATGTTGGGCTCGACGAGGAAGTTCTGGCCGAGCGGTTTGCGCGGGTGGTGCCCCAGCTGCTGGAGGCACGCGCGGGTTTCGGTGAGCGTCAGCACGCCTAAAGAAGCAAAGCGCTAATGTCGAGGCGCGGGCGGGTGCCAAAGGTCCCAGAACTGGCGGCAGCGGCGCGCCATGGCCGATATGCCCAGCAGGCACATGCCCACGCTCAGGCAACCCACGAAGACCGACCGCAGACAAGCTTCCCACGGCGGCATCGCAGAGGCCATCTCGCGAAACAGGACCACCGTCACCATCGAGGCACCCAAGGCCCAGGCTTCCAGGAACAGCTCATTGGCTTTCAGCAGGCGATAGAATCGCTTCACGCGTTCCACGCTACAACGCCTGGAAGGCTTTGACCAGTTCTTCCGGGTCTTCTTCCTCCATCAGCGCCTGGCCGACCAGGATGGCGTAGGCCCCGGCTTGGCGAGCCCGGTGCGCGTCACGCGGGTTGAAAATGCCGCTCTCACTGACCGCTACGATCTCTTCGGGGATTTGCGGAAGGATACGCTCGGAGATGGCGAGGTCGGTTTCGAAGCGGGTCAGGTCGCGGTTGTTCACGCCCACGATGCGCGGATCGAAGCGGAGGGCACGCTCGAGTTCGGCCTCCGTGTGCACCTCGTAGAGCACATCCAATCCGCCCAGCGCGGCGCTGTCGGCCAGCGCCCGAATCTCGTCATCGCTCAGCGCCCGCACGATGATCAGGATACAGCGCGCGCCGGCTTCAGCGGCTTCAAGCACTTGAAGGGGGTGGAAAAAGAAATCCTTGCGCAGCAGCGGCACGGGTCGTCCATGCTGGTGGAGAAAATCGGCAGCGTCCCAGAGGTCATCCATTTTCCCGCCAAAGTACTTTTCGTCGGTCAAGACGGACATGGCGTCGACCCCGGCGTTGAGGTACTTGCGCACCTGCTCGGTGGTGTCCATGTCAGCAGCAATGTCGCCCGCGCTGGGTGAGCGCCGCTTGACCTCGGCGATGACGGTCAGGCGTTCCTGATTGAGCGCTTCATGGAAACTCGGTCCGACTCGCCGCATTGAGCCAAAACGGCGCAGTTCCTGTCGACTGAGGGGGCGGAGGCGATCGGCGTACGCTTGACGCTTGTGCGCCATGATTTCCTGGAGCTTGTCCACGTTTTACAAGTAGCTGAACAACAGTTAGTACCCTCGATTGTCTCGGCGGATGTGCGAAGGAGTCACTGCTCAAAGAATCAAATGTGAATGCGTTCTCATTCGTGATTGGTTGGGTGTTTGGGACTGAAATTCGGCGGGCATCGGAATGGTTTTTGACAGCGCTGGGGCGCATGGCGATCCTGTTTTGCTTGGATGCGCCCGCAAGCATCCGTGCCGTTGATGAATCCGAACATGACCGCCCTGGAACAACTGCGCGCCACCGTTGCCTGCCTGCGAGGCCCGGACGGCTGCCCCTGGGACCGCGAGCAAACGCACCGCTCGCTGGCGCAGTGCCTGATCGAGGAAACGGCGGAGCTGCTGGACACCATCGACCGCGAAGACATGGCGCACATGCGCGAGGAACTGGGTGACCTGCTGTTGCAGGTGTTGATGCATGCGCAGCTCGCCGAGGAAGCCGGCGCCTTCGACCTCGAGGACGTTGCCAAGGAGATCAACGACAAGCTGGTGCGGCGGCACCCGCACGTTTTTCCGCCTGAAGGCGGCGAGAAGCTCGACCTGCGCAACAGCGAGGAAACATTGCGTACCTGGGAGGCGATCAAAGCCGCTGAAAAAAAGAACGGTCCGCCAAGCAATGGCCTCTTCAAGGAATTGCCCCCTGCCCTGCCGGCCCTGCTGCACGCTTACGAAGTCTACAAACAGATCGTGAAGCAGGCCATCGCAACCGGCGAGCATCTGGACCACGCCGCGATCGAGACGTTGGCCGAGGGCCTGGACGAGGCTCAAGCCGGACAGCGGTTATTTGAACTGGCCGCGGCCTGCCGCCGGGCGGGCATCGATCCGGAGTCGGCCCTGCGCCGCCACGCCTCGGGACTTGTCGAAAACCTGCAATCGGAAACCCCTTAAAGTGCCCGCCAAGACTGACAACAGCAGCCTGCGGCTGGTCTCGGTGCCCACTTCGCGGGGGGCACTGCTCTTGCCGTACCACGTGCGGCGGTCGAAGCGGGCGCGCTTCATTCGCGTCTCGCTGGATGTGCGCAACCACGCGCTGCTCACGCTGCCGCAACGCGCCAGCCTGCGCGAGGGGATGGACTTTTTGCGTTCACAGGGCGACTGGCTGGAAAACAGCCTGCGCAGCGCCCCGCGTCCCTTCAGCCTGTCGGAATGGCTCGAGCGCAAGCCGCGCCTAAGCGCCTTCGGCCAAAGCCTGCGCCTGCGGCTGGCCCACACCGACAAGCGCCCGGACTTTCGCCTGTACGAGGAGTCGCGCACGGTGGCCTTTCTCTTCAATCAGGAGGACATGCTGGATGAAACGGTGCTGAAGCTGTGTCGGCAGTTTGCCAAGGAGGTGTTGACCGCGCGCACGCTGCAGCTGGCCATTCAGCACCGGTTGCACCCGCGTCGGGTCACTGTGCGCAACCAGCGCACGCGCTGGGGTTCGTGCTCGGGCAACAAGACCATTTCCCTCAACTGGCGGCTGGTGCTGCTGTCCCCTCGCCTGCAGGATTACGTGATCCTGCACGAGCTGGCCCACCTGCGCGAAATGAATCACTCGGAGGCTTTTTGGAAGTTTCTCCGCGAACTGGACCCCCGCGCTCGCCAGAATGATCGCGCGCTGACGCTGCAGCAGACCTCGCTGATGGCGTTGGGCCGGTAAGGCGCCTGGTCCGTCGATGACCGTACCCGCGGCCAACCGAGAGGGCAATGCGCCGCTGATTGCTCGCACTGGCGGCAGCCGCGCCCCGATTCCCGAACCCGTTCGTCAGAACCTGCGGCGCAACTACACCGCGCACAGCCTGGAGGGCGGCTGCTTCATGGGCGGGATGGCCTTCGTTGCCCCGGAAACAATCCTGCCGCCGTTCATGGAGGAACTGGGCGCCCCGGCGCTGCTGATTGCGCTGTGCCCGCAGTTGATGTTCATCGGCTTCGTCATTCCGCCGCTGTTGATGGCGCATCGGGTGGAATCGCTGGAGCGTCTGAAGCCCTGGGTGCTGCGGTGGACGATCTTCCAGCGCCTGCCGTTTCTGGCGGCGGGCTTGATTCTGCTGCTGACAGCACACCTGCCCAATGGATTGTTGCTGGCGGCGGTGGCGCTGGCTCCCTTTTTCTCGGGTTTGGCCGGGGGGATGTCAGTGGCGGCGTGGAGCGCCCTGGTGGCCAAGGTAATTCCGGCCAACCGTCGGGCCTCGGCTTCGGCCATCCGGCACTCGATTGGCGCGGGCATGGGCGTGGGCGCGGGGCTGTTGGCCGATTACGTGTTGAGCGCATTCGACCGGGCCGAGGCCTACGCGCTGCTGCACCTGATTTGCTTCGCCGTGCTGATGATCGGGTTTGGGCTGTTCAGCCGGATACGCGAGCCGGACATCGCCTCACCGCCGCGGCCCAAGCGCAGCCTGCGTCAGAGTCTGGCCGGGATGGTCCCAATCTTGAAGCAGGACGTTCGTTTTCGCACCTACCTGCTGTCGCGCTGTTTTCTGGCGGGCATCTACGTGGTGGCCCCGTTTCTGAGTATCCACGCGATCGCCACGCTCGAGCAAGACCGCTCGTTTTCGGGGGTGCTGACCAGCTACAAGAGTCTGGGCATCCTTTTGGGCAACATCGCCGGGGCAATCCTGGGCGACCGCCTCGGGGGCAAGATCGTAATGGTGCTGGCAGTCTCCTCTCTGCTGGCGATGACGGCCTTGTCACTAGTAGCCGGCAGTGTTTGGAGCTTTTACCTGCTGTTTGTGCTGTGGGGCGCGGGCTTCAGCCTGCAGGTGGTGGGTCACCAGACGTTGCAGCTGGAATTGGCCCCGCCGGACCGCGTGCCCACGTACGTGTCACTGCAAATGGCGTCCGCCCTGCCCTTCATGCTGACAGCTGGGGTGCTGAGCACGGTGTTTCGCGGCGTGTCGGAGCGGCAATTCGATGCGGCCATCTGGCCCCTGGCGGTGCCCACGCTGCTCTGCCTGGCGCTGTCGATGGTTTTTTTGCTGCCCGTGCGCGAACCGCGCAAAGAGGGCTGAGCACAACCGCAACGCACCGCGGAAGCATGCCCCCAGCACCAAAGCGCTCGAGCAGGATACCGGGCCTCAGCTGAAAGTGACGGTTTGCTGGCCAGGACCGTTGCCCTGGGCGTAGTCCTGAATGGTCGCGGCGACCTGCTCGAAGGGCGCTCCCTCAACGCGCGCTTCCGGAATAATCAGCGCGTTGACCTCGTTGAAGTAGAGGAAGATGTGCTCGCGATCGATGACCACCTCGCGAATCTGATTCCAACGCAGGCCCTGAGTGCCGTCGGGCGTATCCACAGCGATGCCTTCGGGCAGGATGGTGATCTTCTGCTCGCGTCCAAAGCGTCGCCCGCCGTCCTTGGCGGCCATCTCCTCGGTTTTCAGCAAGACCCAGCGCTCGTAAGCGGCCGAGTAGCCCCAAAGGTAAACTGCAGTCAACCCCACCGGCAGCAGCGCAAAGAGCGCCCAGTAGCCGGGTAGAAAGGCAAGCGCAGCCGCGATGCAGAGAAACAACGGCACCATGACCAGCAGGCCCTTGCGCTTGTGCCGCTTGACCCGCTCCGAATGGGCCAGGTGGTAGCGCGTGAAAGCCAGTTGGTCGGCGAGTTCGATGGAGTAGCGGAAGGTCATCGGGCGAGGGAAACCGTCAGGTAAGTTGTGTTACCGCAAGCGGCGGCGATTGGCCAGTCAAAGTCTGGAGAAAGTCCCGGCAAACCATTGGGGCCTTGCCAAGCCCGGACCCGTTCGGTCATGTTTGGCACTTCGTTTCAGTTGCCCAACACCCTTCATTACACCCGACTGCCGATGCCGAAAAGCATGCTCGAAGACCTCTCGTACATCCTCGTCTCCGAGGATGAACTCCACCGCCGGGTGGACGAAATGGGCGCCGAGCTGACGCGTCTGTACAAGGATGCGCAGGTCAACGAAATCGACATCATCTGCATCACCAACGGCTCGATCCTGTTTTGCGCGGACCTGATGCGGCGGCTGGATGTGTACACGCGACTGGAATGCGTGCGCGTTTCCTCCTATCGCAACGACATGAAGCCCGTCTCCGAGCCGGAAATCCTGGCCAAGATTCGCCTCGATCTGACCGGTCGACACGTGTTGCTGCTCGACGACATTTTGGACACGGCCCAAACGCTGACGCGACTCTCGCAGGTAATTCTGGCGCAAAAGCCGGCGTCGCTGCGCTCGGCGGTGCTACTGAGCAAACCCGCCCGCCGGCAGGTGGACTTCGACGTCGACCTGGTGGGCTTCGAGATACCGGACCAGTTTGTGGTGGGCTATGGGCTGGACTTCGCCGAGCGTTACCGAAATCTGCCGATCATTGGCGTTTTGAAGCCCGAGCTGCAAACGGTGCCCGAGACGGTGGTGGCGTCGGCCGCAGCCGCGGAATAACCGATGCCGGGCGGCTCTCCCGCCTACGGGCATCCATTTAGGTGTGAAGCCATTGGACCGAAGAAGGATGAGGGAAACGTTGAGGCCGGTGCACCACCCGACGGACCTTCCGACCAAGGGTATTGCGTTTGCACGCTGAAGGCCGGCTGAAAACCCCTCGGGCGGTTTCAAGCCCGACGATATTAGCAAGGACAACACCATGGGCGGCGATTACCTGCCACATCAATCCGAAGATACCTGGCCGACGAAGGCCTACAAAAACGGCGCCTTTTTGAACAGTTCTGCAAGCCGCCTGATCCGCGTGCAGTGCGAGCTGCTGGAGCCGGAGCAACGGCTGCGCCAACAGGGTGTGAAGAACACCATCGTGTTTTTTGGATCGGCACGAACGCCGCCTCCCGCTCAGGCCGAGGCCAATCTCGAAAACGCCCAGGCAGCCCTGCGCGAAGCCGGCATCGACACCGACCGCGCGGCCCTGGAGGCGACCCTTGCCCGAGCCCAACGCGACCAGAAAATCTCGCGCTACTACCAGGCAGCGGTCGACCTGGCCCGGGAGCTGACGGCGTGGTCGCTGCGCCATCACGACAGCGCCGAGCAGGGCTTTCATGTGTGCTCAGGCGGTGGACCCGGCATCATGCAGGCGGCCAACCAGGGCGCACAGGAAGCCGGAGGCAAGTCCATTGGCCTGGGCATCAGTCTGCCTTTTGAGCAGCACTCCACCCCGTACATTTCACGCGAGTTGGACTTTGAGTTTCATTACTTTTTTGTGCGCAAATACTGGTTTTTGTATCCGGCAAAGGCGCTGGTCATTTTCCCGGGGGGCTTCGGGACAATGGACGAATTGTTTGAGATGCTGACGCTGATTCAGACAGGCAAGATCCGCAAGCGGCTGCCCACCGTGCTCTTTGGCTCGGAATTCTGGAACAAGCTGATCGATTGGCAGACCTTTGTGGACTGGGGAATGATTTCCGAACGCGACCTGGAACTGTTTCGCGTGATGGACGACGTGGCCGAAGCGCGGGACTGGCTGACCCAATCCATCGAGGCAACGATGGCGCACAACGGCTCGCTGATCACGCAACCGGCGGTTGACTAGGGCGCAGGATTCAGCTGCTCGGGCTATCGTCCATCGTTTCGGAAGCATCGTCGACAAACATCTGGTAGCGCAGGTTGAGGGTCCGCATTTCCTCCCCGTGGATCACAAAAAAGTTGCCGGTGATCGGGTAAAAGCGCGGCGCCGTCGCGGAGGCGGAATCGCCAGGGCGGCTTGATAGTGCCGGATTCTCCGGGACCGAAGGTTGGAGTTCCCCCGGTGTGCTGGTTTCCAGGCCCGGGACATCTCGTTCCAGTCGCCGGCGGTAGGTTTTGCTCAAGATGATTTTGTCGATCTTGGCCTCGTTGGTGAAATAGAAATTCTGCAGGCGTCCGTAGTAAAGGTAGCTCGCCGCACCATGGTCGACCACGACCGCCACCCAGACGACCTCGGGGAGTTCGATGCGGAATTGGCCCTGAGCCAAGTCCGTCCAATACCGCAGGCGTTGCCAAAAGCTCGCGGAGGAATCTGCCACAAAGTAGTACTCGCCGCGGAAGAGGTAGTCCCACGGACCCAGCAGGCGAAAGAAGTCGAAGCAGAGATCCAAGCGCAGGCAGCGCACCAGGCGGAAGACCGTCAGACCGCAGACACCGCCAACGAGGACCTGCACCGCCAGGTAGCCAATCACCGTCAACAGGTCCCGGTCGATGCTTTGTACGAGCCGTTCCAGGGGCGGCTCTGAAGCAGAAGCGAAGCCCATGAGGTGGAGCCAGAGCCTCCAGTCGATCTGTCCTCCAAAAAGTGCGATGACCTCAGCACCAACCGCATGCAGAAACGTCGCGAAGCCGACCGCGATGGCCGCTTCTTCCGGAATGGAGCGCGTACGAATGGCTCCTCGCCAGGTCGGAAGGAACAACGCCAGACGGAAAATGAAGCCCGGCAGCAGCAGCAGGATTAAAACCAGCGCGGAGAGCGCGATGCTCATCGGCAGCGGCTGGCCCAGCTGTTTTTGGGCGGGGTGTAGCGAACCACCCGATACCGCTTGCCATCATGGCCTTTCACCACGACCTCGTCGCCACTGACAATAGCCTCAATGGCTTTTTCCATCTCGCCGGCGACTTGCTCGACCGAACGTGTCTTCGGAGTCTGTGGGACGCTGGGCATGGGTATTGACTATCTACGATAAGCGCGCGAGGTCAAGAATGGGCGCGCCCGGATCACGCAGTGGCCTCAGGGCATGGACGGGCGCGCGCCTGCGCACTTCACCTGGCATCCGGATTGTCGCGGATGGTCAGGCGGGTCTCGGCGCTGTTGGCACGGATCTCGGGCACGTACATGGCGTGGCCCATCGCCGGCAGGCCATGAAACGTGCCGGGCACCTCGGCGCGCAAGGTGTATCGGATTTCCCAATACCCTTCGGGCAGCTGGCTGATGAAGCTGGCCACATGACGGTCGCGCAGCTCCTGGTAAACGGGGCGAGTCGCGCCAGTGTAACGCTCGTTGGTCGCCCAGTAAGCGGCGGCCCCGCCGGGCGAGACCCTGCCGGAAAGGAAATCGTCCACGACGCCGGGGCGCACCTCGCGGGCAGGCCGGCCCGCGCCGCCACTGCGAACGGCGACCGTTTCCAAGCCCGCCGGTTTGAGGTCTTCGAAGATGAGGTACTCGTAGTCGTTCTTGCCTTCGACCAGGAGCACGCACTCGATGCGATCCCCGGAGTTGACTGTAGCGCCATCCTCCAGCGGGACCAGTTGCTCGCGAAAGCCGTCCAGCAGCGTCGGCACAGGTTCCACCCGGTAGTACTGGCGGTGCAGAAAGATTTCGTTGCCGGCGGCGGTAATCGGTTCCTCCAGCGTAAAGTATTCGGCGCGGGCCGAAAAGTAGAGCGGACCCTCGCCGCCCGTGCGACGCAGCACGATGGTGTTGGCGCCTTCCTTGAGCAGCGCCGGGTCGACTGAGAACTTCGAGGGGGCTTGCAGGACCGTGGCTGGGGTGACGCTAGCCGTGGCCACGGACTCGCCGTCGATGCTGAGGCTGTAGGTGAAATCGCTCTGGAGTTCGCCGGAAGTCTGCAGGTACTCGTTCAGGGCGAGCAGAACGATGGCGGTGTCGCGGGTGTTCGTCCACTGAGCCCCGCGCCGGTTCTTGACCAGCCAGTTCATCACCGGGACGACGAGGTCGGCGTCGGGCTCAATGGCCAGCAGCGCGCGCAAGGCAAAAGCCGTCGACTCGACCCCACCGTCGGACCAGCGCCAGTAGACGCCGCCCTGGCCCCAGTGCGCGGTGGCCATGACCGCCGGGTTGCGATTGCCCTGGGCATCGCGCACGAGGATCGATTGCTCGGGGTTGCTGTCGCGTTTGACGCCGTTGCGCAGGTTGCGTGCGAGAATTTGGGCCTCTTCTTCAAAGCCGAAGCGGTGCGCGGACAACGCCAGCAGGGCGCGGGTGTAGCTGTTGAGCCGGTCGCGTTTTTCCCAAAGATTGGCAAAGGCGGTGGCCTCGTTGGTGGAGGGGCGATTGTCGGCGGCGTTGCGCTTGACCTCGGCCAACGCGTGCAGGAGCCAGGCTTGGAGGTCGGGCTGGTTCTCGGCCTGGATCAGCGTGCGATCCACAAAGGCACGCCCGCGCTCGAGCATGGAGGGATTGAAGGCGACGTCTGCCTCGCGCGCCAAGGTGAGCCCCCAGACGACATAAGCACTCATGAAGAGGTCGGAGTCACCCGTTTTCCACCAGCCCCAGCCCCCGTCGCTGTGCTGAAAATCCTGCAAACGCTCGATGCTCTGACGCGTCACCGCGTTGAGCTTTTCGATGCCGGCGAAGCGATTGAGGTTCATGACCGTGGGCACGGCGTCGGGCTCGAGTCCGCCGAAGACCTTCCCGGCAACGTCATCGGGATCGACGCCGAGGTCGGTCAACGTTTTCGCAACGCAGACCGCCGGCAGGAAACGGCTCATGGTTTGTTCGACGCAGCCGTATGGATAGCGCACCAGGTAGGGCACGGCGTCGAGCATCGTCACTGCCAGGCTCGGGGTGACGTGGACCTCGAGCGTGCGTGAGTCGGGCTTGTGCCTGGGCAGAGAGAGGCTCAGTTCAACGGACGCGGCATCGAGCCGGCCCGAAAGCGCCTCGAATTTTTCGATGCCGTGCTCGAAGACCTCGAAGCGCTGCTCCATGGCATCGGCGTAGCGCTGGCCCACCCCGGACAGGCGCACGGTCACCTCGCCCGGCGTGGCGGCGGTGGCTTTCCAATCGTAGCGGTGGTCCTGCCCTGCTTCGACGCGGATACGCTCGTCGGGCTGACCCGGCGATTGGAGCGTGAGGGCATCGCCCGAAATCTCCAGGCTGGGCTTCAAACTGAAGAAACGCTCGGTGGTATTGTTGAAAACGCCCGAGAGGACGGGTTCATCGCCCACGGTGAAGAAGCGCGGGGCCTGCAGGCGAGCGATCAACGGCAGGCGCGTGACGACGGTATCGCTGCCCTGCCCTACCTTGGTCGAGAGGCTCAGCGCGCGCACCAGCGCCTGCCAGGTCGTGACATTTTGTGGTAGGTCAACCGTAACGGACGCCTGACCGCTGGCATCGGTCGTGAAGTCCGGGGCCCAGAAAGCGGTGCTGCGAAAATCACTGCGCACGATGATTTCGGGCGAGGTCCCTGCCCCGTCCACGCTACCATCGGGGGCGGCTTCATCTTCCTCTGGGGAGAGCTCCTGCGCAACCGAGGAACTGAGGATTGTTTCGTTTACGACCGACGATTCAAACTGGAGCGTGGGCGCTGGTATGGCGAAAGCATCCGCAAAAACCGCGCCTGCCCGGGCTTTGGCACCTTCGTCCGTAACCACCCAGCGCCAAGAGCTAAACTCACCATCGCTATCGAGGCCGATCAGCCCCTGCTGGCGCAGGTAGTCCTCCCAGGTTTCGCGGGAGAAGCGCAGGTCGTAGAGCGAGACGCGGGTGTTGACGCCAGAGTGGCGCTTGTCGCCGTAAAAGACTTCGCGCGGGTCGCCGGCAAGGTCGTCCTGGATGTAGAGTATCGCCTCGTCGAAGACCGAGAGGGCAAATTCGCCCACCACCGGCTGCCCAGCGGTATCGGTCAGGGTGATGTCGAAGGCGGCTTCGGCACCCGGTTCGAAATACTCGCTGGAAGGCTCGACCGCGACCTGCAGGAACGCGTCCTCGGGCGGCACGACAACCTCCACGAAATCGCTCTGGAAGTTCAGGTCGTGGAACATCTCCGCTTCGATGAAAACGTTGGGGGTCCAGGCCCGAGTCACGTCGTAGCGCACCAGCTTGACCCTGCCGTCCACGCGCACGACCTGATGGTCCATCACACCGTTGGCGCTGACGGTGAGCAACACGTGGCGCCCGGCTGTGGGCGTGGTGACCATGACGGGAAACGATTCGCCCATTCGCGCGGCCTCGCTGTCTGCAATGACCTCGAGCCCGCCCCTGTATCCAATTTCCTGGGACGCATCGTCGGCTGCGTAAAAGGCGGTCTCGGCCTTTACCGGCACGCCGCGGTCGTCGAAGCTGAGCCACTCGAGTTTGTAAAAGCCGGCTTCTGTCAGGGTGAAGCGTGCGGTGGCGTCGCCGTTGTCATCGGTTTGGAAAGCCTGACGGGCGACCGGTTCGGCCACGTACTGCTGACGCACGCGGGCGTAATCCTCGCGGTTGACCTGACCGCTGGCCACAAGGCGATCGAGTTCGCGCCCGTCGATGGTGCGGTTGTTTGGGCCCAGCCAGGTTTCGGTCCACTGCTGACGGGTCAGGATGAGCGTGCCACCGACCGGGAGGCCCAGGCTGTCGGCGGTTTCGGTGCGCACCTGAATTTCGGCAGCCTCACCGGGCTGATGGAGATTACGCTCGGGCCGCAGAAAGACATAGTATGGCTGGCGTGTAACCTTGACCGAGGTCTGTCCGACAATCTCGCGCCGTGAGGCATCGATGACTCGGGCCTGAATGGTGTAACGCAGGTCGTTGCCGCGGGCAAAGGGGGTGTCGATGGTGAGGGTGGCCTTGCCGTCGGCGTCGGTCTTGACCGTTTCGCGCAGCACCTCGTTGCCGCCGCCGGCGTAGTGACTGGGACGATCGTCGAAGTACCAGGCGTATTGCCGACGTGGCGCCCACCAATGGTAATACGGATTCTCCCTGACCACGAACTCGACCTCGGCATCGGGCACCCCGCCGCCAAAATAGTACTCGGCCGTCACCTCGACGTCGATCGCGTCGCCCAGCCGGTAGGCCTGCGGTCGGCCATCCTCGCCGGGAGCGGTCGCCACGCGGACGCGAAACTCCGGCAGCTTGTACTCCTCCAGGCGAAAGAGTTCGGCGCGCAGCGTCCGCCCGGTGTAGCGCCCATTCGCTTCTTTGGCGTCGTTGAGCAGGAGTGTGTAGGTGCCGAGGCGGAAGTCCTCGTCGAGCGCCAACTCGGCAAAGCCAGACCCGAAGGCATTCAACCGGAGTGCACCCTCTTTGACGACATTGCTCTGGGCATCCTGGATGTGGTAGTAAAAAGCTTCGCGCTCCGGCAGCACCCAGCCCGCGTCCTCGGCCCAGTCGCGCACGATGACCTTCCATTGGGCGGATTCGCCGGGACGGTAGGCCGGGCGGTCAGTGAAGGCGTAGATGCGCGTGGGTTTGCCGTTGTTGCGAGTGCCGCCAAGGTTGCGGGTAAAGGTTTGGCGTCCATCGGGGCCGGCCGCCACCACGTGGCAACTCCAGCCGCTGCCCTGGGGAAAGTTCAGGCGGGCGATGCCCTGAGTGTCGGTGACGCCTTTGACCGAAGCATAGATCGTGTTGCCGTTAGCGTAGCGAGAAAACGAGGCGCGTACGGGCGCCTCGGCAATGGGTTCGCCGGAGTGCGCGTCGGCCAGGAAGGCGAGCAGTTCGCGCTGGTAGGTTTTGACCAGCAAGGCAGCGTCGGAAACGAGCAGCAGGCTGCGCCCACGCGTTTCTCCCGAGACCGCCTCGGCAACGTAAGCGCCCGCTGGCAGCTGGGCGTTGAGGCGCAGGGTGCGCCGCCCCTCGACGTGGGCCCGGTCGGTGGAGAGGTTTTCGGTCAGGGTCAGGACCGGCTCCACGCCATCCAAGGCAAGTCCGGACACCAGGTCGGAGCGGTTCTCGATGGTTTCGGCGGAGAGATCGACCGGGTAGAAATTCACTTCGGCTTGGCCGACGTTGCGCCAGATCAGGTTGAGCGAGACCAACCCGTCGGGCAAAAAGGCGTTACCGGCAAAGACCTGCAGGTTGGGCTCGGTGAGTTGCTGGATGCGGCTCTCGGCCTGGTCGAGGTAGCGCGACTGGCCCTGTGAAAAGCGGGTGGTGATCTGCCGGTACAGCGTGAGGGCGCGCTCGAAGTCGGGCTCAAGGATGAGGTTGCCGTTACGGCTGTCGTAGCGATTGGAACCGAAGCGCTCGGCCCATTGAGCAAACTCCCAGAGCACGTCGTCGAGCCAGTCGGTGCGCTCGGCCCGTTCGAGGGCTTCGGCAAAAACCTGACCTGCTTGCAGGCGTTGGCGCGGGGAGCCCTCGCGCATCAGCGCCACGCCATAGTAGTACCGCGCACGCACCACCTCGGTGGGTCCTTCGGCGATGCGCACGGTTTTCTCGAGGGTTGAAGCCGGGAGCATCCAACCCCAGCCAAAGCCCGCACGGGGGTCCCGTTCGGCCAGGGCAAAGGTGATGTCGAGGTAGCGCTGGCGCGCGATTTCGATGTCGGTCGAGGCAGCGTACCAGTCGAGGCTCTGGCGTAGGAAACCCCAGGCACTGCCCTGGCTGTAACTGTAGTAATGCCGCGCGTTGAGCAGGTGGCTGAGCCCCAGAGATTCCTGGATCAGCGCCCAGAGTTCGGGCGGTCGGTTGCCGGGACCGGCGGCTTTGCGGACCGTCTCTGCCAGGGTTTGCAGGCCCTGGCGGGCTTCGCGCAACCGGGCATCGTCGCGGTTCTGGCTGGCAAACCAGTCGCGCCAGTTGGTGTCGTGGATGCGGTAGGCGACCCAGAAGGTTTCGTCGCGGGGCAACTCCAGGGTGATCAGGCTCTCGTAGATCTGCCGGGCCAGGGCGTAGGACCCTTCCGCGTAGTGAGCCTCAGCGCGTTCCCGCAACTCGGGGTAATCCGGTGGAAGCGGGACCGGCTCGTCTGCGGTCTGCGCGGGCACGGGCAGGCTCCCAAGCGCAGCGCACAGCAGGCAGCCGAGCGCGCTTGGGCTAAGGCGGAATCCAGCCAGGTAATCAACAAGTCTTCGCGACATGGGTGTCATTATAGCGGTCCGGGTTTCAGCACGGGAGGATTTTCCGTTGGCAATCCACCCTTTGTGAACCAATACGCTCCAAGTGGCAGTCTCATAGATTTTGACATGGATACGCAGGCAGCGCCCGAAGACATTCAGCTGATCGGCCAGGAAGTGGCCGTGCGCTGGCCCGATGGCAAAGAAGACTATTTCAGTGGGCCCTTTTTGCGGGCGCGCTCGCCCAGCGCCGAAAACGTAGGCGAGGTCGACATCCTCGGCGTGCGCCACGGGGGCGCGGATAAAACCTCCGCGGACTTTGCCAACGTCGCCGTCACGGGCTGGAAGCACATCGGCAACTACGCTGTGGCCTTTGCCTTCAGCGACGGGCACCGCACCGGCATTTACTCGTGGCCGTACCTGCGCAAGCTCGGCGAGGAAGTGACTGGCGGTTGAGGATGTTTACTTGGCCCGGCTGAAATCGAAGGGCGCGTCGAAGCCCGGGGCGCCGGGGGCCTCCGGCATGATTTCTTCGCGGATGAAATCCATGCGGCGCAGGAGGGACTCAGCGTTGTCTGGCGTGGGCGCGGCATCGACGGGGAAGACCTCACTCAAGTCGCCGCCGGAGCGCACGGCCTCGACCCAGTCTTCCATCAGCGTGCAATAGGTGTCGAGCGCCTCGACCGGGGTCGGGACGTCATCCAAGACGAAGTAGGCCGAAGGCAAGTCACCCACCACTGCCCAGAGATGCGCCTCGGTCCCGTTGACCGGCTCCTCGAAGGCAAAGAGATAAAGGCCTAGCACGCCCGGGATGGCGTAGCCGACAAAGCGCTCGCGGATCGGTGGGCACCATTTCTGGTCGGTCAGGTAGAGGGTCGCCTGTTCGAGCTGGGCCCACACCCCGGTCTCGCGGGCGGGCACCCGCATCTCGGAAGTCAGCAGGTCCCAGCGGGGCTCGGTCGTCTCAGGCATCGGTGCCTTTCAATGCCAGGCTGGCTGGAGGTGCCAATCCGAAAGCAAAAACGCCCACCGGCTTGAACCGGCGGGCGTTTGCAAAAAAGGGCGTGCGGGAAAGATGTCCTAGTACTTCACGCTGCAACCGTAAGGCTGCGTGGCGCTGCGGGCAATCGCTTCACCGGCGGCGATGTTCTGAAACGCAGCCAGGACGAAGTTGTCGGCGCGCTCAACGTCGGAACCGCGGGCGCTGGGAATGCTATCGATGGCGCCGTGGTAAACGATGGTGCCCTGTTCGTTGATGATGAAGATCTCGGGTGTGCGGGTGGCGCTGTATGCCTTGCCGACGGTGCCTTCCTCATCCAGCAGATACGCGGTCGACTCGACACCAGCAGCCTTGGTGGCGGCCAGCGCAGCAGCGGCGCTCATGTGACCCTGCTTACCCGGCGCAGAGGAGCAGATGCTCAGCCAGACCATACCCTCGTCGACGGCCGCTTTCTGGGTGGCCTGCATGTTGCCGGTGCTGTAATGCTTTTTGACGAAGGGGCAGCCGTGGTTGACCCATTCCAGCACGACGAACTTCCCTTCGAAGTCGGAGAGGCTGTGCGTGTTTCCAGCGGCGCTGGTCAGGGTGAAATTCGGTGCCTTGTCGCCCACGCGCGGGGCTTTTTCGGTGGCGGCCGAGAGCGTGCCCACGGCCAGAATGGCGGTGGCAAAAGCGGTCAAACGTGCGAAGTGCTTCATTATGTCTTGCTGGATTGAATGAGTGGTTCTGTGCGTGGTCAGGCAAAACTGACTCTTTAACACGAACTCGATTTCGGGTTTTTGCAAGAATGCGGCGTTGATTCCCCAGCCGAGGCCCGTTCATGTAGGGGGCTTCAATTCCGGGCGAGTGCCCGGGTTCTGTCCCAACACAATTTCCATGAACAACTTGCTGCGTTCTTCCCTGTGCGAGGTGCTGGGCACCTTCGTCCTCGTCTTCATCGGCGGTGCCGCGATCATCAACAACGGTTTCTTTGGCGGAGGCCTGGGGATTATCGGTGTGGCCCTGGCGCATGGGCTGGCGCTGTCGGTGGCGGTGACGGCGACGATGAACATCTCCGGCGGGCAGATCAATCCAGCCATCTCAATCGGCCTGGCGCTGATCAAAAAGCAGACCTGGAACGAAGCCGCGGCCTTTTCGGTAAGCCAGTTGATCGGCGCGGCGCTAGGGGGATTGCTGCTCTTTCTGCTCTTTCCGGTTGAGGGCACCGGCCTGGGCAGCCAAGCAGACGCCCTGGCCGCCGCGACCCCGCAGGTACGCGACGGGCTGTCGGTGGTGACCGCGATCGTTATCGAAATCGTGGCGACGTTCATCCTGGTGGCGGCGATCTGGGGGACGGCGGTGGCGAAGACAGCGCCTCCCGGTGTGGCGGGCTTTGGGATCGGGCTGACCGTTACCTTCCTGATCCTGGCGGTGGGCCCGCACACGGGCGCTGCGATGAACCCGGCACGACACCTGGGCACGGCGATTTTTGGCGGGGCGGATGTCCTCGGCGAGATTTGGATCTATTGGCTCGGCCCGATTGTGGGGTCCATTCTGGGATTCCTGGCGGTGCCGCATTTCATTCATCCAAAGGTGGAAAGCGGCCCCGCGCCCGAAGCACCTCCGCCAGCTCGATAGGCGCACGCTTGACCCGCCCGCCCTCTCGGGGAAAACTCAAAGCGTGAGCCTGAGCGAAAGTGCGAAGGCATCGGCAGCGGCGACCGTAGCTGCCAACGATGCCGTCTGGGAAACCCTGCGCGACCAAGCCGAGAAGATCGTACGGCGCGAGCCGATGCTGCGCGCGTTGATCCACGACATCATTCTGGAGCGCCGCTCGCTGGCCGAAGCGCTGGCCTTTCGCCTGGCGCGCAAGCTCGGGCACGCCTCCCTGGAAGAGCCGCTTCTGCGCGATGTTTTTGGGCAAGCTTTTGCGCGTTCACCCCAGATCATCGAGCACGTGCGCCATGACATCCTGGCCATCTGCGAGCGCGACCCGGCGGCGCGGGACTTCGTTTCGCCGGTGCTGTACTTCAAGGGTTTTCACGCGATCACCGCCTACCGGGTGGCGCATTGCCTGTGGACGCACGAACGCGAAGATCTCGCGCTGTACCTGCAGAGCCTCATGTCGGAAACCTTCGCGGTGGACATCCACCCCAACGCGCAGATTGGCTGCGGCATCCTGCTGGACCACGCCACGAGTTTTGTCGCCGGTGAGACGAGCGTGATCGAAGACAATGTCTCGATTCTGCACGAAGTCACCCTCGGGGGCACCGGCAAGCAAAGTGGCGACCGGCACCCCAAGGTGCGTCATGGCGTGCTGCTGGGCGCGGGGGCCAAGCTGCTGGGCAACATCGAGATTGGCGAAAACGCCAAGGTTGGGGCCGGTTCGGTGGTGCTGCAGGACGTGCCGCCGCATACGACCGTTGCCGGCGTGCCTGCCCGCGTTGTGGGCGAAACGCGGGAGGCCGAACCCTCCCGGGCAATGGACCAGCATTTTCGCTGCAGTTGAGCGAAGGGACGCGCTTTCGGGCTTGCCACGTAGCGGCCCGCCGGGGGTGAGTGTTGAGCACGATGCTCAACCTGCTGTCGATTGTCTGGGTCTTTCTGGTCTGCCTGGTGTCGACGGCGTTGGCGCCGGAACTGGGTTTGTACTGGTGGCTGGGCTACGTGTTTGGGATCAACATCGCGACCTTCGGGCTCTATGCCATCGACAAGTTTCTCGCCGGAAAGGCCTTCAGCCGGGTGCCGGAGCTGTACCTGCACCTGGCGGCCCTGGCCGGGGGCACGCCGATGGCCTACCTGGCACAGCAGAGCCTGCGGCACAAAACGGTCAAGGCGTCCTTCCGGCGGGTCTTCTGGTTGACTGTTGGGCTGCAAGTGCTGGCGATCATCGGGCTGCTCGTCTACTGGCTGACGTCGGACAGTTGACCGCAAGCAATTGCAAACGGTTGGACAGCTCGCGGCGGACAGTTCAGACTGACGCGCATGCAACTTACCCCAGACCAGAAGCGGCAGTTCGTCGAGCAGGGCTTCCTGCGCCTGCCCGGCGTCATCCCACCCGAGCGCGTCGAGGCTGCGCGCAAGCTCGTCAATCACCACCTGGGCCAGGGCTTCGACGCCGAGCAGCGCGCCATTTTCGCGGCGCAAAGTTACTTTCCCGAATTACGCGAGCACCCCGACATCAAGGGGCTGATGGAGGAGACGCCGGCCTATGGATTGGCCGAGCAGCTGACCGCACCAGGGGAATTGCTGCCGGTCTGGCGCGGACAGATGGCGCTTCGTTTTCCGATGCTGGAGCCTTCCACAAAGGTGCTAGGCGGGCACATCGACGGGACCCCCTCGCCCACGAACGGGGTGCCGCCAGGCACCATTTACTCGTTCACCATGCTTGCCGGGGTGGCCCTGAGTGACGTGCGCCGCGAGGATGCCGGCAACTTCACGGTGTGGCCCGGTTCGCACCTGAAACTGCAAGAGTGGTTCCAGACGCACGATTTGATGGACCTGCTCGACGGTGCGCCGCGCCTGGACTACGGGCCGCCGCATCAGGTGCAGTGGGAAGCCGGCGACCTCATGCTGGCGCACTACCAACTCCTGCACGGCATCGCGCCCAATTACTCGGGCGACATCCGCTACGCGGTCTTTTTCCGGCTGCACCACGTCGAGCACAAGGGCAATGAAGCAGCCTGTGTTCGCGACATTTGGCGTGAGTGGAAAGGCCTGGCGGCATACGCACAGGACCTGGTGACGGGGGCGTAGCGGTTGGTCGGTAGTCGTTCGTCGGTGGGCCTCAGTCGGAGGTCATTGGTCCGGGGTCTCAAGTCGGTGATCCCTGGGCCAGGTCCCTCGACAGGCTCGGGACCAGTCGACGCGGGTGAACTATTGCCGGAAAGGTTCGAACACGCGGGGCCGTCAGGCCATGAGCAAGCAAACAAACGTGAGCGCGTCGAATGAAGTCACTTTCCCTCTCTTGACTGGCTTAACGCACGCAAAAGTTCAGTATCGCCAGCGATTAGGGCATCCTTCTTGGCATTTGACCATCGCTTCAATTGCAGTTCGCGCTTTCTGGCAGCTGAAAAGCTTTCAAACGTTTCGATGCGCAGGATGGATCGCGGCTGATATCGTCTTGTTGTTTCGCAAGCACGTCCCCTTGAGTGACGCCTTAACCGGTCATGCAGATCGGTGGTTGCTCCGATATAGATTCGACCGTTCTCTAAGCGGAGGAAATAAACGACACAGAGATTTCGAATACTGCCTCCGATCAATTCTTTAGCTTGGAAGAAAAGGGAAGAGGCCACACTACATTTGGACATACCGAAAACTTGTAGCGCAAATTCTTTCGGCTGGCTGAAGCGCATATTCGGTGTCCTCGGAAACGCTGAGTCTTCGAGAAAACACACTTCCATTCCGCTTGCGAATGCTTGGTCCCTCGACAGGCTCGGGACCATTCGACGCGGGTGAACTATTGCCGGAAAGGTTCGAACACGCGGGGCCGTCAGGCCATGAGCAAGCAAACGAACGTGAGCGCGTCGAATGGCTGGCCGACAGGGATTCGAACCCCGACAAGCAGAACCAAAATCTGCTGTGCTACCATTACACCATCGGCCATTGCCGGAAAACGGCTAAAGCTACCGCATTCTCGACGCCGCGCAAGCCCACTTTAGCGCCTCGCCAGGGAGTGCGCGAGCAGGCGACCGGGGCATCCAGCCCGCGGCAGGTCTGCGTTCGCATTCCCAACTACAGGGTTTTTGGCGAAAAAGTCAGGGTTTTTCTGTAGTGACGCATCGGTAAATCTATGTATCAGCGTTAAAATAAATCAGGACCTTCCATTGATTTTAGGTTGAGGGGGCTGTAGGTTTTTCCCGACATTACCCCACGATGTCCTCGACCCCAACCAACATCCTGCTGATCACCAGCGACCAGCAACACTGGAACACGCTGGGCTGCATCAACCCTGAGGTGCACACGCCCAACCTGGACCGGCTGGCCGCTCAAGGCACGCGCTTCGACCGCGCGTACTGCCCCGATCCCACGTGCACACCCACACGCGCCTCGATCCTCACGGGCCAGTGGCCCTCGCAGCATGGCGCCTGGAGCCTGGGAACCAAACTGCCGGAAAGCGCGCACGTGGTCGGCGATGACTTTCACGCCGCGGGGTACGATACCGGGCTGATCGGCAAGGCCCACTTTCAGCCGCTCAAGGGCACCGAGCAATTTCCCTCGCTGGAGTGCTATCCTACGCTGCAAGACCTGGATTTCTGGCGTAGCTACGAGGGGCCTTTCTACGGCTTCCGGCATTTTGAACTCGCGCGCAACCACACCGACGAGGGCCACGTAGGCCAGCACTACGCGCTGTGGATGGAGTCGAAAGGCCTCAAGGACTGGCGTGAGCACTTTTCCCAGCCCGGGGGCACGCGCGCGCAGTCGCAAACGCACAAGTGGTCCATCCCCGAGCAGTATCATTACAACACGTGGATTGCCGAGCGCACGAACGCGCGGCTGCAGCACTGTCACGACAACGCCAAGCCGTTCTTCTTCTGGGCCAGCTTCTTCGACCCGCATCCCTCGTACCTGGTGCCCGAGCCCTGGGACACGATGTACGACCCGGCCACGTTGACGGTGCCCGAAGCCGTTGCCGGTGAACACGACCGCGCCAGCCCGCTGGTTCAGCTGACGCAGACGCAGAACCCCGACTTTGACTTCCTGCAGGAAGCAGGCGGGTCCTGGACTCACGGCTGCAGCTCGCACCTGCACACCAAGGAGGCGCTGGCCAAGGACATCGCCGTTTACTACGGCATGATGAGCTGCATGGACAAATACATCGGCCAGATTCTCGACAAGCTCGACGCCCTTGGCCTGACCGACAACACGCTCGTCGTCTTCACCTCCGACCACGGCCACTACTACGGGCACCACGGCCTGATCGCCAAGGGACCGTTCCACTACGAGGACGGCGTGCGCGTGCCCTTCATCGCCCGCTGGCCCAAGCAGATTGCCGCTGGCCAAACCAGCAACGCCCTCCAGAGCCTGGTGGATCTGCCCGTCACCTTCCTGAAAGCCGCGGGCCTGAAGGTGCCTTACCACATGGCCGGACGTGACCAGCTACCCTGCTGGACCGACGGCGAGGCCGTGCGCACACACACCAGCGTGGAGTTTCACCACCAGCCCACCACCTTGAACCTGCGCACCTGGGTCGACCAGCGCTACAAGCTCACGGTCTACTACAACCAGCCTTACGGCGAACTGTACGACCTTGAGTCCGACCCCGGCGAAATCAACAACCTGTGGGACGACCCGGCGCACGCCGCCCTGCGCGAGGAACTGACGCGCAAGCTGCTCTTTGACGAGATGGCCAAATGCAACCTGCACATGCCGCGCATCTACGGCGCCTGAAACTTTTCCCCAACCTTCCCGAAACCCTGAACCTCAATCCCCCTTACCCCCATGAAATTTGACAATCAAGAAGTGGTCGACTCAGCGGATGCCTACCTCACCGCCGTCTTGGACGGTCGTCGCATCCGCCCGGCTTCCCCGCGCCGCGGAGGCTTGCGCCTGCTCCGCGGACTGTTCGCCCGAGACCTCACCCACCAACACCCCATCACCTCATGTCCCTCATCCAAGTCTGCGGCCTCTGCAACATTCTCTTCGGACTCTTTTGCGTCCTGATATCCTCACCGCTGATCGGCGGCAACATCGGGCGCAACCGCTACTACGGCTTTCGCACCCGCGAGGCACTTGCCTCGGTGGACGCGTGGGAGCGGGTCAACCGCTACGGGGCCGAGCGCCGGACGACCTGGGGGCTGGTGATCGCCTTCCTGGGCGGGCTGTGCGTGGCGACCGACGCCTACGCGGTCTACGCCGTGTGCCGATTCGCGCCGCTGCTGGCCATCATTCCGAGCGTACAGACGGTGGTCTTTAGCCGACGCATTCGCCGCGAACCCGAGACAGCAGTGTTGCCCGAAGGTCTGAAGGCGTAGTCACCGGTTTCGCGAAGCTTGCCAACCCTGGCCGCAATTGCCCTCGGGCTGGTCGGTTTCGCCGGCCAGAAAGGCGCGGGCCTTGTCGTAGCTGCGACGCTGAAGAAAGTGGACCAGCCGCGGCGGCAAGCTCGCGCGATCCTCGGGCGAGAGCGCGTCGAGCGCCTTGAGCGCTTCGAGGCGCTCGGCGGGGGTTTGCGGTTGGTCGATTTGGCGGAGCAGTTGTTCGATGCGCGTGAGCATGCCTGAAAGAAAAAAGGGGTTGGACGTGAGAACACAGCATGCGTGACCCGGTCGGGTCAAACGGTGGCTGCCGATCGGGCTTGCGAGCGACGTCAGCAGCGCTATGTTATGACAAACTCGTCGAAGTCGCATCCAATGAGAAATCTGGCCTTTGCCAACCGCGCCAACGCGGACGTCATCGACTCGTATTACAACGACTGGCTGCGTCAGCCCGACACCCTGGAGCCGGACTGGCGGGCATTTTTCGAGGGCTTCACGCTGGCGCAGCAGCTGCCACCGCGCGCCGCGAAGAACGGGCGCAACGGTAATGGCAACGGCCAGGACGCCGTGGCAGATCTCCCGCGCACCGTTGGCGGGCAGGACCCGATCAAGCAGGCGAACGTGATCGGCGCGATTTACGCCTACCGCTCGATCGGCCACACGCAGGCGCACCTCAACCCGCTGGCAGACGCCGCCCCGGTCAACCCGCGCCTCACCCTGGAGCGGCTGGGCTTTACGCCGGAGGACCTCGACCAGGTTTACTACACCGGCAACTATTTGAAAGGCGGCCCGATGAGCGTGGCCGACCTGCTCGACCGGCTCAGCACGACCTACTGCGGCCCGATCGGTGTGGAGTACCTGCACATTCAGGAAACGCCGAAACGTCGCTGGCTGCAGCAGCGCATGGAGGCGGGCAACAACCTCCCACGCTACGAGCGCGAGGCCAAGCTCCGGATCCTGCGCAAGCTCTACGAGGCCGAGATTTTCGAGCGCTTCCTGCACACGCGCTACGTGGGTCAAAAGCGTTTTTCGCTGGAAGGCGCGGAGACAATGATCCCGCTGTTGGAAAGTGTGATCCAGCGATCCCCGCAGGCCGGTGTGCACGAAATCGTGATGGGCATGGCGCACCGCGGGCGCCTCAACGTGCTGGCCAACATTGTCGGTAAATCCTACCAGTTCATTTTCCGCGAGTTCAGCGAGAATTACCTGCCCGACACCGCCCACGGCGACGGCGACGTGAAGTACCACCTGGGCTACGAGTCGATTCGTGAGACCGGCGACGGTCACGAGATCGACGTGCGCCTGGCGTCCAATCCGTCGCACCTGGAGGCGGTCAACGCGGTGGTGCAGGGCAAGGCGCGCGCGCGCCAGCGCATTCGCAACGATCTGGAGCGCAGCAAGGTGTTGCCCCTGCTCATCCACGGCGACGCCGCGCTCGCCGGCCAGGGTGTGGTGGCCGAGGTCTTCAACATGTCCCAGCTCAAGGGCTACCGCACCGGCGGCACCTTCCACCTGGTCATCAACAATCAGATCGGCTTCACCACCGATCCCGACGAGGCGCGCTCCAGCCGCTACTGCACCGACGTGGCCAAGATGGTCGAGGTGCCGGTCTTTCACGTCAACGGCGACGATCCGCTGGCCGTCATCCATGTTGCCGAGATGGCCCTGGACTACCGGCAAACCTTTGGCGACGACGTGGTCATCGACCTGTACTGTTACCGGCGGCATGGCCATAACGAGTCGGACGAGCCCGGGTTCACCCAGCCGGCGATGTACCGCAAAATCGCCAAACACCCGCGCATATCCCAGCGCCTGACCGACCGCATGATCGCGGAGGGTGATCTGACCGACACACAGGCGACCGAGATTCAGAGCGAGTATCAAAAAACGCTCAACTCGGCCTTCACCCGCGAGAAAAAGGCCGAAGGTTCCTCGCGGCGTAAGCGCGACCAGTACTCGGGCTCGACCGCGGTTTTCCAGCCCAGCTACAATTTCCGGCCCGTTAAAACCTCGGTGCCCAAGCACAAGCTGGAACCGGTCGCCCGCGTCCTGACCTCGGTGCCGGACGACTTCAAGATCAACCCGAAGATTAGGCGGCAGATCGAAACGAAGTGGCGCAACTTTGAGGCGGGCAAGGACATCGACTGGGCCTTCGCCGAGCAGTTGGCCTGGGGCACGCTGATGCTCGATGGCACGCCGGTGCGCCTGTCGGGCCAGGACAGCGAGCGCGGTACATTCAGCCAGCGTCACGCCGCGTTTTATGACGTGGAGGCTGGCGAGCGTTACGTACCCTTAGAGCACCTGGGCGAGGACGCGGCGCGTTTTTGCGTGCACAACTCCAGCCTCTCGGAGGCAGGCGTGCTCGGCTTCGATTTCGGATACTCGCTGGATTATCCCGACATGCTGGCGATGTGGGAGGCGCAGTTTGGCGACTTCGTCAACGGCGCCCAGGTTATCATCGACCAATTCATCACCAGCAGCGAGTCGAAGTGGCAGCGTGTGAGTGGACTGGTCATGCTGCTGCCGCACGGCTACGAGGGCCAGGGCCCCGAGCACAGTTCGGCGCGGCTGGAGCGTTTCCTGGAAGCCTGCGCGGAGAACAACATCCAGGTCTGCAACTTGACGTCCCCAGCGCAGTATTTTCACCTCTTGCGGCGACAGATGAAGCGGCCCTTCCGCAAACCGCTGATCCTGATGGCGCCCAAGAGCCTCCTGCGCAACAAGGAGTGTGTCTCGCCGGTCAGCGCGTTCAGCCGCGGGCATTTTGAAGAAGTCCTGCCTGACGCCGAAGCGCCGGAAAAGCCCAACCGGGTCATCTGTTGCTCAGGCAAGGTTTACTTCGACCTGGTTGCCTATCGGCGCGAACACAAGGTCGACGACACGGCGATCGTTCGCGTGGAGCAGTTTTACCCGGTGCACGAAGAACTCTTCAAGCGCGTGCTGGCTCCGGTCGAACAGGCCGAGCACTTCGTCTGGTGCCAGGAAGAGCCCCGCAACATGGGGGGCTGGAACTTTGTGCGCGATGTCCTTGAAAACGCCACGGGACGCCGGCCGGCCTTTGCCGGTCGCGAACCCGCCGCCAGCCCCGCGCCCGGTTCGCTGGCCCTGCACAAGCTGGAGCAGGAAAGCCTCGTCAAGCAGGCCTTCAGCCTGTGAGGACCCTGGCCGATTCAGATACGGCGGTTGACGCCTCCGGCTGGGACGTTTGAACTAACGACCGACGCGTAACGACGCGCCCGAGCCTACCGCCTGTATTCAGATTTTGATGACAACCGAGGCCATGCCCACCGAAGTCAAAGTGCCCGCCATGGGTGAGTCCATCTCCAGCGGAATCCTCGCCGCCTGGCACGTCAGCGATGGGGATTACGTGGAGGCCGGGCAGGCGCTCTACGATTTGGAGACGGACAAGGTGACCTCCGAAGGCACCTCCGAAGTCGCTGGGGTCATTCAACGCCAGGCGACCGAAGGCGACGAGGTCGAGATTGGCCAGGTGGTCGCGCTGGTGGACACTGCGGCGAAGAAGCCCGCCGCCTCGGACGATTCCAGCGAACGCGAATCGGCCCCCGCGAAGATCGAACCGGTCGCCGCGCCGGAGCCGAGCCAGGCCACTGCGGATTCCAGCGGCAATGGTCAGCACACGCCCGCGGCCGAAGCACCCAAGCCAGCCACCGCCGGTCCGGCGGTGCGACGCCTCTCAGCCGAGAGCGGCGTTTCGCCCGAAAGCGTGTCGGGCAGCGGTCCGCTGGGTCGCGTGACCAAGGCAGACATGGTGGCCGCCATTGAGCAGTTGGAAGCCAAGGGCCCGTCCGAAGCGTCCGCCCCGGCTCAGCCCACGCCGATCAAGCCCAAAGCCAAGGACGAGGTTCCCGAGGCATCCGTTGAGCGTCAGACGCGCCGCAAGATGACGCCGCTGCGGCGCCGCATTGCCGAGCGGCTGGTTTACGCCCAGCAGGAAGCCGCCATCCTGACCACCTTCAACGAGTGCGACATGAGCGCGGTGATGGCCCTGCGCAAAAAACATCAGGACGCCTTCGTCGAGCGCCACGGCATCAAGCTGGGCTTCATGTCGTTCTTTGTGAAGGCGACCGTACAGGCGCTTCAGGCGGTACCCTCGATCAACGCACAAATCGAGGGCGAGACGGTCATTCAAAACCATTTCTTCGACATCGGCATCGCCGTTGGCACCGAAAAAGGGCTCATCGTGCCGGTGGTCCGCGACTGCGATGGTAAGGGCTTCGCAGAGATCGAGCAGGACATCATCGCCTACGCCAAGCGCGCCAAAGCCGGCAAGATTCAGGTCGGCGACTTGGAAGGCGGCGTCTTCACCATCTCCAACGGCGGTGTGTACGGATCAATGCTTTCCACCCCGATCTTGAACCCGCCGCAAAGCGGCATCCTCGGGCTGCACAACATCCAGGAACGCGCCGTGGTGCGCGAGGGCCAGGTGGTCGCGCGCCCGATGATGTACCTCGCACTGAGCTACGACCACCGCCTGGTCGACGGCAAGGAAGCCGTCACCTTCCTGGTCAAAATCAAGGAAGCCATCGAGGATCCGGCGCGCCTGCTCTTCGGCATTTGATCTGAGCCATGGCCGAAGACAGCTATGACGTGGTGGTGATCGGCTCGGGCCCGGGCGGTTACGTCTGCGCGATCCGTGCCGCCCAAAACGGGCTCAAAACCGCGCTGGTCGAGAAAGACAAAACGCTCGGCGGCACCTGCCTCAACGTGGGCTGCATCCCCAGCAAGGCCCTGCTGCACTCCACCGAGGTCTACCACTTTCTGCACGAACGCGGCGCGCAGCACGGTATCCAGCACAAGCAGCTGGGCATCGATGTGCCCGCGCTGATGAAGCACAAGGACGCTGTGGTCGAGCGGTTGACCGGCGGGGTCGAGCAGCTGGTTTCGCAGCGCAAGATTTCGATCCTGCACGGTACCGGTACGCTCGCGGGCGAGGGCAAGGTCACGATCGAAGGGGCTGAAGGCACGCAGACCATCCAGGCCAAACACATCGTGCTGGCGTCCGGCTCGGTTTCGGTGGAGCTGCCCTTCCTCAAGTTCGACGGTGAGACCGTTGTCTCCAGCACCGAGGCGATCGCTTTCGACAAGGTGCCCGAAAAGCTGGTGGTCGTGGGCGGCGGAGCGATCGGGCTGGAACTGGGATCGGTCTGGGCACGCCTGGGCAGCCAGGTGACCGTGGTTGAACTGCTGCCCAAGATTGCGCCGACCTTCGACGACGACGTATCCAAAATGGCCCTACGCATCTTTAAGAAGCAGGGGCTGGCCTTTGAACTGGGCGCGAAGGTGACGGGCCTGCGCACCGAGAAGAAAAAGACGTTTTTGACCGCTGAACGCGACGGCAAGGAACTGACGTTTGAAGCGAGCAAGATCCTTGTCAGCGTGGGCCGGCGCCCGTGTCCGGAAACGCTCTCGCTGGACACCGCCGGCGTTGAGCTGGATGTTAAGCGCCGGGTAAAGGTCGATGCGCATTTCGCCACCAACATGCCCGGCATCTACGCCATTGGCGACCTCATCCACGGGCCCATGCTCGCCCACAAGGCCGAGGAAGACGGCGTGGCGCTGGCCGACCATCTGGCCGGCAAGTATGCGCACGTGGACTACAGCCGGGTGCCCAACGTGATTTACACCGACCCCGAAGTCGCCTCGGTGGGCCTGACCGAGACCGAAGCCAAGGAAGCGGGCCACACCGTGAAGGCCGGCAAGTTTCCCTTGGCTGCCAACGGGCGGGCTATCGCCTCCGATGCGACCGAGGGCTTCGTCAAGGTCATTGCCGATGCCAAGACCGACCGTGTGTTGGGCGTGCAGATGATTGCGCGCAATGCCTCCGAGCTGATCGCGGCCGCCGTGACGCACCTGGAGTACGGCGCGAGCACCGAAGACATCGCCCGCACCGTCACCGCGCACCCCACCCTTGGCGAAGCCTTCAAGGAAGCCGCCCTGGCCACCGACAAGGCCGCCATTCACAGCCTCTAGGCGTTCGGCGCGGTTGTCTCGAAATTCTGGATACGCGCTTCAGCCAGCGCCACGTGTTGCGGGTCGGTTTCTAGGCCGATGGAGCGGCGTCCGGACTCAAGCGCGGCCAGCAGCGTAGTTGCGCTGCCGCAAAACGGGTCGAGGACCAGATCGTCCGGCTGGGTCGACGCCTCCAAGCAACGCCGAACCAACGCCAGGGGCTTTTGCGTGGGATGTTTGCCAAAGGTTTTCTCGCCTTTGCCAGGGGCGGTCAGCCGCCAGACGTCTTTCATCTGACGCCCGTCGTTGGCCGCCTTCATTTGCGGATAGTTGAAGGTGTGCTTGCTCTCCGGGCTGCGGGCGGCCCACAGGATCGTCTCCGTTGAATGCGTGAAGCAGCGGCAGCTCAGGTTCGGCGGCGGGTTGGGCTTTTCCCAAGTGATCGCATTGAGGATGCGAAAGCCCAATTCCTGTAGCGCGAAACCCACCGAGTAGATGACGTGCTGCGTGCCGCTCACCCAGAGCGTGCCGTCGGGGGTGAGCAGGCGCTGACACAGTTCAAGCCAGCGGCGATTGAAGGCGTGGTTTTCTAAAATGCCGCGCGAGGTATCCCACTGGCCTTTGTTCACGCTAGCTCGCCGCCCGTTGTGACAGGTCATCCCATTGTTGGAGAGAAAGTAAGGCGGGTCCGCGAAGACACAATCGACGGCCCCGTCCAGCCCGGCGTCCGTGGCTGCCTCCATCAGGAGGAAGGAATCCGCCTCGGCGAGCAGTGCCCCAGGAGACGGTTCGGCGCATCGACGCACGGTCGTGGATCCGGATAAAAACGCCCGCCAGCGATTAAAGCTGGGCTCAGTGACGGACGCCGGTTCGGTCGCGCGTTTCATGAGAAGCTACACGACACTCAAGCCACTCGCTTAACCGTATTGCTTGAAGAGCAGGCAGGCGTTGTGGCCGCCGAAGCCCAGGTTGTTGCTGATGGCGGCGCGGATCGGCATCGGGCGCTTTTGGTTGGGCACGTAGTCCAGGTCGCAGTCCGGGTCGGGTTCGGTGTAATTGATGGTGGGCGGGGCAACCTGGTCGTGCACCGCCATCGCCGCGACAATGGCCTCGATCCCGCCGGCGGCCCCGAGCAGGTGACCGGTCATGGACTTGGTCGAACTCACCGCCATGTCTTGCGCGCGCGAGCCGAAAACTTTCTTGATGGCGAGCGTCTCAAACTTGTCGTTGAGCGGCGTAGAGGTGCCGTGCGCGTTGATGTAGTCAATGCCTTCGATGGTCTCCCCCGCTTCGTCCAAAGCCAGTTGCAGGCAACGGGCCAGGCCTTTGCCATCGGGGTCGGGACTGGTGATGTGGAAGGCATCGCAGGTGGCCCCGTAGCCGGACAACTCGCAGTAGATGCGCGCGCCGCGAGCCTTGGCGTGCGCCTCGCTCTCGATGAGGAGCAGCCCGGAGCCCTCGCCCATGACGAAGCCGTCGCGGGAGGCGTCAAAGGGGCGGCTGGCTTTGTCCGGCGTGTCGTTGTAGCGCGTGCTCATTGCCCGCATGGCGCAAAAACCGGCAATGCCCAGTTCGGTGACGGAGGCCTCCGTGCCGCCGGCCAGCATCACGTCGGTCTCGCCCGCCTGAATCTTGCGCATGGCCTCACCAATCGCGTGCGCGCCCGAGGCGCAGGCACTGACGGGGCTGAAGTTCGGCCCCCGCGCCCCCAGTTCAATCGCGACCACCCCCGATGCCATGTTGAGGATGATCATGGGGATCATGAACGGCGAAATCTTGCGCGGCCCACGGTCAAAGAGCGTGCGCGATTGCTCTTCGATACTTTTCATGCCGCCGATGCCCGAGCCGATGATGACGCCAAAGCGTTCCGGATCGACCGCGTCCTTATTTAGGCCGGCATCTTCGTAGGCCATGCGCGCGGCGGCCACGGCGAGGTGGGTGTAGCGGTCGTTGCGCTTGGCCTCTTTGAAGTCCATCCAGTCGCCGGCGTCGAAATCGTCGACCTGGCCGGCCACCTTGCAGGCGAAGCCCTCGAGGTTGAACCGGTCGATACCGACGATGCCGCTGCGCCCTTCAAGCAGGCCTTGCCAGAACTTGTCCCGGCCCGTGCCCAAGGGGGTGACCGCGCCCATGCCGGTCACGACCACGCGGATCGCTGATGGAGCCTCCGTCGTCATAGCCCGAAACCGTTCGGCCGTCTCTTCACGGCCACCTTAACCGGCCGCATCAGCCCTTCTTTTCGTTGATGTAGGCGACGACGTCCCCGACTTTCTGCAGCTTCTCGGCCTCAGCCTCAGGGATTTCGCCCTGAATCTCGTCCTTGAATTCTTCCTCGAGGGCCATGATCAGCTCGACGATGTCGAGCGAATCGGCGTTGAGATCATTCATGAACGACGCTTCCGGCTTCACCTGCTCCTCGTTCACGTTGAGCTGGTTAACGATGATCTCCTTGACGCGTTCTTCGACTGTTTTATCGGCCATGGGTGTCGCAATGCTGAAAACCTAAGTTTGTGTTCACATCACCATACCCCCGTCAACCGAAAAAGTCTGACCGGTAATATACCCGGCTTCTTCGGCGCAGAGGTAGGTGACCAGGCTGGCAATCTCTTCGGGCTGCCCGAAGCGGGCCAGCGGGATGATGCTCTTGGCGCGTTCCTCGACTTCATCGCCCAGGCCGGAGGTCATATCGGTGGCGATGAAACCCGGGGCCACAGCGTTGGCGGTGATGGAGCGCGTCGAAAGTTCGCGGGCGAGCGACTTGGTGTAGCCGATGATGCCGGCCTTGGAGGCGGCATAGTTGGCCTGGCCCGCGTTGCCCATCAGCCCGATGACCGAGGTGATGTTGACGATGCGCCCCCAGCGCGTGCGCGTCATTGGCCGCAACAGGCCACGCACCCAGTAAAAGCAGCTGGAGAGATTCGTCTGGATGACGCTGTCCCAGTCCTCATCGCTCATACGCAGCAGCAGCGTGTCACGGGTGATGCCAGCGTTGTTGACCAGAATGTCGACGGTGCCGACGTCGGCCAGGATTTGCTCACAGGCTTTTTGCACCTCGGCGGCATCGGCCACGTCGACGGCGACCGACGATGCCTTGCCGCCGCGCGCGATGATGGCTTGGGCAGCGGCCCCGCAGGAGTCGGCATTGCGGCTGACGCAGATCACGTGCACGCCCTCGTCGGCCAGGAAATCCGCGATGGACCGGCCAATGCCGCGCCCGGCACCCGTGACCACGGCGGTTCGATTGTTGAAGGTCAGTTTCATATAGGCGAAACGACCAGCTTGCACCGCCGCCGGAGCAAAAAGCAACCCGGCAAACGACCTGAATCCAGCACCGGGAGGAATCAGTAAACGTCGCGCTGGTAGCGTTTTTCCTTCTTCAGCGCTTTGACGTACTCGCTGGCGTCAGTCTCGCTCATGCCGCCCTGCTCGCGGCAAATCTGGTGCAGTGCGGCGTCGACGTCCTTGGCCATGCGCTGGGCGTCGCCGCAGACGTAAAAGTACGCACCGCCGTCCAGCCATTGCCAAATCGCTTCGGCCTCTTCGAGCAGCCGGTGCTGAACGTAGATTTTTTCGGCCTGGTCGCGGGAGAAAGCCAGGCTGAGCTTTTGCAGCGTGCCTTCAGCTTGATAGCGCTCCCATTCCTCGCCGTAGAGAAAGTCGGTTTCGCGGTGTTGGTCGCCGAAAAAGAGCCAGTTGCGCCCGCTGTCGCCGGTGGCGATGCGCTCCTGAATGAAGGCCCGGAAGGGAGCGATACCAGTCCCCGGGCCGACCATGATGGCATCGCGTCCTGGTTCCGGGGGCAGGCCAAAGTGCGAGCTGGCCACGAAGACCGGCACCGAGGGGTCGGCCAGTTGGATGCGGTCGGAGAGGTAGGTACTGGCCACGCCGATGCGTTCGCGCTCGTTAGTGCGGTAGCGCACGACGGCCACGGTCAGGTGCACGTTGGTTGGGTGCAGCGCTGGCGAGGAGGCGATCGAATACAGCCGGGGCACCAGCCGACGCAGCAGCCCAGTGTAGTCCTGAGCTGAAAATTGCGCGCTGGGAAACTCTTCAGCCAGGTCGATGAACTCACGCTCGGCCAGCCAGCCCTTGAGCGCATCGGCGTTGCTGGCCTCGAGGAGCTGGGCCAGGCGGGTTTGCTCATCGGCATCGGTCGCGCGCTCCTGCAGGGCGACCAGCGTTTTCTTGGTCGGCATGGTGATGGAGAGCCGGTCGGAGAGCGCTTGACGCAAGGGGATGGCGTTCTCGGTTTTGGGCAGGGTGACCGGTTCCTCGCCGCTGAAGCCGAGCGCCTGGATCAACGCCTCGACGCGACTGGGGTCATTCTTGGGGCAAACCGCCAGGGAGTCGCCACAGGTGTAGGTCAGCCCGCTACCGGCGATGTCGACCTCGACATGGATGGTCTCTTTGACCGGGTTGCCGGGATTGAGCCGACGACGCTCCGAAACGCGCGCGGGAAAGGGGTTGGTTTTGTCGTAGACGGGCTTTGCGATCTCGGTCGACATGGTAAACGGGCGTGAGCCAAAACGTGTTTTCGCCGAAACTTGCAGCAAAGCGCGTTTGGGCGCAGGCTCAAACTCGAAATGCAGCAAGCGCGCTCAGAGGGGATGGTCCGCATCCACAAATTCATGGCGGACAATGGATTATGCTCACGCCGCGAGGCTGAGCGCCGCATCGCCGACGGCCGGGTGAAAGTGAACGGCAAACCGGCTGCAATCGGGCAAAAGATCGATCCGCGGCGCGACCGCATTAAAATGGACGACCGATCCATCGCTCCCCCGCGCGCGGCTCGGCAGATCACCCTGGTTTTGAACAAGCCCAAGGGGTTTCTCTGCTCCAACAGCGACCCGTATCACCAGCGCACGGTCTTCGATCTGGTGCCACCGCCCTTCCGCGACGACCGGCTGTTTTGCGCCGGTCGGCTGGACAAGGACAGCGAAGGGCTGCTCGTTCTGACCAACAATGGGGACCTAGCCAACCGCTTGACCCATCCGTCCGCCGGGGTTGTCAAACGGTACCGCGTGCACCTGCACAAGCCCTTCGACCGCCAGCACATCGCACGCATGCTGCAGGGTATACGCGTTGAGGGAGCGTTTTTCCAGGCGCTGAAGGTCATCCCCGCCACCCGCGGACCCGACCCGGAACGCCGCCTGGAAATTCACCTGGACCACGGCAAGAAGCGCGAAATTCGCCAGATGCTGCTCGCGCTGGGCTATCACGTAAAGAAGCTGCAGCGGTTTCAAATCGGGGCGTTTGTGCTGAAAGGATTGGGTCCGGGGCAGTCGCGCCCGGTCAGCGAACGCGAAATGGGTTTGTTCTTCCAGGATTCCGGCGTAAGCTGAATACACGGAGATTTTGCTATGATGACGAGATGGATTGACCGACGATTGACCGGCCTGCTGCTGGTGTGCCTTCCCGGACTGGCTTGGGGACAAGCCCAGGTGCCCGCCTTCTTTTTTGCGGACCGCACTGCGCCAGTTGCCGCCCGCCTCGCCCCAACCAGCCCCGCGCTGGAAGACGCTACCCCGGTCGAAGGCCTGGAAGGCTGGGAATCCATTGAGTACGAAGCCACCTTCGAGGGCTTTGTAGACCCGCTGGCTATCCGCGCCGACAACACCGTGGCCCCGGCCACGCTGATTTATTCTTCGGACGCGCCCGACAGCACCGTTTTGGCCGAAAGCGATCCTTCAGTGGCCGTCGAAATCGTTGACCGAGGTCCGCTCTGGTCGAAAATTCGGACCACCCAGCCCGTGACCCTGTTCGTGCCGGTCGGTGGAGCCACCGCAGCGGCAGCGACGCAGGGAGCCAGCGGCAATCAGGCGGCCACGCAAACGCTTGACCCGTCAAACGAAGGCGCACCGACCGCGGGCTTCCAGGAGCCCACCCCGCTGGATGGCACTGGCGTCAATGTCGCGGTCGAAGACGGCTTGGCACCTGGCAGTCCCGCGTCCGACCTCCAACCCATCGACGATCCGGCCAACGCTGCCGCACCGGCGGCTCCGGCACCTGTACCGGTCATCGTCGATGACCCCGGCGAACCGCGCGCTCAACCGGCCTCGAGCACCGTTCGCCCGGTGGCACCCACAGCCACGCTTTCACGTCCCTTTTTCGGTATTTTGAAAAAGCGGGCGGGCTTCTTTGGCCGCAGCAAAGGCCCCAAATACGGTCTCTACTCGCGCGACGGGGAACTGCTGGCCCGCGTGGACCTGTCCACCGCGCTCGTTTTTGGCTCCATCGACGGTTACTTGAACCGGCCCGTGGTGCTGCAAGGCGTACCCATTCCAGAATCCGGACGTCCCGGCGTACGCATCCAAGCGCGCACCCTGCACCTGAACTGACGTTTCCCACCTATTCTTAAGAACGCCTAGGACCGCAGCGCAGGCTTGCGCCCGGGTGGCTGCTCCGGGAGGCTGCCTTCGTCATGGAATTGATTGACGGAAACGCAGTCGCGAAAGCCATCCTCGAGGAAGTTGCCGAGGGCGTGAAGGCCCTGGAAGGACCGCCGCCCAAGGTCGTTTTCATCCGCCTGGGAGAGGACCCGGCTTCGGTCTATTACGTCAGCAAAAAGCAGCGCACGGCAGCTCAGGTTGGCATCGAGAGCGACCTTTGCGCCCTGCCCGCCGAGACACCTCGGGACGAACTGATGGCGCGCATCGACACCCTCAACGCCGATGTTTCCGTTAACGGCATCCTGGTGCAATCGCCGTTGCCCGAGCACATCGCGGACGTGGACGCCTTCAACGCCGTCGCTCCCGAAAAAGACATCGACGGGCTGCACACCCTCAACGCGGGTAAGCTCCTGCAGGAAGATCCCACCGGCTTTCTGCCCTGTACCCCCTCCGGAATCGTGGAACTGCTGGCACGCAGCCAAGTCGATACTCAGGGCAAGCACGTGGTGGTGCTCGGTCGCAGCCTGCTGGTGGGCAAGCCCATCGCGATGCTGCTCATGCGCAAAGGCAGCCCCGGCAACGCGACCGTCAGCGTCTGCCACTCGCGCTCCACCCAACTGACTGAAATGACCCGCGCCGCTGATATCCTGATCGCTGCCATCGGACGACCCCGCTTCGTGACCGCCGACATGGTCAAGGACGGGGCCACGGTCATTGACGTAGGCGTCAACAAGGTCGATCACCCCGCCGCAAAGAAGGGTTACAAACTGGTCGGTGATGTCGATTTTGAGAACGTCGCCGCCAAAGTCGCCCGCATCACCCCGGTGCCTGGAGGCGTCGGGCCGATGACGGTGTCTATGCTCATGCGCAACACGCTCAAAGCCGCCCAGATGCAGCGAAACCTTGGCGTACCCGCGGTGTCGCCTTGAGCGACTTATGTTTCCCGTGGAACCGCCCGTTGTCACACCGCCCCAAAAGGAATCCGTCACGCCGCCCCCGCTGCCGGACCTGGGAGCGCTGTCGCCCGCCGCTCGCTTGCGGCCTGGGTCGTTTCGCTGGCGGGCGCTGGCCTTCCTGTTGGATTTTGCCCTGCTGGTGGTCGCAACCTGCCTGATTCTGGACCGCGTGGTCTGGCCTCAATACGAAGGCGGCGAAGCGGAGATGCGCGCCTTTTCCGAGCAGGTGCTGCACGTAGCCGTGGAGTCGGCCGGGGCCTCCGACTTTCGCGCCTCGCTGCCCGAGCCCTCCGAAAGCCTCAAAAAAATGCTGGGGGCCAGCCAGATGGCGGTGCTGCTGACCTTCTGGATGGGCTTTTTTCTGGGGGACACGCTGATGGGGGGACGCTCCCTGGGCAAGCGCGTCTTTCGACTGCGCGTGGTGCCGCGCGACCGCCTCGGGCCTCTGCGCATGACCGAGGGGCTGCTGCGCTCGGGTTTGAAAACCCTGACCTTGCTGGCCAGTCCGCTGCTGCCCTTCCTGCTGGCGAACTACCTGGTGCCTCTGTTCGGGCGCGATCGCCGGGCCGGGTACGATTTTCTATGTCGCACATTGGTGATTTCGGAGCCGGCGAGCGATGCCTCCGCGATACAATCCGATGGCAAGAGCGGTTAAGCCAACCGAGATCCGTGTCGATGAGGGACGAGTAAGCCCCTCATGATGAAGCAAAACCCAAATTGCGCCGTCGCTGGCACAACCGCCGCCGGTATGGCCCTGAGCGTACACCGCAAGCCGCGTATTCTGGTGGTCGATGACCAGCCGGTGAACATCACCCTGCTCGAGCGCAAGCTGCAGCTCGAAGGCATGGAAGTGGACTCGGCCCTGGACGGTCCGACCTGCCTAGACAAAGTCGCCGAATTTCATCCCGACGTCATCTTGCTGGACGTGATGATGCCCGGGATGGACGGCTACGAGGTCTGCGCCAAGCTTCATGCCAACGAGGCAACGCGGGACATCCCGATCATTTTCATCACCGCCAGCATCTCCAAAGAAGGCCGCTTGCATGGTCTGGAGTCGGGCGCGGTCGATTACATCACCAAGCCGATCGATCTGGATGAGACCGCCGCACGCGTGCGCACGCAGATCAGCCTGCGTCGCACCTACCGCGAGAACGTCGACCTGCAACGTCGCCTGGGCGAAACCCGTCGAGCGGCCGCCGTGGGCGCAGTCACGCAGGGGGTCGCGCACAATTTGAACAACCTGTTGGGCGTGCTCGTCGGCTATGTCGACCTGCTCAAGATCGGTCTGGCTGACCCCGAAAAGGTCAAGCGCAGCGTCGACTTGATGGAGACCTCTGTTCGGCGCATGGTCGAAATCATCAGTAAGCTCAGCTCCATCGCCTCGGAGGAGAGCTTCGATCTGCTGCCGGTGAACCTGACCAATCTGCTGGCCGGCAGCGTCACCCGGTTCAAAAACGAGCAGGGCTTTCGCGGTGAGATTGAGGTGAAAAACCCGCTGCCGCCGGATTACCTGCTGGCCACCAACACCGAGGTTTTTGAGAGCATCCTTGAGCGCCTGCTGACCAATGCCTGGGAAGCCTATGCGCCCGAAGCGGCTGAAACCCCGGTGTGGATCGAGATCGAGGAAACCGACGACGAGAGCTATCGGCAATTGCTGGTGCGCGTGCACGATCTGGGCGAGGGCATTCCCAAGGAGGTGCGCGAAAACCTTTTTGACCCCTTCATCACCAGTAAGGTGACCGTTGGGCGCGGGCTTGGGTTGACCATGGCCCGGCACGCCGCGCGCAATTTGGGCGGCGACCTTTCCGTGCAGGAAAAACCTGAGGGCGGCGTGTGCGCCACGCTCTGGTTTCCGATTGGCTGAAGCCAAAAGAAACGCGCCTTGATTTCGGCTCGCGCACACAGCCGAGCGCCCTAGCCTCGCGCCATGCAGGTAGGATTCATTGGCGCGGGCCGCATGGCGTCGGCCATGGTGAGCGGGTTGCTGGCGAAGCGGCTCTACCCCGCCGAGGCCATCGGTTGCACCTGTGGCGATGATCCAACGGGTCCCCAACTGGCTGAGAAAACGGGCATTCGCTGGGTCGCCGAAGCCGGTGAGTTGATCCACCACGCGGACGTCCTGGTCCTGGCCTGCAAGCCGCAACAGCTCGACACGCTCGACCCCGTCTACACCGCGCAATCCCAGGGTCGGCTGGTTCTTTCCATCCTGGCCGGCACCACCCTGGCACGGCTGCGCGCAACGTTTCCCGAGGCGCGCAACATCGCACGGGCAATGCCGAACACCCCCGGCCAAATCGGCGCCGGCATCACCGCTTTTGCCCCGCTGCAAACCCTCGCCAGCGAAGACCGCAAGGCCGTACTCGGCATTCTCGGCGCGCTGGGCGATGTGCTCGAGCTGCCCGAGGCACAACTCGACGCCGTGACGGCCATCAGCGGGAGCGGCCCCGCCTACGTCTTTGAATTCACCGCGGCCCTGCGCGAAGCCGGCAGTCAGTTGGGCCTGTCTTCAGATGTGGCAGACCAGCTGGCGCGGCAGACGGTGATCGGCGCCGCCCGGTTGATGGACAGCGCCGCCATCGATCCCGAAAACCTCCGCAACGCCGTAACCTCCAAGGGCGGTACCACCGAGGCAGCCCTCAAAACGTTTGCCGAGGGCGGGTTGCGCAAGCTGGTATCACGGGCCGCCGCCGCTGCGGAAGCGCGCTCACGCGAACTGGCCTAGGCCCGATTCAAGATGCGTAACCCCATCCAGACTGTGTCCGAACGCGCGCCCCAATCGTCGCTGCGCCGCGTCACCGCGGACGACCGTCAGACCGTGATCGCGCTGATCGACACCGTGTATCGAGAGTTTGGGGACAGCGTCTTTCTCTCCGGCTACGACGCGGACCTGACGCGCTTGCCCCAGGCGTACACCGAAGCCGGCGGGGACTTTGTGGTGCTCACGAACGACGCGGGCGACCTCCTTGCCACACACGCAGTCTTGCCACTCGCAGTTACGGAAAACGCAGTCCAGTTGAAGCGTTTCTACGTGCGCGCGGACCACCGCGGAACGGGTCTGGGGCGCTGCTTGATGGACTGGGCGCTGGATTGGTCCAGAGAGCGTGGCCAGCGGCGCATCGAGTTGTGGACCGACGTGCGTTTTCGCCAGGCGCATGCCATTTACGAACGCTGGGGCTTTGTTCGCCAGGCCATTCGCTCGGGCGAGGACGGGAACATGCCGTATCAGGAATATCAGTACACGCGCGACATCGATCATGCATGACTTGAGCAAGGGACGCATCCTCGTCACGGGCGGGGCGGGATTCATTGGCAGCGCGCTGATCTGGGCGCTCAATCAGCGGGGCCTGGAAAACATCCTCGTCTGCGACCTGCTGGGCGAGGGTGACAAGTTCAAGAACCTCGTGCCGCTGCGCTTCAACGATTACATCGAAGCCGACGCGCTGAGCGACGCCATCGACGAAGCTCCGCGTGAGTTGGACGACGTGCGCACGGTCTTTCACCTGGGCGCAAATTCTGCAACGACTGAAACGAATTGCCGCCACCTGGTTCAGAACAACTACGAGTACACCAAGGTGCTGGCCAGTTGGGCGCTCGAGCGCGGCAGCCGCTTTGTTTACGCCTCCTCGGCGGCGACCTACGGCGACGGGGCCCAGGGCATGGACGACCGCCGCGAGGACCTGCACCGCCTGCGGCCGCTGAACATGTACGGCTACTCCAAGCACCTCTTCGACCTGTACGCGCAACGCTGCGGAGTGCTCGGCCAGATTGTGGGCCTGAAGTATTTCAACGTCTTTGGTCCCAACGAGGACCACAAAGGCGACATGCGCTCGGTGGTCAACAAGGCGTATCCACAAATCCGTGACACCGGCAAGGTGCAACTCTTCAAAAGCTACCGACCCGATTTTGCCGACGGCGAGCAGCAGCGGGATTTCCTCTACGTGAAAGACGCCGTGGCGATGACGATCTTCCTGGCCGAACACCTCAAATGCGGCGGACTCTACAATCTGGGCTCGGGCCAGGCGCAAACCTGGAAGGCGCTGGTCGAACCGATCTTCGCAGCCCTGAGCAAGGAACCCGCCATCGAGTTCATCGACATGCCCGACAGCCTGCGCGCGAAGTACCAATACCATACCTGCGCCGACATCTCCAAACTGCGCGCGGACGGCTACACGGCGGAGGTAACGACCCTGGCTGATTCCGTCACCGATTACGTATCCAATTACCTGATACCTGGCCGCAGGCTCGGGGACGAACCAGCCTGAGCCGCCGCAAGCGTATCACTCGATTGGATACAGTTCGAGAAGTTCGTCGCCCGACCACTGCGAGGTGCGCCCGCCCAGCGAGTCGCGGATGGCCTTGACTTCCGCTGGCGTGACCAGCGGATAATCGTTGTCCCAGGCAGTCCGCACATACGACACGGCCAGAGCGATGTCGCGGTCTTTCAGGTAGCCCAGTCCGGCCATGTTGGCGTTATAGGGGTTACCCCTGACCTCGATGGGTCCGGCCAGACCGTTGATGACAATCTTGGTGATGCGAGCCGGATCGCCCCCCACCCACTCGGACAGGTTCAAAGGCGGGAACTGGCCCGCCAGACCGTTGCCGTCGGGCTGATGACAGGCCGCGCAGGTTGAGTAGGCGCGTTCACCGCGCTCAGCGACAAGACCGGCAAAGACAGCCGGATCGTTCCAGTCGATGACCTCACCGCCGCCACCTTCATCGATCGCCACGTTGGGATCGTAGATGTCCGCGCGGAAGGCCCCTGAGTACTTGGTCAGGTAAAGACCGCCGTAAAACATCAGCGCGCCAAACAGAAAAAGCAGGATGATCGGAATTTGGGAAAAGCCCTCGGTCGGCTCCTCTTTTTCACGCGCGAGTTGCGCGTGCAGGCGCTGCATCTGGATGTCGCCGTACTGGCCGGGCTCCAGCTTGGGCTCGGTCTTTTCGCCCTTGGGGTCGGGCGGCACAACGGTCTCCCCCCGGTCTACGCGATTGATGTCCACGGCTCAAATAACTCCTATTCGCCCAAGGTGGCCTCGGGCAGTTCGTAGGTCAAACGCAGGCTTAGCAGATACGCCACCAGCGCCTCACCTTCCTTGGTCGGGATGACCTCGAAGCCGGGTGGCGGACGGTTCAGGTAGGGCTCACCGCGGACCTCGGTCGGCAGCTTGATCGCCTTGGGATGCGGGCGCTCCTCAATCTCGCGAATCGTGAACAGATTCGGGAACGGCGGCATGATCGAGTTTTGGTGCGTGTCGGGGATCTGCGGATCCCACAGGTGCAGGTAGTGCCAGTCCGCGCCGGGAATGCGCGCGCCGATGTGCTTCAAATCCGGGCCGGTGCGCATGGTGCCCAAGAGCACGCGTTCCTGCAAAATGTAGTCGCGAGCCACGGTGTTGCGCGGCCCCCAGTTGCGCTCAAAATCCAGGCCAAAGCCCTGGAGGCGCACCTGCTGGCTGTGGCAGTACATGCAGCCTTCGCGGATGTAAATCTCCTTGCCCTGCTGGGCCAGGCCGGAGATTTCCTGGGGGAAGGCCAAGCCGCTGTCCTCGGGCTGGTGCGGCTCCAGGTCGCCCCACTGCAGCAGGCTGGCCAGAATCAGCCCAGCCCAGGAAAAGGCCAGGGTGAAAAAGATGCCGCAGAAGATAAGAGGAAGGCTTTTCATCGCAAAAGATGTATTCGCGTCAGCCGGTGGTGGACGTGGACTGCGGTGCCGCGTCGCCGTCGCGTCGGGCGCGGGCCTGGTCTGAAATGGGTGCCAGCAGGGTTGGGCCGCGTCCGGAGGCGGTCCCGCGGATACCCAGCACCATCCAGACGAAATTGATGGCGAAGGCGATGTGCCCGATGGTCAGTAGCACCCCGGCAATCGAGCGCGAAAAGAGCCAAGGCAACAGGCCCTTCACGATGTCATCGAAGGGGGTGACTACATCCTTGAGCCAGTACTTTTGGTCCTGGGCGTTGGTGAAGGTTTCGGTACCGGAGGGCGGTTCTTCTACGGAGACGAGTACCTCTTCCTGGGCCAGCGTGTGCATTTCCAGTCCCTGCAGCCAGCCGCCCAGCGACAGTCCGACAACGTAGATGCCAATCCCGATGGCGGTCGTCCAGAAGTGCACGGAAATGAGCGCCGCCGAAGGCCACTCGCGGAAAAGCAGGCGCGGCATAAAAAAGTACACCGAGCCAAACATCACCATCGTGAAAAAGGCGTACACCCCATGGTGCGCGTGGGCCACGGTGAACTGGGTGAAGTGCGTGATCTCGTTGACGCTGCGCAGCGCCATGGTGGATCCGATCAGGCTGACCAGCGTGTAGCTCATCGCGCCGTAAACGATGAAGCGCAACGTGGGACTGGCCCAAACCGCGCGCCAGCCCTGAACCGCCGTCAGGTGGTGGTTGATCGCGGTCACAACCACCGGGATGACCATAAAAATGCTGCCGACCGTGCCCGCGGCTTGCAGCCAGACGGGCACCGGCCCGCCGATCAAGTGGTGCACCCCGGCCCAGTTGTAGAAGAGGGCCAGGCTCCAAAAACCGAGGATGGACAGGTAGTAGCTGTGAATCGGGCGCCCCAGCACCTTGGGCAGAAAATAATAGATCGCGCCCAGGCCCAGCGGCGTCAGCCACAGACCCAGCACGTTGTGCGCGAACCACCAGTTGGTTAGACTTTGGATGGTGCCCTGCGCCGGCAGCCACAGGATCATGATCTGCGCGATCGCATACAGCCAGGGGAACCAGAACGTAGCCCCAAGCAGGTACCACTGGGAAACGTAGGTGTGATTGGTCTGGCGGTAGCGGAAGGCGAGCGCCATCCACACGCCGATCAGTCCGTACGAAACAAACAAAATCGGCGCGGCGTAGGTCGGCATTTCCAGCCACTCGACCGAGGTCATGTCGCCGAAGAGAATCCCCACGATACCGATGGTGATGCCCGCGTTCCAAAACACACCGGCCAGGAACAGAAGTGTGGGGTGGCGCACCGTCGTCATGCACAGCCGCGACATGATCCACACCGCCACCGCAAAGCCCACGTTGTTGCCCCAGCCATAAATCATGGCGTTGAGGTGCGCCGAGCGGGCGCGGCCAAAGGTGAAGATTCCGGTTTCGGCAGTCCAGGTGCGGAACTCCAGCCAGTGCATGCTGAAGGAGGCGATCAACGCCAGCACCGTGCCCGCGAGCAGCCACAGAATCGACGAAGCCAAGAAAAAGATCGCCGGCCACTTCACAGATGCGTCCACATCCCTCAGGCGTGCCGGAGCGGGGGCCACCGTCTGCTTGAGGGTGCCCAGTTCGGT
>JBHJGQ010000010.1:0-151681 GCA_050331595.1 Opitutales bacterium
GGAGGCTAGAAACGCAAGCTCCGTGCCCGCGAGCAGCCTCAGAATCGTCGTAGCCAAGATATAGAGCGCCGGCCACTTCTCCGTTGCGTCCACCTCACTCAGGCGTGCCGGACCGGGGACCACCGTCTGCTTGCGGGTGCCCAGTTCGGTAAAGAAGGAGAGGACGGGACTCACGAATGAAAAAGCTGAATGGGAAAGGGAGGCGAGGCGGGGTGCCTGCTGCGCGTCAGGGCTGGGTCAAATCGGGGGGCGGGTTGTGTTTGGCGCGGTCGCGGCGGCCCTTCTTGCCGGGGAAAAAATCCTGCTGCACGCCTTCGGGTTCTTCCTCGTTGAAGATGGTGCGGGCTCCTTTTTCCAGGTTGCTGAGTTGGTTGTTTTTGACGGCCCAGACCAGCGCGGCCACGACCGACAGAAAGAACAGGACGGCCACCACAACCAGAATCAACAGGGGCAGGCTCCATGAATCCATAATTCAGGCGGGCTGATACGATTGATAACGAACGCTGCTGGCCAGTTCAGCCACCGGAGTTGGCGTCGCTCTCAGTGGGCGGGCGCCACACCTCGCCGGATTCCTGGGCCGAGCGGATTTCACGCACGGCCTTGCGCATGGCCTCTTCGATTGGGAGCGTGGTGTAGTCGGGATTGCCTGCAATGGGTTGGCGCACCTCGCTGAGCAGGCGTTCCTGGCTGGCTTCGATGGATTCGCGGCGTTCGTAGCGCAGCTGGTTGATCTGCAGCGGGTCGACCGGCGGACGCGTGTAGATGTAAACGATGAGCGCAATGATCAAAAAGATCGTGATCGTGCCCATGATGCCCAAAAAGTTCGTCCAGAAACTCGCGGGCGAGGGGTCATGCACTTCCGGCCCGCCGGGCTGCTGTGGTTGCTCTGCCATGATGATCGAAACGCGGCGCGGGTTTAGAGGGAGGCGTTGACGGACTCGTCGATGCGCGGGTCGTGGATGGGAATGATCTCCGTCTTTTTCATGCTGCGCAGGGTGGCCCACAGGCACAATCCGCCGATGCCGACGATGGCCGCCAGGTCAAAGACAATGGACCCGCTGAGCACCCCATCGAGCTTGTAGCCCAGCGGGTACTGCTCGGAGGCGCCGTCGAGATCCTTTTTCCCGGGGATGATGTTGAAGTAAAAGTCGAAGATGGCAAAGACGGCGATCCACCCGGCGATGAAGAGCAGGCGCTCGCCAAATTTGTTGGGGTACCACAGCAGGTAGAAAAACGGCACCAGGAAGAAGCCGATCACCAGCCCGCCGATGCTGAACCAGTACCACGCGCTGGTTTCCCAGGTTTCGGTCAACTCGCGTACGTTGTACCAGAAGGTTTCCTCGGGGATGTTGGCGTTGTAGATGAGGAAGTACTGCGAGAAGCTGATGTAGGCCCAAAAGATGGTGAAGGCCAGGCAGAGACAGCCCAGGTAGTACTCGTGCGCCGGCTTGTAGAGGCCCTTGAGGTGCCCGCGATACCCCAGGAAGAAGCACAGGATAATCGTTGCGGCCAGGCCCAGGCGCATCGAGGTGGCGAAGAACCACACCCCGTACATCGTCGAGAACCAGTGGTAGGAAATCGACATGTAGAAATCCACCGCCGCGAACGTAGCGGTCAGCGCGGTCAGGATGATCCCCGCCGCCGACAGCGCACGCGAGCGGATGTAGGTCTTCGGGTCGGGGTTGGTGTCCATGCCGAAGGACCAGGCTCGCAGCTTGGAGGCCAGGAAAATCATCACGGCGAAATAGAGGACAATCCGCACCAGAAAGAATCCGGTGTTCAGGTAGCCGGCCTTGTGCTGGTAGAGCACGTCGTTCTTCACCAGCTCGTCGGTGCCCGGGTAGGTGATCACGCCCGGGTGCAGCCACTTCCAAAGCGAGATGTCGCTGCTGAACAGGCAGATGACAAGTACCGGAAGGAAGCTGGCGCAGACGATTGGCATGGCCGCGAGGATATGCTCCATCTGCCGGCGGATGACCGTGGCCCAGCCCGCGTCGAAGACATAGAACATCATGATCAGCATCAACGTGCCGACCAGGGTCGAAAACCAGAAGGTGAAGCCCAGCAGCCAGCTTTCCAGCGGACGCGGGTCGGCCGCACTCAGGCCGTAGATCAGGCCCGCACCGGCGATAACCAGACCGACAATGCCCACGATCAGCGCCAGCGAGGACAGGTCGCGACGTCCGCCGGCGGGCGCGACGGCCTCAGGCAGGGAAGGAGTGGCGGCGTCTGTGGTCATCTTGGAATCGGTGCAAAGGGGTTCGGGACAAAATCGCTCAGTCGGCTTCGGCCAGTTGGGAAAGTTGCAGCGCGCGGATGTAGGCCACCACGGCCCAGATCTCCTCGGCCGTAAGCTTGTCGCCGTAGGCGTACATGGTGTTGTAGCCGTTCTGGATCACGTCGAAGAGGCGGCCGTCGGGATAGTTCCGGTAAATGTCGGTGTGGTAGGACGCCACTACGCCAAAGTAGCCGCGGCCTTCCATCCACTCCTGGTTTTCGGCGGCGGCGGCGGTCACGCCCATCCCGTTGCCGGCGGCCCCATGGCAGACCGTGCAGAACACGTCGTACTTTTCGCGGCCCAGTTCCATCAACTCATTGGTCACCGGCAGGGGGAAGCTCTGCACCCAGCGCTCGGGATCGTCGGGTGCCTTGTCCGGACGCATGCCGTAGAAAAACTCGTGGTTGTCGGTCGGCTCGTGGGCGTAGTCCGTGGCGAACACTTTCGCGCGGGCCAGCGCGCTGCCGCGGCGGACCGCACCCGGTACAAAGGGGCGGTTGTCGCGTTCGTCCGGCCAAAAGTCGTTGGTCGTCTGCGGCTTGTACTTGGCCTGGTGGTCCATGTCCGGGAAGACCTCGATCGGCTCGTTGGTCGTCTTCGCGCCACGGAAGCCGAGCACCGCGAACAGGGTCAGGCAGATGCCGGCAAAGATGAGGAGGAAATAGCGCATGGAACGTGGGCTCAGTCGTCGTGGACGATCTCGATTTCGGTGCCGCCGAGACTTTCGAGCAGGCTGCGATTGGCCGCTTCGTCAAACTTCGGGTCGTCGCGCATCACGAGCAGGAAAAAGGCATCGTCGCTGGCCTTGTCGAAGGACGGGTGGTTGAAGCTGGGGTGGTGGTGGCGCGGCAGCAGGTTGGAAATGAACATGCCAAGGAAGGTCCCGAAGGCCGCCAGGAGAATGTTCAGCTCGTAGAAGACCGGAAACGGGAAGACCATGCTGAAGTACGGCTTGCCGCCGACAATCAGCGGGTAATCGTAGCTGTTCATGTACCAGACGAGCAGCACACCGGTGGTGAAGCCCGTGATGCCGCCGATAAACGTGCCGCGCGGCACCTTGGAGCGAGTCAGGCCCATGGCATCGTCCATGCCGTGCACGGGGAACGGGGTGAAAACGTCCCAGCGCTTGAAGCCCTCGTCGCGCATGCGCTCGGCCGCGTGGTAGATTTCCGGCGCGGTCTTGAAGCGCGCCATCAAGCCGTAGGGCTTGCCGGCGGGGGCCTGGCTGATTGCTGCCTCTGACATGGTCAATTTCTCTGGCTCAAACGAAGGGTGAAAGTGGTGGCGACGGTCAATGATGCGCGGCGTGAGCCCCGCGGAATTTGCCCGGACCCTGCGTGCCGTCGGAGTGCCCGTGCGGATCGGCCTCAGGCGTGACGGCCTTGATCTCGGCAATGGGCATCAGCGGCAGGAAGCGCAGGAACAACAGGAAGAGCGTCCCGAAGATGCCGAAGGTGCCGAAGAAGGTGAAAATATCCACGATGGTGGGCGAGTAGTAACCCCAGCTGGAGGGCAGGAAGTCGTTCGCCAGGGAGGTGACGGTGATCACGAAGCGCTCGAACCACATCCCGATGTTCACGAAAATAGAGATGATCCAGACCAGCCAGGCCCGCTTGCGAATGGCCGAGAACCAGAATAACTGCGGGCTGATCACGTTGCAGGAGATCATGATGAAGTACGCCCACCAGTACTGCCCGAAGGCCCGGTTGATGAAGGCGAAGCCCTCGTACGGGTTGGCTCCGTACCAGGCGATGAAGAACTCCATGGCGTAGGCGTAGCCCACCATCGAGCCCGTCGCCAAGGTGATCTTGCACATGTTATCGATGTGCGTCTGCGTGATCAAATCGTGCAGGCCGTAGACCGCGCGCAGTGGCAGCATCAGCGTCAGCACCATGCCAAAGCCCGAGAAAATCGCCCCGGCCACGAAGTATGGCGGGAAGATCGTGGTGTGCCAGCCCGGCAGGTTTGAGGCGGCAAAGTCGAACGACACGATCGTGTGCACCGACAACACCAGCGGCGTGGAGAGCCCGGCCAGCAGCAGGTAGGCCATCTCGTAGTTGCGCCAGTGCCGGTTGCTGTTGCGCCAGCCCATGGCCAGGACGCCGTAAAAATACTTGCGCCAGATCGATTTGGCCCGGTCGCGCAGGCAACCCAGATCCGGCACCATGCCCATGTACCAAAACAGCGCCGAGACGGTGAAATAGGTCGAAACGGCGAAGACGTCCCACTCCAGCGGGCTGCGGAAGTTGGGCCAGATGGCGTTGGCGTTGGGCAGCGGGAAGAGCCACCAGGCGAACCAGACACGCCCGATGTGAAAGAGCGGAAAGAGCCCGGCGCAGACGACCGCGAAGATGGTCATCGCCTCGGCCGTGCGGTTGACCGCCGTCCGCCACTTCTGCTTGAGCAGACAAAGAATGGCCGAAATGAGCGTGCCGGCGTGGCCGATGCCGATCCAGAAAACGAAGTTGACGATGGCCCAGCCCCAGAAGACCGGCGTGTTCAAGCCCCAGACGCCGACTCCGCTGACCACCTGGTAGGCCAGACCGACCACCGTGAAAGACGCCGTCAGCAGGCTAACCAGGAACAGCGCCCACCACCACTTGGGCGTGGGCTCCTCCACGATGCGGCAAATCTTGTTGGTGATCCAGGCGTGGCTGCGGTCGTTCTCCACCAGCACATTGCGTGGCACCTCGACCGGTTTAGTCCGATCGAGCACCTCGGGGGCGGGTACGCTGTGGTCTCCGGTGATGACAGCCATGGCTTCAGGAAAGGGTCGGGAAATCAGTCAGGGAAAGGGACAGGCTCTCTGCTCGGCTCCAGCGGGAGAAGGTTCGATATCGGGTGCGTCGTGAAGGTCGTCGCCGCCGTGGGCCTTGCCCTTGGACTCGCTGTGGCCGCCACCGGCGCGGTACTTGTACTCCATGCGTGAGAGCGGCTGGTCCTTGTAGTCGGGCATGGCCTTGTTGGGGTTGCGCAACTTGGCCAGATAGGTCGTGCGGGGGCGCAGGTTCAGGTAACCCAGCACCGAGTAGTCGCGGATGGACTGCTTCTTTTGGTAGACGTCGGTGGTCTCGTCGGCGATGTCGCCAAAGGCGATGGCATCGGCCGGGCAAGCCTGCTGACAGGCCATCTGGATCACCCCGTCAGGCACCTTGATGTTGTCGGAATCGCGCGCCTTGGACAGCTGGTGGATGCGCGCGTTTTGGATGCGTTGGACGCAGTAGGTGCACTTTTCCATGACCCCGCGCATGCGGATAGTCACTTCGGGATTTTTCTGCATCTGCGACAGATCCTGGTCGGTCACGTCGCCGAGCGGCCCGCGGTAAAACTGACCCACCTTACGCTTGTTCCAGTCAAAGAAGTTGAAGCGGCGCACCTTGTACGGGCAGTTGTTGGCGCAGTAGCGCGTGCCGACGCAGCGGTTGTAGGCCATCACGTTGAGGCCCTGATCGTCGTGCACGGTGGCGTTGACTGGGCAGACCTGTTCGCAGGGCGCGGTCTCACAGTGCATGCAGTTGACCGGCAGATAGTTTGCCTGGACGTCCTCGGGCAAGTCGACGGTTTCGAGCGTCTTGTCCTCGCCGTCGCCTTCGGTGCCCACCGCAAAATAGCGGTCAACCCGGATCCAGTGCATCTCGCGACCGCGCAGGATCTGGTCCTTGCCGACAATCGGGATGTTGTTCTCGCTCTGGCAGGCGATGACGCAGGCGTTGCACCCCGTGCAAGTGTTCAGGTCGATGGTCATCCCCCACTGCTGGATGCCTTCGCCGTTCTTGCCCTTGAACGACGGGTGGTCGTACATCGAGCCGCCGCGGGGATTCTCGGTGGCCTTCTTTGAAAGCGGGTCGTCCTTGCTCGGACCGTAGATGGGCGGCGAGTGCGACTCCGGGCTCATCTGGTTCACGAAGTCCGGATGATCGGCGAAATAGGTGTTGTTGGCTTCGCGCAGCAAGGCGCGCCCTTCCATCGACCAGTGCTGCTGCACGTTGGCCAGGTCCAGGCGCTCGCCGGTCAATTTAAGCGTCGCTCCCGTCACCGCGCCCAGGTCGCCCCGCGTCAACGGGAAGTAATCGAAGCCCACGCCCCCTTCGCGGCGGTTGGCTTCCAGGCCCACGCGGCCCACCTTGCGCCGGCCCAGGCCCACCGGCAGCACCATCGAATAGTCAGCCAGGCCCGGCAGAATGTGAACGGCCGCACGCACGGTCGTGTCGCCCAGGGTCAACTCGGCGATGGGCGCGTCCTCGTAACCGGCAGCGTAGTCGTTGGACTCAGGCATCAACTGGCCCATGCGGTTCATCCGGCTGAGGCTCGGGTTGTAACCGATTTCCCTGGCCAGAACCGGGCTGATCAAAATTGGGTTGTCCCAGGTCAGGCGCGTCATCGGGTCCGGACGCTCGAGCATCCAGCCGTTGTTGGCGTAGCGTCCGTCCAGGGCATGGCCGCTCGCCACAAAGCACAACTCCAGCGACTCCGACGAGGGAGCGTTGGCCTTGAACGTCCCCTGCCGCAGCGGCTCCAAGGCGTTGCCCGCGGAGAGATTCGCGACCTTGAAGGCCGAACCTTCCAGTACGCCTTCGGCCAGCCAGCCATCGAAGGCCGCGTCCGCGTCGGAGCCGTTGACCTCGGCGAAGGTCGCGCGCACCAACGCGTACGGGTCGATCTCCTCGACTCCCGCCAGCGCGGCCAGCACCGCGTTTTCGTTCAGGCAGTCGTCAAAAATCGGCAGGATCAGCGGCTGCACCGGAACGTAGGTACCGTCCCAGGCCCGGCCATCGTCCCAGCTCTCCATGTAGTGCAGCGCCGGCAGAAAAACGCGGGCAGCTGCTGAAGTCTCGTCCTCGTCCGGGCCAAAGTAACCGTAGCGAATGACGTTGGGCACCTTGGACAGGAGCGCTTCAAAATTGAGGTCGCCCGGCGCGTTGAAGGCCGGGTTGCCACGCACAATGACGAGGGTGTCGACCGCACCGGCGGCGATGGCGTCGGCCAACTGCGCGATGGGGGCCGTTTTCGGCGCGGCAGGAAGCTCAAGGTAGCGGACCGTGTGACCCGACGCACCGAGAGCCTGATTGATCAGGTAAGCCAGCGCATGTGCTTCGGCGGGCAGGTTTGATCCAGCCACGACCAGCGACTGTTGCTGGCCCGCGTGCGCGACCAGGTCGGCGGCGCACTCGCGGATCCATCGGTCGACAAAGGCTTGGTCGGCCCCACCCTTGCGGTACGCCTTCAATGCGCCGGCCTCGCTGCGCAGGAATCGCGCGACGTCGGCCTGCCCTTGGGCCTCCAGCACCGCCGCGCCCAGGTGCGCCAGAAACGCGGTCATCTGCGCAGCAGACAAACGCAGGCGGTGGTCGGCCTGCACGCCCGTCAAACTGAAGCACGCCTCCACGGCGTACAGCCGGGCCATCTTCATGGCTTGTTCGGGCGTGTCAGCGGCGCGTGCTTGGGCAAAGCCGCGGCTGTTGGAGACGGTTGCCGAACCCGTGCCCAAAAAGTCGCCGTCCACCGAGAGGATGCAGCGTGCCTTGGCAAAATCGTGCGCCACGCGCAGGCGCTTGCCGGTCAAGGTTTGCAGGGCTGCTTCTTCGTTGCCGGCATCCAGCGCGTCGTATTCGGCCCAGACAGCCTCGGGCATTCTTGCCTGCAGCTCGCGCACGAGGCGAGCGCGGGTGACCGAACTGGAGGGCTCGGCCAGGAAAGCCAGCCCCTTGCCCTTTTTCGGAGCGAAGTTGGCCTGCGTTTCGGCCAAGATATCTTCCGCCGCCGCCCGGCTGATGCGGTCCCCCTCGCGCAACGGAAAGGGCGCGCGATCCTGGTCGTACAATTCCAGCACACTGGCCTGCGCCCAGGCGTCGGTCTTGCCGCCCCCGGGTGCGTAGCTGGGGTTGCCTTCGACCTTCGTCGGGCGGTTTTCGTGACTCTCCACCACCAGCGGCAGATTGCTCTTCCCCTGCGGGTAGGAGGTGGCGAAGAAATTCGGGATGCCCGGGATGACCTGCTCGATGTGCTCGGGTGCGCGCGAGTACGGCACGAGGTACTTCTCAGGGCGGCGGCAACCGCTTACGCCCAACCCGGCCAGGGCGAACGAAGCGCCCATGAGCTTCAGGAAGCTGCGACGGTCGGTGCCTTCCTCCAGCTGCGCGGCGCCGCGCGGAAACTCGTTGTGCAGCCACTGCTCAAACTCCGGCGAGCGTTCCAACTCGTCGAGACTGCGCCAGTACAGCGGACCGGCCTTTTCCAGGTCGGTGGGCTCGGGATGTTCAAAGGGTAACTTCATCGGTGGCAGCCAGAACAGCTGATGGGCGGGTTGACCTTCCAGGCCTCCACGGCCTCGGTGCCGAACTCTTGCTGAGCCTGCGCACTGGCAAACTGCCAACCCAGGTCGTACACCTTGTCCAGCGGGCGGATGTTTTCCTCGGGGGCGCGGTGGCACTCCAGGCACCAGGCCATGCTCATTTCCTCGTGGTGCCAGACGACCTCCATCTGGTCGACCCGGCCATGGCAATCCACGCAGCTGACCCCGCGGTTCACGTGCGCGGCGTGGTTGAAATAGACGTAGTCGGGCGCGGCGTGGATGCGCACCCACGGGATCGCTTCGCCGCTGTCGTAGCTCTCGCGCACCTGGGCCAGGGCCGAGTCGTTCGAGCGAATCATGCTGTGGCAGGCCATGCACGTCTCGGTGGTCGGCACGTTGGAGTGCGAGGATTTGTCCACGTGGGTGTGGCAGTAGCGGCAGTCCATGCCGAGCTGTTCGGAGTGCAGCTGGTGGCTGAAGGCGACCGGCTGCGTTGGCTGGTAGCCTACCCGCGTGTACTGCGGAGTCATATAATACTCGACACCCAGAGTGACTGCGCCGCCGATCAACAGCAGCGCAGCAATAATCTTGAGGGGTACGAGGTTAGACCACTTCGGAAAAATATTGGCCATTTACACAGACAAAAGGACAGCGCGCGGCGGGGACTGCCGACGAGAGGGACTAGACATTTTCACTACGGCAGACGGCGCGGGGCTCGCGAGCCAAAGTGATGACTGGCGAATCCGTTGAGGGGGACACAACGCCACCGGTCGGAGGACGTTTCGAAGCAGGTTGGTTGCCTCGGCGGACCAACAGCAGCGCGGCAGCGCAGAGGCCGGTCCACTTCAGGAATCCAGAGCGATCAGTGCGGGCATCCATGAGTTCAGGAGAAGGCCACTAAGGTTCTAGTGGATCGCGATGGCAACAGAAAAAACAAGAAATTCAGACGAAAGCGCTTTTTCCAATTCGTTATCGTTCATGGGTTTGCGATTTGCCGCCCCAAAAAGCGAAGTGCGCTTCACCCTTTGCAACGGGCGGTCTGCGCGCGACATTCCCATCGGCTTGAAGGCCTTTGGCAGCGTCGACTCAGGAAGGAGCCAGAAAAGCGGGCAAAGCGACATTCTTCGACCCTGCCCACTAACAATGTCCTTACAACTGCATTACCCCAAGTGCCCTCAGGCAGAAGACAGCCTGCTGGATACGATTAGCGTGTATTTTAGCACGATGACAGGTTCGCGAACACAAAATCCGCGAAATTTCTTTCGCGAGAAACCGCGCGCAACACGCTAGCCCTTTGCATCCAATTGCGTCGAACGTAGGGCTCGCGTGGATACAAGCGCGCTGGAGCCCACCATCAGCAACGCCGCCACCACCGGATGCAGCACCCCAAGCGCCGCCAGGGCCATGCCGATCCCGTTGTAAAAGGCCGCGAAGTAGAGGTTTTGTCGGACGGTGCGGCGAACTTGTTTCGCCAGACGGATGGCCCGAGGAATTGCCTCGAGGCTTTCGCCCTGCAGCACGCCATCGGCGCTGGCTCGCGCCAGATCGGCACCTGCACCCATCGCCAGCGAGACCGATCCATTCGCCAGCGCCGGGGCATCGTTGATGCCGTCGCCCACGAACACTAGTCGGCGGCCTTCGCCCTGCAGCTCGTTCACCCGCGCCAGTTTCGCTTCCGGGCTCAAACCGCTGCGGATCTCGGCTCCCGCGATCGAATCCCACGAGGGCTGCGGATCCCCGGTCAACACCTCCAGGTGGATCCCCTCCGCCGCAAGCCGGGAAAACACCGCGCCCACCTCGCCGCGCAGGTTTTCCTCCAGACGGACCACACCTGCCGGCTCGTCGTTCACGCATATAGCCACCCACCGGCTGGACAACGGCCCGCCATCCGACTGGGCCAGCGCCTCCAGGGCGGCTCGCGCGTGGGGCTCCATCCAGTCCGGGCGGCCGATTTGAATTTCCCAGCGAAGCCCGGCTTCGTCCACAACCGTGGCGCGGATCCCCTGACCTGCAAAGCTCTGGCTGGACGCCAACACCCAGTGGTGCTCGGGCGCTTTCGCGCGCAGGGCCCGCGCAATCGGATGGGCAAAAAGCGTTTCCGCTGTGGCGACCACTGTCTTGAGCCAATCGCGACGGTCCTCGAAGGCCGGTGTGGTGCGCCAGTCGACGGCCACGAGTTCGGCTTCGCTCAAAGTGCCCGTCTTGTCGAAGCAGGCGGTGTCGACGCGGGCAAGGTCGTCGAGCAACTGCCCCGACCGCGCGACCAGCCCCCATTGCGTCAAACGTTGCAACGCGCCCCAGACCGCGACCGGCGTGGCCAAGCCAAGCGCGCAGGGGCAGGCCACCAGCAGGACGGCCATCGCGTTGAACAACGCCACCGGCCAACTGGCCAGCGCCAACCAGACGCCAAAAGTGGCCAGACTGACGGCCACGACCACGGGGACAAACCAGCGCGTGATAGCATCGGCCTGCTGTTGCAAGGTCGAGGGCTTGAGCCGCGCCTCCCCAACGGTGCGCAGGATTGCGTCGAGCAAGCGGTCGCCCAGCGTCGCGGTCGCTCGCACGTCAAGGGTCCCGTCAATGGCAGTGGAGCCCGCCTGCACTCGGTCGCCAGTCCGACGCACCACCGGCAGCGGTTCGCCAGTCAAACTGGTCTCGCTGACGTAGCTCATTCCGTGCAGCACCTGGCCATCGATGGGGATACCTTCGCCCGGATGCACCCGCACTTGTGCCCCTGCCCCCACGGCGCTCACCGGCAAGAGGCGTTCACCGCCGTCCGCCTGCAGCACACGGGCGGTGTCAAAGCGCTGCCGCAGCGCATTGGCGGCGGCGATGGCCGTCACCCGCGAGCGTTCGCTGGCCATCCGCCCGAAGGTGTAAACGCACAGCACAATCGCCACGACCTCGTAATACACCGCCCCTTCGCCCGTAAAGGTCGACACCAGCGAGCCTCCCAGAGCACCCAGCAGACTCAGTACAAAGAGGGATTCGACGGTTACGGTCCGCTCACGGACGGAAGCCCACAGGCGTCGCCCCAAGGGCCCGCCCAGAAGCCCCACCACCGCCAGCGCCGAAGCCAGCAGCACACCATGATACACCCAGAAGCCCGCCGGACCCAGTTCCGCCTCGGCTTCGTTTTGGCCGACTTCCTCCACGTAAAGATTCCAGGCCAGGCCAAAGACCATGCTCTGGCCGGCGATGACCAGCGCCAGTCCAAGGCGCCACCAGTTCACCGCCGCGGGCGTGGCGGATATTTCGTCGAGGGGTCCGCAAGCCGGGCAGGCCGCGACCGGTCGCACGGAGGCGCCCGCGATCCCTTCGGGCACAACGGGCGACGCTCCGGGCTGGCTTCCGCGGGTCTCCTCCAACGTCGACATTCACCCAAAGGCTAACACCTTTGGCGGCGATGGACAGTCCACAGCAACGAAATGAGTTCCGCTGCCGCCAACGGTGGCCCGCGCTTTGGCTGGGCCTGCTCGCGGCCTGCCTGCTGACCGCGACGCTCAACGCCGCCACGCAGGTGCGCGTGTTGGGCTGGAACGTGCGCAACTACGTGATCTCCGACCGGCGCGTCGACGGGGTCTGGCGAGAGGATTATCCCAAGCCTGAAAGCGAAAAAGCCGTCCTACGCGCGATCGTCGACCGCTACCAGCCGGACATTCTGGCGCTGCAGGAGATGGGCGAGTTACCCTTCCTGCGCGAGCTGCAGCGCGACCTCAACGCCGAGGGCAACGACTACCCGCACGTCTTTCTGATGGAGGGGGCCGACTCCGTTCGGCACACGGCGGTGCTGTCGAAGCTTCCCTTCGCCGAGACCGCCGGGGTGACCGAGTTGCCGTTCGACTACTTTGGCGAAACGGTCACCCCCCTGCGCGGCGTGCTCGAGGTCATTTTCGAGACCGAGGGCACGCGCTGGAGTCTGGTCAACCTGCACCTCAAGAGTCGCTGGACGGATGACCCGCGCGATGAGGAATCGCGCTTTCGCCGCACCCGCGAGGCCGAGGTCATTCGCAATCACCTGCGCAAAAAGTACCCGCCCGGCAGTAGCCATCCCCTGCTGATCGTGGGCGACTTCAACGACCATCCCAACAGCGGCGTGCTCGACCGCTTCTACGACGTGGGCGACACCGCCCTTTTTCCGGCGATCGATGCCGCCGATTCGCGCGGACATGTCTGGACCTATTACTGGGCACGCCAGCAGACATACCAGCGGGTCGACTTTCTACTGGGCTCACCCGCGTTGAAACCCTTCGTTCAGCGCGCCTTCATCGTCGACGAACCCGAGCCCCTGCTTGCCAGCGATCACCGCCCGTTGGTGGTCGACCTACGGTTTGAGTGATCGCGCGTTGCTCAACGGCTGCCCGGCAAAAGAAAACCGCCAGCCCTGGTAGGAGACTGGCGGTTGGGTTTGTGGGAAAAAATTTTTTCTTTGGACGCAGGCGCCTTCTTACGACCGGCGCAGGCGACGCACCACAGTCAACGCGAAGAAGAGCAAGCCGAAGACGGCGGCGTAGGTCGAAGGCTCGGGCACGCCGGTGGCGATGGAATCGATGGCGATGTCCGCCGCACCCGTGTCGTCGAAAATGAACATGAACTCGAGAAGCACAATGTCATCGAACGAGATCGATGGGTCGAAGGCCGCGAAAGGCACCACGATGGAGCCCGGCTCGGAGAAGGAAACCATGGCCGCCGCACCACTCATGGGCCCGCTGTCGCTGACCACGTCGATGATGAGCAGTCCTTCGTCCGGCGAGTCAATGTCGGACAGGACCAGGTCGATGATGAAAGCGGAACTGGAGCCACCGTCCGTCAGGTCCACCGGAGCGGAGCCGTCCTGGAAGTACTCCAGGACAAAGAAGGAGTCGACCACGTCGGAGTTGTTGCTGAAGCTCAAGACGGACGCATCCGGGAAGATCTCGAGGGTGGATTCCCCAAAGCCGAGAACATCGGCAGGCCCGTCGACTTCCGCAGCGCGAACATCGAAGGGAATGGGTGCGGGTGCCGGGTCGTCGATAGACAGGCCGGTAGAGGTGGTGCTGGATTCGGTGATCGGACCCACGCCGAAGGCATCGTCGAAATCATCGATCAGGAGGGCGTGGCCGGAGGTGGCAAGGGCACACGCCGAAAGAGCCAGGGCTGCTTTTCGCATAGATTGGGATGAGGTTGGGCGAAGTTGGATCAGTCGAGGTAACCGACTGTGCCCATTCAACGGCGCCCGCGCCCGGAAGTCGAGAAGCAGCCTGTAAGACACCGCATCAAATCACCCTAAGAGATGACCCGGGCGGTATTGAGGGAATCCCTCAAGGGAAACGTTATGTGTGCGCCCGTGCCGCTTTCAGTGCCTCAATTTCGGCCCGGTCGAAGGGGGTGCCATCGCGGCGAAAGACGTCATGAAACCACAATTCCGGTTCTGGCGCCCCCTCGGGTGAACCCCACGGAAAGATCGTCCCGCTCTTGCCCGTGACCAGCCCCCAGTTGTAGCCGCCTACGCCCTCGGCGGCGAGCACGGGCGCATGCGTTTGAAAACAGCTATTCTGGGTGCGGGCCATGTACTCGGTGCAAACCACCGGGCGCCCGAGCGTTTTCAGCCGCTGAATCTTCTCGCGAAAAGGGTCGGCCGGCCCGTAGTCGTGAAAGGTCGTCAAGTCGCTGGCGTCCAGGCAAAACTGCTGAATGGCCAAGATAAGCCGCTCGCGTTCGGTGAGGCTGGCCGAATCTTCGATGAGTAGCGGATCGGGCTTGCGCCAGACGCAAATCGTCAACGGCTGAGTGGGATTGACGGCCCGGGCCCATTCGAAAACAGCCTGCGTGAGCTTGGCCGACTGCGGGGCTTTGTCTTCGTTGCCATCGAAACCGCCGTTGGTCGGCTCGTTAAAAAGGTCCCAGAAGACGATGCGCTCGTCCTGGCCAAACGTCTCAAGGACGTCGGTCACGTAACGCTCCAGGCGCGGCCAGTGCCGCTCGTCATAGAGCGCGTCGATGCCGGGGCTTTGCGCCCAGCCGGAGTTGTGGATGCCCGGAATCGGTTCCGGCTGCCGGCCTGCTTTGGGATGAGGGCGGTGGCAGTCGTCAAAGAACACCAGACACGGGCGAATCCCCACCTCTGCACAGATACCCAGGAAGGTGTCCAGGCGCTGCTTGAAGCCGTTGGCATCGGCCTCCCAGAGCAGGTCGTGCAGGAAAACGCGCATCGAGTTCATCCCCGCATCCACCGCCCAGGACAGCTCGCGGCGGTTCAAGTCTGCGTCGAAGGTGTCGGCTTGAAACATTTCCAACTGGTTGATGGCGCTGGAGGGCAGGTAGTTCGCGCCGAGCAGCAGGGGCAGGCCGTCGTACCATTGCTCGATGCGCTCGGCGCTCCAGCGGGCAGCTTGCAGCGATGGGGTCAATTCGATGGGCATGCTCCCAGCCTTGTCGAAACGGCCCCCCTCCAAGCAAGCGGAAAGGCCTACCGAGTGCGCTTCCGGGATGCAGGCAAGCGCATTGGTTGCCCTGCCATGAATACAGCATTCCTGACCGAAACGAGGATGATTGCTTCAATCGTCGTACCGACGCCGTGGAGGAATTGCCGCCGCCAGGTCACGATCGAGAACGTTTGCTCAAGGCACGCGACGCAGACCGCAAGGCCATCGCCGCGCTCAAACGCATCTTGGCCGCCTTGGAAACGCAGACCTGATTGGCTGGGCGGATTGGAAAATCCCGCCTGCCAGCCTCGCGAAGTCGCCCTTGCTAGAATCCCGGAGCGGTCGCGCTGAGGTCGCCTCCGGCACCGACGCGTAGTGGCACCTGCACTTCGGCGAAGCCCGGAGCCTCAAAGAAGAGCGTTCCGCTGCCGGCGCGTCCGCCTTCGATCACGATACTGACGGTGCGCTGGCCTGGTGGAATGTTGACCGGCGGCATGATGACCGAGTTGGGCACGTCGGTGGTGACGTTGACGGCCAGCCCACCGGCGGGGGCCGCATTATCCAGACCGATGACCAAGGTGGTGCGTTCGCCCGGGGCGAGGTCGACCGTTTCGGGCGTGATGAAAAAGCGGGAAGCATCCACGAGGAATCGACCCACCGGGATGACACTGTCGGCCGAGTGCCACTGCACCTCGTACTCGCGCCCGGCCTGCAGCGGCGGCACGGTGAAGGCGATGGCGTTGGGCGAGTCGTAGCGGGTCTGAGCTTCGTAACCGCCGACCACGATCACGTCCCCGGGGTTGAAGCCCGCGCCGAGCACCGGAATGGTCGAGCCCACCGGGCCGCGGCTGGATTGCAAGGTGACCACGTACTTGTTGGTCAACAAAAGCTGGTGCGGGTCGCCTTTCTCGGGGTCCTGCACGCGGCGGTCACGCTCACCGCCTAGGCGGTCCACCTTGTAATCGAGCACGTAGTAGTAGAACGCGCTGTTGCGCTCCGGCGGCATCACGAAATCATAGAAAAAGATTTTTTCGCCCGTCTCACTGCGGACCATCTCACGCTGCTGACCGTCGATGACGACAAACGCCTCCAACGAATCGTCGATGACCGAGCCATCAGGCAGCGATGCGCTCATGGTTAGACGATAGATGCCCGAGGGATTTTGGGGCACGCGCGTGCTGGTGAGGTTGTTCAGTCGGGTGTTGCAGCCTCCCAGCAACCCGACACAAAGCAAGAGCAACCCGCAGGTGACGAACTTCCGCTCCTTCATACAATAAGAAAACGCCAAACTAGGTCAGCCCGTGAACGCACTGCAAGAAAAAGCGCTCCCGTTATCAACTGACGGTTACGGCGTGTACGTTCACGTGCCGTTTTGTGCGAGCACCTGCGATTTTTGCGCGTTTTACCAGCAAGCCCCCAACCGCGAGGAACTGCTGGGCTACCTGGAAGGCATCGAGACGGAAATCGCCGGCATGACCCTGCCACCCACGGCGGCGACCGCTTTCCTGGGCGGCGGAACGCCGGGATTGCTCACCGCGGGCGATCTGGAACGACTCTGCACGGCAATTCGTCTCCTGGCCGGACCGGAGGGTTTCGCGGAGTGGACCATTGAACTGGCGCCCTCCACCGTCAAAGCCGACAAACTGCGGGTGCTGCGGGACGCCGGGGTCAACCGCATCTCCCTGGGCGTGCAGAGCTTTGACGAGCGGCTGCTCCAGGCACTGGGACGGCGACAGTCGGCGCGGCAGGCACGGGAAGCGTATGCACGGATCCGCGAGGCGGGCTTTGACAGCGTCAATCTCGACCTGATGTTCGCCATCCCCGGCCAGGATCGGCCCGCGCTGGAAGCCGACCTGCAGGCCGCCGTCGATCTCGCACCGGACCACCTCTCCACCTACTGCCTGACCTTCGAGGAGGACACCGCGCTTTATGTGCGCCTGAGCGAGGGCAAACTCAGCATCGACGCCGACCACGAGGCCGACCTGTACCGGCGCGCCTGGGATTTCCTGGGCGAGCGGGATTTCGCGCAGTACGAGGTGTCGAATTTTGCGCGTGCGGGCCACGCCTCGCAGCACAACCTCAACACCTGGCGGATGGGCGCCTGGTACGGTCTGGGCCCGGCGGCAGCTTCGCAGTGGCACTGCGAGCGCTTCATGAACGTGCCCGATCTCCAACGTTGGCGCGCTGGTTGGGCCCGTGGTGAACCCGAGCGCGTGGAAGGGGTCACGCTGAGTGACAACGTGCTGCTGGCCGACCGCCTGATCTTTGGACTGCGCACGGTCGAGGGCATCCCTGTACCCGAGTTGAAGGCGCGTTTCGGAGAGGCCACCGTTGCGGCGATGCTGGCGTGGCCGCTGTGGTCGACCTGGCAGGACAAAGGCTGGCTAGCGCCCCAAAGGAGCTCCCTGCGTTTGACCCGGGAAGGCCGGCTGGTGGCCGACCGCCTGGGCGTCGACATACTTCAGGCGCAGGAACAGACCGTGTGCGTAAAATGAACGCGTAAGATAAGTGCTGGTAATAGCCAGGGGGCAGGTGCGAAAAAATCCGCCTATGAGCGGAACCCGCCTTCACACCTAACAGTTTAAGCCTTGCCAGTGCTTCACTTACGTCTCGAAATCCGACTACCTTGCCGTAGCCCACAATCTCCCACCCTGGAGGATGACTTCGGCAGAGGTACCGTACCCTGACCGTTAGCCCCATACGGTCCCTCTCGTTGCTTCATCCCCCATGTCGATCCGGTCCATTCTGCTCGGTTTCCTGGCGGCGGCATTTATCTGCGGGGTTACGTATTTCAACAACCACGTCATCGAGCAGACCTTCCTCATCGGCAACCACATGCCCCTGGTGGTGTTTGGCGGGCTGATTCTCTTCCTGTTGACGGTCAACCCGTTGTTGTCGCTGGTCAGCGGCGGAAAATGGGGTCTGCGCGGCCGGGAACTGGCGGTCATCGTCGCGATGAGTCTGGCCGTGGGGGTGATCCCCAGTTCGGGCTTTCTACGTGGATTCACCGCCATGGTGATTCTGCCCCACCACTACAGCCAAAAGGACCAGGGCTGGCAGAACGCCGAACTCATCCGCCAGACGCCCGAGGTCCTGCTGGCGGACCCATCCGCCGCCAGTGGCGATGGTGGGGTGGTCCGCGATTATATCAGCGGGCTGCGCACCGGTGACCAGTCGATCGGTCTGGGCGACATCCCCTGGGACGGGCTGGACCGGGCCCTGCTTTTCTGGCTGCCGCTGGTTCTGGTCCTGTGGGCAGGGCTGATCGGACTGGCGCTGGTCTACCACCAGCAATGGGCGCACCACGAACACCTGCCCTACCCCATCGCCAAGATCACCGATGCGCTGTTGCCCGATCGAGGCCAGCGGGGTGTGGGTGCCGTTTTCCGCGACCGGGGCTTCCAAATCGCACTGGCTCTGGTGGTGGTGATCCACTTCGTGCGTTTTCTCTACGCGCAGGACTGGGGGCTGTTTGACATTTCGCTGCGCATCAAACTGCAAAATTTCGTCCAGCCGCTGAATCAGGCCTACCGGGGACCGTTGTACTTCATGAACTTCGACCTCTTCTTCGCGGTGGTCGGGGTGGCGTACTTTCTCTCGCGCGACGTTTCCTTCTCGCTGGGGTTGGGGCCCTTTCTATGGGTCGCGGTCAACGGAACGTTTATCGTGTACGGCACGAATCTGCGCGGCGGCGGGGTCTTTGCGGCGGACACGTTCCTGCTCTACGGCGCGTATTTTGGGTTGTTTCTGATGGTGCTCTACACCGGGCGTTTCTTCTACAAGAACGTGCTCTTTCGAGCCGTCGGCGTGCGCACACCGGAAAAGCCCGCGTCGTACGCCGTGTGGGGCATGCGCGTGTTTCTGGCCGCCATGACGACCTTCATCGTCACGATTTGGATGGTCGGGCTGGAGTGGCAGCTGGCGATTTTGTTCACCCTGGCGCTGCTGGTGGTCTTCACCGGCATGTCGCGGATCATTGCCGAGACCGGCCTGTTCTGGATACAACCCTTGTTGTTCCCCGCCGTCTTGATGCTGGGACTCTTTGGCGCTCAGGCCCTGGGCCCGGAGATGATCCTCATCATGGGCCTTTTGGGAGCGATCATCATCGCCGACCCGCGCGAGGCCTTCATGCCCTACGTCATCAACGCCCTCAAAATCGTGGAGCAACGCCAGGTTTCGGTGGGGCGGTCGGGCGGGCTGCTTTTTGCCGCGCTGCTGGTGGGGATGATGGTTGCCGTGCCGGTCACCCTGTTTTGGCAGTACAACGGCGGCCGGCCCAACATCGACGACTACGCCTACACCGAAATGGCGCCCAAGGCCTTCAAGGACACCCTCCAGGTGCAGCAACGGCTCGACGCCCAGGGGATGCTCGAGGCGTCCCGCGAGGTCAGCGGCTGGGCCCGGCTGGGCGCGATTTCACCCAACCCCACCAGTTTGACCGCCTTTGGCGCGGGCGTCGGCCTGGTCCTGCTCTTTGCCTTCGCGCGGCTGCGGTTCACCAAGTGGCCGCTGCACCCGGTTCTATTTTTAACCTGGGTGACGTGGTCGATGAACATCTTCGCGATCAATTTCCTGATCGGCTGTTTCATCAAAACGGTCGTGCAAAAGTACGGCGGGGAAGGCGCGCACAAGCGCGTGGCCCCGGTGATGATCGGGCTGATTTCCGGGGAGCTGCTCGGCGCACTCTTGCCCGTGCTCGTCAGCGTGGGCTACTTTTTCGTCACCGGCGAGAAGCTGGAGAAGTTCAACGTTTTCCCAGGATGACGGTTTTGGGCACACAACGCACGGTCTGGCACGAAGTGCAGGTGGAGACTCCCGAGGATTGGGAACTGCTGCAGTACGCCCGCGACATGCGCGAAGGGCGCCTGGGCTGGGCCGACCGCCACCACTACCGCTTGGAAATCGGCTACCGCGAAGTTGAGGCGGAGCCGAACTTCGAACGCTTCCTCAGCGACTACAAGGTCAAGCTGGAGGTGCAGGAGGCCCGCAAAATCAAGGACCTGCGCGCCGAGGGCTGGCCCGGTTTTTCCGCGCATCACGACGGGCGTTTCACCACCCGCTTTTTCCGCTACCTGGGTCCGCAACGCTATCTGGTGGAGGTCGTCTTTGCCTGGCCTGAGCAGCGCGACACCGGACTCGAACGCGAGGTTCTGCGCAGCATCCAGGGGCTGCGTCCGCGACCCGAACCGGACAAAAACAAAGCCGACCTGCCCGACACCCTCACCACGGAGGCTCCCCGCCGTTACGAGGCCTTTGGGCTGAACCTCGAACTGAGCGCTGAGTGGCACCTGCGCGAAGCCCAGATCGAGCCGGCTCTGGCCCGCCTGGTTTTTGGCCCGCAGAATCGCGACCGCTTCGAGAAACGCTTTGAACGCTATGGTATGGTCGACCTCTGGCTGGAAGGCAGCTTGGAGGATTGGCTGCGCCAGCAACTGCCGCCCAAAACAACCGTTCTGGAAACGGAGATCCTCCATCCGTCGGGCCATGAGGTCGTTGAACTGACCGGCACCGTGCCGCGCGAAAGCTGGATTGCCCGTCTGCAAGGTCCGCTGCACGTGCGTGCGGCTGCCTGGCGTTGTCCGGTCGACGGGCGGATCTATCACCTGCGCAGCATCGCCAACAAGGAACCTTCGCCCACGCACCGGGACAGTCTACGGTGTTGTCCCGCCCACTGCTTCTCCCTGTGAACGCCCAAAGCTCCCCGAAAAAAGCCCAAGCCTGGCTCCGCGAACAAGGAACGTGGACCGGCTTGCTGCGCGCCAAAGTCGTGCGCAACGAGGCGGCACGCGTGCAGGGCGACCCTCGGCAGGAACTGCGCATCACCGTCAAGCAAAAGCCGCAACCGTGGCTGGTGCCGCCGCTGTCGTGGATGCTGCGTCCCGCCGAGGAGAAGGAAGTGCACCTGGACCGCACCGGCTGCGCCATTTACGAACTCTGCCACGCGCACCGTACCGTCGAAGACATCGTGGAGGACTTTGGCAAGGCGCACCGGCTGACCTTCCATGAAGCACGCGTGGCCGTCTGCAATTACCTCTACGGGTTGGTCCAACGCGGCGTGCTGGTGCTGGTGCTGCCCCAAACCCAAGCACAGGAAGACGACGATGCGCGCCTTTGAAGTCAAGGAACAGCCCCGCATGGGCCTGAAGCAGCTCTTTGACCTGACGCTCGTCGGGATCAAGTACCGGCTGTTCCGCTCGTTCATGACGATGCTCGTCATCACCGTCGCCATCGCCTTCTTGATGAACATGCTCTCGGGCAGCCTGATCCAGCGCTCGGCCCTGGACGAGGTCGACGCGCGCATCGACGAACTGCGCCTGGCCCTGAGCTGGCAAACGCGGCTGTCCCAGCGCGTGACCGGCGAACAAGTCATTGAGGACGTGGCCGGAGCCCCCGAGACCGCCGTTGCCTTCCGCGAGGCGATGACTTTTGGCCAGTTGGACGCCGACGCAACCCGGGCTCTCGCCCAAAAGGCTGCCGTGGCCCAAACCTACCTGGGCTTTTTCGAGCGTCTGGACTTCTCGCCGCGCTTTGCCCTGCTGCAATCCCGCGAGTTGAGCCCGCGCATCTTCGATCGGCTGCAAGACCCGGGCGAGTGGTCCGCCTTCGTCACCCGGCTGGAGGGCCTGCGGTCGGTCCGCTTCATCACGGAGCTGAGCGCCTTTGAAGCCTTCCTGGCGCAATGGCCCGCGCTGAAGGCAACGGTGTCGGTCATCGCCGAGCAGCGCAACGCCGCCATCGAAACCCTGCGTCCCAGCCTGCAAAACCCGACCGTCATGCAGGCCTTCGAAGATTTGGGCGGGCCGCTGGGCGATGAGATTCGCAGCGCCGGCTTTGCCCTGGATGAAACTCTGGCAGAGGCTATCGCCACTCAAGCGCACAAGCTGGCGGTGGCTAACCGGACCGAAGGCGCGCTCTCCACGGGGATGCGCCGCGAGCTGGCCGGGCGCATGGACGTGGAGCCCACCGAGATCGACAGCAACACCCTCTGGCGTTTTCTGCGCGACGGCGACGATGCCGAGTGGTTCGTCGAAACCTACCGGGCCATTCGCCCCGAAGCCCAGCTAACGCCCGAAGATCTGGTGGCCGTGGCCCGGCACAAGGGCGAGGAGCAGCGCCTTGGCCAAATCGAGCAGTCCTCGGCGGGGCTGGGCGGTGGCAGCGGTTTTCTCGGGCTGGGAGAACGCCTGGGCTGGCTGCTGATCGTCTCGCTGGTGGTTTGCGTGGTGGGCATCGCCAACGCCATGCTGATGTCCGTCACCGAGCGTTACCGCGAGATCGCCACGCTCAAGTGCCTGGGCGCTTTGGACCGCTCCATCCTCTGGATTTTCGTGATGGAAGCCAGCTTGCTCGGCCTGGTCGGCGGGCTGATTGGCTCCTTTGTCGGGATGCTCATCGCCCTGGGCCGCATGGCCGCCGGCTACGGTGACATTGCGTTTCTCTCGTTGCCCTTGCTGGGCTTGCTCGGCTCGCTGCTGGGCTCCATCATCCTGGGGATGCTGCTGGCGGCAGTGGCCTCGGTTTACCCCTCGCTCAAGGCCGCGCGCCTGGCCCCCATGGAGGCCATGCGCATCGAATAAGCACCCCGCCCCGCCGGATCGTTGCTCACTGCTTGCTACCCATGGAAGAACCCGCGAAACCCTCGCCCGAAACCGCGCCGCTACCGAACGGTGCCGCTGCGGGCGATCCGTCCAAGCTGCCCAACGACGATGGCGAGCTGCGGGTCATCATTCGCACGATCCACCTGCGCAAGATTTACCAGATGAAGAAGGTCGAGACGGTCGCGCTGGCCGGCATCGACTCGGAGATTTACACCGGCGAATTCATCTCGGTGATGGGCCCCTCGGGCTCGGGCAAGAGCACCTACTTCAACATGATTGGCGGGTTGGACAGCCCAACTAGCGGTAACGTCTACATCGACGAAGTCGACGTGGCCCAACTCACCGCCGAGGAGCTGGCCTTTCTGCGCTGCCACAAAATCGGGTACATCTTTCAGCAGTACAACTTGATTCAGTACATGACCGCGCTGGAGAACGTGACCACGCCCATGGTCTTTGGCGGCGTCCCCCCGGACCAAGCCCGCGAGCGCGGGATTGGATTGCTCGATATCGTCGGGCTCAAGGAGCGCTGGTTTCACAAGCCCATCGAAATGTCCGGCGGCCAGCAGCAGCGCGTGGCCATCGCCCGCTCGATGGCCAACAACCCCAGCATCCTGCTCTGCGACGAGCCCACGGCCAACCTCGACTTTAAGACCGGCCAGGAGATCCTCAACATCCTCAAACGCTTGAACAGTGAGCGCGGCGTCACCATTATCTGCGCGACGCACGATCACCGCATGCTCGACATCTGTGACCGGCTGATGTGGATCCGCGACGGGCAGATCGAGCGCGTGGCCCGGCGCGACGAAGTCACCATCGAACTCGGCTCGGTCGGCGAGCATTGACCACTGACATGTTGCGACGATTACCCAGATTATCCCTGTTCTTGCTCAGTGCGCTTTCGACCGCTTTCGGCGTGGGGCACGCGCAGTCCGCCAGTTTGGAGAGCGTGCGGGCCGAGTTGGAAGCCGACACCCGCGCACTGACCCAATCACCCCACCGGCTTTCGGGCACCGGTGAGTACTACGCCGCCGCCGACTACATTCAGCAGCGCCTGCGGGAAATCGGCTACACCGACGCCGAGATCGTCGTGCAGGATTTCCCGAGCTTTCAATCCATCACGCGCGTCGATGCCAACGGCGAACGCCTGGCCCAGCTGACCCTGGCCGACGGCCAACGGCTGGAACTCTTCCCCCTGCGGCCCAACGGTCCCATCCCCCCGACCACACCGCGCGAAGGTATCGAGGGCGCATTCCTCTACGGGGGCGACGGCGCGCTGGGGCGTTTCAAAGAAAGTCCTCACGGGAAGATCGTCCTGCTGGACTACGACAGCGGCAACGCCTGGCGACGCGCTTTTCGCATGGGGGCCAGGGCTGTTATCTTTGTGCGCGGCGACGCACCCAACTTCGCCAACACGCACTCGCACCACACCATCGCGCAAGCCAACTTCCCGCGCTACTACTTTGAGGGAACCGTCGAGGCCCTGCTGGAGGCGGGCTCCGGACGCATCGATGCGGACGTCATCTGGCAAGGCACCGAAACCACGACCGGGCCCAACGGCGAACGCGTCGTTACCGGCACCGGGCGCAACATCCTGGTCTTCATCGAGGGGCGCGACCCGTTTTTCAACTTCGTGGTCAACGACGAGAAGCAGCCCGAGTGGATGGTCATCGCCGCGCCGCTGGATTCCTTCGGCACCGTGCCCGAGCGCAGTCCCGGTGCCTACAACGCGCTCAACGCCGCCGCGCTGCTCCAGGTGGCGGCCGATTTCAAGACCGCTCCCCCGCGGCGCAACCTCGTGCTGGCCTTCTTCGACAACAAGGCCCGCGGCCACAAGGGCGCGATCGCGTTTTACAAGGCGTTCCTGCGGCCCGATAACGACGCGCACTTCACCGAGCGCGAAAAGTCCCTGGAGAACGAACTGGCTTACGTGGCGCTGATCGAAGCCGCCCTGCGCCAACGCAATCCGGTCGCGATCGAGCAAAAGGGATTTTTCACGACGGTTTGGGACTTTTTCACCGGGCGCGATGACGACCGGCAGGCGCAGGCCATCATCAAGGTGTTGCTGCGGCGCATCTCCAACGAAGGTCTTGCCGCCGCCCGCGACGCCGAAGCCGCCCTCAACCTGCAGGCACAGCGCAAGCGCGATGTCGGCGAAGTCATCACTCCTCAGGAGGAGGCCGCCCTCGAAGCGGTGCAAGCCGAACGTGCCGGCTGGAACGCTTTCAAGGAAGCGCTGGAGGCCAACGAACTCGGGCCCGATTTCTTCCAAACGTATCCGATGCAGGCCCAGTACACCGTGGCGGTCGGAAAAGTCCGGGCTTATATTGAGCGCACGCGTAGCGAAGTCGCCCTCAAGCAAAGCGTCATTGAAACGGAGATGGCCATCCGCGAGCGCCTCGCCGGCGGGCTGACCGTTCTGCACACCACCTTGATGCTCGGCGATGCGACCGCCCGCTGGGGCCTGCTCTTTGGCGGCGAATCGGTCCTGCGCTCGCGCGACGATCTGGGCTCGCTCTACGTCAACGTGATGGAGGCCTTCAAGGTGGCCATCGAGCGCATGGAATCCGCGCAGGGACGCCTGACCCAATTCGTGCACGCCACCGCCGACAATCAGCTGACGCCGCCGCATCTGTTTTTCGCCGGTCGCGGTTTTGCCCACAGCGGCGACATCGCCGGGCGTCTGACCGTGCAGAACCTCGCCCTGACGACCTCGCAGGATCCCTTCCGCACGCTGGGCACGCCGGGCGAAACTTTTGAATCGCTGAATTTCGACAACGTCGTGCCGCAACTGGCCGAGGTGCTGCCCACGCTTCGCGCCGTGGCCGATGGCGAGGAACTGTCCGGCGCCTCCTCCATCGCCCGTAAGGACGACTTCCACGAAACCACGATGGACGGCAGCTTCAACTGGAACGGGTCCATCCTGCGCGCACGCACCCTGGGCAGTTCCACAGCCAACACCCCGGTCAACGGCGGCATGGTGATGATCTACCGCCGGCCCTCGCAGGCGCGTCAGTTCGCCGCCTACGATTACAAGGCTGACCCGATTCCCGCTTTCGATGACTTCATTCTGGTGCGCAGCAACGCCTCCGGTGCCTTTGGCTGGGGTCCCTTCGAAACGTTGGAGCGGCACCTGCACGCCTTCGCGGTCGACTTCGACGAGCGCGGGTTCATCACTTTTGCCTCCGACCAGGAAACCAGCCAGCACGCGCGGCGAATCCTGCGGATGTTCCCAGCTCGCCATGGCGCGGTCGTACTGCCGCCCCAGCCGCTGGCCGATCAAGTCCGCCTGTTTGAAGCGCTCAACAACAGCCCGCTGGGCCGGCGCGAGTCATTCAAGCTGACCATCGACGGCATCGCCACCTGGTTCTGCGAGGAGGATGTCGAAGGCGTCAAAGTCTTCAGCGACGAATCGATCTTTGCGCTCAATGTCGACGAAACCCTGCTGCAAGCAGCGGAGAATCCAGACACTGTGCAGGAGGATCTCATCTACGGCGACGGGCTGGCCTTTCGCGCCGATGGCGGTTTCTTCGCCCCGCCGGTGGCCGAGCGCTCGGCGGCCGACATCTCGCGCCTGAACCAGTTTCGGCTGGAGATCCTGCGCGAGCGTAACATTTCCAAATCGTCGGTCGATCAGTTGCACGCCGAAAACCGTGACCTGCTCAAGGCGGCGCGGCATGAAGCCGGCAGCGCGCCCGAGGCGGTGCTGGCCGCGCTGCCACAGGTCGACAACGCCGACGTTGCCGAGGCGCTGGCGGCCTCCTCCTGGCTCAAGGAACGCCGCGTTTACCGCGACACGCGCACCTCGATGGAGGACCTGGTCACGGCCGTCATTTTCCTGCTGCTGTTGAACATCCCCTTCGCCTTCGCCATGGAGCGCTTGCTGATCGGCGCGACGAACATCTACCGGCAGACGGCCTTCTTCACGATGTTCTTCCTGGGCACATTCTTCCTGCTGTACTTCACCCACCCTGCCTTTGCGATCGCGGCCACCCCGGTCATCATTTTCCTGGGCTTTGCCATCGTGCTGCTCTCGGGCCTGGTGATTTTCATCATTATGCAGAAGTTCGAGGTGGAGTTGAAAGCGCTGCAAGGCGTGGCGGGGACGGTGCACTCCGCCGACGTTTCGCGCTTCAACACCATCCTGGCCGCAATGAATATGGGCATCTCGACCATGCGTCGCCGCCCGCTGCGCACCGCTCTGACCGCCGCCACCGTCACTCTGCTGACCTTCACCATCCTGTGCTTCGCCTCCTTTGGCCGGGAGCTGGGTATCGTGAAAATCTTCGAGCAAGGCACGCCCGCCTACACCGGCGTGAACTTCCACCGGGTCAGCTGGGGGCGCGTGCCGGTCGAAGTAGAGCAGCTGTCGCAGAGCCGCTGGGCAAAGCAAGACGGCGTGCTGGCCATCGCGCCGCGCGTCTGGATCGTGCCCGAACGGGCCAACGCGCAAACGCCGACCGTCAACCCCGGGCGCGTTCTGACCGACGGAAACGCCGACAACCCCCTGGTCATTCGCGGGGTGCTCGGGCTCGACCGGGCCGACGCCGAAGTACGCCCCAACATCGCCGCGCTGCTGGGCGGCAACCTGGAGAACTTCGACTCGAGCCTTTGGGTCACCCCACCCGTTGCCGAACAGATCGGTATCGAGCCCGGGGACGCCGTGATGATCGGCGGTAGGGCGCTGACCCTGGGCCCGCTGCTGGACCCGGTCAAGATGCTCAACCTCACGGACATGGACGGCAGCAGCATCCTGCCCGTCGACCTGGACGACCCTGAACTGGCTGCCCAGCAAAATCAGGGCGGCGATGCCGAGACAACCGCGGCCTCCCAAAGCTGGGAACCCCTGCTCGTGGACAGTATTGCCATCGTCTCCAACACCGTCGCCTGGGAACTCGGCGGCGACATGCGCGCGCTGCACATCTACACCGAGGACGCGCGCACGGCCATGGAGATCGGCGAGGAGCTGGCCTCGATGCTCAACGTTCCGGTCAACGCCACCCGCAACGACGGCGTCTACCGCCACGTGCCCGGTGCGGTGCTGCAAGCCAGCGGCCTGCGCGATTTGTTTTTCCCCGTCTTGTTGGGCGGACTGGTGATCTTCGGGACAATGCTGGGCTCGGTGGCCGACCGCGAGAAGGAGATTTACACCTTCAGCGCGCTGGGCCTGGCGCCGCCCCACGTGACCGGCCTGTTCTTTGCCGAGGCGCTGGTGTACTCCGTCATCGGCGGGATGGGCGGCTACCTCTTTGCGCAAGGGGTGCTGGCAATCTTGACCGAACTGGCCGCGCTCGGGCTGATCACCGTGCCCGAGATCAACTACTCCTCCACCAACGCCATCTTCACGATCTTCATCGTCATGCTGACGGTGCTGATCTCCGCGGTCTTCCCGGCCCTGAAAGCCTCGCGCAGCGCCAACCCGGGCGTTATGCGCAACTGGCGTCTGCCCCAGCCCAGCGGCGACGAACTCGACATCACCTTCCCCTTCACCGTTTCCGAGTACGACATCACGGGGGTGGTCAGCTTTTTGAAGGAGCACTTCGACGCCTACCGCGACACCGGCATGGGCTCGTTCATGTCGCGCGAAACGGCGTTTTTCTCGCCCGACAAGGGCTCGGTCGGGCTGCGCAGCCGCTTGGCCCTGGCCCCCTTCGACCTGGGGGTGACCCAGGACTTTCGCCTGTACTCGGCCCCCAGCCCGATCCCCGGAATCGACGAGGTGAAGATCCAAATCACCCGCCTCTCCGGCCAACCCAAGGACTGGGCGCGCCTGAACAAGGTTCTGATGGACGATTTGCGCAAGCAGTTCTTGATCTGGCGCTCGATTCCGCGCGAGACCATGGAGACCTACCGCATGCGCACCCTGCAGGAAATCAACCGGCTGGAAACCGAGCGCGCCGTGCCTGCCTGAGTCCCCCCTGCTTTCCCGCTGACGCTGCGACCCCATGGCTGCCTTCCCCAACTTCCTCAAACGTCCGCGCAAGCAGGATACGGAAATCGAGCAGTTCCGCAGCCTGATGGAGGTGCCCTCGGTCTACGAGGACGGCTTCAACTTCAAGACGTTTCTGGGCGCGCTCTTCATCGGGCTGATCATGATCCCGGGCGCGCTCTACATGGAGTTGCTCGCGGGCAACATCAACGTCGGCCCGGCCGCGCAGTGGGTCACCATCATTCTCTTCATCGAGGCCGCACGCCGCGCCCAGCAAAACCTGCGCAAGGCCGAGATCTTCATCCTCTTTTTCATGGCCGGCATCGCCGTGCACATCCCCTTTCACGAGACGCTGCTGTGGAACCAGTTTTACCGCACCAGCGAGGCGGCCTTCGCCATGGGCATTGCCAACGACGTGCCCACCTGGTACGCGCCCACGCCCGAAGGCAGCTCCTATGATTCACGGTCCTTCTTCCAGCCCGAATGGTTTCTGGTGATCATTCTGGTGGGGATGAAAATCCTCATCGGGCAAATCAGCCAGGTGTTCCTGGGCTACGGTCTGTTCAAACTGACCAGCGACGTCGAGCGCCTGCCCTTCCCCCTGGCAACGGTTGGCGCGCAAGGCGTGCTCTCGCTGGCCGAAGACGTGGGCGAGCGCAAGGACAGCGACACCTCTTGGCGCTGGCGGGTGTTCTCCATCGGCGGCGCGCTCGGGATGGGCTTCGGCTTCCTCTATCTGGGGGTGACGACGCTCTCGACGATCTTTGCCGACCAGCCGATCATGATCCTGCCGCAGCCCTGGGTCGACCTGACCAACGATACCGCCTCGATCCTGCCGGCGGTGGCGACAGGCTTCAGCTTTGATCTTTCGCACATCATCATCGGCATGGTCCTGCCGTTTTGGGCGATGGTCGGCAGCTTCATCGGCGTGGTCATCACCTTCATCGCCAACCCAATTCTCTATCGCTTCCAAATCCTGCAGGAGTGGAAGCCCGGCGACGGCACCATCGACACCCTCTTTCTCAACAACGTCGACGTTTACCTCAGCTTCAACATCGGCGTGAGCGCGGCCGTGGCGCTGGTCGGGATCGCGCAGTGCATCGCCATCTTCCGCAAGAACCCACTCAAAAACGCCAAGGACGACGTGCCCGAAGGCCGCCTGGATCAGCGCGCGACCACCCCCTTGGGCCGCGGTGACATCCGGGCCTGGATCATTCTCAGCGTCTACCTCGGCGTGACGGCCATCTGGATCACCGTCTGCGGGTTTCTCATCGACTTCCATCCGGGGGTGATGGCCGTCCTGCTCTTCCTCGGGCTCTTTTACACGCCGATCATCGGCTACGTGACCGCGCGCCTGGAAGGCCTGGCCGGGCAGGTGGTGGAGATTCCGATGATCCGCGAGGCGATGTTCATCCTCAGCGGCTACAGCGGGGTGGCGGTCTGGTTTTTGCCCATGCCCGCGATCTCGATGGTCGGCCTGGGTCAGGTCACCGTGCGCTACCGCGAGTGCGAACTGACCGGCACGAAGTTCACCAGCCTCTGGAAAGCTACGCTGATTTTGTATCCCATCATCCTGCTCTGTCAGGTGTTTTTCGCCAGCTTCATTTGGTCGCTCGCGGAGGTGCCCTCGGCCCGTTACCCCTTCGCCGAGGAATACTGGGACCTCGACGCCAAGAACCGCTCCATCATCTTCAGCGCAACCCTCGGCGACTTCTCCACCTTCGAGCAGGCCTTCAGTTGGAACACCGTGGGCGTGGGCGCGACCCTGGGGCTGGCGCTCTTTGGCGTGATGCGCTTTTTCCAGGCGCCAATTTTCCTGACCTACGGGGTGGTCAAGGGGCTCAACCAGTCCATGCCGCACATCATCCTGCCCAACTTCATCGGCGCGGTTATCGGGCGGTACTATTTCCAACGCCGCCTCGGGCTGAAGTGGCGACAGTACATCCCAGTGGTGGCGGCGGGATTCTTTTGTGGATACGGCTTGATAACAATGGTGAGTATAGGGCTCACCTTCCTTTCGCGCGCGGCCATTCAATTCGCTTTCTAACCACCCCGCTTTCTACCCACACCATGGCCGGCAACAGCAGAGGCGAGCGCCTGATCCGCGTCTCCCACATGAACAAGGTTTTTCGCCTCGGGAAACTGGAGATTCATGCCCTGCGCGACATCAACCTGGAGGTCTATGACGGCGAGTACCTCTCGATCATGGGCCCATCCGGCTCGGGCAAGAGCACGCTCTTCAACATGATCGGCGCGCTGGATGTGCCCACCTCCGGCGAGGTCGATGTTTCGGGAATTGACCTGACCCAGCTGACCAGCCGACAGCTGGCCTACTTCCGGGGAAATTACATCGGCTATGTCTTCCAGTCCTACAATTTGATTTACGCCTACAGTGCGCTCGAGAACGTCGCCCTGCCGCTGATTTTTTCCGGCGTGCCGCTGGAAGACGCGCGCAAAAAAGCCGAGGAGGTGCTGCAGCGCGTGGGTTTGGGGCACCGGGTCACGCACCGGCCAGACGAGCTTTCCGGCGGTCAACAGCAGCGCGTGGCCATCGCCCGTGCCCTTGCCAACGACCCGCTGATCATCCTCGCTGACGAGCCCACCGCAAACCTCGACATCCATACGGGCCAGGAGATCATCAACCTGATGGCCGAGCTTTCCGAGGAGCGCGGCGTCACCGTCATCTCCGCCACGCACGACCACAAGATGCTCGCCCAAAGCGACCGCATCCTCTGGATCAAGGACGGCACCGTCGATCGCATCGACGACGACCCGAAAGCCTCGGTCAAAGTCGGCTCGATTCGTTAACGCCAACGCGGCGTCTCAGGTTTTCGGATACGTCATGGCAGCGGCCGCGCAATCGCTCAAACGGCAAGTCGGTCTGCCGGGAGCGCTGGTTCTCGGGCTGGGCTCCATGGTCGGCACCGGCGTTTTCTTCGTCAGCTGGCAGGTTGCCGGCGATATCGGTGCCTGGATTTTTCCGGTCATCGCGCTGGCTGGGATTCTCGCCCTGTGCAACGGCTTGAGCAGCGCGCAGCTGGCGGCAAATTTCCCCGTCGCCGGCGGCACTTACGAGTACGGCTACCAGCTGCTGGGACCCACGCCCGGCTTTCTGGCCGGCTGGGCCTTTCTTCTGGCCAAGAGCGCCAGCGCCGCGGCGGCCTGCGTGGTCGCCGGCCAACTCCTCGGGCGCATCCTCGAAGTGGATACAAACGCGCCTTGGTTGAATCTGCGCATGGCCGCCTTGATCTGGCTGTCGCTGACGGTCGCGGTCCTGGCGGGCCTTCGACGTACCCAAATTCTCAATACGCTGATGGTCACCATCGCCATCCTGGCGATCGTCTTCGAGCTCGGCCTGGCGCTGAGCACCACGGGCGAAGGAGCTTCGTTGCGCCTGGACTTTGGCGCGGTGCCAGAGGTTTGGCTGCTGCCACAGGCAGTCGCGCTGATTTTTGTCGGTTACACCGGCTACGGACGCGTCGCCACGATGGGCGAGGAAATCCTCGAACCACGTCGCAACATCCCGCGGGCAGTTATCCTGACGGTCGCCGTGGCGGGTCTGCTCTACGCCTTGGCTCCGGTTGCAGTCGTCGGGCGCGAACCCAGCCTGGTGTTTCAACTAGGAGCCGTCGTGGCGCTGTGCGGAATTGTGCTGAATCTGCTGCTCGGGCTTTCGCGGATGCTTCTGGCCATGAGCCGACGCGGCGATGTGCCGGGCATCTTCGCCAGGTTGAGTTCCAGGCAAGAGCCCAACTTCGCCATCGTCGGCGTTGCCGCGATCATCGGCGTCTTTCTGGCGGCTTCCGAAACCGGGGCGCTCACCGAAACCATCTGGGCCTTCAGCGCCTTCACCGTGCTGGTGTACTACGGCTTCGCCAACCTGTGCGCGCTTCGCCTGAGCCCGCAGCAACGCCTGTACCCGCCGGTGGTCGCGATCGTTGGCGGCCTGGGCTGCGTTGGATTGCTGCCGTTTGTTCAATGGCGCATCATCCTGGCAGCGCTGGCGGTGCTCGCCCTGGGGCTGGCGGCCCGCGCGGCCTTTCGCGCGGCCAAGCCTGACGCACCTGCGAATGACGGCTAAGCCCTGTGAGCCGTCGCCGCGCGTTGCCGCAGCAAGTCTTCCAGGAAGGTGAGCCCGTGCTCCAAATCGGTGAAGGCCCCGTCGAGCTGCGCTTCGAAGCACGCGTTGAGAATCTCACCAAAGGCCGGCCCCGGAGTGTGGCCGCGCTCGATCAGGTGCCGGCCCATCACCAGCGGCTTGGGCGCAGAGTCCGTCACCTGCAAGGCCTCGGCTCGTCCGCGCAGCCAGTCGCCTGCCGGGAAGTCCGGCGGCAAAGGCGGTCGCCCCGCTGCATCGGCCTGGCACACGCGTAACAGTCGGTCGATCCGCCCCGCCTTGTTGGCCAGGCGACGCACTGCATTGTCGGAGGATTGGCTGTCATACAGCGCGCCCGGGCGCATGTGAGTTTCAACCAGCGGCAGCACTCCCGAAATCAAATCCACCTGTGCGGTCAGCCGTCGCAGGAAACGCTCCGCCGGAACCAGGCCCTCTTTCTCATGGCCGGGCGAACGGATGCGGCCGTCCTCGCCCGTGACGGTGGTCATCGGCTTGCCCAAGTCGTGGCAGAGTACCGCCAAACCGACCACGAGGTCTTCGAAAGGGTCTCCAATTCGCCGCGCGGCGAAGGCGTCCAGGCAATGCAGCGTGTGGGTCCACGCGTCGCCCTCGGGATGCCAGTGCGGGTCCTGGGGGCAGCCGATCAGCGCCGTCAGCTCCGGATAGTAGCGCACCCAGCCGCAGTCCTTCAAAAAGGTCAGCCCGCGCGAGGGCACCTTGCCCCGCAAGAGCAGCTTGCTCCACTCCTCGAGCTGACGTTCGGGCGGCAGGTCTTCCGGCTCAATGGATGCGCACAGGTCCAGGGTCGCCGGTTCGATTGACAGTCCGAAGCGCGCCAGAAACTGCATCGCCCGCAGCACGCGCAACGGGTCCTCGCCAAATTGCGCCGAGCAATGGCGCAAACGACCGTGCTCCAAGTCGCGGCACCCGTCGAGCGGGTCCACCAACGTGCCGTTCAGCGGGTCGAAGGAAATGGCGTTGATCGTGAAATCCCGGCGGCTCGCCGCCACTTCCAATGAGAGGTCCGGATCGCCGGTAACCTGAAAGCCTTTGTGCCCCTGTCCGTGCTTCGACTCGGTGCGGGGCAAACTCACGTCCACCTCCAGCCCTTTTAGCTTAAAGACGCCAAATGCCCGGCCCACCGTGGCGATGCGAAAGCGTTTGGCCAGGAGCGTTTCCAGACGATCCGCTGGAATTCCAAAAACCTCCACGTCAACATCTTTGGGATTCAAACCGAGCAGGGCATCCCGCACGCAACCGCCCACCAGCAAGGCCCGCCCATCCGCCTGACGAATCTCTTGGGCCAGTTCAGTAACGGCGGCACACTCTGCCGGCGGCAGCCAGTCGAGGGAATTCAGAGTGGATGATGGACGCATTGGAACGGTTGTTTGAAACGGGAATATACCTCAAGGACCAAACATCTCAAACGACTAATTGACTATATTGCCCACAAAGGTAAGAAAATGATCATGTTCACCCAAGTACCCTGGGAAAAGATGCGTGCAGACGCCGACGCGCTCAAGGCCCATTCCGACCGACTGGAAGCGAGGACCGCGGCTGAACGCGTGGCCTGGGCGCACCAGGAATTCGGCGATGAGCTGGTCATGAGCACCAGCTTCGGCGTGCAGTCAGCGGTCATGCTGCACCTGGTCACTCAGGTCGTGCCGAACATCCCGGTCATCTTCATCGATACGGGTTACCTCTTTCCCGAAACCTACCGCTTTGCCGACAAACTGACGCAGCGCCTGCGTCTGAACCTGAAGACTTACCACCCCCGACGCAGTCCGGCGCATCAGGAAGCCGTTGAAGGCAAGCGCTGGGAAATGGACCCGCAGAAGCTCGAGGAGTACAACTTTGAAAACAAGGTCGAACCGATGAACCGCGCGCTAAAGGACCTTGGTGCCTTTGCCTGGTTGGCCGGCCTGCGCCGCGAGCAGTCCAGCTCCCGCCAGGAACTGAGCGTCCTTCAAGCCCAGCGCCGCACCGTGAAGCTGCACCCGATCCTCGATTGGTCCAGCCGCGACATCTACCAGTACCTGCAAAAGTTCGACCTGCCGTATCACCCGCTTTGGGAAGAGGGCTATGTGTCCGTCGGCGACTGGCACTCCACGCGCAAGCTGACAGAAGGCTTGAGCGAGGAGCAGACCCGCTTCAACGGGGTCAAGCGCGAGTGCGGCCTGCACGAAGTGTCGCACCGCTACGACTTCCAGATTTAGGGCGGAGGCCGTTTGCTTTTGCGCGCTCGGAGGTTGCCGTCGCGTACAGGCACAGACATCTTCTTGCTTTCGCTCAACTTCAACCGTTTGCGACCATGCTGCTAGCGCCTGAAATCCGTTCCCAAATCGAAGAAATCCACAAGCGTGCCGGTTACCTGTGGAGGTATCTTTGACGTCCCGGCCAAGCAGACCCGCATCGAAGCGCTTGAAGCCCAGATGGGCGGCGCCACCTTTTGGGACGACCCCGAAGGGGCCCAGACAGTCATTGGCGAAGTCAATCGGCTGAAAGCCGTCGTCAACCCCATCGTGGATTTTCGCCGCCGTGCCGAGGACCTCCAGGCGATGGAGGAACTGGTGGGCGAGTCCGACGAGGCCGAAGGCGCCGCGATGGCCGAGGAACTGCGCGAGCAAGCCGAAGCGATGCGGGCCGAGGTTGACACGCTCGAAATCAGCTCCTTTTTGAGCGGTCCGCACGACACCAAAAACGCTATCCTGACGATTCACGCAGGCGCTGGCGGCACCGAGTCCTGCGACTGGGCCGACATGCTGCTACGCATGTACACGCGCTGGGGCGAGCGCCGCGGTTTCACCGTCTCCATCGACGACCTGCAGCAGGGGGAGGAAGCGGGCATCCGCGAGGCGATCCTGCGTTTGGAGGGCCCCAACGCGTACGGCTACGCGAAGGCGGAGCGCGGCGTCCATCGGCTGGTCCGCATCAGCCCGTTCGACGCGCAAAAACGCCGCCACACCTCGTTCTGTTCCGTGGATATCGTGGCCGAAATCGACGACGACATCGACCTGGAGATCAAGGAAGAGGACCTGCGCGTGGACACCTACCGCGCCAGCGGCAAGGGCGGCCAGCACGTCAACCGGACCGAGTCGGCCGTCCGCTTGACCCACCTGCCCACCGGGATTGTCGCCGCCTGCCAAAACGAGCGCTCCCAGCACAAAAACAAGGCAACCGCCATGCGCCTGCTCAAGTCGAAGATCTTCGAAAAACTCGAAGACGAAAAACGCACCGAGATGGAGCGCTTTTACGGCGAGAAGGGCGAGATTGGCTGGGGCAACCAGATCCGCAGTTACGTCTTTCAGCCCTATCAAATGGTGAAGGACCTGCGCACCGGCACCGAGACCGGCAATATCCAGGCCGTGATGGACGGCGACATCGATGGCTTCGTCAACGCCTGGCTTCGCGCTGGCGGGCCGCGTACCCGGGCCGAAGGCGTCAAGCTCGACGATTAGCCCCCCGCCGCCATGACCACCTCCACCCACACCTACAGCGCTTTACAGCAGGTTTTCGAGGGCACCACCCTCTTTGCTGAGAAAACCTGGAAGCTCTCGCCCGAGCCCATCGCGCTGACCCAACGCCAGGTCGACGAACTCGCACGGATCGGCCAGGCCTGCGTGGAATTTCACCGGGCACTGGAGGTGCTTTACACGCGTTCCTGGCAGGCAAAAAACCTGGCGCGCAACGGCCAACTCATTGCCCCCTGGGTGGCCGGGTACCTCGACCGCGGCAAACCCTCCGGGCTTGTCGAGCACGCGCGCCATTCCAGCCTGAAGGGCGCGCTGCCCTCGGTGCTGCGCCCGGACCTGCTGCTGACCGAAGATGGCTTTGCGCTGGCGGAGTTGGATGCCGTACCCGGCGGGGTCGGGCTGACCGCTTTCCTGAACCGGCTCTACGGCGAGGGCCCGTTCGAACTGGTGGGCGATGCCGAGAGCATGATCACCGGCTTCTACGATGCGTTGACCGCGCTGGTTCCCGATAACGATGACCCGTTGATCGCCATCGTCGTCAGCGATGAAGCCTCGACCTACCTGCCGGAGTTCGAGTGGCTGGCCGAGCAACTGCGTCATCGCGCCTGCCGCGTGCACTGCTTCCACCCCAGCGAAATCATGCCGCTGGGCTCAACCCTCTGCGCGCCCATCGACGGCAACCCGGTCAAGGTCGATTTGATCTATCGCTTTTTCGAACTCTTCGACCTGGAGAACGTCGCCACCGCCGCGCAAATCCAACGTGCCGCCGAAAACGGGGAAGTTGTCGTCAGCCCGCCAATGCGGCATTTCCAGGAAGAAAAGCTCAATCTGGCGCTCTTGCACCATCATATGCTGGAGGATTTCTGGCGCGAAAACCTCTCGCGCGGCGCCTTCAAGCTGCTGCGAAAGATCGTGCCGCGCAGTTGGGTGGTCGACCCGGTGGAGTTGCCGCCCAACGCCGTGCTGGATTCACCCTGGGTGGGCGGCAAGCCGATTCGCGAGTGGGCGCGCCTGGGCGAGGCCACCCAAAAGGATCGCAACCTTATCCTGAAGGCCAGCGGTTTCCACGAAACAGCCTGGGGAGCGCGCAGCGTGGTGCTCGGCAGCGACAGTTCGCGCGAGGAGTGGACCGACGCGCTCAAGAAGGCCGTGTCGATGAGCGATGAGGTGCTGCACATCCTGCAGGATTACCGCAAGCCCATGCGCGTGCCGCACCCGGTGTACCGCGAGGACGGCAGCGTCCACCCGACGGAGGGACGCTTGCGCCTGTGTCCATACTACTTTGTGCAGGACGGCACCAGCCGCCTTCATGGGATCCTCGCCACCTACTGCCCGCCGGACAAAAAGATCATCCACGGCATGCGCGACGCCGCCATGCTGCCCGTGCAGGTGCGCGATTAGCCAAACGCCCCGGCGAGCTACCGCCTGCGTGCTTTGGGATTTTCAGGCGGGCCCTAGAGGTTCTCCTGATTCGGAGCGGCTTTGGCGGTGACCAGGTAAAACCGCCCGTTCTTGATGCCCACCGGGTAGGTGGTACCCGTAAAGTCTTCGGCCTCGGCGTTCGGGTCGGTGGAGGGCGGCGTGCTTTCGTCGACCGCGTACTCGAGCACCATGTTGGCGGCCACCGGCAGGGTTGTGATGTATCGGGTTCCTCGATACGTGTATTCAAGCACCTGATCCTTGCGCGGCGGCTCGATGCGAATGCGTTCGATGCGTTTGGCAAAATCCGCCTCGAAGCTGCGTACCAGTTGTTGGCGAATGAACGGCGGCGCGTCCTCCATGTAGACCAGCTCCATCACCGCCAGCATGTCCTGGCGTTCGTGGGCATCGAGAAAAGCGGCCGCCAACGCTTCGTAGGTGCGCGGCGCGCCAAAGCTGGAGGCGGGCTTGCTCGGCTCGGGCTCAACCTCTCCGTTTTGCTCTGCGGCGGCTTCGGTGGCACGGGCCATCTCAGCACGGCGCAGCGGCATGCTGTCGATCAGCGAAACCAGCTTGGTCAGCGGAATGGGCGCGCCCATCTGCAACTTCACGCGACCATCTTTACCGACCAACGCCGACGCCAAACTGTCCTTGGGCAGGCCGAAATCCGCGCGGATGCGTTCCATTTGATCCTGCGTGAAAAAGTCGCCGGCAATCGCGCCTCCCTGGCCGCTCACAAACTGCCCAATCAGCAGGTCGCGCTCCGTCCACAAGGGTGCCAGACGCTCCAACTCCTCCAGGTAAAAGCGGTAAGCCGGGTCGCTCGTCGATGGGCTGAAAATCAGCAACACCCGGTGTTTCCAAAGGTAGCGGTCGAGCACCTTGGATGTCGGCGCCTCGATCGACTCCGCTTCGCCATCCGTGTTTGCCGGCGTGCCATCCGCCGACTGAGCCGAGGCGGTCGCCGCCAAAAGCGCGCAGAACAAGAGGGTTAGGATCAGCATCTGTGGTTCTCGTTGTCTAAAGCATTATGGCGACGTGCGCGGGTCTTGCCAAACGCAATTGCGCTCCCTTTAGCGGGTCAGTGCACCGAGTTCGACCACGCTGTGGGTGATGTGTTTCTTCTCCAGCCAGGCGGCGTCGTGGTCGTCGTCGGGCTGCAGCGTCTCGCCCCGCTGATAGCCAAAACCGTAGCGTCCGTCGGCTTGCTGGGTGAACAGCGGCGCCGCCATCCGACGCCACAAAGGCGTACGCCGCACGGGACTTTCCGGGGTGACCGGGTTGGGGAAGTTGATGTTGTCGATGCGCCCGGCAGCGGAATCGGTGGGGTCCTCCAAGCGGGCACGAGTGAACTCGACAGAGCGGCGCGCACTGACCGCGACCGACTGCATCACCTCGGGCCACTCGTCCTGACGACCCGCCGCAATGGCCTCGAAAAAAGGCTTGGGCACCTGCTGCGAAAACGCCAGCGCGGGCAACCCCCACAACGCGCCTTCCGACGCCGCCGCCACCGTTCCCGAGTTCAAAAAAAGCGTGAGCGAACAGTTGATGCCGACATTGATACCGGAGAGCACCGCGTCGGGCGGGCGCGTCAGCAAGTGCGCCAGGGCCAGATTGACGCAGTCTACCGGTGTGCCGTCGACGCTGTAGGCTAAAACTGGATACGCCTCGATGGTTTCGACCGTCAAGGGTCGACGCCGCGTCATCGAGCGGCCGGTCCAGCTTTGCTCGTGCTTGGGCGCGACCACGGTCACCTCGAAGGCTTCTTGGTGCGCGTCGACCAGCAGGCGCAAAAACGGGCTGTTGATGCCGTCGTCGTTGGAAATGAGCAGGTGCGGGCGCATGGTGTCGAAATGGACAACAAAGAGGCCCGGTCACACGCTGGCAACCGGGCCTCGGAGGAAAAAAATCGCCTAGGCGCTGGCCGATTCCTGGCGACGGCCCTTGCCGCCGTCTCGGTCGCGCCCGCGTCCACGACCACCGCCGCCACCATCGCGGTCGCGGTCACGGCCACGGCCACGTCCGCCACCGCCGTCACGGTCGCGACCACGGCCACCGCCTTCGGGCTTGGGCGGGGGCTCGTAAGGTATGCCCTGCTGCTCGCAAAGGGCCGCCCGGCGCGACAGGCGCACCCGGCCCTTGTCGTCGATGCCGATGCACTTCACCAGAATTTCGTCGCCGAGCTTGCAGACGTCTTCGGTCTTTTCGACGCGGAAGTCGGCCAGCTCGGAGATGTGCACCAGCCCTTCCTTGCCGGGCAGACACTCGACGAACGCGCCGAACTCCTTGATCGAGCGAACGATGCCCTTGTAGGTCTTGCCCACTTCGATGTCGCCGGTAACCAGCTCAATCTCCTGCAAGGCGCGCTGCAAGGATTCCTTCGAGGTCGAAAAGATGCTGACCTTGCCGCTGTCGTCCGGGGCGATGTCGATCTGCGCGCCGCTGAATTCGGTGATGCGCTTGATGGTTTTGCCGCCGGGCCCGATGAGCGCGCCGATTTTCTCGGGATCGATCTGAACCGACTCGATGCGCGGGGCGTGCTCCTTGAGTTCGGTGCGGTGCGAGGGCATGGCCTCGGCCATCACGTCGAGGATCTTCAGGCGTGCCTCGCGATTCTGAGCGATGGCGGCCTTGGCGATGTCGAAGGGCAAACCCTGAATCTTCAGGTCCAGCTGAAAGCCGGTGACGCCTTCGCGAGTGCCGCAAATCTTGAAGTCCATGTCGCCGAAGTGGTCCTCGGCCCCGAGAATGTCGGTCAGGATGACGTGCTTCTCGATTTCCTTGGCGTCGTTGGTCTTGGTCACCAGGCCGCAGGAAATGCCGGCCACCGGTGCCAAAAGCGGCACGCCCGCGTCGAGCATGCTCAGGCAACCGCCACAGACCGACGCCATCGAGGTCGAGCCGTTGGACTCCATGATGTCCGAGACGATGCGGATGGAGTAGGCGAACTCATCCTCGGGCGGAATGACCGGCAACAGCGACCGTTCGGCCAAGGCGCCGTGGCCGATTTCGCGGCGACCGGGCGAGCCGAAGCGGCCCGTCTCGCCAACGGAGTACGGCGGGAAATTGTAATGCAGGATGAAGGACTTCATGCGTGTACCGCCGGTCAGTCCGTCGAGTTCCTGTGCGTCCTTGCTCGTGCCGAGCGTGGTGGTGATGACACTCTGGGTTTCGCCGCGCGCAAAGAGCGCCGAGCCATGCACCCGAGGCAGTACCGAGGTTTCGCAGGAGACGTGGCGCAGATCCGCCGGCGCGCGTCCATCCACGCGTTTGCCCTGCTCGAGAATGTTCTCGCGGTAGACTTCCTCCTGCAGTTCCTCAAAGGACATGCGAACCTGGTTCGGGTCGAAGGTATCCTCGCCCATCTCCTCCAGGAGCTTTTCCTTGCACGCTTGCTCAAGCGCGTCGACGGCGTCCTGGCGGTCCTGCTTCTTGTCCTGGAAGACGGCGGCCACGAGGTCTTCGCCGACGATTTCGCGGCAGCGCTTCAGGTAATCCTCCTGCGCGAAGAACAGCTCGAAGTCCCGCTTTTCCTTGGCGATTTTCGAAGCCAGCTCCTTTTGCGCCGCGATAATACTCTGAATGGCCTCATGAGCCTTTTCCAACGCCTCGATGAAGCGATCCTCGGGCATCTGGTCGGCGCTACCCTCGATCATCATCATCTCTTTTTCGTTGCCGACGTAGATCAGATCCAGCGAGGACTCGAAGATCTCTTCGTTGGTCGGGTTGACCACGAACTCGCCCTCGATTTCGGCCAAGCGCACGCAGCCGATGGGGCCATTCCAGGGGATGTCCGAGCACATCAGCGCGGCGGAGGCACCGTTGACCATCAGGATGTCGGGCTCGTGCACCAGGTCGGTCGACAGCAGCGTGCCGATGACCTGCACCTCGTTCATAAAGCCCTTGGGAAAGAGCGGGCGCAGCGGGCGGTCGCACAGGCGCGAGGTCAGGATTTCCTTTTCGCTGGGCCGGCCTTCGCGCTTGAAGTAACCTCCTGGAAAACGGCCGGCGGCCTGGAATTTTTCACGGTAGTCGACCGTGAGCGGGAAGAAGTCCTGGTCGGGACGCAGGGTGTTGGCCGCAGTGGCGGCCACGAAGACCTCGGTCTCGCCGAGGGAGATGGTTACCGCGCCGTTGGCCTGTTTGGCAATCGAGCCGGTCGAGATGGTGATGCCGAGTTTTTCGTCAACGACGGCGTGAGCTTGTTTCATGTTTCGGTGTAGCGTTCAGTAGGTTGTGTGGGCCTGGTGGCGGCTGGGACGCCTTGCACATGCGCAAGCCCCCTTGGGCTAGCGGCCAGGCGGGATTCAAAGTGGGCGGAGACAGTTGTGCGCAATCGCAGGCGCCCGCGGGGAGCGGACGCACAACGGCACCGATTTCGCTCAGTAACGCGCCGCAACTGAAGCGTCGCAGACAACTAGCGGCGCAGGTTCAAACGCTGCAGAACCGTGTTGTAGCGGTTCAGGTCGTTGCGCTTGAGGTAGTCCAGCAGTTTGCGGCGCTTGTTCGTCATCAGGATGAGGCCGCGGCGGCTGTGAAAGTCCTTGCGGTGACCGCGCAGGTGGTCTGTCAGGTGCACGATTCGGGCCGTCAGCAGGGCAATCTGCACCTCGCAGGAGCCGGTGTCGCCGTCCTTAATCTGGAAATCTTTGATGATTTGGTCTTTGTCGATCGTTTGCTTTGCCATGGGTTTCACTGTGAAGGACGGCTTGTGGACGGATGTTCGAACCCGCCGGGTCTCCAGCCACTCGCCGGGTACCCCGCTGCAACCATCAACCCGGCATCCCGAGCGTGGCCAAACCGCCGAGGCGCGCCTCTTTCGGCAGGCGGACCTCTCGCGCAAAGTCGAGAAGATGAACGGCTTGAAGCCCTCGGGCAAGCGTATTCTCAGCTGCCTGAACCGCCCAAAGGACGCCAATCAGGCAAAGCTCAGCCCTCAGACTTCTGGCTGTCGGCCTGCCTGTTAGCCCTGGGCATGAAAAACAGCACCACCAAACAGACCAAAATCGTTTCGATGACGAAAAAGGCATACTCCTCGAACGGAATATGTCCCAACCAGGTGTAGCCGTCCGGATTGTCTGGGCCTGCGGCAAACGTGCTGAACGGGTAAGCCAGCGAAACCCCGTCGCCAAAGCTCCAGATCCCCAGCCAGACCGCGTAGTTGTCCCAGGGCGTGGTGTAGACAAAGGCAATCGTGGCCACCACCGCGCAAACCACGGCGTGCTCCGGCTTGAGACGGCCGCGGAGCCACCAGAGCAGTAAGGCGATCAGCGGTAGCGTAAAAATGAGATGATAGCCCCAGTAAGTCATCCGCGAACAACGTTGTCTGGGTAAATATTACCTTGCGATGAACGACTTACAAGCATGGCGGCAAATCCTTGAGGGCCGCCAGGGAGAATCGCCGAGATGCGCCGTAAACAAATACAGGATGGCTTCACACTCGTGGAGATTGCGGTCGTGGTGATGCTGATCGGCATCCTGCTGGCGATCGCCATTCCGCTGTTCACGCTTTATCTGCAGGATGCGCAAAGCGCGCGTTTTGTCTCGGACCTGCGCGTTTACGCCGGTGCCTTCGAAACCTACCGGTCCGAAAACGGCGCCTGGCCCGCCGACCAGCCGCGTGATCAGCTCTACCCCGACGGCATGGACGTGTATCTGGACAGTACCGGGTGGGACTGCCCCACCAGCATCGGAGGCAACTATTTCTTCGACAGTTTGCGCCTGCACAATGGCGTGCCCTGGCCCGCGGTCATCTCTGTGGGCGATTACAGCAGCGGCACGCCACAGCCCGTCCGCGCCTCCACCGAACAGCTCGCCGACATCGACGAGGCCTTCGACGATGGGGACCTGAACACCGGACGCCTGCAACAGGGCTACCAGAACATGCCCATCCTGATCCTCGACAGCTCCTTTGAAGAGTATCAGCGCATCGCCAAAGCTCATGAAGACGCCGGCACCACCCCGCCCTCCTGGTAGTCTGCTCGACAGCCAGACCTGGACCGTTTCCCTGCACGGGATCACGCGGGAGCTGACCGTACCCGATGGGCCCGCCCTGCCGGAAACTCTGGGCGAGATGGACGGGGCCGGTATCGAGGAATTGCTCGAACGCATCCAGGCCGCCACCATTCCCGCCACCTGCGAAGTCGAGGTGCGCGTGCGCTCGAACACCTGTGAGTTTCGGCTGGAGCGCACCGGCGCCGCCTTGTTTGCGAGCGTCCCGGGCGATCCCAATCGCTCGAACCTGCCGGTGACGCCCGAATCCTTTGTCGGTCTGCTCGCCGGCCAGCATCCGCAGCAGATCAAGTGCAGCTTGACCGAATCGGAAGAGGACGAATCCAGCCGGCGCAAACCCATGCAGTACCGCAGCCTGCGCCAGTGCCGTTCACTGGGCGTCGTCGTGCTGGTGCTGGCCTTCGCGTTGATCGGCTGGACGCTGACGCGGTTGTTTGAGACCCCATCGCTGGCCGAGACGGTCGACGCCAAACCCATTAGCGACGGCTCGGTCCTGCAAGGCTTTCAGGCCGACTACTGCCAGAGCTGGGCGACCGGTGAGGGCCCCGGTCATCGCGGCATCGAACTCACCCGCGACGGGCAGGCGCGGCTCTTTGAATGCAGCCCGGAGGGCGAAGGTGTTGCCTGGCAGCTGCTGCACGAAAAACCCTACAGCTTTCAGCAGGAAGCCGGGCAGGCTTACGCGGTGATCGAAGAGCTGGGACCGGTTCACCTGATCGGACACGGACGTATCCGCTACTACGGCGATGCCTACGTGCCGCTGGAGAAGGGCTTCCCGGCCTCAGCCAAGTCCCGCAACACTCGCTAACCCGCTGCGTTTCAAACGACTGCGACGCCGGGGAACCTGCTTGCGAATGCGTCCGCAGGAGTAAAGCGGGGGCCAACTCAGGCGATTTACTATCTGGAGATAGCCACCTCCAGACACGTGCGTTTGGGGGGCTTGGGGCTGCTCTGACGCCATGACCGCCGCCAGCATGCCTACACATGTGCGCTGAACCCAACCAGAAGCTGCCGGCGAACCTTCGCGGCAGGCGTGGCTTCCCCGTGGAATGGGTTGCGAGCACCTCGGTCGTGCTGCTGCTGGTGCTGGTTGGCGGATACTTCCTGGCGCAGGGCATACGCAGTCCCTGCGGACAAACCGTGCGGGCGGAGATCCGTGCACTCGCCCTTCAGACCTCATCGGTCCTGACCCTGCGCGACTCCCAGCCGGAAGCCTTCCTCAATTGTCTGCAGGGTCATCCCAGTCTGACGCAGGTGAGCCTGCATGCGATTCGGGCCGACTCCGCCGAGCGGTTCGCCCAGTACGAGCGCACCGCCGCGGGTGTGTTCGTCGAAGTCGGGGGCACGGACGACACCCTCGTTCTGCCTGACGTGATCGACCGGCTGACCCCGGGGATCCCTTTTGTTCCAGAAACGGAAGCTGCCAGCACGCCGGAGCGGGCCTACCTTCGCCTGGCAACCAACGCACCCGATGAGCCCGGCACCCTATTAGCCCTGACGGCGGACCCAGCCATCCTGAGCCCACCCGGCGCTTTGGCTGGCCAGCAACTGGCGCTCCTGGCGGCATACGTGTTTTTAGCGACAGCGGCGATTGTCTGGCTGATGGCCCGCTATCGGCGCTGCGTCACCACCAGGGTCGAGGCGCGTCTGCGCCAGATGGAGGCCATCGTCGAGCAGAATCCCTGCTCCATCGTCATCACCGACGCGAAGGCCAACATCGAGTACGTCAATCCGCGCTTTTGCGAGATCACTGGCTGGACTGCAGAGGAAGTGCGCGGACGCAACCCGCGGGTCCTCAAATCCGGCAACATGACGCCGGAGGCCTACGAAGCGCTTTGGAGCACCCTGAAGTCTGGCCGCACCTGGCAGGGCGAATTTCTCAACGTGAAAAAGGATGGCCAGCTGTTTTGGGAGTCGGCCTCGATTTCACCCATTCTCGACCGCGAAGGCCAGGTCACGCACTACGTGGCGGTGAAGGAAGACATCACCGTGCGCAAGTTGGAGGAAACCGTCCTCAAGCGGAGCAACTCCCTGTTGGAAGCGCAGCAGGAGGCGGTGGTCGACGGGTTGCTCGTTGTCGACGAATACGACCGCGTCAGCAGCTTCAACGAGCGTTTCTGCCAGCTGTGGCAACTGCGCGCCAGCAGCCTTGAGTACGAGGACGAGCGCGATCTCTTCCGCGAACTCGCTGCCCTGCTCGAGAAGCCCGAGCCGCTCCTGGAACTGCAGCGTGACCTGAGCCTGCAGGCGCGCCGTAGCAGCCGTGGACAGGTCACCACGCGCACCGGCGAGGTCATGGATTGCTATTGCTCGCCCATCGTGTCGCCTGCGGGCGAGTATTACGGGCGGCTCTGGACCTTTCGCGACATCACCGAAAGCAGCCGCTACCAGCAGCAGATTCGACTGGCCAAGGAGTCGGCCGAGGACTCCAACCTGCGCCTGGCCGAGGCCATGGAACGCGTGCGAGAGATGGCCGAAAAAGCCGGCGAAGCCAATCAGTCCAAAAGCGAGTTTCTGGCCAACATGAGCCACGAAATCCGCACGCCCATGAACGCCGTGATGGGCATGACCACCCTGCTGCGCGACACCACGCTGACCCCCGAGCAACAAGACTACGTCGACATCATCCGCAACAGCTCGGACTCGCTGCTGACCATCGTCAACGACATCCTCGACTTCTCCAAAATCGAAGCAGGCAAGCTCACCATGGAGTCGATCGGCTTCAGCGTGGTTTCCGTTTTTGAAGACACGCTGGACCTGGTCTCCAGCAACGCTGCGGAAAAGGAGCTGGACCTGGTTTACGAGGTGGGTGAGGGCGTGCCTGCCCACGTCAAAGGCGACCCGACGCGCCTGCGTCAGGTCCTGGTCAACCTGGCCGGCAACGCGGTGAAGTTTACCGAAACGGGCGAGGTCAAGCTCTTCATCACCCTGGTCGAGCGCGACAAGGACGAGGTCGTACTGCGCTTTTCGGTCAAGGATACGGGCATCGGCATTTCCTCCGAGCGCGTGCATCGGCTCTTCAAGCCCTTTTCGCAGGCCGACAACTCCACCACCCGTAAGTACGGCGGCACCGGACTGGGTCTGGTCATCTCCCGGCGCTTGTGCGAAATGATGCGCGGACGCATCTGGGTGCAGAGCGAGGAGGGCGTTGGCTCGACCTTCCATTTCGAGGTTTGCCTGGAGGCGCTGGAACAACCGCCCGTGGATGCGGCGTTGGTTGAACTTCTGTGCGGCAAGCGGCTGCTGGTGGTCGACCGCAACCCCGCCAACACCGCGCTCTTTGCCTACCACACCCGCTCCTGGGAAATGACGACGCTGCAGGCGAACACCGGTGCCGAGGCCATGCGCCTGCTCGAGGCTGGACCACCGCCCGATCTGGCCATCGTCGACAATCAGCTCAACGATATCGACGGCTACAGCCTCATCTCCAAGATCCGCGCCCATCGCGCCAGCCAGGCGATCCCCATCGTGCTGTTTACGACCATGGGCATGCGCAAGATGCCCGAGCGCATGCGCACCCTCCAGATCAGCGGCGTGCTGACCAAGCCGGTCAAGCAAGCCTCGCTGGAAGGGATGCTGACCCGCGCGCTCAGCCGGGGCGAACGCTTCACCAGCCGCTCGCAACCTCCCATCCCGCTCAACGGCAAGACCCAGCCGCCCATGCCCACAGGCAAGGGTCTGCGGATCCTCCTGGTCGAGGACAACGCGGTGAACCAGAAGGTGGCGCTGTTGCTGCTCAAGCGGCTCGGGCACAACGCCGACGTCGCTGCTAACGGACGGGAGGGCATTGAAGCGATTCGGCGCCAGTCCTACGACCTCGTCTTCATGGACCTGCACATGCCCGAGATGGGCGGACTGGAAGCTACCCGGCATATTCTCGAGCTGCTGCCCGCCGAGGAAGCCCCGTACATCGTGGCGATGACCGCCGCCGCCCTGCAAACCGACCGCAACGCAGCCCTTCAAGCCGGCATGAAAGCGTTCATCACCAAACCGGTGAAAGTCGAAGAGGTCGAACGGGTGCTCAAGCTGGTACGCGACAGTGTCCGCGCCGCAGCGGCTTCCGAGCAATCGAGCTAAACACGCTCACCCGGTGCCGAAAGACCGGTCACTGGCCATACGCAGGGAAGTTGGCTTGCGCTAGGCGACGGTGTGCTTGAGCGTCCAGTGGGCCTGCAGCCCGGGGGAGGCGTCGACCTGATTGGCCACGTCCATCAGCGACAAGCCCGGCTGGCGCTCCAGCGACTGTTCCAAACTGGCGACCTGGTGAAACTCCATGGCCAGGCGCCCCACTTCCGAGTTCGCGGGCACGGAAAGGCTACGTCCATCGGGTCCGCGAAAGGTAAAGAGCGAGCCGTCCTCCAGGGTCAGCCCGATGCCCGCGCCCGGCTCGAACTGCTCGACAAAGGCGCGCACCTCGGGGTGCTGCAACAGCTGCTGCTGCAGGTGAAAGCGGTGGTTGGCCAGGCCGGTGGCATCCTGTACGCCCGCGGCGGCAAGCTGTTGGGAAAGCGCCGAAACGGGCTGGGTAGCTGCGGTTGCGTCCGGGCCCTCACCCGAAAAGGATTCGTTGACGGACTGCAGCACCTTTTGCGCAACAGGGGCCACGACCCCCTCGATCAAGCGGTGTCCGGCAGCCATCAGGCCGGTGGCGAGGATTGGATACATACGAGAATCTGCGATGGGTTGGCCCGGCAGAATGTGCCGTGCACGGCGTCACCAACCATTCAGCAGACCCGGTGCCAAGCGGCTGGATTCCAGGGCGCTGTAACGCGCTAACTCCCTTTTTACAAAAGAGAAACAAAACCCCCGGCACCCTGAGGACGCCGGGGGCTTTCTCCCCATCCCACTTCCTACGGAAGCAAGTTACAAAGTGGTTTCGGCCGCCGCTCAGAGGGCCAATTCCTCGCCGAGGATAATCTTCTCGATATCCAGGAGGGTCTTCACCTTCCCTTCGACCTTGGCGATGCCGAGAATGAACTGGCTGTCGACGCGCCCGCCCAGGTCCGGCTTTTGCTCGATCTGATCGCTGCCGATGTTGAGTACCTCTTCAACCGCATCGACGATCAGGCCCACCAGCACCTGGCCGCGGTCCTGATTTTGCACCTGCACCACAATGATACAGGTGCGCTCGTCCACCTGCTCGTGCCCAAGGCAAAACTTCACCCGCATGTCGATGACCGGGATGACTTTGCCGCGCAGGTTCAGGACGCCTTTGATGTAGTCGGGCACCTGCGGCACCGTGGTGATCTGCTGGTGCTGGATGATTTCTTTGATACGCAAAACGGCCAGACCGTACGTCTCGTTGCCCAAGGTAAAGGTCAGGTACTTTTCGGAGACGGACACGGCGGTCCGGGTTTCGGGTGCAGTGGCGGTAGCAGTCGGAGCGGTCATAGCGTGGAAAGCGGTTCGAGGCAGGCAGGGCACAAAGGCATCTGCGTGCATTCCGTCTCATCGGACCAAGCGCCACCGGCTTTAGGCCCTCAGAGTTAAGCTCGAGACAGTTAGCGGAGGATTTTGTTAAAGAATTGTTAGTTTCTGACGATTGCCGTGAACAATGAACAGGCAGCCTCCATCGGCCGGGGCCTCGCCCAAACCATTTCTGGGCGTGTATTTTGCCGATTGCGGGGTCTATGGCCGACTCTACCGCCAGGACGATGGCCGGGCTTACCAGGGCCGATGCCCCTCGTGCGGTCAGACCTGCCGCGTGCGGGTGGGTGCGGGCGGCACCACACAGCGCTTTTTCATCGCGCACTGCCGCTGAATCTCGTTCTGAGCACGGTCACTGCAGCAAATCCACCAGCAGCGGCAGCTTCCCTACAAAACGCTCCAAACGCAGGCGGGCGCGATCGGATAGCTCCGGGGCTGGAAAAACAACCTCCCAGGACGGCGAAGCTTCCCAGGCTTGAGGCGAAGGAATGTCGATGGGCTCGGCACCCGTCAGCCCGCTGCAGCGCGCCAGCAGGTCGGCCAATTCCAAACTGGCGGAGAACCGTGGGTGCTCGGTCGCCAGACTGGGCCCGACGTGAAACTCCACCGCTTCAACCACCTCGGCGCTCAACTGGTGGCGACGCAGGTACAACGCCCCAACCTGAGCGTGATCCCAGCCAATGCGCTCGCGCTCCTGTCCGGCGAAGGTGCCCGGCGTGTCAACCGGAGCCGACGCAATCGAAGCGGTAAACGCACTTGGAAGGATCTGCGACAGAACCAGGTGCCCGATGTTGTGCACCAGACCGCTGACGTAACCCAAGTCCCGCTCCTGAGAAAAACCGGCCAGCGCGTGAATCTCCCGATTGGCCATGGCGACGGCCAGGCTGTGCTCCCAAAAGGCCTGCCAGGTGGCCTGATTGGAACTGCCTGCGCAGAGCGAGGCGGCTTCGTCGATCACCGGCAGGCTCAAGGCGAGTTCGCGAATCTGGCGCAGGCCCAGGTAAAAGACGGCGTCTTCGATGTGCTCGACGCGCCGGGCCAATCCAAAGAAGGCCGAATTGACCATCTGCAGGACACGCGCGGCCAGGCTCGGGTCGCGCTCGACGACCTCGGCGATCTCCGAGGCGGTCGAGGCGTCTTCGCTCAATCGTTCGCGCAAGGATTCGCCAATACGGCGCAACGAGGGCAATTCCCTGCAGGCATCGATGCGTTCACGCAGCTGCTCCAGGCTCAAACCTTCAGGCAGGCCCGGAGTCGTCGGAGGCTTTTTGCGTGAAATAAGCATGGTGGCCAAGCTGGGCTCATGTGCAATCAGCGCTGTACCTGGATGAGGCCCTTCACCTGGTCGAGCCGGTCGACGACCTGGATGACCACCTGCTGTATGGAATCGGACGTCTGGCGAGCCCGTTTCAGCGCGCCCTCATCCAAATGAAAAGCCCAGGCGTCGCGCCCGTGGTTGGCCCCGATGAGCGCCGCTGCATAGACCGCCGCATGCAGAACCGAGGTCATGCCCGCGAAGTCCGTGGCCTTGGCCGGTGCATACTGATGCGCGATGGGCAGAAAAGCTTCGTCGGGAAATTTCCAGTGCTTAAGGAGGGCGGCGGAAGCTTCCGCGTGGTCGAAACCGAGCACCTCGTTTTCAGCTTCGAGCATGGTCAGCCCTTCGGTCTCGATTTTCTCGTACACGGCTTCGTACAAATCGGCCCCGAGCTGGTTGATGGCGAGCTTGCCGATGCAATGCATCAATCCCACGGTGTACGCCAAAGAGGGATTCTCACCTGCCATGCCCGCGATGCTCTCGGCGGCGAGCGCGACCGCCAGCGAGTGTTCCCACAGCTGACCCTCGTCGAGCAAATAGGTATCGAGGCCGCCGCTGCCGATCAGCTTCTTGCACAGGATCAGACTGACGAGCTTGTACAATTCGCGAAACCCCAGGCGGTTGATCGCCTCCTCCAGGTCGGTGCTGGAGGTGGAGAAACCGTAGTAGGCGCTATTACTCAGTGCGAGCACCTGCGTGGTCAGGGCGGCGTCGAGTTTGACCAGTTCGACGATGTCCCAGGCGTTGGCATCGTCGCTTTCGAGTACGGTGAGCAAGCGCGGCAGCACCTGCGGACTGGGCAGCAGGCGTTGGGTTTGTGCGATGAGTTCGTCGAGTGTCATGCCATCTCCAGGTAGCGGCTGCCCGAGGGCTGCTTGATCTCCAGCCTGCCGTTGGACAGCGACAGGTGCAGGGTTCGGTTGGTGGTGCCGCCGACGTCTTCGGCGATCGCCCGCAGGCCCGCACCGGCGAGGATCTTGCGCACGCTGGCAATGTTGCGCTCGCCGATTTTGAAGCTGTCGCTGCCACTGAGCACGGCGGCGCCGCCGGCCAGCACGATCTTTTGCTGGCGGGTGTTCGCCCCCAGGCCCTGCAGTCCGCGGAAGAACACGCGCAGGCCGGTGTCGGCAAACATCGCCGGCTGGTTGCGTGCCTTGTCGGGCGACAGCTTCGACTCCGGCAGCATGACATGGAGGATGCCGCCCACGCCCGTGCTTTTGTCAAAAGTCGTTACGGCCACGCACGAGCCCAAGGCATAGGTGCTGACCGTTGCCGTGGCGTTGTTGGATACGGCCTGGTCGCCCACGCCGACCACAATCCGTTGTGTAAAAATGCCGCCAATCGATGGTGCTCCGCCCACGTCCCGCTTTCCCCTGAGTAATGTTGCCCTGCTGCCTGCCCCGAGCGTGCGCTCAATCCACGTAAGGCTCGCAGAGAATGCCGTCCAATTCGGAGAAGCGTTGGCGCTGGCGAGCCAGCGACTCGATGGTCAGGGAGCGTTTGTTCTCGAGATTGGTCAGCTTCATGTTGAGCAGGCGTTGATTGGAGTCACTGGGGCGTTTGGGCTTGGCCTGAGCTTTGGGCCGGACGGCGCTCATCGTGACCGTGCGTGTCTTGGGCAAGCGGGCCTGTGGCAAGGTGATCCCACCACCCACAAACATCACCCCCAACGCACAGTAGGTCATGGAAAACTGATCGGTAAAAAGGATGCCCAGATAAAGGAAGAATATACCTAAAACCGTGGAGACGATACCGGCCACGCACAGACCAGAAAATGCGCTGCCGGACTTTTTTTCGGCGGAGAACTGCACCTTCACCTTGGGTGTCGCCTCGTCGTTTCCATCGAAACGGCGCACGCGGTCATCCTGCTTCATCTTGCTCAGTTCGACGCTGATCTCGTCGAGGGCTTTCTCATCGCGTTTGATGTGATCCTCGATCTCGTGCATTTCACGCAGGACGGCGTCGCGGCGATCGTTCCAGGCAGCCTCGATCTTACGCTTGAGCTCGCGTTCCTGCGGGTGGGCCACCAGCGCGTTGTACTCACGAAACTGGGTGCGAAAGGTATCGGCGACAGCAAGGTTGTTGTCCGTCTCAAAAAAGTATTCGGGATGCTCGACGGTGAACGCGCGAACGGTTCGGCTGTCGCCGGGCAACAGCTGCTGCAACAGCTTGTGATTGAAAAAGCGGAAGCGGGAGAGCAAGGAGAGCACCTCGAGATCCGGCGTACTGCCAACGATTTCAAACAAATCGGTGCAGACCCGCGCGCGACGTTGCAGGCGCTCGAACGACTCGGGATGCCGGATCTGCTGCCAGGCGCACAGGGCCTCGGCCACTTCGGCGTTGACCTGGTAGCCTCCGTTGAAGGGCGTCAGGCCCAGCTCGAGCCGCAGCTTGAGGCAGGCAAACGCGGCATCGCCCGCTGCCTTACCGCCAAAAAACCGCAGGAACTCGCGGCTGATCCAGCGAAGGTGCGCGGCCCAGAGCATCCACTCGCGTTCCTCGTTGGTTCGGCCCTTGAAGAGGCGCTCGACCTGTCCGACATCGGTTTCCAACTGAGTAGTGCGGCGCTGCTCCAGAATCTGGTGAATCTTTCCGGGGTTGCCCTGCGTTTGCTCGAAAAGCGCTTTGGCGTCGAGGTCGGTGATGCCGGCTTCCTCAATGAAACCAGAGACCTCTTCCGTCGTGAACGGCTTGAGTTCGATCACCTTGCCCACCTGTGCGACGCCAACCCAGAAGCTGGCGAAATTGCTCGTCAAGGTGGGCGGCTTTTCCAGGCTGGTGTAAAAGTGCAGGTCACACGCCAGCCGGAACTCCGCGAACACCGGTGCCATGTACTCGGTAAACCACTTTTCCTGGGCCGCCGGCCAGCGCTCGAATTCGTCGATCAGCCAGACCAGGCGCACCTTCAGCGGCAGCCGTCCGTCATCTTCCTCGCGGTCGGTGCAAAAGCGGTGCAGCTCGCGGGTCCACCACTCCAGCATCGCCATTTCCTGGCGGTTGGTGCCAAAGGGCGCTTGCGTGCCGTGGTCGATTTGGGCCAGGCGCTGGCTGAAGGCGTGACGGAACTGCGTCAACCGCCCGTGCAGGGCCGGGTGACTGGCTTTCAGCGTTTGCGTGAGATCCTGCAGCCAGGCCCGCGCGTCCCCGGTGCCCTCCACGACGGGGGGCCGCAGGCAAACCGCGGGGATCTGCAAGTCGTTGAAGCGCTGCCAGATCGCGTCGAGAAAGGTGCTCTTTCCGATGGATTCTGGACCGACAATGCTCGTCACCGGCGGGGCCGAGCCCGGCGAAGCACCGTGCCCGACCTCATGCATGAGGTGGTCGAGTTCCGCTTGTCGTCCGATGAGTTTCAGGGGCATGCCAGGGGAGAGCTTAACGGCGTTAAAATCGTCCGTCAGTCCCCCTAACTGAAGCGCAAGACGCTCCAAACGAAGCGCTTGGGCGCCGCGCCCTCAGGCCCTCTCTGTCGGTCCGCGCTGCGCTAGTTTTTCCAGCCGCCCACCACGAAGGCGTCGCTTTCCTGGCGCTGCGGCAGGGTCAACTCACTGGTGGAGGGGGCCGGTGCTTCGGGTCGCAGGCTAAAGCCGGACGGGTCGCCGCCACCGGCAGACACCACGTTGGGCTGCACGGCCTTGGCACCGCCACCATTCATGATGCCAACCAGGCCGCCGACGACACCGCGCAGCGACTCAATCTGCGCCTCCAATTCGGAGCAGGCCGAGGCGGTTTCCTCGGCGTTGGCCGCGTTGGTTTGCGTGGCGCTGTCGACCTGCGCAACCGCCTGAACGACTTCGTTCAGACCGGTCGACTGCTCGTCGCTGGCCTGCGTGACAGAGGTCACAAATTCATTGACGGTGGAGACCGTCTCCACGATGCGCTCGATTTTTTCGCGCACACTGGAGCAAAGAGTCACCCCGTGTTCACTACGGGCACTGGCCTCGGTCAGCAGTGAGGAGGTATCCTGCGCCGCCTGAGCCGAACGCTGCGCCAGCGCACGCACCTCATCGGCCACCACCGAGAAACCGGCCCCGGCTTCGCCCGCGCGAGCCGCTTCCACGGCCGCATTGAGCGCCAGGATATTGGTCTGGAAGGCGATCTCGTCGATCGTCTTCATGGTCTTGGCGATCTGGTCGGAGAAGTCCTTGATGGCGAGCATCGCCTCATTCATCTCCTCCATGCCGCTGGAGCCTTCGCGGGCAACGTCGCTGGCCTGCTCGGCCAGTTGCAGGGCCTTGCGCGCACTGTCGCTGTTACGGCCGGCCAGCCCGGAGATTTCATCGACGGAGGCACGGGTTTCTTCCAGCGCGGCGGCCTGTTCGGAGCAGCTGTTGGCCAGCGAGGAGCTGGCGCTGGAGATTTCCGAAGTGGCCGCGTGTGACTGGTCGGAAGCCGTGTTCAAATCGTCGATCGCACGGCCAAGCGGGAGGGTCACCGCCTTGCGCACCAGCACAAACAAACCGCCGCAAATGATCAACACAACCGGGACGGCCCAAAGGAGGACCCGCCACATGCCGGCTTGCGCCACGCTGTCGATGCGATCGAGGTCGCTGGTGAGGATGAACGCGCCGCGCATGTCGCCCACGTCCCAATCCTCCATGGCAAAGCCGAGGATGTCCTTGCCATCGCCGGTGGGGCTGTTGGCGGGGTCGCCGTGGCAAAAGAGACAGTCCTGCGTGATGTAGACCGGGCGCGCGTAGGTGACGGCGTTGATGTCGTCGCGCTCGATGAAAATCTCCTTCTCGCCCTGCTCGAAGCGCTGCAGCAGCTCGGACTCAAAGGCGTCGGGCTTGTTGTCGCGGTTGCGCGGGCTCTCACGCACCACGCGGAAGGTGAAGTCCTCCTCCTCGGCCACCTCTTCCAAGCCGCGCCAGGCCGCCACAACCGGGACGGTTTTGTAGAAGTTCGTCGAGCGGTAATCGCCCCCGGCCTGGTCGAGTTCTTTGGAAAGGTGCTCGATGTCGAAGGCATTGGCCTGGGCCAGTTCGGAGAAGGAATCCCGCACGGACTCGGCTTCGATCAGGACGGCGCGCATCTCGTTGTGCAGCAGCCCCACCCCAAGGTCGTGAATGACATCGCTCTGGACAAAGAGGGCGACGGTGGTGGTGAGGGCGACAGCACCCACGGCGCTGGCGATGATCTTGGTACCCAGATTCATTGTGAAGGAGTTCGGTCAGGTTTCGATGGCGTCGGCGTAGCTACAGCAAGCGTGGCCGTGCACGCTCTTACATCGACGGATACTGCGTTGGCCTTATCGCGCGGCGGGTAAAAAGATTGCTAAGTATCCGTATTAGCTGCGCTTACAATTAACGCTGCTGATGATAACCGCTCCCTAGTGGAGAAGGGCGCTGCCGGAGCCAGCCGGCTGTCGGCTTCAGGCCCCCTTGCGGGCACCCGGAGCGCGCCGCGGAAAGCGTCCCTGGCGGGTGGCGGCCACAGCCTCTTCGTTGCTCTGGCGCACGGAATCGTAGAGTTCCTTGCGGTAGACCGAGATTTCCCGTGGCGCCTTGATGCCAACCTTCACCACGTCGCCCTCCACTTTCGTGATTTGAATCTCGATGCGACCGTCGATGACGATGGCTTCCTCGACTTTGCGTGAGAGCACGAGCATGAACGACCTTGCGTGGATGTGCCTGAAGTGTGGACGAACCCCTGAGCGCCGACCCCTGGATCAGCTGTCCTGTCCCTCACTCTCGAAGAGCTTGTGACGGGCCGAGTAGTTCTGAAAGTTACCGATGACGACCTGGCGCGCCTGGCGCGTACGACGGTTGACCACGATCGGGCCGACCAGGTTGAGGGTCACCGCCACGCTGTCGCGCTCATGGATAGTGGCGATGTTCAGCAGGAGCACATCCTCGGGTTTGTCGATGGCGAGAAACTCCAGGTCGTTGTCGAGAATCTCGGGCTGGTACCCGACGACCAACGGTCCGGGCTCAACCACCAGCAGGGTCAATCCGCCCGGGTCGGTGTCGCGCAGGCGCAGGAACGGCAGCTCAGCCTCGCTGAAAATGACTTCCGCACGCTTGAGTTCGGGGAAGCCAATGATTCCCTCGGGCAACTCGACGATACTGGTGTCGAGTGCCGCGCTGGTGGGTTCGATGTCTGCGGTAGCCACACGCTACTACTCGGAAAAAGGCCCCCCGAGCTTTAGGGCTTTTTTTACGGGCCTGTTACCCACGAGAGCGTTCTAGATGTAATTGAGCAGCGAGAGGTTCATGATCTGCGCGCCGCTCTGCAGGGCCGCTTCGTAGGCGATAGAGGCACTGTTGAGCTGGACCAGGGTCTCGGTCAGGTCAGCGTCGACGTTGTCGGAGATGGTCGTCTCGTAATTGTAAAAGGCCTGTTCGCTGCGCTTGCCGACGATCTCCAGTGTGGTCAGCCGCGAGCCGATCAGCGACATCTCTTCGATCAGCACATCTTCTTGTGTGCGGATGGCCTGCTGTGCGGCCTGAATGGCCGGAACGTCCTCGTCGCTGAGGGCCTGACGCAGCGCCATCAGGTTGTCCATGGCATCGACCATGGCGGCGTTGGTGCTGGTGCGCGAGAAGGGCGAAAAGTCCTGGGTTTCGGTGATGCGGAAGGTGGGCAGGTTGTCCGCGTGGCCCACGTAGGTCGCGGAATCGATCTGGCCGTCTGGACCCGTCCGGGTCACTTCAAAGGGCGCGGTTTGCGTGGCGGTGCCCGCATGCAGGTACTCGCCCAGGTAGGTGCTGTTGGCGAGGTTGACGAAATCCTCCAGCATCTTGTCGACCTCAATGGCGTAGGCCGGGAAACCGTCCTTGGAGGTCAGGCCGTTTGCTTTGACCGCGATTTCGTCGGAGCGCAGCAGAATCTCCTGCATGCCCTCGATGCTGTTGAAGGAGGCGTTGCTGACGGCCTCGCCGCGCGAGATGTTGCGGGCGAACTGCTGAATCTGGTCCTTCTCGCCCTGCAACTCGAGCGCCCGACCGACCGCGGCCGGATCCTCCGACGCGCGAAACACACGCTGCCCGGTGGCAGCCTGGTTCTGCAGGTTGATCTGCTTGGCGTTGAGGCGCTCCAGTTGCGGCAGGAGCATGTTGTAATAGCTGCTGTCAGGCACGCGCATGGCAAAAGTGGATCAAGGTGGCTGCGCCAGAGTCTCTAGCGCTTGAGGTTGACGACGGTCTCCAAGAGACTGTCGATGACGGAAATCACGCGGGCGGAAGCCTGGAAAGCGCGCTGGTACTTCACCAGGTTCGCCACCTCCTCGTCCATCGAGACGCCCGACACCGAATCGCGCTGGGTGCGCACCTCGGCGGTGACGAGAGTCTGCGTTTCCAGTTGGTTCTGTGCGCTGAGGGTGGCCGAGCCGACCTCGGCGGCGATGTTGGCCGCGTACTCGCCAAAGCCCCCGGTAAAGCTGGCCCCCGCCACCGGCGCGAAGACCACGTCGGCCTCGGCAAGCTTGGCCGTGTTGAGGATCAGGGTGGCGTCGCTAGCGTCGCCAGTTTCGCTCGTGCGGAAATTCGTCGCCAGGTCGCTGTCCAAGGCAATGTTCTGCGCGGAAGTGCCCGCAAAGCTGAAGAAGTCGAAATCAGGATCGCCGCCGGGGTTGTACGCGGCGTTGACGCGGGTGACCAGTTCGGCGGCCAGCTCGTCGATCTGCGCGGCCGTTTCGGCGGCTTGCCCGGTGAGGACCCGGCCGGTGCCCAGAATGCTGCCGCGCGACAGTGAAACATTTTGTCCGCCCAATTGGTAAGTACCTACGCTGACGAAGTTCAAGGTGTCGACCACGTCCTGCCCGTCGACCGCCAGCAGGTCCGCGCCCGTGCCCACCTGGGTCAGGACGATCTGCATGTCGCCGTCGCTGCCAATGGTCTTGAAGTCGACCAGCCCGGACAGTTCCTCGAGCGCGGCCTGGCGCTTGTCTCGCAAGTCCACCGCCGACTCGGGCTGATGCAGCTCAAAGCGCTTGATCTGGCGGTTGAGATTGGCGATCTCGGTGAAGATCGCGTTCACGCGGTCCACGTCATTTTGAATGATCGTGGTGCCGTCGGCGATGGCCTGATCGATGCGTGCGTCGGCGCTGCGAAATTCATCGACCAACGCCTGGGCCTTTTCCAGCAGCAGGCTTTGCTGCACTGGATCGGTCGGGCTGGCCGCGACCTCGTCCAGCGCGTTGAAGAAGCGATTGATGGCTCCGGTAAGGCCGGGGTTGAGGGCCGAATCGCTGCTGTTCTCGACGGAGCTGGTGGCGTCGGATCGGTCAATCAACTCTCCTAGTGCCGTCTCCAACTGCCGGGCAGTGTCGTACTCGGCCTGCAGGGCGCTCTGCAGGCCAATCTCGCGTAGCAGCGCGGCATCCAGCAGGCGGTCGCGGCTGTGGCTGAGGCCCTCCACGGTCAGGCCCATGCTCATCGAGCCGAACTCCGTCTGGACCGAGCCCAGGTTGGTGATGTTGGGCCGTTGGCGGGCGTACTCGGGGTTGTTGACGTTGGCCAGGTTCTTGCCCGTCACTTCCGCGCCCAGACTGTGAACCTGCAAGGCGCGGGCGTTCGTGCTTAAAGCTGAAAAGAGTCCGGACATGGCGAATGGATTAAGAGGCCCTAGACGGTGCCCAGGATGCGACCGCCGCCGTGAACGGGACCGCGCTGATTCATCTGGCCCTTGCGCGAGTAGGTGCGCGTGCCGGCGTCGGGCTGAATCAAGCGCACGATCTGTTCAATGGTCTGAATCGCGCGGGCCAGCAGGATTTGGTTTTGCCGGGCACGCTGCTGCGAGCGATCCAGCGTGCGGTTGATCTCGTCGACCAGTCCCTCCACCAAGGGGCGACTGGCGACCGGGCAAAACGGCAGCCACTCGTGAACCGAAGCCTCTTCCTCCAGACCGGCTTCCAGCACACACGCGCGCACCCAGTCCTCGCGTTCGTGGCGCCGGCGCGCGGCACGTTCGCTGGCCTCGTCCACCACGACCACCTGCTCGGTCAACGCTTCGGGACGGCGCTCGAGGATCTCGCTCTGCTGCTGGTTGAGCAGGGCCAGCAACGCGCCGTAGCCCTCAAGCTCGCTGCGCAGCAGTTCCACGAGGTGTTCGGCGCGGTCGTTCTGGGTCAAGGTTTCGATCATGATTGCGGCGGAGTGGAAGATTCAGAGGCCGCTTCCGGGCGGCTGAGCTGTTGCTGGATAACCGAAGCGATACCGAGACCGCCGCCCTGGCTCAGGCCCTGGGCGATGGCATCGGTGAGAAAGTATTCGTAGACCGCGCCGCCGCTGCCCCCGCCCATCGCGCCTGAGAACAAGGGCTGGAAGGCGTTCTTGCTGATCTGGCGCAAGAGGACGGCTTCAAACTGGCGCGCGGCCTCAGCCTCCTGTTGCGACACCGTCAGCGCACCGTCCACGGTCATGGACTTCAGCTGGGCCGAATCCAGAAGCGGCTGGGCCGAGGACAAACTGGTTGGGTTGATCTCCATGGCAGGCTAGCGAAGTCAGTTCAGGACGAGTTCGGCCTGCAGCGCGCCGGCTTTCTTCAGCGACTGCAGGATGGACATCATCTCGCGGGTGGAGACGCCCAAGGCATTGAGCGCGGTGGTCAGCCGCTCGATCGTCGGGTAGCCGGGCAGGACCTGGAAACCGCCCGGCACCTCGGTAACAGTGACGTTGGTCGACTCGGTCACCTCGGTGCTGCCCTCGCTCAGCGGCCCGGGTTGGGAGACATTTTCCTGCCGCGCGATGGTGATGGTCAGCGAGCCGTGGCTGACCGCGACCGTGGAGATGCGCACGTTGGAAGTGGCCACGATGGTCCCCGTCTTTTCGTTGATGACCACGCGGGCGGTCAAGTCGGGCTCGACGTCGATCTGGCCAATCGCGGAGACGAACTGCGGGACGTCGTTGGCGAATTCCAGCGGGATGTTGACCCGCACGATCGTCGAGTCAATCGGGTCGGCGGCGCCGGGAAAGCTGGTGTTGATCGCCTCGGCCACGCGGACCGCGGACGTGAAGTCGGGGTTGAGCAACATGAATTCAAGCGCGTTGTTGGCCCCCAGGCGCATCGGAACCTCACGCTCCACAATCGCGCCGCCGGGAATCATGCCGACGGTCGGGTGGTTCTGCTGCACGGTCGCACCTCCGGGACCACCAACGCCTTGCAGAAAGCCGCCAATGGCAATGGGCCCCTGCGCCACGGCGTAGACCTGCCCGTCGGCACCGACCAGCGGCGTTTGCAAGAGCGTACCGCCCTGCAGGGTTTCGGCATCGCCCAAGGCGGACACCGTCACGTCGATCTGCGCACCCGGACGGGCGAACGCCGGGATGTTGGCCGTGATCATGACGACGGCGACATTGTCGGTCTTGATCGAGTCGGGGTCGACCGTCAGCCCGTAGCGCAGCAGCATGTTGGCCACCGCCTGATCGCGAAAATCGATCTGGCTGTCGCCCGTCCCGGCCAGGCCCGTGATCAGGCCCAGCCCCGTCAATTGGTTGGGGCGCACCCCACTGACATCAGTCAGATCCTTGATGCGTGAACCTTCGGCTTGGCCCTGGGCCAGCACGAGGCCGCACAGCAGCAACACCAGCAACAAGGCACCGGGAAAACAACGGTAGAGCGTTTGGAGATACAAAGCGGGCATGGCGTTGGACCGAGCGAAAAGCAGTGAGGCAGTAGCCTCAGAAGGGGTTGACGCGATCGTTGAAGCGCAGGAGCCAGCCCTTTTTCTGGGCTTCGGTCAGGGCGCCGGCATTTAGAAACTCCAGGCGGGCATCCGCCACGCGGTCGGAGTTGATCTGGTTGCTGGCGGAGATGTCGGCCGGGCGTACCAACCCACGGAAGACCGCGTAGATCGTTTCGCCCGAAGTGGAGATGGCGCGGCTGCCCTCGACCACCAGCACGCCGTTGGGCAGCTGGTCGATCACCACGACGGTGAGGGTGGCCGTGAGCGTCTGGCTGTTGGAGATCTCGCCGCCGCCGCTGTACTCGTTGTCGCCGGTGATGTTGGTCGCCGGCAGCTCACCGTTGTGTGTGCCGAAGCCGCTGGCCGCGGTGGAAAAGAGCCACTGCGAGACCTGGTTCTGGATCGAGGCATCCTTGTCTGTATCCAGGCGCAGGGTCGTCACCACATTGCTGGTCTCGCTGACGATGACCGTCAGGATGTCGCCCCGGCGGGCCGCCTTGGGGTCGGCATACATGCTGCGCTCGGTGTTGCCGGCGCTCATCCAGAGCGACTGCGCGCACAACGGAGCACCCGACACGGCGAGCGAAAGAAGCAGCCCGAGGGCGACCCTAGAAATGGACACGCGCTTTCTTGTCATCGATGACCTCGGCTTGAATGTCTTTTTTGGTTTGCAGGTTGCGTACGCGGATGAAGTCGCCGCGGCCGCCGTCTTCCAGCGCCACTGCCTTCATCGAAATGTGCAGCAGGCCATCGTCGCAGACGGCCTCGATCACCTCGCCTTCGCGCACCAAAGGAATGGTTTTGACGTCCCGCCAAAGCAGCGGCCGTCCCGCCGCCACGGTCCGGACCATCTCGAAGTCGCGCAGGTCAGCCGTGGCCGCGACCGACGGGTTGTGCATGTCCAGCAGGTCGACCTCACGGATCATCAGCTCGTCTTCGGCCACAACCGTGCCCGTATTGAGGGTGCGACGGGCAAAGAAAATTTCGCGCCACAACTGCGCACGCACCGGCAGGCGAAAGCTCCCGGCGTCCTGTCCGTCTACCTCCAGCTTGAAGGCGAGGAGGAAGCTGCTGGTGAGCCCGGCAGCCGGATACTCTGTGATCTCCACGTGCCAGTCGCCCGTGCGCGGCTGCAGGGGGCGCCAGGCCTTCAAGAAGCTCAGCTTGAGTTTGCCGGGCTCGTTGAAGCGTGCCTGCAGGAGCAGCCCGAGGCGCTCGGTGATTACCCGGGTGTCAATCAGCGCTGGCAGCTCCGGGCGCTCCGGCTGCGTCGACGTGACGCGAGGCGCCTTCGTCACTGGCGGGACCGGTTGCTCGATCGGCTCCAGCAGCGAGCCCAGGTCGGCGTGCGCGCCGATGCACAGGCATCCGCTCAGCGTCAGCAGGCGCAGTTTGGAAGATTTGAAAAGCAGCATCATGAAAGGACGGAATCGGAATCAGCGTTTGAGCTGGGTGACGCGTGAAAGCATGTCGTCGCTGGTCTGGATGGCCTTGGAATTGATCTCGTAGGCACGCTGGGCCACGATCATGTCCACCATCTCCTGAACGACGTTGACGTTGGACATCTCCAAAAATCCCTGGCGCAGCTGGCCGAAGCCGTTGTCGCCCGGATTGCCGGATTCCGGAGTGCCGCTGGCAGGCGTCTCCTGATAGAGGTTGCCGCCAAGTGATCGCAATCCGCCAGGATTGGCAAAACGTACCATGCCAATGTTGAAGCTCTGTTGACCGCCGGGGCTGCGCACGGTCACCTGCCCACCGGGGGCGATGGCGAAGTCGAGGTAGTCCGAAGGCAGGTTGGACAGTCCGGAGATCGGGTAGCCGTCGTTGTTCACGATGCGCCCGTTGGCATCGACTTTCCAGGCACCGTCGCGTGTGTAGGCGGTGGAACCGTCCGGCAGCTCGACCTCAAAAAAGCCGACGCCTTCAATGGCCACATCGGTCTCTTTGGCAGTCTGGGTCAGCTGGCCCTGGGTGAAGACCTTGGTCGTGGACACCACCTCCACGCCATTGCCCACGGCGACACCCGAAGGCCGCACATTGCCGTTGCCCACCTCCGTGCCGGGTTGGCGCAGCTGCTGGTAGAGCAGGTCCTGAAACTCCAGCTTGCTCTTCTTGAAGCCGGTCGTGTTGACGTTGGCGATGTTGTTGGAGATCGCGTTGAGGTTCAGCTGCTGGGCTTCCATGCCAGTGGCCGACGAGTAAAGGGAAAGATTCATGCGCGGTTTGCTTGAGGTTGAGGCGAGGGAGAGGGATGTGAAATCGTATTCAAAAATTGACTACAGCCCCAATGCAGAGATGGAATCCTGATAGCGATCATCGTAGGACTGGATGACTTTCTGGCTGGCTTCGTAGGTGCGCGAAACTTGGATCATCTTGATCATCTCCTCGACTGGAGAAACGTTGCTGCCTTCATGGGCACTGGGCACCACGTTCGCTTCGAGCAGCGCAGAGACGACCGCGTCCGAGCCTGCCGGCAGTGCGAAGCCCGTCCCGCGCGCAACCAGCTGGTCCATGCGGTCGATGGTCGAAATCTTCAGGCTGCCGATCTGGGTGTCTCCCTGAAAGACGTTGCCCTTGTCGTCAAAGTGCAGCTCGCCGTTGCCAGGCACCAACTGAATGGGACCACCCTGCCCCATCACCGAAAGCCCGCTCTTGGTGACCAGGCGTCCTTCGTGATTGACTAGAAACTGACCGTCGCGCGTGTAGAGTGCATCGCCGTTGACGTCCTCCACCTCAAAGAATCCGTCGCCCTGCAGCGCTGCGTGCGTCGGCCGGCCCGAGTGGATGATCGGCCCCTGCGTGTGGATAATCTCGGTGAAGCCCTCCGGGGTGAGTCCGCCCATGACCTGCTCGAAGTTGCGGCCTGTGACCGAGGGCAGCGCACCCGCTTCAACCGCGTTGAAGGCCACGCCCGCTTTTTTGAAGCCAGCGGCGGAGGCAAAAGCAAGGTTGTGCGCAGAGGCGTTCTGCCACTGCTCCAGGCTGTCGAGCGATGCCGCCCCTTGGTACAGGCCTACGTTCATGCCGCTGACTGAGCAGCAGCAATGCCATGTGCTTTAATCAGCTGTAAATCAGCAGCTTAAAGACATTCACCCATGCTCGACGGCAGTCTTTGCCCCGGCCCCTTCCCCGCAAATGTAAAGCGCGTAAAGAACATGTGTCCTTCGTGCATCGGGTAAAGACCCGACTGCATGACTCAAAACACCCGAGGCGACTCGGCAGGCCGCATTCATTCGCCATCCAACTCGAGATCGAGCTGGCGCGTGCCTTGCGCATACGTGATTCGGATACGGCGGACCCGATTATCCTCGCTGATAACCTCAACCACCGGAGCCTCCGGATCGTCTGGATCGGCGTGGATCACCTCAGGCTCCACTTGAGCCTCCGGCCGTGACTTAGGCCGCGCAAGGTGCTGTCCCATCGAGGCAAACCCACTGGGCTGAACCAGGGGACGGCGGGGACTGGCAGCGTTCGCGCAGGCTTTGGCAAGCTCTTCCATCGGTACGAGGGTTAGTAGCTGACTTTTCCGGTTTCGAGTACTTCCAGGCTCAGCTCAATGCGCTGATTGGAGGGATCGTCCGGCAGGACGCCCGGCAAACCGTGACGGTCGCCGTAACCGCTCACCTGCGACACCTTCTCCGGGTCGAGGGCAAAGTGCTCCAGCAAACGCCGCGTGGCGTTGGCCCGGTCGGCGGTCAACTCCCACACGCCATAATCCTCCGAGATGACCGGGTAACCTGCCGGCGTATACGCGTCGATGCGCACACGCAGCTCGTAGCGGTCCATCAGCCAGGAGAGATTCTGCACGGCGAAATGGCCCCAGGTGGTAAACTCAGCGGTGTGCCGGCGAAAAAGCGGCTTACCTGGGCGATCGTACAGGGTGATGCGCAAACCTTCCTGCGTCACGTCGATCTGGACGGGCTTGTCGGACTCGTCCTGGTTGACGTTCATGAGCTTGTAGAACTCGTCGGCAATCTCCTCAAGCATGGCCAGGTTGATTCGGCTGCGGCCGCCGGGAGCGGTTTCGGAGATGCTCGCCTGAGCGGGGCTGCCCTGGGAAAAATCCAGAAGACCTTCGCCACTGGTCTGTGGAACATCAAAGGGATTCTGAAAATAGCGCGAGGTGGCCATAACGATCTCTTCGTCTTGCGCACAGATCCACAAGACCATGAAGAGAGCCATCATCGCCGTGACGAAGTCGGCGTAAGCGACCTTCCAAGCGCCCCCGTGGTGCTCCTCTTTTTTCTTTTTCCGCCGACCCATCTTACAGAAAACCGGTTACTTCGCGCCACCCAGCGCCTTGAGGATTTGCTCCAGTTCTTCGGCTTCGGGCTGCATCTCCGCATCCAGCGTGCGCCGGGCAATCTCGATGGCCATCAACGGCGCCAGGCCCTTGGCGAATCCAGAGACGGACTTCGACATCACGCCAAAATATTGAAAGTGCGAACGGTGGTTGAAGGTGATGCGCTTACACAGCGGATTGATAAAGCCGTACGCGCCAAAGACCCCGAGGAAGGTTCCCGTGAGCGCCGCAGCCACCTTGTAGCCCACCATCTCCGGACCTTCGGAAATTGCGCCCATCGTGTTGATGATACCCAGCACGGCGGCGACGATCCCGATACCTGGCAGCGAGTCGCCCACCAGGTTCAGCACGCCCACCGGGCCGTGCGCCTGCTCTTCCTTGGCCTCGATCTCGGATTCGAGGATGTCCTCCAATTGGTCGGGCTTGATCTTGCCGTCAATGATCGGGCGCAAGGCGTTGCACAAAAATTGAATGCGCTCGGGTTCGTGACTGATGCTGGGGTAGCGCTGAAAAATGCTGCTGTTGGTGGGATCGGAAACGTGCTCATCGAGCGCTATCAGGCCGTTGCGCCGCCCGATCATGAAAATCTCATACAGCATTTTGAGCAGGTCCATGAAGTCGTCCTTGCCGGCGGCGTGACCGGAGAAACTGCCCTTGATGTCGCCCATCAGCGCTTTCACCACGCTGGGCGGACTGGCGATCATCAAAACGCCAACGGAGATGCCCCCGATCACCACGAACTCCGAAATGTGCAGGAGCACAATCGGGTTGCCCCCGGCGATCATAAACCCGCCAAGGGTCGAGAGGAGGACAACCAGAAATCCGACGATGAGGAGCATGGCAAAACGGCGGAGAGCGTAACCCGCCTCGATGTAAGTCGCCCGCGCGGGCCTACTTGTTAATCATGCGCTTCAAATAGCCGCGCAGTCCCACGATCGCCTGCGAGTGAATCTGACAAATGCGCGATTCGGTCAGGTTGAAGACGGCGGCGATTTCGGCCAGGCGCATGCCCTGCAAGTAGTACATCGTCAGCACACGCCGAGGGGTGTCAGGCAGTTCCTTCAGCCGCTCGCGCAGCAGTTCCAGGGTTTCGTTGTCCTCTGCCACGTCGCGGCCGTTCATCTGGGTGGCGTCGGAAATGGCGTCGTGCAGCGAGGGCGACTCGGGGTCGTCGGAGGTTGGCGCGGAGTCCAGCGGCACCATGTAGATGGAGCGGCGCTGCTCGCGCATACGCTCGTGCTGCTCCTTGGTCAGGCCCAGTTCCTTGCAAATCTCCTCGTCGGAGGCTTCGCGATTCAGGCGCTGCTCCAGTTCCTCGACGGCCTTGCGGTACTTTTTGGCATTGATGCGGTCAATCCGCGGCATCCAGTCGATGCGGCGCAGTTCGTCCAGCAAGGCACCGCGCACGCGCAGCGAAGCGTAGTTGCCAAAGGAGTGGCCTTTCTTCGGATCAAAGTTGCGCGAGGCGGTGATCAGCCCGCTCACCCCGACGGAGTAGATGTCCTCCGGATCGATGTGCGAGGGAAAGTAGATGCGCATGCGCGAGACGATCGATTTGACCAGCGGCAGGTAGCTTTCCACGAGGTCCCAGCGGGGCTCGCGTTTTTCCTTGGCCTGCTTGTCGTAGGCCTTGGCGGCCTGGCGGCTGCGTCCGGCATCGGGAGATGTCGACTGCGCAGCAGACGCCTTCTTTTCGGTTGTCGTTGCCATTCTATACCTTCTTTGGGAGTATCAGAAACCAGTAGTTAAAAAGATTGCTTCACAGCTCGGCGCCGACCGGTTGAGCCTGGGTTTGCGGCTGCGCTTCGCCAGCTTGGTTATCGGCGGCTTCATTCGGGCGCAGACGGCTGGCGACTTGCCCGAGGGCCTCGGCGGCAGCGCGCTCGGCCACGGCGGCCTCCTCTTCGGCCACGCGTTCGGCCTCTTCGCGCGCCTGGCGCATGCGCTCGCGGTACTTGCGCTCGAGCACCGCCTGCATGTTGTGCAGTACGACGATCATCGCACCCTTGCACAGGAAGAAGCCGATCAGGCAGCCGATGGAGCCGTTCCGCAGCGCCACGATGGCCTCGCCCCCGCCCACCATGGTGCCAAAAAAGCTGACCATGAACCCAGCGAAACCGCCGAGTGCCAGGAGGAACTTACCTTCGCGTACGATGATTTTCATGCGACAAAGTTGCGTGCGTTAACGGCCACCGAGGGCGGGCAGGGCGCGGTCCATCATGAAAGCGAACACATCGCGCGCGCACTCGCCGCTGATGCCCGGGCCTTCGCTGAAAAAGAGCGTGGGCAAGCCTGATCGCAGCAGGCAGGGCCAGAGCCGGTTGGGCTGGGTGAGTTCGTCCAGGTGAGAAAACACCAGGTGCGTTGCACCGATCTGATGGCCTTGCTGCACCGCTTCCTTGAGCAACTGCAAATCGTAGGCGGCGTTGAGCACCAGCACCCGCGTGTCGACGTATTCGCCATCCAGGCGTTCGCGCGCCATGCGCCAACCCGCAGCGTCGCGGAGCGTCAGCCCGGGTAGATCGAAAAACACAATGCCGGACCCGGTCATGGTCTCGCCCGAGTCACTCTCGCGCATCAGAGGCAGGCCCAGCACGTCGCAGTAGGTGCGCAGCGCGTCGTCGGGGTTGGGCTCCTCGTGGTCGAGCTTCACCACGCTGACGTCCTCGGTCTGGTCGATGAAGACTTCCTGCGCCAGTTGCTTGCAAAGCGCGGTGGTCTTGCCCACTCCAGGCGTGCCCAAAAAAGCGATACGGCGGCCCAGTGCCGGCACCTGAATCTCGCGCAGCTGCTGACCCAGCCATTGAAACACCTCTGCCAGGGCTTGCTCGCGCGGCAACCCGCACAGACGCGCCCACTCCGGCGAATCTTCCAACCGCGACAGCAACCCGTCATCGAATTGAGCTTTGCGCAGCAGATCCGTCAGCGCGTTGACAGGCCGTTGCTTGGCTACCGGCTCGCGCAGCAACGGGGATGCCGGGCGGTTCTGGGCAGGGCTGTCAACCGACTCGGGCGCGGAAGGGTTGGCCGACTCGGCAAAGGTCTCACGGACCTTGGCCGGGCTTGCGGGCTTACGCGCAAAGGCCACGCCAGAGTCTGGATTCTCCGCCGGCAGCCGGTTGGACGGCGCCGTCGGGCGTCCTTGCGGTTTGGCTTCCTCGCTCTCGGTGTCCGCGGGCGGCTCCTCCAGAGCCTCGGCGGGAATCGTTGCGATGACCTCGAGCTTGGGGCTGCTCAGAAAGCGCGTCAGCCCGCGGCCATCGACTTGCTTGACCGTCAGCACGCGCGCCTTCGGGCCAAGGTTATCCCGAATCAGCGTCACGGCCTCCTCGGCCGAGCTGACGATGAAGCGAAACTTACGGCCGACGAGTGATTCGGTGGGTTGGTCCTTGAGCGAGGTCATGGCGTATTCAAAATTCGGTTACAGTCAGGCTGGCACCGCCTGGGCGGCCGACGGGTTGGGCACCACTTCAGGCGCTCGCGGAACAGGCGCGGCGATCACGCCCAGGTTGCGGACTTCGGTCTCCCCAGGAATTTCCTGGTAGGCCAACACCGTCAGGCGTGGGAAATTCGGCTCGAAGAAGCGGCGGAACGCCAAGCGCACTTCGGTCGTGGTGACCAGAATTGCCTCCTGCCCCGCGTCGGTCAGTTGCTTTACGCGGCTGCCCAGTTGCTCCAGAATCAGACCGGTCAGGTCGGGGTCCATCATCAGGCCAACTTCAAACTGCGTGCGCTTGACCCGCGTCGCCAGCGCCTGCTCCAAACGCGGCTCCAGGGTCAGGGCTGGTAGCTGCCCCTGCTCGTCGTTCATCTGCGGGATAAAGTACGGGCCAAGACGGCGCCGTGCCTGCTCGGAAAGCTCATCGGCGCTCTTGGTCAGCGGCGCGTAGTCGGCGATGGTCTCTAGAATGAGCGTCAGGTTGCGAATCGGCACCTGCTCGTGCAGGAGATTCTGCAGGACCCGCTGTATCAATCCAACGGATACGAGGTCGGGAAGCAGTTCGTTCACCAGAGTTGCGTTCTTCTCCTTGATGGCGTCGATGAGTTTCTGCACATCCTCGCGCTCAATGAGCTGATGCGCCTGCACCCGAAGAACCTCCGAAAGATGCGTGATGAGGACCGACCCGGCATCGACCACGGTAAAGCCATGAATCTCGGCGTTCTTGCGCTCGTCGTCGCTGACCCACACCGCGTCCAGTCCGAAGACCGGCTCCACCGTCGGTGTGCCCTTGAGTTCGGTCGGACTGTCGGACACGTTCATGGCGAGCCAGCGCTTGGGTTCGAGCCGGGCGCGGGCCAGTTCCTTGCCGCGAAGGAGGAAACGGTACTCATTGCCTTCCATCTCGAGGTTGTCGCGCACGGCCAGCGGCGGAACAATCAGGCCCAACTCGCGGGCGAATTTCTGGCGCACCCCGGTGATGCGCTGCAATAAATCGCCATTGTCCGCTTCGCTAGCCAGGCTGAGCAGATTGAAGCCCAGCTCGATGGCGAATCGGTCCGTGCCGATCATCGTTTGCAGTTCTTCGATCGAGCCCGGGTTCGGCTTGCTCGCCTCGGTGGTATCCGCCGCGACGCTGGCACCGCCCGGCAACGCTGGCTGCGAAGAATTGCCAAGTTCCAGGCTGCTGCGGGCCTTGTCCGCGAAGCCCTTCTTGTCGAGGAACCAGGCCCCGCCGAGGCAAAGCGCGCCCAGCAGACCGAAGGGCAGCGCCGGCAAACCCGGTACAATCGCGAAGACCAGCATCATGCCGCCTGCAATCGCCAGTGCCCTTGGATAAATCGCAAACTGCCGGCCAATCTCCGACCCCAGGTTCGAGCCGGTCGCCGTGCGCGTGACCAGCATGCCCGCGCCCACGCTGACAATCAGCGCGGGGATTTGTGTGACCAGCCCGTCACCCACGGATAGCAGCGTGTACTTCTGCATCGCTTCCATCAACGGGAGGCCCTTCTGCCACGCGCCGATCGCAATCCCGCCCACAATGTTGATCAGCGTGATCAAGATGCCCGCCACCGCATCGCCGCGAACAAACTTACTGGCACCGTCCATGGCCCCATAGAAGTCTGCTTCCTTCTGGATTTTCTGGCGGCGTTGGCCCGCGGTGACCTCGTCGATCAGGCCGGCGTTCAATTCCGCGTCGATGGCCATCTGCTTGCCGGGCATCGCGTCGAGGGTGAAGCGCGCGGTCACCTCGGCGATGCGGCCAGCCCCCTTGGTGATGACCACAAAGTTGATCACCACCAAAATGCTGAAAACGACAACGCCCACCACGTAGTTGCCCTGCACCACCACGTCGCCAAAGGACTGGATGATGTTGCCCGCGTAACCTTCCACGAGGATCAGACGCGTCGAGGCCACATTCAGTCCAAGCCGGAAGAGCGTCACCGCCAGCAGCATCGTGGGGAAGATGGAGAACTCTGTCGGGTCGCGCAGGTAGATGACCACCAGCAGCACCAACAAAGACAGGCCGATGCTCGCTGCCAGAAACAGATCCAGAAAGACCGGGGCCACCGGCAGGATCAGCAGCGTGATGATCCCAAAAAGCGCGAAGGTGAAGAGCAGGTCGGTGTTGCGCAGGAACACCCCCCATCGCCCGGCTCCGGGCACCTCTACCGTCATTTTTTCGTTGGCCATCGCAATGCCTTAGGCGGTGACCAGTCGACGCTGGCGCAGCTGGTGGAAGTAGTAGCGGTGGGTGCGGTAGACGTGGGAGAGGATCTTGGCGATGACCTCGTAAAGCTCGAAGGGCACAGGCTCGCCCACGCGGCCCGCGCGAAAGAGCAGGCGCGCCACCGGTTTGTTCTCGACCATGGGCACCCCATGCTGGGCGGCGATTTCCTTGATCCGGCGGGCAAAGAGGTTTTCTCCCTTGGCCAGAACGATCGGCGCCAGATCGCGGCCGCGTTCATACTTCAGGGCCACGGCGTAGTGCGTGGGGTTGGTCACAACGACGTCGGCGTTGGGCACTTCGCCCAGCATTTGCCGCTGCAGGGTCTGCACGGCGCGCTTGCGCATTTCGTTGCGCACCTTGGGGTCGCCCTCGGCGTTCTTGCGCTCGTCCCGCACTTCCTGGCGGGTCATCTTCAGGTCGCTGGTGGTCTTGCGCTTCTCCATCAGGTAGTGGATGAAGGCGATGATCGCCAGGACGGCGATGAGCCGCAGCATGAGCAGCGCGGAGGCGTGCGCCAGAAACCAGCAGATGTGGTCGATGCCCACCGGCGCATAGAAAATCGGATCGGCCATCGCCTCGACGATCGCCCCGTAGATAACCGCCGCCACCAGCGCGAACTTCGAGAGGTCCACGCCAAACTGAACCAGACTGCGCGAGGAAAACAGCCGTTGAAGACCGGTGACGGGGTTGAGCTTGTTGACGTTGAAGGTCAGCACCTCCGGCGTCAGCCGAAAGCCCGACTGCAGGCCCCCCGCCAGGACGGCGGCAAATACGCAAGCCACCAGAACCGGCGCAGTTGCCGAGCCCGTCACGTAGGCGACCTTGCCCAAGGTGTAGGCCACGTTTTGCTGCGAGGGCGTAAAGTCGGCCAGACCCGCGAAGCAGTCGCGCGAGAACGACAGCGTTTCCTCCGCCATTGCCGAACCGCCGAAGCCCAAAGCCGCCGAACCCGCAATCATCAGCGCCGTCACGCCAATCTCCGCCGCCTTGGCGAAGTTGCCCTTGCGGTGCGCCTCTTTCAGGCGCTTAGGCGTCGCCTTTTCGGTCTTCGAACTCTTGTCAGTGTCGGCCATATGAGGGAAGCGAGCGTGGACTTGGTCCCTTGCGGGCCGCAGTCACTCCCCCAACCAAGCAGAGGCGGTGCCAGTACTCTTAGTTCCTCATGAGCAACGACTTATTCATCTGCGCAAACCAGAGCGGCAAGAATTGCCTGCCTTGGGTCGCCTCCGCCTTCCAAAACTTTAGCAAAAAGCGGCGGATTTTTCCCCTTAAGGGATCTTACCGTCAAAGCCCCAGAAAGCGCAGCATGCGCATCGGCGTGTCCTGCAGACTGCCGATGATGTAGCTGGCGATGAGCCCGACGGTCGCGCCGGTCAGCCACAAGCCCGCCAGCACCCGCACGGCAAAGCTGGTGATGAACACGTTGATCTTGGGCGCGGCCTTGCCGAGTACCGCGAAGGTCAGGTTGATGACCAGGTTGATCGCGATCATCGGTCCAGCCATCCGCACGGCGATTTCGAACAACTCTCCGGTCGTCCGCACGAAAGACTCGATCCCGGCGAACGAAGGCCAGCCCACGCCAATCGGCACCAGCCGGTAGCTGTGCATGAACGCCGCGATCATCTCGTGGTGAATGCCCAGGCTCATCATCGCAACGGCGGCCAGATTGAAATAAAGCACCGTGAGCGCGGTGGACTGCGTCTGGGTGACCGGGTCGAACGAGTCCAGGCGCGCCAGACCGGCTTCCTGCGCAATGATGCGCCCGGCCAGATCAATCACGTAAAAGGTCATCCGCGCGGCCAAACCCATCAACACGCCGATAGCCAGTTCCTTGCCCAGGAGCAGGATGATGACCGGCGCTTGCAGCGGGATGGGTTCCGGCGTCTGGACCAGCGGCACGAAAACAAGCGCGGTCAATCCCGCCAGAGCCAGTCGCACGCGGCGGGGGATGTTGCGTTCGCCAATCGCCGGGATGAACCCGAGCAACCCGCCCAGCCGGGTTACCAGCATCATCCACACGAGCAGCGAATCCAGCGGGATTTGCATCGGCTTCGGCGTGGTTAGGGAACGTCGCCGCTAGAGCGACAGTTCGGGCATGCGGCCGATCAACCCGGTCGCGAAGTCCATCAGCGAGTGCAGCATCCAGTTGGCCGACAGCACAATCACCACCGACACGCAGACCAGCTTGGGCACAAACGTCAGCGTCTGCTCCTGAATGCTCGTGACGGACTGCAGCAAGCTCACGAACACGCCCACCGCGATCGCTGTGGCCATGATCGGCGCCACCAGCAACAGCGCTTGTCCCAACGTCTGGCGCACCAGATCGACCGCAAGTTCCACATTCATATCGCAAAACTTTCAACCAAAGATCGCACGACAAGGTACCACCCATCCACCAGCACAAACAGCAGCAGCTTGAAGGGTAGTGAGATGATCGCCGGCGGCATCATCATCATGCCCATGGCCATCAACGTGGAGGCCACAATGAAGTCGATGACCAGAAACGGCACAAAGATCAAAAAGCCCATCTGAAACGCCGTGCGCAGCTCGCTCAAAACGAAGGACGGCACCACCACCTTGAGCGGCAAATCCTCGCGTAAGGTCGGTCCCGCGCCGGACATTTCCAGAAAGAATTCCAGGTCGGAATCGCGCGCGTGACGCAGCATGAACGCCTTCAGGTAATTGCCGCTTATTTCCAGCGCCTCGCCCGACGGGATCTCGTCAGCGAGGTACGGCGTGATCGCCTCGGCGTGGATACGCTCCCAAACCGGCGCCATGATGAACAGCGTCAGAAAGAGTGCCAGGCCGATCACGATTTGGTTCGACGGCGCACTGTTCACGCCAATCGCCGTACGCACAAACCCCAGCACAATCACGATGCGGGTGAAACACGTCGTGAGCATGACCATCGATGGCGCCAGCGTCAGCAACGTCATGACGACCAGCAGTTGAATGCCGACCGTGACGTCGTCGCTGCCCTCGCCCCCGTCGATCGAAATCGAAATGCCGCCGCTGCTCGCAGCCTCGCTCCCCCCATCGGGCTGAGTCGGCTGGTTCGGCTGAACCGGTTCGACCGGCGTCTGCGCCCAAGCGCTCGTCCCACACAGGACACACAGCAGCATCAGAAAAATCCTGAGGCTCTGTGAGCGGATCGATGAACGCACCCAGCACATGCTCAGTTGTGCCGCGCCCTGCCCGCGGTTGCCGGAGCGTTTTCGGCAGGCGCGGTGTCCACCGCCGAAAAACCGCTCGCCGTGGGCGCCGATTCGCCGGCGGCATCCTCGACGTCGGAAAACGCACCGGCGAAATTATCGTTGAGGTAACACAGGTGGTTGATCAGCCCGGGCCCCACGCCAATCAGCATCTTCTTGTCCGCGTACGACACCACCACCAGGTACTGCTTGTTGCCAAGCATGCGCGTTTCCTCCACGCGCAGCCCGCTCTCGCCCTGACCCAGCGCACGGTTGATGCGCGATTTGAGCGGCCCCTTCCCCTGACGCAGGCGCTGAACGAGCAGGAAGCCCCCCGCGCCCATCAGCGTCAGAAACAAAAACGCCTGGAACAGTCCCAGGTAAAAGCCCTGTGCGTCGCCCGTCTCACTCGTGGCTGCGGCGCGCACGGCTTCCTCCGAACGCGTCTTGCCCGGGAAGATATAGTCGCCCTCGCTGACCTCGGCCGGCGCAACCGTCGCGTCTGCCGAAACCTCCTCCGCCACCGACCCGGCGACACTGCACAGCCAAAGACTCAAACAAGCCAGCACCTGTCCGCGTCCGACTTGCCATCGCCTCGTCTCTGCCATCGGTTAACTCTCTCCCACAAGCTCGGTGATCTTGATTCCGAAGTGATCCTCGACCACAACGACTTCGCCATAAGCCACCAACTTGCCGTTAACGAAGAGGCCCACCGGGTCCTTCGCCTCCTGGTGCAGCTGCACGATGGATCCCGGAGCCAGCTCGACGATCTCGCGCATCGGCAGATCCGCCGTGCCCAGCTGCACGGTTACGCGGACTTTCACGTCCAGCACAACGTCAAGATTCTGTGATTGCAGTGCGCTTTCCATGATTCGTTAAGCCTCCTCTTCGTCCTCAAGTTTTTCGGTCACTTTGACCGCCATGTGACCGTTTTCCACGCCCGCCTCACCCAGATAACGGGTGGTGTTGTGAAAGCGCAGGCGGGTCTGCTGATTAATCGTCTCGGGCAGTTCCAGCACATCGCCCGGACGCAGCGAAAGCAGATCCTGCACGGTCACTTCAAAGGCGTCCCACTCGGCGTACACCGGCACGTTGATGCCGCGATAAACCGGCAGCCACTTGGCGTGCCGATCCATCTCCGCACCGCGGCCAAAGGTGCGGTTGGCCGCCTGCATACGCTTGACGATCGGCTCGATCATGTAAAACGGCACGGCGATCTGCATCATCTCGGAGCAGTCGCCAATGGCCGCCTCCACGTCGAGGACAAGCATAATGGAATCGCTGGGCGAGGTCTGCAGAAAGCGTCCGTTGTTCTCGCGCCCGAGGATGGAGCCGTTCAAGTCGTCGGCCTCTTCCCACTGGCGGCACCACTCGTCCAAGACGATCGCCATGACGTCGTCCATCAGCGCCTGCTCGATCTCGGTCAGGTAACGCTCCTCGTGGATCGAATGCCCCTGGCCGCCGAGCATGCGGTTGACGATCGTTAGTGCCAGCCGCGGGTTGATGTCCACCACGCCCACGCCCGAGAGCGGATCGATTTTGAACAAGGCGATGTGCGTGGGATTCGGGATCGATTCGATGAAACGCGCGTAGGGTGCCGTCCCCAGTTTGGACATTTTCATCGAAAACTCCATACGCAGAAACATCGCCAGGCGCGCCGAGAGGTAGTGCACGAAATTCTCGTGCCGGATGCGCACCTGCCGCAGCTCGACCTCGGTCAGGAAGACCGGGTTGCGAAAGTCGTAGACCTCGACGTTGACTCGGTCGTGACTGCTGAAGAGTTCGCCGTGACAGTTGTAGATCGCTTCCTTCTGCTCGGCCGAAGCCTCCTCCATGAGCGCATCGATGTCGCCCTGCTCGAGCAACTCGTTGTACTCACTGCCGCCGTCCTGCGGCAGCATGGGATTCTCTTCGTCGTCGATCATGTATGCGGTGGAGCAGGCGGACAGTTACTGCACGACAAACTCGGTGAAGTAGAGCTTCTCGACCACGCGGCCCTTCAGCGCGGTGGAAAACGCGTTGAGCAAGTCGCTGCGCACCACGTTCTTGATACCGGGCTGATCCAGCTCGGTCAGGGTCAGCTCCTGCAAAATACTGATCGTGGCATCCTGTATCTTGGGCTGATTTTTCTCGATAATTTCGGTAAACTTCTCATCGCGACCTTCAATCGTGAAGCTGACCTTGATGTACCGGCTGCCGACCGTGCCGCGGATGTTCGAAACAATCCCGTTCAGCTCCGCCGTGTGGACGGGGCCGTCGTAGGCCTCTTCCTCGTCCCCATGCTCGCCATGGGCATCGCCGTGCCCGTCGCCCGCGGACAAGCCCAGCCGGTCCGCCGCGCGCGGCATCAGCACAAATTCAAACAACGCGAAGGTCAAAAGCGGCATCAGAATCAGAACGACCAGGACCGGAACCAGCGGACTGCCTGGACCCTTGGCCGGCTTCGCCTCCTCGACCTCTGCGTTTTCGATTTCCTCAATCTGCGGTTCGTCTGCCATGGTTCAGCCCCGGTTTGGCGTTTGGCGCTCAGGTGCCTATCGTTTCAGGTTGACGATTTCCTGCAGGAATTCGTCGGAGGTGGTGATGACTCGGGCACCCGCCTGAAAGCTGCGCTGCACCGTGATCATGTTCGAAAATTCCTCGGTCAAATCCACGTTGGACAACTCCAGCGCCTGGCTGCGGACAATGCCCAGACCGCCCACGCCCGCCGAGTTGTCGGCCACTGTCATGTTCATGCTGCCGCTCTTTGGACCAGCTGCGTCCATCCCGGTAAAGAGACCGTTGCCCTCGCGCACCAGCGCCTGCGGGTCATTGAAATCCTGCAGGAGCAACTGGCCCATCGTCTCCACATCGCCGTTGGCAAAGAGCACGTAAAAGTTGCCACTCTCATCGAAGGAAAAGGAGTCCACCAGGAAGCTCTCCTTGGCCGCTGCTTCCACATCAGCGTCGGGGATGTTCTGGTTGCCACCCGCCACCGGGTCGGTGTCGGTATTGTTGGTGATGTTCCCGCCCACCGTCAGATCCGGCTGGGGGATGCGCATGTCGCCAAAGGTTGCTGCGGGCACTGACTTGGCGAAAGCGAGGTTGTCTAGCGTGTCGCCTGTTGCCGTGTAGCTGGGCGCGTCGCTGATCATGCCCTGCAGGCGAAAACCGCCCTGGGTCACGATGTAGCCCTGGTCGTCAACGCGGAAATTGCCCATGCGCGTGACAAACTGCCGATCGCTGACCGAGTCGCGCACCACAAAGAAGCCGTTGCCCTCGATCGAGAGGTCGCTCGGGATGCCGGTCGCCTCGACCGGGCCCTGCGTGTAGCTGGACGTAATGCCTGAGACGCCCACGCCGTTACCCACCTGCGCCGCGGTCTGATTGGAACCGCCCGAGGGGTCTGACGCGCCGGAGTTACGCAGCGTGTTGTAAAAGGAATCCGCGTACTCCACGCGCTGCTTCTTGAAGGCGGTGGTGTTCACGTTGGCGATGTTGTTGCCAATGACCTCCAGGCCTTTGGTGTACGTTTTGATCGCGCTGACGCCGCTGGTAAGTGAATTGATCAATGCCATGATTCGATACGTTTAGGGTTTCTTTGGGTTGGTTGCGTGTAGCGGCTTAGCTGCTGGGCGGACGGACTTCCTGGATGTAGCGCGTGTCGTAGCCAACGCCGTCGATGACGGCCTCAACCTGGCGTTGACCGTCCCCGTCGGTCACCACCCGCACTTGCTCGACCTGCCCGGTCACGACCACATCTTCCTCCGCGGTCCGACCCGGCAGTACCCAGGTGACATCCATGCCAATGTAGTTTTGCGAAGAGAGCAGCTGCTGGCTGTTGTTGAAGTCGTTGAACGACTCGACCAGCGTCTGCATCTGCTCCAGCGAGGTAAAGTTGGCCATCTCCGCGATGAACGAGGTGTCATCCATTGGCTCCAGCGGGTCCTGGTTGACCATCTGCGTTGTCAGCAGCTGCAGAAAGTCGTCGGAGCCCAGCTCTTTTTTGATTTCGCGATTGAGACCGGCCGGCTGAAACGCCGTCACGTCAAATACGTTGTTCACGAAATCGGTGGCTGCGGGTATTTCGGTCATAGGTTGGTTGTTTGGGGTTTACGCAAAACGAGATGAAAGGTTCGGGCTGCCTTCGCCGCCCCACTGAATGTCCACCTGCAAGCCATGGGCGGAGGCTTCGTCGGCCAATTGGCTCCAGCCGTCTCGCAGACTTTGGCGCAAGGACTCGGGTGCATCCTCCACGCGGACCTCCACGCGGTTGCCTCCCAAAAGCCGCAGACGCAATTCGATCGCCTGGCCATCTTCCAGGGGCAGGCGCACGTTCAAGCGCTCGGCCCCGCTGCGGCGCAGACGCTCGATCTGCTGCATCACGGCGGGCACCACTTCGGCGGCGCGTTGGGCCGATGGATTCTGAAAGGTTTTCTCGGTGCGTCCGCTGGCCTCGGTCGCCTCACTCGATGCACCGTTTGCGAACGCGCGTTGACCGCGTTCGAAGGGCGCGTCGCGCCCGCCATGCTGTCCGCCGGCAAAGTCGCCCTGGCCCGAACTCGAGCCGCCCATTCCGCTGCCAAAGCCGCTCAAGGACGACCCGCCGACAGGTGAACCCAGGCCCCGGTTCGAGGCGATGGACGGACGCGCGTCCGGTTCTGCAAAAGAGGCTTTCATCGGTGATCGAGACTCCTCAGCAACCCCCATGCCACGGGTTTTTGAAGCCTCTGTAAGCGCCTTTGAATCAGCGATTAACGAATCTACATGAAGGCCGCCGAGGCGAACCTCGGAGCTCGGGGCGAAGCCTTTGCCGGTCGCGGTAGGGGCAACATTTTCCGGCACGGCAACCCGATCGACCAGGGGCGCCCGCGCACCCTCCACCGACGCCCGTCCGTCAGCCTGATTCAGGCGTGCTGCGAGCGTATCACGCGTTACGTTTTCGGGCTGCGTGTTCGCCTGGCGAAGCGTCGGCCTATCGGTCGAAACCGGCTTCACCTTCGGCACGTTCACCAGGTCTGCCACAAGCTTTTCCGACGTGCTCAGTGGCTTTTCAGAGCCCGATGGAGTCACTGATGTCGGCGATCGATCCGGCTTCGCTTGCGACACGGTTTCGCCCTTCAATGTCGAAGTCCGCGCCGTTTCAGAAGTATCGTTCACTGGCGCAACCGGTTTCCCGCTAGCAGACGTCGGTTGTGCTTTTGGCGCAACGCTCCCCTCTGGTAGCAACACTTGCGAAACCTGAGGCGCGGTCGTCGTCACGGGTTTGCCATCCGTGGATGCCGGGCGCGTGTCTGCCGCAGGAATCTCGACGACTGGCTTCGCCACGGGGGGGACCTTGGCCACCGTCTGCGGGTTCGGATCAGCCGCTGTGGTCGCGATTTCAACCCGCGCACCCACGACCTGCGTCGATTGACCTGAAGCGGCTTCCGCATCGCGCGGCGTTGGCTGCGCCGAGAACTGCGACACCGAAGTTTCCTGCGTGCGCGCTTCGGCAGTCTGCGAAACCTGAACAGGGACCGCAACGGGCGGCGCTGCCGTCAGCTCGAGTTCCGCCGTGGGTTCGGTGGATGTTTCAACAGGAGTGCTGCGCCCTTCAGTTGGCGTCTCCTGCTCGACATGCTGGGCTCCCTGCGCTTGCGCCGAGGAGGCTTCCGCCTCGTTCTTTGGCGTGGTGTGCGCCGACGAGCGTGTGGGTGTTTTCGCCGCTTCCTCTGGAAGCTCAAACACCGGGACCTCGCGATTAAGCCCTGCATCCGCGCGCGGACGCGAAATGAAAACGTCGGCGGGAGCCGGACGCGGCGTCGGTGGCGAAACGCTGTGAGTGAAAGGTGTCATGGATGCCTACTTTGTGTCGGTGACCATCATGCGCATCATCTCGGTGAGCTTGGCGACGCGCTGACGCATGAGTTCGGGAGCCTCCGCGTCGTTGGACATCTGCTGAAAAATGGGGCCAATCGCATCCTTGGGCATGTGGCTCAGCAGCTTGACCACAAAGTCATCCTCCAGCTCGCGAAACACGTTCACAACGTCCTCGGGCTTCATGTCCGCGTAGATACCGGCGAGCGTCTTCACGTTCTTCAGCTCGCTCTTTTTAACCTCGATGATGACCTTGGAAAGTTGATCGCGCACGACCTGCATGTCCGCCCGCAAGCGCTCCAGTTCAGCCCGCTCGGCCTGCAGTCGGCCCTCAAAACGCTTGAGCTCGAACTCGCGTGCCTCCAGCCGCTCGACTTCGCCGCGCAGATCGCCGGAGAGCACGTCAATCTCCCGTGTAAAGAAATTGAAATGCTCAGGCGTGCCTTCCACCAGGCCGTAGTCCTCGGCCTTTTCCGGCACCAGCGTATCCATCATCCGCATACTGAAAAGCACCGAACACAGCACGTTCACCAGCAGGGCGAAGATCGCCAGACCCCAATAGGATTTCAGAAACTTCATGACGTCAGGGCTCCTTCACCCAAGGCCGCGGCCAACCCGCCGCGCCCGTGACGCGCGTTGACCAAGTCCTCAATCGCAAGCATCTCGGCACGCTCCATGGCCGCTTCATGCGACTGCCGGCGACGCTCGCGCAGTTTCTCCAGCATCTGCACCTTCAGCCGCGCAGCCCGATAAACCTGTAGCGCCGCCGCCGCTTCCTTCGCCCGGTGCTGCTCCTGAATGCGCGCTTCCCGCAGGTGGTCGGACACCCCTGCCTGGGCCTGTAAAAACTGTTGCTGCCCCGCCACGGAAAATGCACCTCCGCGCGCCTGCTTCATCGATTCGCCCAAAGCGGCCTTGGCCGCGAGCGTGGCATCCACCACCGCCCGCGCCTGCCGCCGTGCCTGCTGCGCCTGTACAAACAATCCCTGCGCCCGCTCCTTCTCGGATTCACGCAGGCGCAACAAGGCGTCCAGATTGAATCGAAACGGCTTCATGCGACGATGGCGCCCAGCGCCTGCAGGGATTGCGTACGCGGCATCAACTCTGCCGGCGATTGCCGCAGGAATTGCTGCAAGGGTTCGTGACGCGCGATGGCCGTATCCAGTTTCTGGTTACTGCCGGACGCGTAGGCGCCAATGTTGATCAAATCTTCGTTGCGCTTGTAAAGCGTCAGGAAATCGCGTGCGCGGGAGACGATGGTCCGTTCCTCGGCGCTCAGCAGCACCGTCTGCAAACGGCTGATGCTCTCCAGCACATCGACCGCCGGGTAATGATTGGCCGCGGCCAGCGCCCGATTGAGTACGATGTGCCCATCCAAGATACCGCGCACGGCATCCGTCACAGGCTCGTTCAGATCATCGCCTTCCACCAGCACGGTGTACAGCGCGGTGATGGATCCCTGCTCGCCCATGCCCGAGCGTTCGAGCAGTCTCGGCAGCAGCGAGAAGACCGACGGTGTGTACCCGCGCGACGTCGGCGGCTCACCCACGGCCAGGCCGATCTCGCGCTGCGCCATCGCCAGCCGCGTCACCGAGTCCATCAACAGCAGCACGTCCTGACCTTCGTCGCGAAAGGTCTCGGCAATGCGCGTGGCCAGTTCCGCCGCACGCAAGCGCAGCGGTGCGCTTTGATCCGAGGTGGACACCACCACCACCGAGCGCGCCAAACCTTCGGGCCCGAGGTCGTTCTCGATAAATTCACGCAGCTCACGACCGCGCTCGCCCACCAGCGCAATCACGTTGACATCGGCCTTGCCCCCGCGAGCGACCATTCCCAGCAAGGTCGACTTGCCCACGCCGCTACCGGCAAAGATGCCCATGCGCTGTCCCACACCCAGCGGGGAAAAGGTGTCGATTGAGCGCACGCCCGTGGAAAATGCCGTGTCGATTCGCCGGCGGCGCATCGGGTTGGGTAAACAGGAGCGCGAACCGCTCGTGCCCTGCGTGGCGAGCCGGCCCTTGCCGTCGATCGGGCGGCCCAACCCATCCAGCACCCGTCCTAGCAATGCCTTACCCGAAGGGACCTCGTTGCGCCCGCTGGCCGCCACTGTCCGGCAGCCGGGATGCAGGTCGCGCACTTCGCCCAGGGGCATCAGCAAGACGCGGTTGTCGCGAAAACCCACCACTTCCGCCGTCGTCGAGGCCCCCTTGCGGTCGGAAACGATCTCGCACAAGTCCCCCAGCGCCACGTCCGGACCTTCCGACTCGATGATCAATCCGGTCACCTGCACGATGCGGCCCACCTTTTCGATGGGATGCAGCGTGGCCAAACGACCCGACAACCAGTCCAGGCTATCTGTGACTTCAGAAAACATTTTTTATCCAGCGATCTGATTTCGGAGGTTGCGCAATTTTGTCTCGCGCCGTGCATCGATCAGCCCAAAGCGCGTGCTCACCTGGCAGTCGCCCGGCTGCAGGTCGGCGTTTTCGCGAAAGGCCAGCTGCGGGTATCGTGTTTGGAGTTCCGCATCGAGCCCGGCCATCAGCGCGTGGTCATCCGGATTCAGCAGCACCTCCACTTTGGCGTCACCCGGGGCGGCTTCTTCCAGATGCTTTTCCACCACGCGCCGCAGCATATCCGCATCACTGGGCAATGCGCCCACGACCTGTTCCGCCAACGCCAGCACCAGGTCTGGTAGACGTTGGCTAATGTCGCGTTTCAAACCGGCAAAGGACTGCTCGATCGCGCTCAACACCTGCTCGTGCAAGTGCAGCATCTCCTCGCGCGTCTGGTGAATCTGGTGTGCGCACGTCTCCTCGACCGACGCGCGTCCCTGCGCCCGAGCAGCGTCGCACAGACGCTGCACCTCGGCGGCCTCGACCGGCGGCTCTGCCGAACGCACCACCCGCACCGAGCCCACCGGACGCCCCACGCAGATTTTGCGGCTATACCTTTTCGCCTTCGGCATCGAGCGTGATCTCCTCTTCTTCCTCCAGTCGGCGCACGATCTGGATGATGCGGTCTTGCGCTGCCTCGACTTCCTTCAGCCGCACCGGACCCATCATTTCGATTTCTTCCTTCAGCGTTTCGGCTGCTCGCTTGGAAACGGACTTGAAGATGGCCTCCTGCAAAATCGCATGCGCCGACTTCATCGCCACCACCAGGTCCGACATTTCCACCTCGCGCGTGACGCGCTGCAGGTCCGGCGGACCCAGCCGCTGCAGGTCGTCAAAGCTGAACATCTTCTTGCGAATCGCCGCGCCCAGGCCTGGATTGCGCTCTTCCAGCTTGTTCAGCAGCGTTTTGCACATGTCCTTGTCCAGGTTGTTGAGCAGGTCGGCTACCTGGCGCAGCCCGCCGCTGTGGTGCAGGGTGTAGCGCTCCTTCGTGCTGATGTGCTGCTTGAGCGAAGTCACTACCTTACCCACCATTTCGAGCGAGGTCGTATCCATCGAACCGATACGCTCGACCACGTCCTCGCGAATCTCCGGCGTCAGCATCTCCACCACCTGGGTGGCTTTGTCCATGTTTAGGTGGGAGACCAAAAAGGCGATCGTCTGGCTCTGCTCGTCACGCACCAGGTTGAAGATCTGCCGCGGCTCCATCTCCGAAATCTCTGCGATCAACTCCGGCGTGTTGCCCACCGGGGAGATGCGTCCGAGGATCGAGGCCGCCTTGTAGTCTCCTCGGGCCATCTCCAGGGCGCGCTGCGCGAACTGGTTGCCGCCGAGGATGGCGTTCATGCTCTCGCCGATGATCTTCGAGAACTCGTCGATGACCGCGGCGGCCATCTCGTCGTCGATGATTTTGATGTTGGAGATCTCGCCGCAAACCTGTTCCAGCTCGTAATCGTCGAAGCCCTCCAGCAGCCGCGCGGAGGCTTTCGGACCGACCACGATCAGGAAAATCGCCAGGCGCTGCGTCTTGGACAGCGTCTCGTACTTAACCGGCTCGTTATTGATCGAAGACATAACCGAAAGTACGACTCCAGGCTACCGGCTGCTGTTGCTGGACATCCAATTTTTGAGCGCGATGCTCACGTTATCCGGCTTCTGCGAAATCAAATCGTTCAGCAGCTGAGGCGTGGGCTTGGCCAGCATGCGCTGGCGGCGATCCTCGGTCTGCGCAACCGGCTCGCGGTCCTCGATGATCTCCACGCCAAACTGATCGAAGCGGTGCCGACGCAACATGCGCAGGAACACCATGAACAGCAGGACGGCCACGCCCACCGCCGCGAAGTTTTTGCCCAGTTCCAGCCAGCGGTAGAGCGGCCCGTTGATCATCCCCCACAGGCTCTCATCTTTCTCCACGCCAACGAAGGGCATCTCGGTAATGGTTACCTTCGGCTGCACGTCGCTGCCGTCGGGCACGGCCAGGCCCAGCGCGTTGCTGACCATTTCGCGAATCGATTCGATCTCCTCCGGCGTACGCGGGGCGGGTTCCACCTCGCCGCTTTCCTCGTTCATCTGCGTTTTGGCCGCGACGAAGACCGCTGCCGTCACCTCGCGTATATCTCCGGGGCTCTTGCGCACCTCGCGCGTCTGCCGGTTGACCAGGTATTCCGTCTCCGAGTTTTTGCGCGTGTCCGAGGTGCTGTTCTGCGAGCCGGTGCCACCATCGGCCTGCTCTTCGGGAAGATTCGCGGCGATGCCCACGGCCACGTTGCCGCCGCTGGTTTCGGTTGTTTCGGTGCCTTCCTCGGTTTTGGTCTGGCGCGCGATGACCTGTCCATCCGGGTCGTATATCTCCTCGACCATGGTCGTCGCCTCGGTTTCGAGATTCACCGACACGCGCGCCACCACATTGCCTGGACCGACCACCGGCAGCAGCAGCGCTTCAATCTTGTCCTGCAGATACGACTCATGCTTTTGCTGCATGCGCAGGTGCCCGTTGGCCAGGCTGTAGGATTCGTCCGAGCGCACCCGCTCCGAGAGCACGTTGCCGCGGCTGTCCACCACCGCCACGTCGTTGAGGTCCAGCCCCTCGACCGCGTTGGCCACCAGGAAGCGCACCGCGTTGATCGAGCCTTCATCGAGCATGTGCCCGCCCGTGTCGACAAACACCGATGCCGTGGCCCGATTGCGCGCATTGTCCAGCAGCAGGCGGTTCTCCGGCATCACCACCATCACGCGCGCCAGGCGTACGCCTTGCAGTTGCGCGATCGTCCGGCCCAGCTCGCCCTGCACCGCGCGCACATAATTGATCTGCTGGTGCTTCTCGCTGTAGCCAAAGTTGCCCTCGTCAAAAATCTCAAAGCCCACTCCGCCGGTGGCCGGCATCCCCTGGGCTGCCAGATTCATCCGCAACGAGTGAACCTCCGACGACCGTACCCACACGCCGCGCCCGTTGGAGCGTAGTTCGTAGTCGACCTTCTGCGACTCCAACTCCTGCACCACCTCGGCCATCTCCTCGGCTTCCAGACCGCCGTAGAGCAACTGCATCGATGGCCGGCTCGACCAAAACAGCAGCGCCCCCATGCCGGCGAATACGCCGAGCACCGACAGCGAAATACTGAGCTTCTGGACCGCGCTCAGCTCGGACCAGAAATGCGTGATCTGATGGACAAATCCTTTCATCGACGGGGTCTAGGGGCTTAAGGTGATGCGGTCACTAGACCTGCATGCGCATGATTTCCTGATACGACTCAACCAGCTTGTTGCGCGTCTCCACCAGCAGGGTAAAGGCGACGCTGGCTTCCTGCATGGCGATCACACTTCCGTGCAAGTTATCGCTCTCGCCGGCCATCAGCTTGCGCGCTTCGGCCCGGCCTTCCTTCTGCGTGGCGTCGACCTGGCTGATCAAATCGCCCAGCATCGAGTCGAAGGACGCACGCGAGGTCGCGTCCACCCGGCCTGGCTGGCTGACGCCATCCGCGCCCATCTGTTGCAGCGTGCGGTTGATCTCGCCCAGCGAATTGGGGGACTGCGCGGCCCCCGGATCGGTGGACCGGAGCAAAGCGCCCAGTCCCGTAATGCCTTCAATACCTGCCATGCGGTCGTTCTCCAGAAATCGTATCCGTCAGCCTCAGGAAGAGATTTGCAGGGCGTTGCGGGCCATCTCGCGCGAAGCCTTCACTGCCTCCAGATTCGCCTGGTAGGTGCGCGAGGAGGTGATCAAATCCACCATCTCCCGAGCCATCTTCACGTTGGGCATCTGCAGCATGCCGTTGGCATCGGCGTGCGGGTGCCCCGGGCTGTACACGCGTTCGCCCTGCGAGGGATCATCGACAATGCCCGAAAGGCGCACCCCGCGCAGCAAGCGATCCTGCGCCCCGCGGTTGTCCGGATCCAGAAAGCTCTCAAAGACGGCCAGCTTGCGCGAGTAAACCTCACCGTCGGGCCCGCGCGTGGTGTTCGCGTTGGCAATGTTCTGCGAGATCAGGTCCATGCGCACGCGCTCGACGTCAAGCGCCTGGACGCTGGGTTCAATTCCGGAAAGCAGGTTCATAACGGGAAGTCTAGAGAAACGTCGGAGCGCGGGCTTAGATGTTGCGGCCCGTGATGGCGCGCTTGAGGCCCTTGATGCTGTCGCTCACGTAGCGCGACAAATACTCATATTCCATGGTGTTTCGATTGATCTGCAGCAGCTCATTTTCAATGGAGACATTGTTGCCGTCCGCACGCATGGCCTGGGCGCTCGGATCGTGCTCGATACTGGGCCGGACCTGTGCGATCGCCTCCGCGCCGCCACCCTTGCGCACGGCCTGCTGCAATTCCTTCTCGAAGTCCACCGAGAGATCCACCCGCCGGTAACCCGGCGTCTCGGCGTTGGCCAAGTTGCTCGACAGGGCCTGATGCCGCAGCTCGGCCGCGTCCAAGAGCGTCTTGGCCAGGGTGTAGTTTTCGGTGCCAAAGAGGGTTTCCATGAGTGATGGACCCATGGACAGCAACGGCCATGCCATCAGCTCAAACGCATCCTTTAGATACTGTTTATCAACGTTTTAAAAAAATTGACAGCCTCTTTACATGGCCTCCTCAACCGTTGCGGTACATTCTGCCTACAGGGTTTCCCCGATGGGTGGGTTCACTCTTTGCCGCCTGCGCTTGGGCCCGTTGGTAAAGCCGACTCAAATGCGGACGATCTACAAGGTCCGCCGCCCGTATTGTTGCCATGACCACCTTCACTCAAACCAGTGTCCCGACACAGGCCGACCTGACCGATCGCGAGTACGAGTACTTTCGCGCGATGATTTACGAGCGCTGCCGAATCAACCTCGGCTCCAACAAGCGCGAACTGGTCAAGGCCCGACTCAACAAGCGACTGCGCGCGCTCAAAATCGGCAGCTTCCGCGGTTACATCGAGCTGCTCCAAACCCCGGCCGGCGACGAGGAGTGGACCCACCTGATCGACTCCATCTCCACCAACTACACCTTCTTCTTCCGCGAACCGACCCACTTCGAGTTCCTCTACAAGCAGGCCCTGCCCGAGTTGGCCCGCGCCGGCACCACCTTCCGCGTTTGGTCGGCCGCCTGCTCCTCAGGTGAAGAGCCCTACTCGGTGGCCATCGTGCTGGACGAGTTTTTCAAGGCCGCCGCCGGCGCGTTCCGGGTCGAGTGCACCGACATCTCCACCCGCATCCTGGCCAAGGCGCGCGACGGCATTTTTGCCCCGCCTCAGGTGGAAAAAATCCGCCGCGACTGGATGAAGAAATACTTTGAACAGGGCCGCCGCGGCAACGATCCCCTCTACCGCGTCAAAGCGCCCCTGCGCGAACGGCTCGGCTTCACGCACCTCAACCTGATGGACCGCACGTTCCCGTGGCGTGAGGCCTTTCAAATCATCTTTTGCCGCAATGTGATGATCTACTTCGACCGCGCCACCCAGGAGGACCTCGTCCAGCGCATGTCCAAACACCTGGCGCCCGGCGGCTATCTGTTCATCGGCCATTCGGAAAGTTTGACAGGCGTCAATCACGGACTGAAACTCGTTAAACCGTCGATTTACAAAAAAGTGTAAATTGCCGATTGGGTTAAGGGAAGACTATGGGGGATAAGGGCCCAGTTCGGGTGCTCATCGTCGACGATTCGGCGGTCGTGCGCCGTCAAATTTCGCGTTTTCTCGAGCAAGATCCCGAGATCGAGGTGGTCGGCTTCGCGGCCGATCCCTACCAGGCGCGCGACGAGATTCTCCGGCTCAAGCCCGATGTCCTGACCCTCGACATCGAGATGCCCAAAATGGATGGGCTGACCTTCCTGGGCATCCTCATGAAGCAGCGTCCGCTGCCGGTGGTGGTGATCAGTTCGGTCAGCACGCGCGGCTCGACCGTGGCGATGGAGGCGCTCAAGCTCGGCGCCGTCGATGTGTTGGGCAAACCCCGCTCCTCCAGCGACATCGGGCACCTCGGCCCCCTGCTCGCACAAAAAGTCAAAGCCGCCGCCCGCTGCCGGCTGCAAACCCATCTTTCCGCCACTCAAGGGCCGTTTGTACGCCGTCCGGTTTCCTCGCACCCCTTTAACAACGGCAACGGCACCGACCCGCGCCAGGTGGTTCTGCTGGGTGCCTCCACCGGCGGCACCGAGGCGGTCAAAGGCGTGCTGGCCGACCTGCCTGCCACCATGCCGGGCATTCTCATCGTCCAGCACATCCCCGCATTTTTCAGCAAGGCCTGGGCCGAGCGCATGGACCAGATGAGCGCCTTGGACGTTCGCGAAGCCGTCGACGGTGACCGCACCCGCCCTGGTCTGGCCCTCGTCGCCCCGGGCGATCAGCACATGACGATTTCCTGGGTCGGGGGAGCCTACCGGGTTCAACTCAACCACGGACCGCCCGTCTGGCACCAGCGCCCGGCCGTCGACGTTCTATTTCGCTCCGCTGTCGCCGCCAAGGCCGCCCCGCACGCCACCGCCGCCGTCTTTACCGGTATGGGCCGCGATGGTGCCGAAGGCCTCCTGGAATTGCGCAAAGGCGGAGCCCGCACCTTCACGCAGTCGGCGGATTCCTGCGTGGTCTACGGCATGCCCAAAGCCGCCGATGACCTGGGTGCCTCCCAAAAATCCGTGCACCTAAACCAGATGGCGCGCGCGCTGCGCGACGCCGTCAACCAACCCCCCCCAGCCCCCGCCACATGATGCCCTTTTAGCTACCAAGGATTCGTCTGCTTCCCTGCTGCGCGAGTGTGCCCACACCTCGCCACCATCCCGGCCTGCGCCTGGCGCCCAGTTGCCGATCTTCCTTTCTACCGACGGCCTGATCCAACAGGCACCTGTCGGCCCAGCGGCTCTCGCCTGGTTTGACCGGGAGGGCTCGCTCATTGGCGTTCCTCTTGTGCAGGCACTCGCCAACGCCGGCTGGCAGACCGAGGGCGACGACCCAACCGGCGCGCCCCCATTCCCGGCACTCGGCGAACCGCTGCGGTTACGCCAGACTGGACCCGAGCCGGCCCGTGCCAGCGTCACCTGCCATCCCTGCCAGGATGGGCTCCTGGCCGTGCTGGCACGCGAGACGGACGAGGCTCAGCCCTCGACCCACCTTCATGACTGGATGGCCCTGTGCCCCAGCGTGCATTACCGCCAGGACCTCGACCTGCGCTTCCTCTGGGTGGGCCCCGGCGCGGAATCGCTCTTCGGCGCCCCCGAAAACGTCCTCCGCGAAACCCCCGACGGTTTCCTCCTACACCTGCTCGAAGACGACCTGCGTGCCTACCGTCAGCTCTGCCAGCAAACCCACTGCCCCGGCAGCATCGAGCGCCTCGACCTGCGCATCCGCCATGGCCGCAATGGCCAGGTGCGCTACCTCCGCGACGAGCGACGCCTCAAGGCCGATCCGGCCACCGGCATCCTCTTTTGGGAAGGTGTCTTGTGGGATGTTTCCCGGCAAACCATCGCCGAAAAACATTTGCGCCGCACCGCCTGGAAGGAACACCTGGCCACCCTGACCAGCGGCCTGGTGCATGACTTCTCCAACGTCATGGCCGGTATCTACGGCCTGGCCGACCTCTATCACCAGGACCTCGACGAAAAGCACCCCTTCCACAAGGGCCTGGGCCAAATTCGTAAAAGCTCGGCCGAAGCGCGCAAGCTGGTGCGGCGCATCGTCGACCTCAACCGCGAACAGGAAACCACGCCCAACTACCACAACCTCGAGCACCTCATTCAGGAGCAGCTCGACCTCGCCCCGGCCATCCTGCCCAAGGGTACGCGCATCGAGACCGACTTCACCGGCCAGGAAATCCCCGTCTACCTCGACGCCGTCACCTTCCGGCAAGTCTTCCTGAATTTTCTGATCAACTCGCGCGACGCCCTCGACGCCAAGGGCGAGATCCGCGTGAGCGTGCGCCCGATCTCAAGTGAGTCCGGCATCCTCGAGGGCTGCTACGGCTGCGGCGGGCTGCGTGCCGAACGCGATGGCGTGCAGATCGAAGTGGCCGACAACGGCTGCGGCATTCCCGAGAGTCACCTGGCGCGCATTTTCGACCCCTATTTCACCACCAAGGACACCACGCAGGGCTCCGGCTTTGGCCTCTACAACGCCCGCCTCTTCGCCGAGGAAAACCACGGTCACCTCGGCGTGCGCAGCCAACCCGGCAACGGCTGCACGATGGTCCTCTTCCTCCCGCTGGCCACCTTCCACGAACTCGACGAAGCACCGCAGGCCGATCCACAGATCGAGCCCGCGGCCAACGGCGACACCCGTCACCGCGTCCTGGTCTTCACCGCCAACAAGCGGCGCGAGTGTAATCTGGTCGACCTGATGCACGCCCGCCAGTGGGAGGTCCTCACCCTCAGCCGCCCGCAGGCCTTGCGCGATCACCTGAGCGACGAACGCCAGCCACCGCCCGACCTCGTTGCCCTCATCGATCTGGAGCAAGACGTGCACGCCAGCGCCCTGACCGAAATGGTCCGCAACCGCTTTCCCGAGGTGCCCGTGGCCCTGCGCGTGTTCGGGCGCAACCCCGATGAGCTGGCCACCCAGTTGCGACAAAGTGTCACTGCGGTCTTCGACGAAAGCTTGCATGACGCCGAAGTTGTCAAAAAAATGTCATCGCTGTTCCTAAACGTCCGATAACTCCGCCATGGCTGAGGCCGAACCTCCGATCCTCGTCGTCGACGACGACGAGATCATTCGCATCGCGCTCCAGGAAACGATCGAGCACGAGGGCTTTGCCGTGGTCACCGCCGGCAGCGGCCCGGAGGCCCTCGAGCACCTGCAAAAGGAGCGCTTTGGGGTCATCATCTCCGACCAGCGCATGGCCGAGATGATGGGCCTGGAGTTTCTTTCCCGCGCCAAGCACATCCAGCCCAACGCCTCGCGCATCCTCATCACGGGCGTGCTCACACTCAAGACCGTCATCGACGCGGTCAATCAGGGCGAAATCTTTCGCTTTCTGGCCAAGCCCTGGATTCGCGAGGAACTGCTGGCCACCATCCGCAACGCCATGCAGCGCTTCGAGCTGCTGGAGGCCAACGCCCGATTGCAGGCCGACACCCTGCGCCTCAACGACCAGCTTTCCGAGGCCAACCAGTCCCTGCGCCAGCGCTTCCAGGAACTGGCCGACCAAAAGGCCAGTCTCGACGAAGCCCACACCGCGCTGGAAAACAATTTTCAACAGAGCCTCGAACTCTGCCACCGCCTGGTCGACACTTTCTACCCGCTGCTGGGCAAGTTCACCCGTAACTGTGTCTCGCTGGTTGAGGCGATGGGGAGGGAGGCCGGCCTCAGCGACGATGCCCAGCACGTTTTGGAAGTCAGTGCCTGGCTGCAAAACCTGGGCCTGCTCGGGGTCAACCGCGAGACCCTGGCCAAGGTCTTCCGGCGCGGGGAGGTGCTCTCCGAGGAGGAGCGCCAGCTGATGTACAACCACCCCATTTACGGGCAGGCCCTGGCCTTTTTCGTGGCCGACCTGGAAGCGGTTGGACTGACCATCCGCGCGCACCACGAGCGCTGGGACGGTTGCGGCTATCCCGATGGGCTGACCGGCGACAACATTCCGATCACCGCCCGCATCCTGGCCGTGGCCGCTGCCTACACCGAAAGCGGCCTGCCCCAGCCCGAGGCGATTGAGGAACTGCAGGAACTCAGCGGCAAGGCCTACGAGCCCGAGGCCGTCCGGCTCTTCATGAAGGTGACCCAAAAGACGCACCTGCCGCGCAAGGTACGCGAGGTGACCTTCCGCGAGCTGCGCGCCGGCATGGTCCTGGCTTCGGGCATCCACAGCCCCTCGGGCCTGTTGCTCTTTCCCGAGGACAAGCTTCTCACCGAGCCGGTTTTGGATAAGATTCGCCAGCACAACATGCTCGACGCCGTCACCGAGCGCCTCCTGGTCTACGTCTAGCGCGCACCCTCACCCATCGCCCATGCCCGACACCCTTCCCCCGCACAACCCGGCCGACACCAAGCTGCTCGTGGTCGAGGACGACACCGCCTCGGCCTTTGTGCTGGAGACCATCCTGCTGCGCGCCGGCTACACCGTCCTGCCCGTCGCCCACGGCAGCGAAGCCGCCGTCGAGGCGGCCCGTCAGCACCGGCCCGACATCATCCTGATGGACATCAACATTCCGGGACCCAGCGACGGCGTGGAAACCGCCCAGGCCATCCGCAAGTTCCACGACGTGCCGCTGATTTACCTCACTGGCTTCTCCGACGAGCGCACCATCGAACGCGCCAAACGCACCGCCCCCTTTGCCTACATCCTCAAGCCCTTTCGCGAAAAGGAAGTCGCCATCACCATTCAGATGGCCCTCTACAAATCGCGAATGGACCGGCAGATTCGCGCCAGCGAACACCGCCTGGCCGTCACCCTGGGCAGCCTCAACGACGGCGTCATCTCCACCGACCCGCGCGGCGAGATCTCCTACATGAATCCCGCCGCCGAAACGCTTGCCTCCACCCGCCTCGAAGCCGCCCGTGCCCTGCCCGTCGACCAAATCCTCGACCTGCGCAACGCCCAGTCCCGCACCCCGCTGACCAACGCCGCCGGTTTCCTCTTCAGCGACGATTACACCAGCCAGCGCAACGACCCGGTCCTGATGACCGGCAGCCGCGGCGACCGCCTCGTGCAGGTGCAAACCTCGCCCACCACCGATCCCGGAGGCACCATCACCAGTTGGGTCATCGTCCTGCGCGACGTGACCGAACGCGACCGCGCCGAACGTCAAAACCGCCTCATGGCCAGTGCCCTGGAGTCGCAGGAAGACGCGGTGCTGCTCTTTGAGGCCAGCGGCGAGGACAACGCACCTCGGCTGGTGCACGCCAACGTGGCCTTCGAGCGCATCAGCGGGTTTTCCAAAACCGAAGCGACGGCTCATGGGCTCGCCATCCTCGCGGGCGGGCGCGACGAAGTGCCTGGCGACGCGGCCTTGCGGCGTTGCCTCCAACGTGGCCAGCACCTGACCGGCGAAGGCGTCTACTTCACCAAAAACGGCGACCAGCTGATGGGCGCCTGGTCGGTCTCGCCGGTGCGCGCCGACGGGCGCACGTTGTCCCACGTCGTCTTCACCCTGCGTGACGTCACCCGCCTGCGCCACCTGGAGGAAAACATTCGCCAGTCGCAAAAGATCGAGGCCGTGGGCCGGCTGGCCGGCGGCATCGCGCACGACTTCAACAACCTGCTCTCGGTCATCAACTCCTACTCGGAATTGCTCAGCCTGAAAGTCGACGCCGAGGGCGACCTGGCCAAATACGTCAAAAACATCCGCACTGCCGGCGAGCGCGGGGCAACCCTGGTCAACCAGCTGATGACCTTCAGCCGCCGCGAAGACGCCAGTCCCAGCCTGCTGCACCTCAGCGACGTCGCCCACGAAACCCGCCAACTGCTGCGCCCGCTGATCCGCGAAGACATCGCCCTCGAGGTCGCCTTTCCCGCCGATCTGCCGGCCATTCACGCCGACCGCAGCCGCATCGAGCAGGTCCTGGTCAACCTATGCCTCAACGCCCGCGACGCCATCACCGGCCCCGGCAACATTCATATCTCCGGCGCGCAAGTCGCCATCACCGAAGCCGACAACGACACCGAATTTCGCCAGCCCGGCGACTACGTGCAGTTGGAGGTGCGCGATGACGGCTCGGGCATGGATGCCGAAGTGCGCGACCACCTCTTCGAGCCCTTCTTCACTACCAAGGACGTCGGCCAAGGCACCGGCCTTGGCCTGGCCACGGTGTACGGCATCGTCAAGCAAAGCGGCGGCTACATCGAGGTGGAGAGTGAGCCCGGCGAAGGTGCCTGCTTCCGTATTTTCCTGCCCGCCCTGCGTGAAGAGCCGGATGCCGCCACGTCCACGCTCAAACGCCCCACACGCAAGCGTCCCGTGGAAAACGCGCACGGTAGCGAGACCATCCTGCTCATCGAGGACGATGACACCTTCGCCGATTGTATCAGCGGGCTGCTCAGCCTGCACGGCTACGTCGTTCACTGCGTCAACGATGGCACCGAAGCCGTCCAGCGCTTTGGCGAAAAGGCTGACGAGCTGAAGCTGCTGCTGACCGACATCGTGCTGCCCGGCACCTCGGGGACGGAGGTGGCCGAACACTTTGCCCGCGCCAACGCGAACCTCAAGGTGCTCTTCATGACCGGTTACGAAGAGGAACCCAAAGCCGTCGCACCCCTACCCCCGGACACCGTCACGCTGCGCAAGCCTTTCTCGCTCAACGTGGTACTGGATCACGTCCGCAACCTGCTCGACGCGCAGAAAGCGCCCGAGGCAAGGTCACCCGCCGCCGCGTCCACGCCGACCCGCTAAGCACGCCGCCAGGCCGCTCGGCCCTCGCCTTGGCCCCGCAACGCCGCTGCCCCGTTCAGGTCACTGGCGGCCAGGTCCGCCCCTTCCGGCGAAACCATTTGCTTGCCATGGTCAGGGTCACGCGCTTTCGTTTGAAAGTTAGCGGCGGCCCCACTCCGCCTTTTTTATTTCACAACCCATTCCCAAGCAACGGTTTCAGACCCCTGCAAGCGGTCCCGGTCCCCACGCTCCACCATCCGTGATGCCCAACGGCGGCCCCTCCATTGTCATCAGCGGCACCGGCAGCCATTACCCGGATTCCATCGTCACCAACGATGACCTCGCCCGGCGCGTGGACACCTCCGACGAGTGGATCCAGACGCGCACCGGCATCCGCGAACGGCGCATCGCCCTCAACGGCACCGAATGCTCCGACATGGCCAGCATCGCCGGTGAGCGCGCGCTGGCCGACGCTGGACTCAAGCCCGAGGACATCGACGCCGTCATCGTCGGCACCTTGTCGCCGGACATGATTTTCCCGGCCACGGCCTGTCTGACGCAGCGCAAGCTCGGTCTGCGGCACAACATTCCGGCCTTCGACGTCAGCGCCGCCTGCTCGGGTTTCCTCTACGCCCTGGAGGTCGGCACTCACCTGCTCCACGGTCCGCAGTACCGCAACGCGCTGATCATCGGCGCGGAGAAAATCTCCAGCGTGCTCGACTGGCAGGATCGCGCCACCTGCGTGCTCTTTGGCGACGGCGCGGGCGCCGCGGTGCTGTCCCGGCGCGAGGAACCCGGCATCGGCGTGATGGGCTCAATGCTCGGGGCCGACGGTGACAACGCGCCGCTGCTGAGCATGCCCGGAGGCGGTTCGGCCCGCCCGGCCAGCGTCGAATCCATCGCCGCGCGCCAACATTTCCTCAAAATGAACGGGCGCGAACTCTTCAAGCTGGCCGTGCGCGTCATGCAGGAATCCGCCTCGGCCATCCTCGAGCGCCATGGGCTGACCACCGACGATGTCGCCTGCGTCATCCCCCACCAGGCCAACATCCGCATCATCGAGGCCGTCGCCCAGCGCCTGCACCTGCCGATGGACCGCTTCTTCATCAACTTGGACCGCTTCGGCAACACCTCGGCCGCCTCCATCCCGCTGGCCCTGGATGAAGCGCTCCACGCAGGTCGCATCCAATCTGGCGACTACGTGCTCTTTGTCGCCTTCGGGGCCGGGCTGACCTGGGGCGCGACTCTGGTCAAATGGCAGTGAACCTTTGGTAAAAAGTCTTGGTCCTTACGACCGAAAAACCTACAAACCGCTCATGGCACATCGATTCTGGATTTGCTTCTGCCTGACGCTGCTCGCGGCCGCAAGCCTGCCCCTGTCGCTTTACGCCCGCCTGGACTACAGTCCCGAAACCGGCTGGTACGACACCGAGGGGCCCATCCGGTCCTCCCTGTCCCCCGAAGACCAGGCCAAGGCGCTGGAGCTGATGAACGAGGCCGCCATTCGGCAGGCCCAGGGCAACCTCGGCGGCGCCATCACCCGCTATCGGCGCGTGGCCAAGCGCTACCCCGAGTCCATCTTCGCTCCCGAAGCGCGGCTGCAAACGGGCCGCCTTTACCTGCAGCGCAACCAGTTCGAGAAAGGCTTTCGCGAGTTTGCCGAAATCCTCGGGCGCTATCCGGAGTATCCGAAGTTTCAGGAAGTCATCGCCGGCCAGTACGCCATTGCCGAGCGTATGGCCCGCGGCGAACGCCCGCGCCTGTGGGGCGTCATTCCGGGCTTTCGCAACTACCCTGACGCGCTCAACTACTACGAGCGCGTGGTCAACAACGCGCCTTACGGCGAAACCGCGCCGCGTGCCCTGCTCGAGCAGGCCCGACTGGCCAAGCGTCAGGACGAACCCGCCATTACCATCGACGCGCTCGACCGCATCATCAACCTGTACCCCGAGAGCGCCGAAGCCCCCGACGCTTACCTGATGCTCGCCGACACCTTCGCCGCTCAGGTCAAGGGTCCCTACTACGATCAGGGTCCCACCCGCGAGGCCATCAGCTACTATCGCGACTTCCTCATTCTCTTTCCGCGACACCGCGAAGCCTCCGGGGCCGAATCCGACCTCTCACGCATGCGCAACGTCAAAGCCGGCAGCCAGTACCTGATGGGCGAGTTCTATTACAAAAAGCGCGACAATCCCATTGCCGCCCTCAGCTTTTATAACGCCGCCATCACCGTCGACCCCGAGTCGGACTTCGCCGCGCGCGCGCGAGAGGCCATCGAGAAAATCCGCGAAGGCAAACTCGCCCGCCGCACGCCGGTCGACTGGCTTTTCCCCGAATTCCGCAACCCGGACCGCGAGCCCTTCGAGCGCATCAAGCAGGGCCTGGAAGGTCCCGATCTTTTCGAGCCGGAACGCCTGCCCGAAGCGCCCGCGCTGACTCCGGTACGCGTTACGCCTTCCCCGCTGGAGGAAGGTGCCGAGGTCGACCCGGTCGATTCGTCCGACCCCCTCGACGAGGCCACGCCTGCCCCCGAGGTGCCCGTCGAACGCGTGCAGGAACGCGAGCCCGCCCCCATTCGCTACCGCCGCTAGGGCCTGACGTGAGCATACGACGGCTCCGCAACCCTGCCTGGTGCTGGCTCACCGCGTGCGCCGCGCTGCTGTGCACCGGCTGCGCGCACTACGCCCTGGACACCCCTGGCGAACTCCCCTTCCGCACCGTCTACGTCGAGCCGGTCAAGAACCGTTCCTACGCACCGCAAGCGCAGGAGTTGCTCACCCGCCAGTTGATCACCGATCTGCGCCAGGCCGGGGTGACCACCGTCGGCTCGCCCGCCGGAGCCGACGCCACCCTCAGCGTCACGCTCGTGGATTTGAACCGCGTGGGTCTGGCCACCCAGGCCGACGACACCGGGCTGGCCGCCAGCTACCTGCTCGTGCTCGAAGCCGATTGCACCCTCCTCGCCCGCGACGGCACGCCCCACTTCGAAGCCCGCCGCATTCTTGCCCGCGAGCAGGTCTTTCTCGATTCCGGTCAGCAGCCTGCGGAGTTCCAGGCCATGCCCGTGCTCACGCGGACGTTGGCCGGCAACATCGCCGACGCCGTCACCAGCACTTGGTAATCCGAGCGCGCGCCATGTCCCCGCAACCCCTGCGCCTGGCCCCCTCCATCCTCGCCGGCAACCACGCCAGCCTGGGCGAATCGGCGGCCCTCTGCCAGCAAACCGAGGGCGTCGAATGGCTGCACCTGGACATCATGGATGGACATTTCGTCCCCAATCTCACCTTTGGCCCGCAGACCCTACGCGACCTGCGGCCCCACGCCCCGGACCTGTTTTTCGACACCCACCTGATGCTCGACAACCCCGACCGCCACATCGATGCCTTCATCGACGCCGGCGCTCAGTTGATCACCGTGCACGTTGAGCCAGCCGCCGCCTACGACGTGCCGACCACCCTGCGTCGCCTCAAGGAAAAAGGCATTCAACGTGGCATCGCGCTCAATCCTGACACGCCCATCACCGCCGTGCGCCCCTTCCTCGACCGCGTGGAACTGGTCCTCGTGATGACCGTCCAGCCCGGCTTTGGCGGCCAGTCTTTTCAGGAGCACTGCCTCGAAAAAGTTGCGCAGGTCCAGGCCTGGCGCGAGAAGGGCGGCCACCACTTCCGCATCGAGGTCGATGGTGGCGTGGATGCCGAAAGCGGGCGCCGTTGCCGCGATGCCGGCGCGGACACCTTGGTCTGCGGCACCGCCTTCTTCAAGGCCACCGACAAAGCCGCCTTCACCCGCTCCTTGCAGGGCGAGTAGGGCATCCGCTCCCAAGCTTTAAGCTTGTCAGGCACCGCACCTGGCAGGCTCCCTGAACGGTGCCGATGAACATCCTCTACCTGCACATGCATGACATGGGCCGCTACAACAGCGCCTACGGTCACAACCTGCCCACCCCGCGCATTCAGGCCCTGGCCGAGCAAGGCACGCTTTTTCGCCAGGGTTTTTGCAACGCTCCCACCTGCTCACCCAGCCGCGCCGCCCTCCTCACCGGCTTCACCGCCCACCAGGCCGGCATGACCGGCTTGGTCAACCGCGGCTTCGGCCTGAAGGCGCCAGACCCTCACCTGGCGCGTTTCCTCCAGGGGCACGGCTACGAAACGATCCTCGGCGGCGTCCAACACGAGTTCAAGCACACCGCCATCGCCGATTTCTACAACACCCACCTGCACCGGCGCGACGAACTGCCCACGCACGAGGACGAATACCCCAACGCCTGGGACAAGTGCAGGGACATTCAAGTGGCCGAGAGCGTGGCCGCTTGCCTGCGCGAGCGCACCAGCAATCAGCCCTTTTTCCTGAGCTACGGGCTCATCATGCCGCACCGCGTCCTCTTCGACGCCCGCCCGTACAAGGAACGCTACAACCCAGCCTACGTCACCGTGCCGCCGCCTTTGCCGGACACGCCCGAGGTGCGCCAGGACATGGCTGACTTTGCCTACACCATGGCCTACGTCGACCACTGCGTGGGCATCGTGCTCGACGCGCTGCACGACTCCGGCCACGACGACGACACGCTGGTCTTCCTCACCACCGACCACGGCATCGCCTTCCCCTGGATGAAGTGCAACCTGACCGACCACGGCACCGGCGTCACCTACCTGCTGCGCTATCCCGGAAACCCCACCGCGGGCACCGCAACCGACGCCCTGGTCTCCCACTTGGATTTCTTCCCGACCGTTTGCGACCTGCTCGGCATCGACGCGCCCGACCACCTGCTGGGCAAGTCCCTGCGACCCGTGCTCGAAGGCCAAACCGACGAGCACCAGCAAGACCTCTTTGCCGAAGTCAGTTACCACGCGGCCTACGAGCCGATGCGCAGCGTGCGCACCCGCCGCTGGAAACTGATCAAGCTCTTCGAGGAAGGCGCGGATTACCAGCGACCCTTTGCCAACATCGATGCCTCCTACACCAAGGATGTGGTCATCGAAGCCGGCCTGCACGACATCCCGCGCGACCCCGTCCAGCTCTACGACCTCGTGCTCGACCCGGTCGAGCGCCATAACCTCGCCCACTCACCCGCGCATGTCGCCATCCTCGAAGACATGACGGCCCGCCTGGATCGCTGGATGCGCGAAACCGACGATCCGCTCCTCAACGGTCCGGTCAATATGCCGCCAACCGCCAAAATCAACAAGCGCCACCATCTGGACCCAGAGATCCCCGACGACTACGAGCCGCTGGATATCCGCTAGCGAGTGCTAGCGTGCAGCCGGCTCAGGGGCGTCCGCGACTTCGCGCAGGACGCGGTTGGCCGCCTCGATGTCGCGCTGGCAACGCGCTCCCAAATCGTGCCCGAAGGCGTCGCAGGCAATCCGGATGGCGTTTTGGATGTACGCCCGGTTGCTGGAGCCATGGGCCTTCACCACCAGACCGCGCACGCCCAACAGCGGCGCGCCCGCGTACGGGGTGGGGTCCAGGCTTTCCTTCAGGTTGCTAAACGCGCCGCGGGCCATCAGCGCGCCGGCCATCCGCAGCGGGTTGGCGCTCAGCTCATCCTTCAAAAAGTCCTTCATCATGAAGAAGGCCGACTCCAGCCCCTTTAGCAGCACGTTGCCGGTAAACCCGTCGATCAGGCAGACGTCGACCGTGTCGCGGAAAATTTGAAAGCCTTCGATTGGCCCGACGTAGTTGAGCAAATCGCCGCAGCGCTTGAGCAGTTCATGCGTGCGCGTGGCCTTATCGTTGCCTTTGCCTTCTTCGGTTCCGATTGTGAGCAGCCCAACGCGGGGGCGGTCCAGATTCAGCACCGCCTTGACGTAGCCTGAACCCAGGATGGCGTGCTGGACGAGCCGCTCGGGCATCGGATCGGGATTGGCACCAGCGTCGATCAGCAAAAAGCGATGGTTCCGGCTGGGGATGACCGTTCCGAGCGCTGCGCGTTCAATGCCGGGCATCCGTCGCAAAATCAACGTGCCGGCGGCGACCAGGGCACCGGTGTTCCCGCAGCTCAACGCTACCTGCGCCCGTCCGTCGCGGACCAGTTCCACCGCCCGCACCATCGAGGAGTCTTTTTTCTGCTTGAGCGAGGGGATAGCCTTCTCGTCCATGCCGATCACCTCGCTGGCGTGGTGCAGGCCAATGCGCGCGTGCCCGTTGAGGCCTTTGGCGCGCAGCAGCGACTCCAACCGCGCCTTGTCGCCAACCAACACCATCTCGCGCGCTTGCGGCACGGCTTTCAGTGCCAGGGCAACGGCTTCCACGACTTCCTCAGGGCCGCGGTCACCGCCCATCGCGTCGATGGCCACGGTGGCCCCTGTTTCAATTCCCCCCATAAACTCCATCCATACACAAACACCGCCGCCCCGCAACGGTCCACAAAAAAAGCGCCTGTCTCCGCAGAGCAGACGCCCATCACGACCCGGGTGGTGGGCCTAAAGTTCCACGTCCAGCACCTGCCGACCGCGGTACATGCCGTTGTTCGGGTTGACGCGGTGTGGAATGAACGCAGTGCCGTCGGTCGGGTCTTTGGCCAGTTCCGGGGCTTTGAAACGATTTGCCCCGCGGCGCTTGCGGCTGCGTTGCTTGGATTGTTTGCGTTTGGGCTGGGCCATGACGTTTTCGGTGAAACGAAGAAACAATCATCCGCCAATGAGGCTGTCAACCCTTTGCGCCCTCAACGATAAGGCCTTGAACGATGGCGAATGAAGCCCATGACGACCCTCTAGGGCAGACGCGTTAATCTGGCAGCCGATCCGGTAGTCGCCAACCCGATAGCGCCCCAGTCCGTGTTAACCGCCTCGCAGCGCCCGGCTGGTGAATTCAGAGTCCTAACGCACGCCTTATCAGGCTGCGGGGATGTCGCTGCGTACCTTCGCGAAGTGTTTGTTCGGCTTCGGCCAATCCTCTAAATCCTCCCAGCCGACCTTCAGCGCGCGGATCAAAACGGCTTCGAACGTGATCCCAGGACGCTTGCCAGCCGCTGCGAACGCGCGAAATCAGCGTCCGCGATCTCCATCGAAACGGTTTTGGACATCGCTAGAGGGAGAGTATCGGCGTGACGGGGATTCAATAGGTCAGCTCCTGCTTGGTGCGGTGCGCGGCGGCGACCTTGATGTACTTGTCGGCCCAGTGGCGCAGGCCCGCCTGGTCTTCATCGCTCAACGTTTTCACCACCCGAGCCGGAATGCCCATCACCACCGAGCCTGGCGGCACGCGCATCCCTTTCGTGACCAGGGTGTGTGCCCCGATGACGCTCCGCCGCCCGATGATCGCGCCGTCAAGGACGGTGGCGTGCATGCCGATGAGGCACTCGTCCTCGATCGTGCAGGCGTGGATCATGGCCAGGTGCCCGACCGTGACGTAGGCCCCGATCCGCACGCCGTAATCGTTGGCCAGGTGCACCACACAGCCGTCCTGCACGTTGGAGCCCTCGCCCACTTCGATCGAGTTGATGTCGGCCCGAAGGACGCTGCGCGGCCAGACACTGGAGCGTGGCCCCAAAGTCACCGCACCGATCACCGTCGCACACGGTGCCACATAGGCCGAAGGATCAATCCTCGGTTCCTGGCCCAAAAAGCGTTCCAAACGCGCCTCCACGCTATCCTCGTGATACGTCATCGGCTTACCACTCAATCGGAACGCGCACCGCTGGCAAGGCAATGCGCAGGCATTCCGCCCGGTAGCGCAGGATTGCTCTCAAGCACGCCTTCCGGCAGCCTCCTTGCCCAGTGCCCCCAACTACATCACCCTACATGTTTCTCGCGCTGGCCCTGTGGTTGGCGCACGCGTCCCTCACCGCTGAACCCACCGGCGATGTGACCGCCCCTCCCGTCTTGCCTGCCGGCCCGGTTTCACCCGAGGCCAACCCACCCGACGAAGCCACGACCCGGGACCTCACCGGCGAGTCCACCGTCCAGCCCGAGCGCAACGGCTCGGGGATCGTGCGCGCGGGCGAGGATTTTCTCGATGGCCTCCAGGACCAGGACTATGCCTTTGAGCAGGGCGAAATCGAGGGGCTGCTCGAAAACGACCTGCCACCTACCGAGCCCAAGGGCAGCGTGTCCATCGAAATCGAGCCCAGCTTTCAGGACGCGCTGGAAGAGGACTTCGTGCGGGTGCCGATTCGTCTGCGCTACGGCTTCACCGACAACATCGAGGGCTTCATCGGTGTCTCGGCCTTCTTTGCCAATCCCCAAGGCGAGGCACAGGGCAACGACGTCAGCGCGTTCCTCTTTGGCGCCAAGTACCGCTGGCACGATCGGGTCAATCCCTTCGACACCATCGACATCGCCACGGGCGTCGACGTTGCCATCTCCCTGCGCGACGAGCCGGTGCAGGTCGCCGACGGCTTGCACCGCGTCGAGCCCTTCATCGTTTTTTCGCGGCCCTCCGACTGGATCCCTAACCTCACCTATTTCCTCAACCTGGGCTTTGACATCGCCATCGACGACTCCGGCGACGAGGAAGCGCCCGCCAGCGACAACACCGACACCTCCGCCACGCTGAGCCCAGGCATGTACTACAATTGGGGACGCTTTGTTTTCGCCGTGCGCGTGGACTACGAGAACGACACCTGGGCCGGCGGCAACACCGAGACCATCTTCATCGAGCCGGGACTGCGCTATGCCATCCCGCGCGGGGCAACCTCATGGCTCTTTCCGGGCGAGTGGATTGCCGGCATCTCCGTTCGCCGGGGACTGCTCGACGCCAGCGCCGAAACCGAGTACGCCCTCACGTTGGAGTGGGATGTCAACCTCTCCCAAATCTGGCGGCGCCTCTCCGGCAAGCCCGACGAGGAGTAGCCACGCCTGCGACAACCGCGCGCCGCTGCTTCTCTGCGTAATCCGCGCGAGGAGCACCTGGCTCTTCGTCGCGATAGAGGCAAACACCGCAGCGCCGCGCTCCCCAAGCCCTCCGGGACGCGCTTTTTGCCCCGCCAGCCCGCAACAACGTCCCCCAAAGCATACCGCAACGCTTCCGTCCGGGCCAAGCCCTTCGACCTTAGCTACGGGCCGAGCGCACCAGTTGCAGGGCGTCTTCAGCGGGCGGGTTCTGCGCCCACATCGCCAGGTAATCGGCCAGATTGTCATGGCCCATGTAGGCACCTAACAGCTTGGGGTCGCTGCGCAGAAAATCCACTACGATCAGCCCGTCGAGCGCGTAATTAAAATCCGGGTCCACGTTGAAGCTGATGATTTGCCCGCGCATGCGCAGGTAATGCCGCAGCAAGGTCGGCGCGCCCTTGTGGTCGGTCTCCACCTCGGAAATGACCGCCGAAACGTCGTCGATGTCGCGCGCCCCGGTCAACAGCGAGTGCTTCTCCGCCCCGCGCAGTTTTCCCTTCGGCGGGCGCTTGGCCTTCACCAGCCGCCGCAGCGGCGAAAAGACCGACTCACCCACCTGCTGCCGCAGAAATTGCACCATCAAATCGCGCGAAATACTCTGGTACTCGCTGGTGATGCTGACGGGGCCAAAAAGAACGTGGTATCGAGGATTCTGATACACGAACAAACAGATGCCCCGCCACAACAGAAACAACGAAGCGTGTTTTTTCTGGTACTCCGACACGATGAAGGAGCGCCCCAGTTCCACGCCGTTTTGTAGCGCGTCGTAAAAGCCCGGCTTGAACCGGAAGAGCGTCGAAGAGTACAGCCCGCCGCGCCCGTGAGATTTCAAAATTTCGTCCACCGCGCCCATCCGGTAGGCCCCCACGATAGCCTGCGCCTCGCGATCCCAGACGAACAGGTGACGGTAAAAGGCGTCGAAGCGGTCCAGGTCCTGTGCGCGCCCGGTGCCCTCAAAAATCTCGCGGAAAGTCACCTCCCGCAGCCGCCCAATCTCCTGCAGCACGTGGGGAATCTCGTGCGCGCGCACGCAAAACACCTCAAAGCGGTTGTGCTCCACCAGACGACATTCCGGCGGCAGTGCGGCGACATCCTGGGCCAGCAACGCCTTGTCGACGGGCGGGGCCACCGGCTCAAAGCGCGCCACCGGATCGCGTGGGCGGCGCTTTAGGGGAAAACGCCGCCGGGGCTTGCGCGCATCCTCCGCTCGTTCGCGCAAGACGTACGACTTCAGCCGGAGAAACTCCGTCAGGGCTTCTTCCGTTGGAAAATCCGTCAGTTGCCGGTAGGGGATGGGATTGCCCACGCGCACCTGCACCGTACTGTGCTGCATGTGCATCATTTCACGCGGCAACAAGGCGGTACGCAGCCGCTCGTGCAGCAGCCCGGCCAGTTGAAAAATCCACGAATTGTGTCCGGGAAAATACACCGGCAGGACGGTCGGCTGGGCCAGCCGCACCAGCTTCGCCGTGCGGTCGAGCCACTGCGGATCGGTCACCTGACGCCGACGCACATGCAGGTGCGAAACCGTACCGGAGGGAAACGTCCCGACCATGCCGCCCCCGCGCAGGTGACGCACCGCCTGCTTGATCCCGCGTAGATTCTTGGTCGCCGCATCCGGCCCGCCAAACGGATCGACCGAGAATATCCACGGCTGGATTTCTGGCATGCGCGCCAGCAGAAAATTCACCAGCAAACGCACGTCCGGGCGCACGGCTGAAAGGATCGCTCCCAGCACCACCCCGTCGATGGCGCCAAAGGGATGGTTGGAGACCACCAGCACTCCCCCCGAGGGTGGGATTTTTGCCAGGTCTTCGTCGGTGATCTCAAAGGTGACGTCCAGCCGGTTGAGCGAATCGTAAAAGAAATTCTTCATCCGCCCGGCCTGCGCATCGGCCTGCAGATGCCGGTATCCCTCGTTGAGCTTATGCACGCCCAGCAAACGATCCAGCAGCGGCGCGGCCAGGCGATAGGCCCACCTTCCCGGAGCTGTCGGCACCGCCTGGCTCAGATCGATTAACTTCGGCTGCTGGCTTCCCTCGCTCATGCGCTTGACCCCTGGGTCCGCCGGAGCAACGCCAGGTTCCCAAACCCATTGCACCTACTCGAAGCGGTTGTTTGGCACCGTTGGGCGCGCTCCCACCTTTTTGTCAAGATTCCGCCGTTTACCCCACAGGGTCAATGCTATACGAAATGACCCGCCCTCCACGATTGTCTTGAACCCGCCCTCGCCACCGGACTCAAGGCCGCCCTTGAGGCCGAGAAAACGCGGACTTGAGAACCCGCCGCGCTCAAGCCTTCAAACCAAAGAGGCGTTCATTGAGCGATTTCAGGTGTACTCAGTTCCAGCGCGTCCACGGCGCCGTGCGAGAGGGAGTCGAGTGCCTTTGCCGCCTCAACGGTGACCAGCCCATAATGCGAGTAGCCCCAGTGAGTGGGCCGTTCCTGAAGCGGTCGCCCCTGCGCATCCTCGAAGCTTCCCGAAAGCTGCAACGCATACCTCCCAGGGCGAAACGGTGCCGGAACCTGAACCACCGCTTCCACCGTCGACTGCTCCGACAGCGCCAATAGGTCCGAATCGGAGGGCACCGCCACGGCCCTCTCCGACCGAGGCCGCGATGGGAATTCGCCCTGGGCTGTCTCAAACGGCAGGAAGATCGGGCGTATCCTTAGTTGCGCAAACTCCGGAACGTCGACCAGAGCATCAACGCGCACCTTGACCGGGAAGTGAGCCCCGCCCTGAACCACCGGCGAAGGCAGCTCCACCTGCACGTCGAACTCCGCATTGGTCTTTGCAATGTACGGATTCAGCCAGCGACGCTCGTTGTTCGACGCAAGACGTATCGTCGCCACACGGAGCCCCCAGGGCGTTTCGATCTGCAGGTCATTCGGACCGGGATTTTCTTTGGCCACATGTATGCCGGCCCGGCTCGTTCCATCATCGATAAAGATGCCTTCAGCCCAGGGGTGATGACTCCCGCCACGAAGCGTCCACTGCTCCGGCGGCACGCCGCCATCCAGACCCATTTTTTCCAGCAGCGCGGGCGTCACCCGAAGGTAGCCACTCCCCAGCCTTTCGTCCTTGTAATAGAAACTCAGGCCGGGTTCAGCCGCCACAACCACCATCGGAGCCGTCCGCAGCCAGCCGCACCAAGCCAGAAAACCGCCGACGCCGGCCACGATTCCAAGCTGTAGCCAGCGCGCCAGCCGTTGCGCGTTCAGGCGTTCGCGCGATCCGGGCGGCGACTTGAACAGCGGGAACACTCCACGGCGCGTCAGCCAACCAAACCACAGCCCCACCAATAGCGGCGCAAAGTTGATTCCCCGAGTCTGGTAGTTTGTGTAAATCGACGGACCGCCGGAAAAGGACACCGAACTGTACGAGCCCTGGTGCACATCCAGCCGAATCAGTTGCAACGTCCATTCCTGACTTGGATCCACGGCAATCATCGGCACCGCGGTTACGATCCAGGCCCAGAAAAACCAGCGATACACCCGCAGCCCACCCACCAGCCATATCAACCCCAGCAAGCCCAGCAACGCGTGCAAGGGCCGGGTCAACGTCGCCACCCCCGGGTTCCACAATGGCGTGTTGTGCAGCTCGTGGCCCACCGACACAAAAACCCCCAATACGCTCAAGGCAGCCAGCCACGTCCAATGAACGGAATGGCTTCTTGCTGGAGGGTCTGCGTGTTCCACCCGGTTCATTACACCGCATTCAGCCTGCGCCGCGCATGCCGGTCAGACCAGCAAAATTCCCCACTCCAAACCGGCCGAAGCGAGATCGTCTCCCTCGCCGCTTGCCATGGGGTACACCTCTGGCGTAGAAAACAGCCCCCATATGAAATACATTTTCGTGACGGGGGGCGTGGTTTCCTCGCTGGGCAAGGGACTCACCACCGCCGCCTTAGGCGCGCTTCTCGAACACCGCGGGCTGACCGTGCGCCTGCAAAAGTTCGACCCCTACCTCAATGTGGACCCGGGGACGATGAATCCCTTTCAGCACGGCGAGGTGTACGTGCTGGAGGACGGCGCCGAGACCGACCTGGACCTGCGCCACTACGAGCGCTTCACCAGCGGCCAGCTCTCGCGCTTCAACAACCTGACCTCTGGCCAGGTCTACGAGGCCGTCATCCAGAAGGAGCGCCGCGGCGACTACTTGGGTAAGACGGTGCAGGTCATCCCCCACGTCACCGACGAGATCAAGCGGCGCCTGCGCGATGCGGCCGAGGGCGTCGACGTACTCATCACCGAAATCGGTGGCACCATCGGTGACATCGAGGGCCTGCCCTTCCTGGAGGCCATGCGCCAACATCAGCTCGACGTGGGGCGCGAGAACATCCTTTTCATCCACTGCACGCTCATCCCCTACCTGGCCGCCGCCGGCGAACTGAAGACCAAGCCCTCCCAGCAGTCCGTGGCCAAGCTGCGCGAAATCGGCATTCAGCCCGACATCCTGGTCTGCCGCTGCGAAAAGCCCATTTCGCACGAAATCCGCCAAAAGCTCAGCCTCTTCTGCTCCGTGCCGGCCAAAGCCGTCATTGAGGAGCGCGACGTGGAGTGCTCCATCTACGAGCTGCCGCTCTCCCTGGCCGCCGAAAAACTCGACGACATCGTGGTTGACCGGCTCCAGCTGCATGCCCCGGCCCAGCCGTTGGATACCTGGCAATCGGTGGTGCGCCGCCTCAAATTTCCTGCCCACCGGGTCGAAATCGGCGTTGTCGGCAAGTACATCGAGCTGCAGGACGCCTACAAGAGCGTCTACGAATCCCTCACCCACGGCGGAATCGCCAACGACTGCGGCATCAATCTGGTTCGCCTGGACTCTGAGGCCATCGAGCGCGACGGCCCGCAAAAGCACCTCGAGGGGCTGGATGGCATTGTCGTACCCGGCGGCTTTGGCGAGCGCGGCATCGAGGGCAAAATTGTGGCGGCGCGCTACGCCCGCGAAAAGGGCGTGCCATACTTCGGCCTGTGCCTGGGCATGCAAATTGCCGTGATTGAATTCGCGCGCAGCGTCGCCGGACTCGACGAAGCCCACTCCACGGAGTTTGCTCCAACCACCCCGCACCCGGTCATCGACATCATGGCCGAGCAAAAGACGGTGACCGAAAAAGGCGGCACCATGCGCCTGGGTGCCTACGATTGCACCCTGGTCGCACACACACATGCACACCGTGCCTACGCCGCCTCCCAACAGCGCCCGGTACAGGCTGAATCAACGGCACGAATCGCGGTCGCCGTTGCCCCCGGCGGAGAATCATCCTTGTCCAACGGCCATGCGCCCAGCGACAATGCCCTGCATGTGCTCGAGCGGCACCGCCACCGTTTTGAATTTAACAACACCTATCGCGACCAGCTGTGCGCCCATGGCCTGAAGGTGGCCGGGTACAATCACGAACGCGATCTGGTCGAGATTGTTGAAATCCCCGAGCACCCCTGGATGGTTGGCGTTCAGTTCCACCCAGAATTTCAGTCCAAACCGAATGCCGCGCACCCGCTATTCGCAGGATTCATCAAAGCCGCTTTGGCCTATCGCGAGGTTCGTTAGACTTGTCTCAGACTTCGACATAATGAATTTTTTTGAGGGTGACCGTTAATTAGTTTAAACGAGAGTCGAGCCGCTTCACTTCGACAAGCATATCCTTAAACCCCTCTTCACCAAGCCGCTGTTCCATCGAGTCGTTGGCTTCCCGCCATCCGTGTGAGGCGCGCGCTAGTGCGGCTGAGCCTGCTTCAGTAAGGGAAATCGTCCGGTAGCGCCGGTCTGTCGTACTCTGGGCCATCTCCAGCAACCCATCGTCGACAAGGGGGCGCACATTACGGCTCATCACTGTGCGTTCCACAGAGAGATGTTCGGCCAACGCCTTGACCGAACAGGGTCCTTCTACCTTCAGCACAGCCAGCAACATAAACTGGCCTGAGGTGAGTCCATAAGGGCGTAATGCGTGGTCATACACCGAGCTGACGTGACGCGCCAGCTTCTTTACATTGAACGCGACGCAGTCCTCTACAGCTTCTCGATAACTGACATCATTTGAAAGTGCTTCTTCGCTCATGCGACCTCCTTGCTTTATCCGCACGCTAGTCTTTGCAATGCATAAAGACAAAATTTGGATCGCTTTTTTTACCCTTAGTATCCCCGGGATTCTTCTGTAGGCCAACGCGTGTATACCTACCATTTAAGCTGGCGAAACACCGGTCGATACCGAAACCAGTGTTTGGGCCAAACCACCCGATCCACCGCTTGACCCGCTTGCCGACAACCTTGACGCGCCCGCCAGGGCTTGGGATCCATGAACCATTCAGCCTACGATGCGGCGCTGGCCGCCCTTGAACGCACCATCAACGACCCATCGTTCCTGCGCCTTCACGGCCGTCCCCGGGAGTCGTTGAGCGTTGAGGAGCAAGCGCTTCTCGACATGGCAAACGCGCAAGCCGATGCGCTCACACAGCTACGTCTTGCCAGCCAACGCCAGGCAGTGACGTACCACCAGGCTTAGCCGCGCGCAAAAAGCGTTGCCTGCGGCGGCAGATCGCTCTGAGCCTTCCGCATGCGGGATTGGCAGAAAGCCTCTGTCCTGGCGGTGCGGCTGCTGTCGCTCGCCATCATTCTCTATGGCGCGATTACACTAGCCGCGAGCGTTGCGGACTCCATTGGCGAGTTCAATCCAGCCTACCTGCGCCACTACTTCATGACACAGCTGCTGCGCCCCTTGCTCTGGCTGATTTCCGGCGTTGTCTTGCGGCTGATTTCCGGCCCGCTGGGGCGGCGCCTCGCGCGCGGCCTGGACTGACACGAACCCCGCCTGAGGGCTTACCCCTCGGACAGCCCCTCCGTGTCCATCCATCTTTGGAGGACGCTCACAAACGCTTCGGGCGCTTCTAAATGTGCCGCATGGCCCACCCCTTCCAGCACGACATGCTGCCCCCGGCCCAAAAGCGGGCTCATTTCCTCGGCGATTGTCGTAAACTTTTCATCCAGACCCCCGGTCACCAACAAGACTGGCAGCTGAAGCGTAGCCAGCGACTCCCAGAGCGAGGGTAGCGCTCCGGTCCCGTGCCGTCGCAAGCTTTCGCACAAGCCTTCAACGTGATGACGCTTCCGCGCCAGACGCATCCGCCTCAGCTGCGCGGAGGAAATGAACTGACGCTGCGTCGCGATCAGAGGTTGCGCGGTCCAGTCCGCCAAAAATGCCGCCGTCCCCATAGCCTCCAAACGGTCTGCCTGTTCGGCGTCGCGGAGACGGCGTTCAGCCCGTTCGGCCTCGGTGCGCAGGCCTGGACTCGCCCCGACGAGCACCAGCCCGGAAAGTCCACGCGCGTCGTTCACCGCACAGTGCAGCGCCAACCGGCCTCCCATCGAGTAACCCAGCAAGACGCGGCATTGACCGGCCTTACAATGCGCCCAGAGCGCTTGCAGGTAGCCGCCCAAGAGGTTCAGGTCCCAGAAGTCCGGATAACCCGAATCGACATCGTGCCCCGGCAAAACAGGCGCCAGCCAGTTCCACCACGAAGCTTGCTCGGCCAGGCAGGTGAAATCCTCGACCGCACCCGTAAAGCCATGCAGCGCAAGGACCGTGGGCGCGGCCTCATCCGCCGACGGCCAAAAGGTAAAACGTCGACCCCTCAGAGCGTTTTCATGCCTCGGGCTGCCTTGCCCTAGCCGCTTTTCCCGTCCTAGCGGGTACCCCTGATCCAAACTTTGCCTACGTTAGTCTGTTTGCTTCAAAACAAAACGACGCAGGCTGGAACGCAAGAATCTATGGACGAAAAATGGGGATAAACAGATGCGGACGCCCAATCTCGACGACAATTAATCTGAATCTAACACGGCCTAATCCGTGTAGAAGCCAAGTAGCTTGAAGATACCGTCTTCCTTCACAAAGAAGAGGCTCTGACTCGAGTTCACCAGGGCAATGGTCGATTCCAGATCGTTCCACCACGAAGCCGGTACAATGATCGGGCGGCCGTCGGGTCGATCCTGCAATTGCAAGTGCATCACGTAGCCCGAGGGAAACGTGTCCAGGTGCCGTTGCATGCTGAAGCTCGGATCGTTCGAGATTCCGTAGACCAGACCGTAATCCAGCGTGTAGATACGGCTGAAAGGCGAGTGGAAGTCTGCGACAGGCTGCGCACGCGAGATGCGCACGGAGGACTCGCGTGGGTCCATTACCTGGAAATAGTTGCCAGAGCTGATCGGGCGACTGACGCTACCTCCCCAGGCGTTGCCAAACGCACTCTTGCCGACTCGGCCGGTATTCGTAGTCACCGTGTAGTTATCTTCCAAGACATCCGGTGACATCCCCGACAGGCTCAAGAAATAAACCGGATAGCCATCGCCGACGATTTTGTTGGAGACAAAGAGCGCCGAACCTGAACGTAACCACGGACTGACAAAGTGAATCGCGGTGGATGAATCATCCTGTTCGTATTCGAACGTGTTGCGAAGGATGAGGTTGTTCTCGAAGTGCGGGCCCAAATTCCAGGCCTCGTTACCGTAGCACCAGAGTGCCAGCGCATTGCCGCGGAAGTCGCGGAAGGTGTTGTCCTTGATCACCGCATTGGACATCCCAAAGCTGAAGAGTCCAAACATCGCGAAGTCTTCGAAAACGTTGCCGCTAACCTCGATGGTCGAAGGCTCGCTGTTGTAGCTCAGGGTCTTGCCTCCGAATTCGTAGGTGCCCTCCCAGTTCGGGTCGTTCTGCAGTGACACACCGTTGCGCGCATTCCACTGCGGGTAGTTTCGGGCCGGTGCAAACACGTTGTTGCGCAGAATCAGGTGCTGCGTGGCGATGCCGGAGCGATTGGTCAGGTAGGTCTCCACCGCCGCGTTGAAGCAGTCGTAAATCTCGCAATTCTCGATGATGCCAGCCGGTCCTGAAATCGCTGAGGAAGGCGTGCCGTGAACGATACAGTTGCGAATGATGGCGTAGCAGTCCGAAGCGCCGCCTTTATAGATGATTTCGCCGCGGAAGTGGTCGAGCTCGACGTTCTCAATCAGAATATTGTCCAGGGTGACCAGACCCCAGCCCAGCGAGATCCCTTTGTTGCTGGTGTCCCAATGGAAAACCTTGTCCTCCTTGCTGTACCAGCTGTCGTCACCGGCGGGCGTTGCGTTACCGGTGATGCGCAGATCGCGAATGGTCACATTTTCAATGGTCGCGGTGCTCTGCCCCTGGGGCGGAGCGAAAACGAATCCATTGAAGCGATGCGCGAAGTCGCGCCCGTTGTTCCAGTTGGACGTGTGACCGATGAAGAACTGGCCGTTTTTGCGCTCGATGAAATGATAGTCAGGGTCGCGCTTGCCGTAGACCCACATCGACAGCGTGGTGCTGCTGCGTCCGGCACCGCGTATCTCGATGTTGCTGCGGCGGATGTGAAAGATGGTACTCTCACTCATGGACTGAGGGTAGACCGTGTATTCACCGGCGTTGAGCACCACCGTGCCGCCCCCGGGATTGGCTTCCACAGCCGCGATGGCCGCGCGAATTGCCTGCGTATCATCCTGGCCATCATTGGGTTGCGCGCCGTAAGAAGACACGTTGACCGTGAGGCCTGCCTGACTCAGGCCACCGGCCAGCAGCCAAAAAGCCACGGTGGCCAGGGAACGTTGAAAAGTTTTAGAGCTCGTCATTGGGAATCAGTAACATTCGCGGATATGTGTCCTTTGGGCGCAAAATACCCTGTCGGCAGCCATAGGGTTGTCGGAACAGGATGGGGACGCCTGCACGCTTACAGCCTAAATCAAGCCAATTCGGGCGCAATTGCTTCGAGGTGAGGGACGGACTTAAAGGCGAATCAGTTGGTTAAAAGCGCGCCACTCAGAGGTGACCATTGCGACACGCAGCGTTGTTGTAGGGAAAAGGGGGATCGATCAATAGACACGGGCAGGCTAGAAAAGCGATAATACAGATGCAAGCCCCCGTTTCGTGTATTTCAGAACACGAATATGAGTACGCAAAAGCCCCAAGGGCCTGCCAAACAATGCCTTAGCAAAATAGTCTGAAGGCTTATTGAGAAGACGTCCTCAATCCGTTGGCCAATCCAAACGCTTCGAGTTTCAAGTACAACTGGCGGCTCACCCAGGCATCGGTTGCCGCATACACCTGCTGGTTACGTGTCAGGTCTTTGCGCGCCCAATTGGAAACCTGCGCATTTTTCGAAATACGAAACCCCAGAAAAATCGCCGCCAAACTGCGTAAGCCCGTGTTACTGATCGACAACGGGCGAGTGAGCTCAGCGATCTCGACAAAACCGGCCTCCTCGAACTGAAACAGCTCCTGCAGCTTACGAATGTCATCCCGGATGGCCACACCAGCCTTCACCATGCCCTCATCCGACAAGACCTCGCGCAGTCGCTCGGATTGCGCCGCCCGGCGAATTTGAAACAGGTACACCTTCGTGGCTCCCGCCAACTGAACCAGCGAAACCGGATGGTTCTCCCCCTTGCGAAAGGACGGACGCGATTCGGTGTCAAACCCCAGCAGCGTCTCGCTTTTGAGGGCCTCCAGCGCGCTTTCCAGCTTTTCGTCAGTGTCGACCAACTCGTAGGCACCTTCGTAGCGCATCAGCGGCAGGACGTTGATCTCCTGCTTGGTGATGCTGCGGGGCAGATCCGCCAGATCGCTGGATAGAACGGGTTCCAAAACTAAAGTGATGTTGTCTGAGCTATCGGGCGGGACCATTTCCGCCTAACCGCACAAAGCCCGGTAGATTACGCTCGGGCCCGGTCCAAGGCCAGCCCGAAGCCCCAGAGCCGACAGGTCCCAAAGAATAGACGCGCAAACCCGGCCTCATATTTCAATCTCCAAGCCATCGTAGGCCTGGGTAACTTTGGTCAGGCAGGAGCCAAAGGCATCTTCGCCTGGCCGGTGCAGCGCCGGCTTGCGGCCACAGAGCGTGTCTCGGTACTCGCGCGTGGCCTCTTCAAAGGCCAGCAACGCGCTGTCGGTGCTGCCGGGCTCCGCATGAAACAGGACCAGGTGCGAAACCCCGGCGCGCGCGGCCAGTTCCACGCCCATCACGTTGCTGGAGTGCCCCCAGTTCGCTTTCGAGAAAGTCGCGTCGATCAAGGTGTACTGCGCGTCGAAGATCAGAACGTCCGCGCCGTCAAAGAAAGAGACAAAGGGGTAATCCCCGTTGCTGGAATCCAGCTTGTGCTCGGAGTCGGTCGAGTAAACAACGGCGTGCCCGGCGCGCTCGAAGCGAAACCCGTACGAGGTGCCCGGATGGTCCTGCTCGATGCTGCGCACGGTAAAGCCGCCCCACTCAAAGGGCCCGCCGCAATCGGTCACGTCAAAGAGGATCCTCGCCGGCAGGGCATCGAAACCGATCGGGAAGTACGGCGGCGCCATCTGCCCGCGAATCGCCGCTTCCAGGTCGGCGTGGTGGCTGTGCAGGATGATCGTGTGCTGCGGCATGAACGCCGGCGCAAAGAACGGAAACCCCTGAATGTGGTCCCAGTGCAGGTGCGAAAAGACGATATGAAAAGTCGCCGGATGCTTCAGGCGGCCCGCCGCCTGTAGTTGGGCAGAGAAATCGCGGATGCCCGAGCCCGCGTCGCAGAGCAGGTAGGTGTCGGTGTCGCCGGCGTCCAATTGCACGCAGGAAGTGTTCGTGCCAAACGTTCCGCAGGCTTCAAAGCTGAGCCGCTCGTCCACGAACGCCTCCACCGCGCCCGGTGCGCACAGGTCAAGGCCCCGCGCCGCCTTCAGCGCCGCGGTCACCTTCTCGCGCACTTTCGCCGCCGTCACCGAAGACGGGGTCGAACCTCGCGTGCCCCAGAATCGCACCTTCATGGAATCCAAAAACGAGAGCTTTAAGCACGATGCCCAAGGCGGGTCCAGCGCTTAGAGGATGGCTCCCCACCCCAATCGGCCAAAGGGCTTTCCCCCATAGATACAATGCCTACGCGCCCTTAGCCCTGTAACATAGCGTTCGGCCAGACGGAAACCAGCCCGGTGTTCAAATCTTGCATCCCAAACGACCTGGAATAGCCTGCGCCTGTGAGTGATGGTCTGATCCAAGAGAAGCTCGACGGCCTGGCCTGTGTTGTGTGCGACCAAATTATCGAAGATGCGGCCACCCGAAAGAAAACATTGGTGGGTATCTTCAATCAGATCATCGCGAGGCAGTGGCCGTTCAGACACCCGTCGCTGGTGCTTTTTCTCTCACTTACCGGGGGCAAGGGCCCGTACGAGGTAAAGGTGGTCTTGCGATCCGACGACGAGACCATTGGCACAGTCGCGGAGATCTCGGGTCGAGAGACCTTTGACTCCCCGTTGGATATCGTCGAGCTTAGCTTCACAATGAACGGGTTGGTGTTTCCCTCCCCTGGAAGATACATTTTCGATGTTTATGGAAATGAAGAGTATGTCACCCACCGTCCCTTCCTTGTCATCGGACCAAAGTGAGCCGGTGCTTGCCAATTCAGCCCCCAAAGTTGATCCGGCACCTTCAATGTCGTCCTCCCTGAAGACCACTTATCGAGCCTTCATGGTAACTTTCTCCTTTCCAGATGACGGCCAGAAGGCCTTTGACGAAGCGTTGGATGATCTGACGCAGGGAAAGGTTGTGGACTTGGATACAGCGCTGAATGAGCCCTTCCGCGCCGAGTGACGGCTGGCAGTTCAAAGCCACCCATCGCTTTTGGAAAAGCTACGAAAAGCTTCCTAAACAACAGCGAGAATCCGCCCGCAAAGTCTGGAAGACCTTTCAAACAGATCCTTTCAGCCCGTCGCTGAAGACCCACAAGATTCAGGCTCTTTCAGCCAAAGCGCGAAAAACGGTCTATTCAGTTCGAATTGAGGGCGATTTACGTGCGGTGTTCATCGTTGAGGGGCCTGCCATCGTAACGCTCGATATAGGCACGCACGCAATCTATCGCTAGGTCCCATAGCGTTCAGACGCATCGGCGGCGGCTTTGCGCATTTCCAGTTCCTCCAGCAGCGACTGCAGCTGCTTCGGGTCCGGCGTGCGCGGCTCCAGCCAAGCGGAGTCGACCTCGGTATCCTCAGGAAAGCGGACCATGCGCAGGTTCAACCGCACTCGCTCGGCCTGTGCCGGGTCGGTCAACACCGCCTGAAAGCGCGGCGGCTTGATCGAGCCGCCCGCCGCCAGCACGCCTTCCAAATCACCGAACTGCTGCAGCCACTTGGCCGCCGTCTTCGGCCCGACCCCGGCCAGCCCCGGAATGTTGTCGGAGGTATCTCCGATCAGCGCCAGATAGTCGGGGATGCGCTCGGGGGGTACGCCGAATTTCTCGCGCACGCCCTCGGCGTCCAGGGTGCGCCAGCCCAACTTGGGATTGGCCGTGGGCGGGGGCACGATTTGCCCGATGCCTTCGCCGAGGACCTGCGCCAGGTCCTTGTCCGCCGAAACGATGCGAACGCTCTGCCCGCTGCTGGCCAAGGCTCGCGCGGTGGCGGCGATCAGTTCATCGGCTTCGACACCCTTTCTCGAGAATGCCGGGACGCCCATCGCGTTGGACAACGTGCGCATGTACGGCAGTTGCGCTTCCAAGCCCTCGGGGGCCTCGTCGCGGTTGGCCTTATACTGCGGGTCGAGTTGCTCATGCCGCGCTGAGCCGGCTTCGTCGAAAAACACCACCATCCGGTCGGCCTCAAACTGGTCGGCAATCATCCACAGTGTGCGCACCCAGCCATGCAGCGCACCTGTCGGAAAGCCCCTCGAGGTCGTCAATTCGGGCATCCCGTAAAACGAGCGAAAGGCCAGGTTGTGCCCGTCCAGCAGCAAAATCATCCGCGCAGCATCCGCGTACGCCCCTCCCACGCCAAGTCGAAACCTGCTGGATTGCGCGGCCATCTCTGAAAATATTTGCGCGGCGAATATTTCGCATAATGCACGCCTTTCCCGAAGGTACGCGCGCGATGCCCTGACTGGTGGTCGGATAACTGCGGAGGGTCGCCTACAGCCTTCTACTGAGTGCGTAAAAGCGCGGTGAAAACCCGGCGCACCCCCGCACGTATCGTCCAGCAGCCTAACAATGCGGACGACCTATGTCCTGGAGCAAGGAGGCTTCTCCCCAATGAACATTCAGGACGATTACATTCACGACGAAAGCGATCTGCGCTGGAGTCTTTCTTACGCGGTTGGCTTTCACAACCTCGGCATGCACACCGAAGCGCTCGAAGAACTCGATACCCTGCCCGAATGCTGGCAGGCGCGCGCCGAGGTCCTTTGCCTGCGCGGGCAGATTTTTCTATCGCAGGAGCGTTGGCAGGACGTGGTGGAGCACTCCACGGCGGCCGCCGAGCGCTACCCATCCTCGCCGGATTTCTACATCCAGGCTGCCCTGGCCTACGACAAGCTCGACCGGCCCGAAGACGCCCGCTGCATCTGGCTGGCTGCCCCGCGCGAACTGCGCAGCACCGCCTTTTACCACTACAACCTGGCCCGCTGCGAAACCAAGCTGGGCCACTTCGCGCTCGCTCGCCAGCACACGCGCACGGCCATGACGCTCTCAGGCGAAATCGCCAAGGTGGTCAAGCGAGACCCCTCGCTGCTGTTCTTCGCCGCCGACCCGGAGTTGAATTAGGCCCGGTTTGAAGAGCGCACCGGTCTTCAATCGTTGGCGCTGGCGACACGAGCGTTGTCGCCATCCAGGCTGAAGCTTTCGGGGGCGAGCACGATCGCCTGACTCGGTTTGCGGAACCGAATCCCCGATCGCGGGCTGAAAATGCGCAGCCGCCCATCTTCCTCGACCAGGAACAACAGCCACGGGTTGTGGCTGGCCGAGTCGCCGCGCAATTCCACCAACCGCTGAAAGGTGGTCTCGTCCGGCACCGCAACCCGGTGAAAACGCTCGCCGTTTTGGTAGCGCTCCTGAATCCGGTCGAAGGTCGCGTGCTCGCTGAAGAGCGGGTTGAGCGCCTTCACGTCCTGGCGGTAGGCGCTGTCTTCCTTGGCGTAAGGCACCAGGTGGTAGATGTCGCCGGTGTCCATGAAGTCGCTCAAGGCTGCGCGGGCAGCCGCGTTGACCTCGTCGTTGCCCGTTAACAGCGCGGCCGAGCCGATCTCCGACAAGTCCAGCGCGTCCAAAAAGTCCTCCGAAAAGATGTTGCCGCGCGCCGCGTTCAGCTCCTCGCGCTTGGCGATGAAAATGTTGTGCGCGTTCGAGTCGATCAGAGTGACCGCCAGTTTGGTTTCGCGCAGCTTGCGGGCGAGGTCGCGGGCCCATTCATGGGCGCCGAGCAGCAGCAGACCCTGCGGCGAGAGGTTGGAGAGCTTCAGCCGCGCGGCCGCCCAACCCGCCAGTGAGCCGTAAAACAGGACCGTGCCCACCACCACCACCAGCATCTCCGCCAACAGCTGCTGACCCGGGATCCCCGCGGTGGCCTTCGCGTCGAGCTTCAGCGCGAAAACCGAAGTCAGCGCCACCGCCACGATTCCGCGCGGAGCCAGCATCATCAGCAAGGCACGTTCGGACCAGCTGGCCTTCGAGCCAAGCGTCCCCGCCAGCACCGCCACCGGGCGCACCAAAAGGATCAGGAAGACCAGGTACACAACGCTGCCCCAGCCGATCAGTTCCAGCGCCTTGGGGTCCACCCGGGCCGACAGGACCACGAACAAAAACGAGATCAGCAGGACCTGCAGGTTCTCCTTGAACTCGACGATGTGACGGATGTCGATCGAGCGCGTGTTCGTCAGCAGGATGCCCAGCAGCGTCACCGTGAGCAGGCCCGACTCGGGCTGGAGCGTGTTGGACAGGCCGAAAACCGTCAGCACCAGCGCCAGGGTCAGTGGATTGTGCAGGTAATCCGGCAGCCATTTGCGCCGCAGCACCTGAAAGATCAATAGGTACGTGAGCGCGCACAAGCTCAACGAAACCGCCAGCGTCTGGACGATCCCCACCAGCAGCACGTCGTCCATCTTGCCGGTGTCGGCGGCGTGCATCTCAAAGACCAGAAGCGCCAGCACCACGCCGATGGGGTCGTTGAGAATGCCCTCCCACTTCGCGATGTACTTCACCCGCCCCCGCGGCCGGATGGCGCGCAGCATCGGGATGACCACCGTGGGTCCGGTAATCGTCAGCAAGGCACCCAGAAGCGCCGCCAGATACCACTCAAAGCCCAGCATCCAGTGTGCGCCCACCGTCGCCAGAACGAATGTGACGATCACGCCCAGCGTCGTCAGCCGGATGATGGACTGCCGCGCGCTCTTGAGCTCGCGCCACTGCAGCGACAGGCCGCCCTCAAACAAAATGATCGCGACCGCCCCCTCCACGATGGCGAAGAGGTGCTCGCCCATCATCGCGTCGGGATCGAGCACGCCCAACGCCGGTCCCAGCACAAAACCGGTTAGCAGCAACAGCGGAATGGCCGGCACCTTCAGGCGCCACGACACCCATTGACACAGCGTCCCAACGAGTAAAATCAGAGCCAGGCTTCCAAACGGCAGAGCGTCCATAGATCGGGAATCCCGCACCATCGACGCGGACCCACCCCGCGGCAACAAAAGATTTTATGCGGGTCCAGGCTCCAGGGTCGCGCGTCCTGAGTCTTTCAGCTAGCCAGTCGACTTCGGACCAACGACTTCATGAAACTCATCGGCCATCGCGGCAGCGCCGGCACCCAGCCCGAGAACACCCTCGCCGCTTTCCGCGCTGCCTGGGCCAGCCGCGCGGACGGCATCGAGTGCGACGTCCGCCTGACCCGCGATCGCCAACTGGCCGTCATCCACGACCCCACCCTGGAACGTACCTTCGGCCTGCCCAAGGCCGTCGCTTCGACGACCTTTGAGACACTCGAGGCGCTGACCTCGAAACATGCCGACGGCCCGCTGCCTTTACTGGAAGCGGTTTTGCGCGCTGCCCAGCCGGACCACTGGTGTTTCATCGAGTTGAAAACCAACGCTGCCGACCCGGCCTTCGTCCCAGCCGACTACGCCGCCGCACTCGAACGTTCCCTGGCTGCGGGCGCGGTGCCTCGCGCAAAAATCCGGCTCATCGCTTTCGACCCGTTCTTGCTGCTGAGCCTGAAAACCGCGCTGCCGGACCTACGCTCGCTCTGGCTGCCCCTACCGCAATTGAACCCCGCTGCCCTGGAAACATTCTGGCGGTCCACCGTCTTGAGCCAACTCGACGGTATCGGACACACGCGCACGCTCGGCCCGCTGCCCGGTGACTTTTTGCGGCACCTCGAAACTTCCGGCAAGGAGCGCTCGGTCTGGACCGTGAACGACTCGAAGGAAGCCCGACTGTATCAGGAAAATAACTACGATTTCCTGACAACGGACTTTCCGGCAAAATTCGCGCAGGCTATCCAGTCATAGTTTGCCACCTGTGCGCTTGATCTGAAGGGCGGACTGCGGCCCAGAAAATCAGCCTTCAGCCGTGGGGGCTGGAGCCGGTGCGAACGCGTCTTCGTCGTCGTCTTCCTCCGGAACCGCCGCCAGCGCCGCTTCGATCGGCACCTGCTGCCGCAGTCCTCCGCGAAAATAATGCAAGTGCTCGAAGCCGGTGTCGCGCAGCAGCTCGAGCACTTCCTCGAAGCGTTGACCCACCTGCTCGGGCCGGTGCGCGTCGGAACCCATCGTCAGCTTCACCCCGGCCTTGGACGCCCACTGCAGGATGAGCGGATCGGGATGCACCTGGTACACCCCTTTGATCAAGCCACTGGTGTTCACCTCCATGCAGACGTCGTTCTCGACCAGCGCGTACAAAAACGCGCGGATGCTCGCCTCGTGGTCGGCAGGGTTGAAATGCTCGACCGTCCCATAAATTCGGATAACATCCGGATGCCCGATGGTGTGGTAACGCTTGCTGGGAACGGCTTCGGCCAGGTGCCGAAAGTACGTGTCGATGATCTCACGGTCCTGCTCGTAGCCGCGCACCCGCAACCAGGCACGGTAGATCGGCAGCTGGTGGTGCAGCGAGCCGATCACGAAATCCCAGGGATGCGACCGGAGCACCTCACCCATCGGCGCCATCAAGACCGGGTCCGGAAAGATCTCCGCTTCCAATCCGCACAGCACCTCCACTCCCAGGGACTTACCGTGCTCGGCCGCAGCGGCGATCAACGAGCGATACTCGTCCAGCTGGTTGCGGTGCATCCGGATGGTCGGCCCGCCAAAGGCCGCCGGGTCATTCATCGGCACGTGACAGGTGAAGGTGACCAGGCTCAGCCGGCGACGCGCGGCGCGCTCCACAAACTGCTTCGGATCGCCGTAAGCGTGCCCGCAAAGGGGCGTGTGCATGTGACAGTCAAACTTCATGCGCAATCAGCCGGAATCAGGAAAGGGGGAGCAGACGGCTCCAGAAGAAACTACCCTCAAGCCTCCCGGACGCAAGCAGCGCTTGCCCAAGCCGGCACTTTTACCTCCAGATGCACACTTCTTCCCGGCCCTGAGCGACGCCTTCCACCGCGCAGCGCTGGCTTGCACCCACCGCGGGGAATCACGATCCTCCGACTCCTTTGCCCAAGACCATGAAACCGCGTTCGCTGCGACATCGCCTCGAAAAATCCGCCAAGCTGCTCTGGCAGATCCAAAAGCACCACGCCGACGCCGACGCTTTCTTCAACCCTGAGCGCGGCGAGCACGGCCAGGTGATCCTGGATTTCGAGCGCCAGTTCCAGCCCCCCGATTGGGCCGGCAAGCTCGGGGGCGAGCTTGAGGGCAAGGGCTACGCCTTTACCCGCACGCTCAATCCGTGGCTGGGCGAATGCACGCTGCGCGGACGCCGCGAGGGGCAGCCCGACGTCATTTTTCAGCTGGGTTGCCCGATCGACCGCTCCTCCGTCACTGGCGAAACGCGCAATGAACCGTGGTCCTTCAAGGACTGATGCGACCTCCCCAGCACCTTGCAAATGCACTTGGAATCGCCCCGGTGCTGGGCCAAGTTCACAGCTTTGCCGGGATCGAGGCGGGGGGATTCGGTTTGGAAAACAACCGCTCACGGTAAAGATTGACCATGAATCAGGCTAGGTGGGAAATGGCGTTGGGCGAGCCGTCACGCAGGCATCCCGTCCTCGCCAAAACTCGCCCAGCCCACGCCCCGATACAATGAGCGCCGCCAGCAAAGACCCGTTCCGCCGGGGCCGACCCAAACGGTTCGCCGGTTTCGAAAACATCTGCCTGTACCTGATTGCGGGTCAGTTTCTGGTCTTCGCCGTGGCACTGGCGCGCGGCCCGGAGGGGGCGCGGGCGGTCATCGGGTTGCTCGCCTACAACCCCGAGCTGTTTTTCAGCGGCGACATCTGGCGCGCCTTCACCTTCGTCTTCCTCCCGCCGTTTTTACCGGGGCCAGGCTCCATCTTCGGCATCCTCTTTTTGGCTATCGCCTGGTACTTGCTCTACCTGATGGGCTCGTTCCTGGAGGAAAGCTGGGGGGCGCTGCGGCTGAACCTCTTTCTGCTGCTTTGGTGGGGCTTGAGCCTGATGGCTGCCACGGTCGCCGCCTTCGTTTTTGGACAGTCGTTCAGCTTGGTCGACACCTACCCGCTCAAGCTCAGCGTCTTCCTGGCCTTCGCCTTCCTAAACCCCAACTTCACCCTGATGCTTTTCTTCGTGCTGCCGGTGAAGGTCATCTGGTTGGCCGTCTTCTTCCTCGTCCTGATGGCCTTTCGCTTCACCGCCGCCGCCTTCGACGGTCAAATCGGCGAGCTCCTGGCCATCGGGGCCACCCTGGGCAACATCGTCATCTTCTTCGGGCCGCGTGCCTGGTTCCTTTACAAGCAGCACCAGCGGCGCGAACGTTTTAAAGCCGCCAATCGTGCCGGCGGGGCTGCCCCGGCAACCGTCTCCGTGGGTGGCGCAAAATCGTCCAAGCCCATCGAAGCGGCGGCCTTCCACAAATGCGCGGCCTGCGGGCGCACCGACCAGTCTCACCCCGACAAAGACTTCCGCTACGTCCAAGATAAGCAATCGGGCGAAAGCCGCTGCTACTGCCTCGAATACATCCAGTCGGGCGAAAAGTGCAGTGACTGAGCGCGCATCCCCCAAGCCGACACACCCCTCTCGTTTCCACACCCCGCCCAACGACCTCATGATCGCCTGGGAGACCCCGTACCGCTTGCTCAAGGAGGAGTTCGTGCAACGCGCCGATGAGGGCTGCGACATTCCCCGTGAACTGCGCGAGGATTTCGCCGCGCTGGACCCCGACGCCGCCTCCACCGACGAAGTCGGGCGCATCTACGACGCTCTCATGACGCTCCCGGCCGACGACCACCTGGCCGCCAACGCGCCCGAAGACCTCGCCGCCATCCGCCGCTTGCGGCCAGAGGGTCCGCGCGACCTGCGCTGGAAACCCGAGACCGCCGAACTGATCGACCGTATGCACGGCGCCTGGACCGGGCGCTGCGTGGGCTGCGCGCTGGGCAAACCTGTCGAGCATATGGGCTTGGCCCGCGATAAGGCCGGCAACCTCGACGGGCGGCGGCAGATCCGCGCTTACCTGGAGCAGCGCAACGCCTGGCCTCTGCGCGATTACTTCCCCGGCCCACAACCCGGCGACGCCCAGCGCCTCATCTGCGAGCGCTCCTGGCGCCAAAACATCGCCTACATGGAGTCCGACGACGACCTGCGCTACACCTGCGTGGGCCTGCGCGTGCTGGAGGACCATGGTCCCGAGTTCACCTGGCAGGATGTCGCGCGCCAGTGGGTCAACAACATCACCCTGCCGTATTTTTGCACCGCCGAACGCCAAGCGGTGCTCAATTACCTGGAACGCGCGCGATACGCAGCCCTCGACGCCGACCTGCCCTGGATACGCCGCCACCGCAATCCCTACCGCGAGTGGATCGGCGCACAGATTCGCGTGGACGGTTACGCCTGGGCCGCCGCGGGCAAGCCCGAGCTGGCCGCCGCATTCGCCTACCGCGATGCCTGCTGGACGCACGAGCGCAACGGCATTTACGGAGCAATGTTTTGCGCGGCTATCGAGGCGGCGGCGTTCGTCGAAAGCGATCCCAAGCGCCTCGTCGAGATTGGTCTGTCCGAAATCCCGCGCCGTTGCCGCCTGGCTGAAGCCGTCCATCAGTGCCTGGATTGGGTGGACTTTTTCGAGGACTGGGAACCCTGCATGGGCAACGTCGAAAAAACCTTCCCGCAGATGCACACCGTGCACACGATCAACAACGCCCTCATCTGCGTCCTCTCCCTGTTTTACGGCGAGGTCAGCACCACCGAGACGCCCGCCATCGCCGTGATGTGCGGCCTCGACACCGACTGCAACAGCGCGACCGTTGGCGGGATAGCCGGGGCGATTGCAGGTGCGCGCAAGTTTGGCGAAAACCTGGCGCAACCGCTCAACGATACGCTCAAACCCGAGATCTTGAGCCTGCCGGAATCCATCACCCTTACGGAACTGGCCAAACGTCATGCCAAGGTCTGGGAAGCCGTCGACGCCGGGTACACGGGCCCGACACCTTAGTCCACCTCAGCATTCAGACAAAAAAGAACCCGGCGGTGTCCCTTCCGCCGGGTCCAAGTCTTGGATTGCAACTACTAGGTCCTTTGTCTGTCTGTTGACGCGGTCTATGTAGAACCCCTTGTGCCAGTTTTCTCAGAAAAACTGCAACTCGCTCATCCACAGTGTTTTTCAATCTTTTGAGGCCAACAGACGTTCTGAAAGTAGGCACTTTTCCGGGCACATTGAATTCTGCCCCATTAAGCGAGTCGCAATTTGCAATATCGAAGCCGTCTTGGGTGTAGGCTCATGGGACTTTAGCCCGGCTTGGAAACGCCCGATGGGACTCACGAACGGTAATGGCGCCGTTCTTTGCTGCCCATGTACGTCATTCTGGACAATGAGTCGGTTGATTTCGACGGCCCGCCGCCGCCGAACCCGCGCGCCTGTTTCGACCTGCTCAACACGCACCTGGCCGCCAATGGGCGCTGCCTGTTGCACTTCGAGGCCGACGGCACGGACATTCTGGCGCAGACGCAGCCCCGCTTCCCCGAATCGGCGCAGGAGGTGCGGGCTCAATCGACCAGCCAGGCCTACCTGGTGGGTCAACTGGCGCAGGGCCAGCTCGGCAACCTGCGGCAACTGATCGATTGCGCGGCCAGGCTGCCTGGGGAGTTCCTGGCCCAACCCTGGTCGCTCACTCAGACCAAATTGCCCGCCTTTTCCGCCGCGCTAGAGCCCATCCTGCAACTGCTGGCACCGCTCCAAGCCGCCGCGGCAACCCTCGACAAGTCCGCTGAAGCCGAGCAAGTGACGCGGCTGGAAACGACCTTTTCGGAAGGTTTTCAGGCGCTGGCCAACGCGGCGCAATTTCAGAGCCCGGCCGAAGTTTCCGAGGCGCTCGCCGACACGCTGAACCCGGCCCTGAAATCGCTGTACACCCTCTTGGCCGACGGTCTGTTGCCCGCGCTGGAAGCCCATCGCGCATGAAGCTGCTGGCCCCCAACCGGCAAGCCCTGCAGGCACGCCACCGGCAGGCACTCCAACGCATCCAGGCCGTCAGCGACAGCGATCTGCGCCGCGCCTTGCAGCGCACCGGCTTTGACCCCTTCACCCGGAAACGCGACGGCGTCACGATCCTGCCCTACGGGACGGATGCCGAGGCGACCATCCAGCGCTGGCTGGGCGCGATCCACCCGCAGCCGCACAACTTCATCGCGACTGCCGGCCTGGGCGACGGCCGCCACCTCGAGGCCTTCCTCAAGCGCTTCGACAATCTGGCCTACCTCCTTTGCCTGGAGCACTCGCCCGCGCACCTGGCCCACCTCTTTGCCACTCGCGATTGCAGCGCGCTGCTCAACCACCCGCGCTTTTTCCTGGCGTGCGGCGAGCCCGACGATGCCTGCTTCGACTTCTTCGAAGACGTCCAGTTCGCCGAACTCGAACGCGCCCAACTGGTCCTGTTCGCACCCCTGCACGCCTTCCACGAAAACGCCTACAACGACGCCCTTCAGCGCCTGGCCGACACCCTGGAAGTGCGCCGCGATCTGTACTTCACCAACGTTGGCGACAGTGCCCTGCTGCAGGAAAACGCGTTCGCCAATGCCGAGGCGCTGCTGCCCGCCCCCGATGTCAGCGTGCTGCAAAACGCGTTCGATAAGGTCCCCCTGATCCTGGTCGGCGCTGGGCCCTCGCTCGATGAGGCGGTCGACTTCCTCAAGGCCGCCCGCGAGCGCGCGCTCATCGTCTGCTCCAACTCCAGCTACCGCAAGCTGCGCAACAACGGTATCGTACCGCACCTGGTGGGCGCGCTCGACCCCAAGCCCTCGACCGACCGCGGCTTTGAAGGCCAGCCCCTCGACGGCACCTGCCTGGTGGCGCCGTTCTTCGTTTTCCCGGGCGTGGCCGAGCGCTTCCCGGGCCGTACCTTCACCTGGTCCGCTGACGCCAGCGCCATCGAGTTTCTCAAGCGCCGTCTGGGCCTCAAACCGGGCACGCGCCTCCTCCAGCAGGGCACCATTTCGGCCTCCCTGGTGGACCTGGCGAAGATCCTCGGCTGCCCAAAAATTTGCCTCGTCGGCCAGGACATGGCCCTGACCGCCGACGGCCAAAACCACACCGCCGACTCCTTCTACGCGGACGAAGACAGCCTCATCACCTCCACCAGGCGCTGCCGCCACTTACCCGGCAACACGCTGGAAACGGTTCCGGTCGACCCCGCGCTGTATGTGTACTTGCGCACCTTTCAGAAACTCGCCGCCGAACACGCCGGCACCATCGGCTTTTGCAACACCGCCCGCCTGGGTGCCCGCATCCACGGCGTGCCGTACCTGGATTACGACGCAGCCCTCGAGTGGCTGGGCCCGGCAAACTTCGACGATCCGTCCGCGGTGTTGGAGCAGGCGCTCTCCAGCGCAAGCGACCAGCGTCAGGCCTTGCTCAACGCCCTGCCCGAGGCATTGACTCCTCTCCAACGCTTTGGCGAACGACTGCTCGAAGCCGCCACCCGCGCTGCCGTCGAGACCGAGGCCTTGCCCGAGCGCCTGGCCGGGGCCACCTACGCGCGCCACGCCGACGTGCGCCGCCACTTTGCCGCCGCCGAGTCGATCAACACCCTCCTGGACCGCTACCCCGCCGAATACGCCGTTTTCTTTGAAGGCCGGGCCAAGGCCGAACTGGTCGACTGCCTCAAGGCCCACCAAGGCATCTTGAGCGCAGCCCGTGAGACGACCGAAGCCCCGCATTGGCTGGAGGTGCGTAAAAACCGCGCTTACTTCTGGGCGCTTGCCGAAGCCGCGTTTCACTTCGTGCAGTTACTGGCCACAGTTTCTCCGCCCAAACACGAAGCAACCAGCCCGACAAACCGCGCGACGTAGATCGATTTTCCAACTGAAATCCCCCGGATCGCATTTCTCGTCGCGTGACCGCGACAGGACACAGCTGCTGCGCATCTGGGTTAGCGGCAAGCCAGTGCCACATCCACATCCGTTTGGACATCCAACAACCCGGCGTCATTGCGAGCGTACGCAGTGAGCGTCGCAATCCAGACAAACTCCAGGGACTCCAAGCACTGCGGAAGCCCTTCGCCTGCAGATGAAACCCTCTGTCTACGCGCCTGGATTGCCACGTCGCCCGTCGCCTGCGCTCCGGGCTCCTCGCAATGACGGGCTGTTGTTGCGCTGCCTCAGAGGCACAGGCGCTACATCCACCCGGGCACTGACTCCAGCGGGCGTGCCTCCAACGATTTTCCAACGGCACATCTGTCCCGTGCGGGTCGCGGCAACATGGCATCGGTAAACTTCACGGGGCCGCGGACGACTTAGGAAGGTGCCTGGCCAGCGCGCGGGACGCAGACGTCGTGCGCACTCGCGCAGGGGCTTATCTCAGAGCAACCACTTTACTCGCCATTTTCACATGCAACTCAGCGGCCTAGCTTCCGGTTTGGACACCCAGACCATCGTCGACCAGCTGATGTCGATTGAGCGCGTGCCGCAGGATCGCAAGCGCACCGAGGCCAACGAGTTGGCGCGCGAGAAAAGCACCCTCGGCGACCTCAAGACCCGGCTCAACACCCTGCAGTCGGCCGTCGAGGACCTCAACGAGGAGAACCTGTACTACGGCCGGAGCGCCAAGTCGCTGACCGACGCCGAATTCGCCAAGCTCAGCGCCACCGCCGCCGACAAAACCGTCACCGGAACCTACGCGTTCAACATCACCCAACTGGCGACCGAATCGGTCGTGCAGGGAACCAGCAATGTGGGCCAGGAGATTGCCTCCGGTACGCTGCTGTCGGCGCTCAACGTCAGCACGCCCATCACCGAGGGCGTGATCACCGTGGCTGGCGCGCAGATTGAAGTGGACCCCTCGAAAACCCTGCAGGAGCTGATCGACGACATCGAGGCCGCCACCCTGGCCGAGGGCAACCCCGTCGAAATCACCCTTTCCAACGACCGCATGCGCATCACCGCAATGGACGGCGACCCGTTGACCGCCAACGACAGTCTGCCCGTTTCGATCGGGTCGGCGGGCGACGAGTCCAACTTTCTGGCAGTGATGAAGCTGTTCACCAACGAGAGCGGCTACGCCGAATCCGCCTCGCCGGTGGGTGTCGTGAACATCAACGCCGCCGTCAACAGCGCCTACAACGGCCTGGTCACCCCGCCGACCGAGGCTGGCTCATTCAAGGTCAACGGCGTGGAGATCGCTTTCGACCCGGACGCCGACTCCATCCTCTCGGTGATGAACCGCATCAACGACTCCACCGCGGGCGTGCGCATCAGCTACGACTCGGCCAACGACCGGTTCTCGCTGGTCAACAAGGCCACCGGCTCGCTCGACGTCGACGTGGACGACAACGGCTCGGGCTTTCTCGATGCCCTCGGGCTGACCGGCCAGAGCGTCACCTTTGGCACCAACGCCACCTTTACCGTCAACGGCGGAGACACGCTCACGAGCACCTCCAACACCCTCGACAGCTCCGTGCACGGGATTGCCGGGCTCTCCGTCACCGCCAGCGATGTGACCGGCGGCGACGAAAAAATCGAGGTCAAGTCCGACACCGAGGACTCGCGCCAGGCCGTCGACGCCTTCGTGCAGGCCTACAACGACTTTGTCGCCTTCGTCGACGAGAACACCAAAATTTCTGTCGAAGGTGACGAGGTGACCGCCTCCGTGCTGGCCGGCAACCGCGAAATCACCGGCATGCGCGACGCCGTCCGCCGCAGCATTTTTCAGGCGGTCGACAGCCTGACCGGCGACATCAAGCGCGTCGCCGACATCGGGGTGGACTTCGCCGCCGACGGTTCCGCGCGCCTCGAAGTCAAGGACGCCGAACTGCTGGCCGATGCCCTGCGCCTCAACGGCGAGGAAGTGGCGACCGTCTTTGCCGACGCCGATGAGGGCCTGGCCGCGCGCCTGGAGACGCTCATCGACAATTTCCTGGACGACTCCGGCGCGATCGAAACGCGCATCGACTCCATCGATTCGCAAACCAAGCGCCTCAACGACCAGATCGACGCCCTTGAGCGACAGATGGAAGCCAAGCGCGAGCAACTGGAGCTGTCCTTCCTGCGCATGGAGGAGGCCCAAAGCACGATGAACAACCAGCTGCAAATCCTGCAGAGCAGCCTGGGTTAAGCGCGCCCGGCAAACTTCGGGGTAACGGCCTGGGGGATTGGGCCGATGAGACATCACGGTGGCTGACGCATTTTGGATCGGGCAAAAGCAACGGGGAGCCTTCAGGCGGCGGCTGGCCTGGGCAACGTGCACCCTGCTGGCGCTGTTGCTGACGGCTTGCTCGGCCACGCGTGACCCCCGCGAGGTCCACTCCCGCGCCGAACCGTACCAGCCGGCCAACACCGCCGGCATTGAGCTGCTGCCCGACTCGGTACAGCGCGTGGTTCTGCTGCCGGCCTACTACGCCGAGGGCGATGCCGGCTTTCTTGCTGAAATCGACGCCACCCTCCAGCGCGAGCTCACCTTGACCCGTGGCTTCGAGGTCGTCGCGGTCAGCCGCGACGCCCTGTATCAGCGCTTTGGCGAGCGCCAGCTCTCGGTCGTCAACCCGCTGCCGCCCGACCTGCTCGACCACCTGATCCAGCGCTACGACGCCGACGCCGTGGTCTTTGCCGAGGTGACCGCCTTCCAGCCCTACAAGCCCATCGCCATCGGCCTGCGCCTGCGCCTGGTCTCGCTGGAAACCGGACAGAGCCTATGGGCCTTCGACCATCTCTTCAACGCCGGGGACCCACGCATTCTGGCCGGCGCGCGGCAATTCACCGAACTGCGCCACAGCTCGCCCTTCCCTCTGGACACCGCCCACGGCACCTTCCAGAGCCCGCGCCGTTTTGCCAACTACTGCGCCGCACTGGCGTTTTCGACTTTGCCCCCACGCCAGCCCGACCCGCTGACGCCGATCGGCCAGACGTCCAATCTCGTGCCTGCGGGCTCGAGCAAGTAAGTCGAGACGGCGACGACGGCAGGCGGCCTTTGAGCGGTCGCGTACACCTGTCGAAGCAACGACGGCCCCGAGGCGGCGATTAGCGTTGCCAACAATATTCGCGCGGTTTGTGCATTGAAAATGCGTCCGACCCTGCGCTTACCCACCCCTTACGCTATCTTGGGACGGCTCGCACTGAGCGTTCTTTCGGCAACCGGCCTGCACGCCGACTCCGGTCCGCGCTTCGAGCACCTGTCAGGCACCTTCGATACCCACCGCGTCGACGGCCATGCTCCCATCGGCGTGATGGGCGACCACGTTCATCTTGGCGGTGAATGGATGCTGTCCTATCGCTACATGTTCATGGAGATGGACGGCCTGCGCGATGGCACCGACGAGCTGACGCCGGCTCAGGTCTTGGCGCAGTTCCCCGTCACGCCCGTGCGTATGAGCATGCAGATGCATATGTTTGGGCTGATGTACGCACCAACCGACCGCCTCACCCTCATGGCGATGGTGCCCTACCTGCAAAACGAGATGGACCACGTCACTGCGATGGGCGGATTTTTCACCACTGAGTCCAGCGGCATCGGCGACCTGAAATTCAGCGGCCTCTACAAGCTCGCTGAGTTCGACGGCGGGCAACTGCTGCTCAATTTCGGCTTCAGTGCGCCCACCGGTTCCATCGACGAGCGCGACGCCACCCCCGCCGCCCCTGGCGGGGCCATCCTGCCCTATCCGATGCAGCTGGGCTCGGGCACATTCGACCTGATGCCTGGCCTGACCTACAACGGGCAAGCCGGCGATTGGTCCTGGGGTGGGCAGCTTCGCGGCACTTTTCGTCTGGCCGAAAACGACCGCGACTACCAGCTGGGCAACCGCTATGAGGGCACCGCCTGGCTGGCCCGGCGTCTGGCCCAGTGGCTGAGCGTTTCGACCCGCAGCCGGCTGCAGTACCAGGGCAACATCGACGGTGCGGATCCCGCACTCAACCCGATGATGGTGCCCACCGCCGATCCGGACCTTCGCGCGCTGACCCGCCTGGACCTGCTTTTCGGCATCAATCTGCTCGCACCCAAAGAACTCGGTCGATTTGCCGGGCACCGGATTGCGGTGGAAGGCGGCGTCCCGATCTACCAGCGCCTCGATGGGCCGCAGCTCGAGACGGACTGGATCCTCACGGTGGGCTGGCAAAAGGCATTCTAAATTTTGCCGAAAAGACTTTCGCACAGTGATTTAGGAATTCAGAAACCCGTCGATGCTCGGTGCGTTGACGGGTTTTCCGTGCCAAAACGGTAGGTTTTGAGATGCCGCTCCCAGGAAAACCGTGTCGGGACCGGCAAAACTTTCCGGCAAAAACCTCCACCTTTGGCCCTAAAGTTCCGGGGTTTCCCAACGATTTATACAGCATAGCCCCCAAAAGAGACTTTCTACCACCAACGCTACCATGAATATCGACCCTACCAACGCCCACTCCGCGGAACGGCTGGACCTGCTCCAGAGCCGCACCCGGAACACGGTCGGTTCGAACGGACAAACGCCGACCGACGCCGCCCGCAACTCCGGCCCCAACGCCGAACGCTTTCAGCCCTCCGACGAGGTCCTGCGCCAGCGCGCCCTGGTCAAGCAACTGCTGGCCGAACCGGAAATCCGCCCCGAAGTCGTTTCCCAGGGCAAGGCCCTGCTGGAAGACCCCGACTTTCCGTCCGACGCCGACGTTGACCGCCTTGCCCGCAGCCTGCTGGCCTCCTTACAGGAACAGGCCTGAGCCCGACGGGCACGTAACTTTCTGACTCCTCGTTTATTACGCCAAACACTCGATTCTGATTCGTCCCCTTGATGCAAGCAAAGGCCCCGCTGTGGATTCGGCGGGGCCTTGCTTTTTAGTGATGGCTCGCCGCCAAAGAACAGCTTCGCCTTTCACCACTCAAGCAATCAACAGAGCAGCCTAACCCATGGGTGGGCCCCGGCGGGGCCTTGCTTTTTATAGAGGAGCGTTGCCAAAAGCAGGTGGATTCAACCCGACGGAGTTTCGAAACGGCCAAAGACCAGTCATTCGGTGGGCCTGGCGGGGCCTAGCTTTTTGGTCAGAATCCGCCCGTGGGGCCAAACAAGCTTGCGTTCTCAAGAATGGGCACGGGTGTGACGACTTACCCTCCACAGGTGCCCCCTCGGACGAACCGCAGCAGCGGTACGGGTCCCGGGCACCGGCAGGCTGCGCAACGCTCTCGGCGGATGATCTACTCACCAAAATCCAAGGCCAACCCGTACAAGACCGTCTCGGTCCAAACCGCCTCCCCCGGCCGCATCGTGCTGATGCTCTTTGAAGGCATCCTGCGCTTCACCGGGGCGGCCAAGGCAGCCTTCAACGACCCGAAACTCGAGACCGTCCGGCGCAACGAACAGATTTCCAACAACCTGATCCGCGCGCAGCGCATCGTGACCGAGTTGCAGGCCAACCTGGACATGAACGTGCCCGGCGAGCTTCCCCAGACGCTCTACAAGCTCTACGACTACTTTTTCGGCAAGCTCAACGAGGCCAACATCCACAAGCGCATCGAGGCCATCACCGAGATCGAGCCGATGGTACAGGAACTCTGTAACAGCTGGGCCGAAATGCTGACCAAGCACGAGGCGGAGAACCCAGCCGGTCAGCCCGTGAGCGGTCCGGCGCCGACCCCCGGGCAATCCGGCTCCGGCCTCTTTCGCTCAGCTTGAATCGGTCGATGGAGAACGGTGGCGGCGCTTCCGTCGTCGCCCGGACTGGCCATGGACTTGATCGACACACTCGAAGCCCTGCTGCACGAGGAGACCAGTGCCCTCGAACGCGCAGACTTGACCACGCTCAACGCTCAGATTCTGCCGCGTAAAGAACCGCTCCTGAAAGCCTTTCGGGCCCGCCGGGACGAATGGGCCCAGCGCCGCGCGGAGGATCCAGCCTTCGACCAGCGCATGGCTGCCCTGCGTGAACGCCAGGCAAACAACGTCGCGAAGCTTCAGGCGCTACGCCAGGCCAATCGCCGCGAGCTTGCCGGCCTCTCGCAGAGCGCCCAACGAGCCACCGGCATTCGCCGTGCCTACGGCACCGCCTCGCCCCTGCGCGCAGTGACACCGGCACGTTTCAGCGCCTGAGGCAGGTTTGCCGCGCTTTCAGGCCGAAGCCAAGTCGATCTGCGACTCCAGCTCGCTGAGTTCGCGAACGCCCATCACCCGGTCGATGTCGAGGACGCTGCGGACCACCTCGCCATGCTTGGCCAGGCCCAGCAGGCCCTCAAAGGTGATCTGGCCACCCATCGAGGGCGGCTCCTCAAACTCGTTGCCGTGCAGGTTGAAGACATCCTCGACCTGCTCCACGACAAAGCCGATTTCGCTTTCCTTCGAGCCGTCGGCGGAGGAGACCTCGAGCACGATGATGCAGGTGCGCTCGTCCTCCTCGCCCGTGGGCAGGCCCAGCTTGGAGGCCAGGCTGACCACCGGAATGACCTTGCCGCGCAGGTTGATCACACCGCGCACGTAGTGCGGCATCTGCGGCAGCGCGGTGATCGTCTGCAGGCGAATGATTTCGCGCACTTTCAACACGTTGACCGCGTAGGACTGGCCGTTGAGGCCAAAGCTGAGGAACTTGCCCAGGCGCGCACTTTCGGCGGCGTTGGGGGAATCATGGTGGGTGGCGGCGGAAGTCTGACTCATGGCGCAACGATCGGGTTTAGCGAGGACCGGCTGAAAACCGGGATTCATCCGCCTTCTAGATCGGACGTCACGCCGGAATCTGAACGCGCCTGCGGCCAATAGCGGTGACTTTTCGACGCGCCGCCTCAATCCGATACGCGAACCGCTCGTCAGCTTTGCGTCAGCGCCCGTCCACTGGGCAAAAAGGCCAACAGCAGCAACGCCAGCAAATTAACCCCAGGCACGAGGATGAGGGCGGCCAGCAAAGGCGGTTTGCCAGCGTCGCGGAGCCGCCGCAGCGCCAACAAGAGCAGAAATCCCGAAGCCATCACCCCGGTTATGATCCCCAAAAAGATCACCATCGAGAAATAGGAATGCTTTTCGTGATGGTCGTCCTCGGCGGCGGTGACTGGCGCGGGCGCGGCGGCTTCGGTGGCCGCGCCACCGTCGTTGGCCGGTTCCGTTTGCGCGAGCTCGGTGGCGGACGTCGAGTCGGCGCCGGTGGCTTCCGTTACGGTGGCTTCGCCCGTCAGCTCGGCCCCGGCTGCCGCCTCGGGCGATGCATTCTCGGCGGTTGCGACGGCTTCCGCAGGTGCTTCCGCGGCCTTATCCTTGGCAAAAAGCGAGGGCACGCCCACCTCGACGCTCCACCAAAAGAAAGCCATCGCGAGCGCGGCACACACCAGCACCCCGGCGACCAGCGAGAGATACTCGCCGGGGCCCGCCGGTTTTTGGGCGTTGAAAAAGCGGTCCATGACGCTGCAGCAAAGCAAGCGACCCGGCCCAGCGCAACAAGGATTGCCAGCCGCTCACGGCGACATCAGGCTTCAAGTGCCCCTGGGGGAATCCCCCGACCCCACTTGGGGGTTCGCGCCTATTCTCCCCGACGGTGTTTTCCGGTATAATCGGCAGCTCCACACACAGCCTTCTGACATGACGTTCCTCCGACCCCACCTCGCCCTGCTGACCTTCGCCTTTTTGCCGGCCAGCCTGCCTGCACAGGACGATGCCAATCCGGAGGCCGGGCTGCCCTTTTCCCGCGCCACCGTCACGAAGATCGTCAACGACGTGAAGATTGTGGACGCCGAAAGCCTCGAGCAGTCGCCCGCCAGGGTGGACCGGATGTTCGAAGCGCCCGACCTGATGGCGACCGCCCGACGCTCACGTGCCGAGCTACTGGCGCCCGACGGCACCATCACGCGCGTAGGCTCCAACACGATTTTCGCCTTCGATGCCAAGCAGCGCACCATCGACCTGAAGACTGGCAGCCTGCTCTTTCACTCGCCCGAGGGCAAAGGCGGGGGCACCATCCGGACCAGTGAAGCCAGCGCCTCGGTCCTCGGCACGACCATCATGGTGTCCGCCACCAGCAACGGCGGCTTCAAGCTGATCGTTTTGGAGGGCATCGCCGAGATTATCTATCCCGATGGCTCGCTGGACGTTTTGGAGGCGGGCCAGGTGACCTTCATCACGCCGGGCGACAACCTGCGCGCCCCCATCCTCACCCTCAATCTCGAGGAACTCGTGGCCAGCTCGCAGCTGGTCAATGGCTTTGAACAACCGCTGGCCTCCATCGCGCAAATCGACGAGGAAGCCCGCCGCCAGGCCCGGCGGATCTCCGGCCCGTCCAACCTGATGCTGGGCGACGCCACCGCGGCCGACGAGTTTCAGATCATCGAGGTGCCGGAAGATTTCGTGGTCGTGATCGACGAGCAGGCCCGCGAGCAACAGCCCGGCTTCGGCGGCACGATCGGCACCCCTCCCGACTTCGCCGCCACCCTCGCCCCCATCTTCGCGCAGGCCCAGCTGCTGGCGCTGGGGCTCAGCCTGAGCGAAGCCGCCACCGTGCTCAGTTGGAATCCCACCGTGGCCGAGTTCGACGTGGCCCTAACCTACGGCGAGGACAACCTGCGCTATCTGACCACGGTCGCGGACGAACCCATTTTTGAAACGCTGGTCGACGCCGGCCTCGACGCGGGCGACATCGCCGAGCTGGCCAATGCCAACGAGGGCGCAGGCGCATCGATGGCAGAGCTGGAGCTGTTGACCGCCCTCAGCCCCGAATTGGTGGCCGACCTGTTCGACCTGGGCGACGTGCAAACGGTGCTGACGCTGGTCGGCATCGGGCTGACCGAAGCCGATCTGGTAGCCGCGCTCGATGCCTACAGCCTCGACACCTTCGATCAGTTGCTGGCCCTGGGCCTGGACGAGCTGTCGTTCCTGCTGCTTCGCGCGCAACTGAGCGAGGCAGATCTGCTCACCCTGCTCAACGGCGACCCGGCCCTGATCATCGCGGCGGGCAACCTGCAGCAGGCCACCCAGACGCTCAATCGCAGCCAAAATGAGACCACCATCCTCAACGCGCTGTTTGAAATCGGCGACGGCGTCATCAACGAGCAGCTCATCGCCGCCGGCCAGCTGGGCAACCTCCTGCTGACCAACGCGCTGGTGCCCGACGGTGTGCCCGACGATAACCACATTTTCAATCGTCAGGAGCTGATCAGCAACGAGTACAACGAGTTTGTCATCGCGCTGCTGGGCGAAGTTTCCGGCCGTCAGGACATCACCGACGCCATCCTCGATTTTCTCAATGAGGCCGACCCGGAAGGCGTTGGGGCGGCTTTGGGCACCTTTATCGGGGCCAACGGCGGCCTCCTGGGAACACGCGACTTCGACGAGACGGGCGACTTTTTCGGCGTCACCCCAGACGACATCGTGGCCTTCATCGGCAACGACATTTCCCTCCTCGCCAACAACCTGAACGTCGCCACCTACGTCACCCAGAGCAGCGGTCTGCCCAGCGGCACGGTCCAGGGCAAGGTCTTTGCGTTCACCGCGCTGGACGACCTCATCTTCGACATACCGGTCAGCGAACGAAGCACCAGTGAAGCAGTGTCTGAACCGATTCGCGAGCTGGTCATCGACTCCGGCGACCCGGCGCGCGACACCGCCGTGGCCATCGGCGCGAACGACACGGTACAGTTCCGCCGTAACCCGGACGAGCGCGAGATCCCCGTCAGCATCGTCCACCAGGGCCGCCACCTGGCCATCGGCTCGGGCGCGGACCTGAACGTGCTCAACGTCCGGCTGACCTCTACCGACGGCTCCGTCTCGCTGGCCACGCTGGGCAACTTGCTGGTGGGCGAGTTCAGCGAAATCACCCCCGGCGACCGCGAAAACGTCTACCTCTACGCCGACCGGACCCTCACCGTCGACCGCCTGGTCTTCAACGGCAACCCGCGCGACATCGTGATGAACGCCACCACGATCAACCTTTCCAACACCGACTTTCCGCTCGCCGCCAATGTCGACCTGCGCTCGATGAACGGACCGATCAACGGCCGGTTCCCCAACTTTGGCAGCAGCGCCCCGGGCCGAGTCAACTTCATCGAAAACGTCAGCCGCGGCGGCAACGTGATGTTCAACGAAGCGACCTTCGACCAGTTCTCCGGCGGGCGCATCAACATCGGCACCGCCGAGGGTTTCTGATCAGGGCACCCGCGCTCTCGTGCGAGGCGAGTTCTGGAGAAGGTGGCGAGCGTCGACGCAGAGGGCAAATCGCGAAGGCGGTTCGGCGTACGGGTCCTTATTCGGGTCGCGCGCCCGACGGATAGGGCTGCGGGGTCCGGGTGGGCCCGTCCAGGGACAGGCGACCGGAGGCATCCACCGTCACCCGATCGATGTTGACCGTGCGCAGCCCTGAGGGCTTCTCCAGGTTGGCGTGCGCGTGGTAGACCATGAAGCGCTCGCGGCCGTCGGGCGAAAGCACGAAGCAATTGTGTCCGGGGCCGGAGACGCCTTTCTCCAGGTCGGCGGACACCAGCGGGTTGTCCGGGGACTTGGTCCAGGGACCCAGCGGGCTGGGCGCGGTCGCGTAGCCGATACCGTAAAACGGCTCCGCGTAGTGGTTTGCTGAATACGTCAGGTAGTAGGTGCCAAAGTGCTCGAAAACGAAAGCGCCCTCGTTGCAGTGCGAGCGCCCCTGCGGCGGCATCTCCCAGGGTTGATCGGCGCGCACGCATTCGACGGGTTCACCCGCCGGGCCGCTCAAATCCTCCTTCAGCGGCACCACATAGGTCACCGCCAGCAGCTTGGTTTGCGCGCCACGCCGGATCCCCACCTCGGTGAAGTACAGGTAAGGCGTCTGGTCGGTGTCGAAGAAAACGTGGGCGTCGATCACCGGCACCTCCAGATCGCACCAGGGCGCGTGCAGGTCGCGGTAGGGGCCTTCGGGTGTAGCACTCACTGCCAGACACATTCGGAAGCCCGGACCCTGTCCGCGTGGTCCAACCGCCGCGCTGTAGGCCAGGTAATACTTGCCGCGATGGCTGAACAGCTCCGGGGCCCAGAACGAGCGCTCCCCCCAGCGCGCGTCATCGAACTCAAAGAGCTTCCCGCCGTGCGTCCAGTTGACCAGGTCGGGCGAAGTCCAGTACTGAAACCCGCCGCTCTGCGTCGTCCCGGTCAGGTAGTACCGCGCCCCGTAGCGCTTCACGAAGGGGTCGCCCATGCGGATTTCGCCCCCCACGGGATTGATGTAAGTACGCAGCGCCTTGGAGGGAATTGTCATGGCGGAAGCTTGCTGGAGCGGCACGAGCAACGCGCACGCCGCACAGATTATACGGACCACACACATGCACACCAGCCTGCGAGTGTGGCGGCAAAGCGCAAGGATGGAGCCCGGCCTCCGCCGCGGGCGCGAACGCAGTTAGCGTTTGTCTCCTGCGTGCCCGCGCCCTGAAGTGCGCCCATGCCGGATGCCGACCCAAGCGCCCTCGACCTGAACGCCACCCTCGCCTACGCCGAGGCCGTTGCCCGCGAAGCCGGCACGCTGCTGGCCGCACCGACCCAGGACCTGCTGCAGGTCAACGCCCGCGACGCCCACGACGTGAAGATGCAGGCCGACGTGGCCTCCGAAGAATTGATACGCGAACGGCTGGAAAACGGGCGCGACACGGTGCCGGGATTACCCGTCATTGGGGAGGAGCAGGGCGGCGACCCGGGCTTGTTGCAGGCCGACACGCACTACTGGGTGGTGGACCCGCTCGATGGCACTTTCAATTACCTGCGCGGGCAACGCCTGTGCTGCGTCTCCGTGGGGCTGATGCGCGGGCTTCGGCCAATCCTGGGCGTCATCCACGACTTCAACAACCATGAGACGATGACCGGGCTGGCCGACACACCGGGGTCGCTTCGCCTCAATGGCGAACCCGTCACCCCGCAGTGGGCCGACACGTTGGCGCAAGCCTGCCTGTGCACCGGGTTTCCCGCCGGCCTCGATCTGACCAACGAAGTGCTCACCGTATTCATTCAGCGGATACAAACTTTCAAGAAAATTCGCATGCTGGGCTCGGCGGCGCTGGCCATGGCGGCGGTTGCTCTGGGCCGGGCCGACCTGTACTTCGAGCCCTCGATCAACCTCTGGGACATCGCCGGCGGGCTGGCCCTGCTCGGGGCCGGCGGCGGGCATTTTCACCTGACGCCCGTGTCCGGCCACCCGCTGCGCTTCGATTGCTGGGCGCTGGGGCGGGAAAAATGGCTGGCATCGGTGGTGGATACACGCTGACCCAATCACGGATTTCCTTGCCGCCAGGCCAAGCGCAAGCCAACCTGACAGTTGCGATGGAGTCCCCCTACCCCCCAGGTCCACCCCCGCACCCTACGAGCGTCACGCGCGCTACCGGTACCCGCATTGAGTTTTGGATTTTCACAGTCCGTTTAAAGCAGAGTCGGACGTGAGGATGAAGCATGAGCGAAACGTTCAAATGGGCGCGACCGAAGCCACCGCCCGACCTGAGGCAAACCCAGACTTTGCTGCATGTCCTCTGCTTGGGCTTCGCGATCTTTGCCGTATTTCAAGTGTTGGATGTCATCCGGGTGGCAATCCTGCTGGACGTAAGCGATACCGTGATGGCAGCCGCCGTGCAAACGCCGGACTCCGGAGTAACCGTACAGCTAGTGTCACAGACTCGGCAGCAGCTGGGGCGAGATCTGCTGGGCTCAATTGCCCTGCTTACGGTTGCCGTGATCACCGCCATCAACGTCCGCCAGGCCAAGCGGTTTTCCTTAGGAGCCGAGGTGCGTTTCTGGTGATGACGGATTGGCCTCTCGGCTTGGGTCTGGGCTTGGTCGCCATCTTCGTCTTGCTGACGTCAGAGGTACGCACGTATTTCAGCCATCCGGCACCGTCCGCCGTCGCCCCAACCCAATCGCAATCCCCGTCGCAGCCCTCGGATTGAGCTGGGCAGAGCGACGCGACCCTGCGTCTCGCCTTGAGTTGACGTGATGGGCCCCTAGGCTGGAGGTATGTCCGACGAATCGACGACTGTAGCCGCCTTGAAGGCGCGGATCCTGGCCTTTGCTGACGAGCGCGAGTGGCAGCAGTTCCATTCTCCCAAAAACCTGGCGATGGCGCTTTCCGCCGAAACGGGAGAGCTGATGGAGCACTTTTTGTGGATGGATTCGGAGGCTTCGCGGGACTTCGCGCAGGACGGGCGCAAGCGCGAGCAGATCCTCGACGAGGTGGCCGACATCGTCATTTACGCGCTCGAATTTGCCAACAGCGCGGACATCGATGTGGCCACCGCCATCGAGCAAAAGATGGCCAAAAACGCCGCTAAATACCCCGTCGAGAAAGCCCGCGGCAATGCCCTGAAGTACACCGAGCTGTGACCTGAAATCGGCTCGACATTCTTTGCCCCACAGCAATCCCTGGGACCCATGCAAGTGCTCGGCGCCGACTTCGTCTGTTACCCCGTCAGCGACATGGCCCGCGCCGTCGCTTTTTACCGCGATGTGCTGGGGCTGACCCCGGGGATGACCTTCGAGGAGCAATGGGCCGAGTTCGACCTGCCGCCAACCACCCTGGCGCTCTTTTGCGATCCCACCGGCCAGGTGACACCACCGGTCCAGGCAGGGACCGTCGCCCTGGCCGCGGGCAAGTCGCGGTGTCGCGCCCGCCACTGTTTGGGCGAGAGGCCGGTCCACTTTTTGAAGGCCGCGGAAAAGGGGTGCGGTTCCTCAAAGCCGACTGCGCGGGCTACGTCCAGAATACGCAAGTCCGGACGTTCGCGCAGAAGCCTGCAGGCATGCTCGCGGCGCAGTTGCTGAAATGTCTGGTAAGGGCCCTGGCCCCGCACCGACTGAAAGCGCAGCTCCAGCGTGCGGCGTGAAACACCGGCCAAGCGCGCCAGCGCATCCACCGATGGCGGCTGCGCCAGACTGCGTTGCAGCGTTTCCAGAACCGCCTCCACCAGCCCGTCGCGCTGTGACCCGCGACGCGTGCTCGCGCGCTGAAGGCACTCGCCCGGGGGCAGCAAAATCGGCTCGGGACGCACCGGCCGCCGTTCGATCGGCAACTCAAAGTCAGCTTGCAGACGCAGTGCCGCGGTGCGGCCAACCTCGGCCCAGGACAAGGCGAAGGTCGACAGTCCCACCCCTGCAAAGAGCCCGTCCACCGGCGAATCGCCCACGCCAAGAACCGCAACGTCCTCAGGCACCCGCAACCCGGCTTCTCGCGCAACCTCGACCCACTCGCGGGCCAGGGCGTCGTTCGCGCAAAACAGCGAGACGGGCCGCACCGCCTCTTGCAGCCACTCCATCCAGAGGTGCGCCGGTCCCGTGGGGGCCCGTTCCACCGCCAGCCCCGAGGCACGCAAGCCCTCCAGCAAACAAGCCGAGGCGTACTGGCCGCGAATCCCCGCAAAAGCGCAGGTGGCCGGTTCGGTCGCGCGCAGCAGCTCGCCCGCGCGTCGGCCCAGCGTAACGAAATCGACCCCCACCGAAGGCACGGCACGCACGTTCGAGATTTGCGAGACGTTCACTGCCGGCACGCCTGAACGGGCCAACTCGCCCGACCACGCGTCACTGACAAAAGCGCCGATCACCCCGTCGACTGCACGCGCACGAACCAGGTCCAGCAACGCCTGCTCGAAACCCGGACCCAGTGGTGCCAGTCGCCAGTTGAGACGCATTTCTCGAATCGCCTGCTCGATCCCGGAAAAAATTTCGAGGTTGCGCCGCACATCCACATCGAGCGTGACCGCAATGACCGGCAAATTGCGGGAATTCATAAGAAATATTTACGCAAATCCGCAACGACACTGCAAGCCAGACCTGTTAGACTCAAATCTACCTAAAGCGCACCCCTTGTGCAGCCGAGATTGGATTACCTGTGTTTGGTCCGTCGTAGACCGGAGGCAAACCAGCCCCTGCGGCGTCGCAACCCTTTCTCGAACGGAACTGATTTTACCACAACCGAGCATGAAGAAAGCACTCATCACCGGCATCACCGGCCAGGACGGCTCCTATCTGGCCGAACTGCTTCTGGACAAAGGTTACGAAGTTCACGGCGTGATTCGCCGCGCCTCGACCTTCAACACCAGCCGGATCGACCACCTCTACAACGACCCACACGTACACGGCACCAAGCTGTTCCTGCACTACGGCGATCTGGCCGACTCGGTGCAGATGGTGAAGCTGCTCTACGATTTGGAGCCGGACGAAATCTACAACCTCGGGGCCCAGAGTCACGTGCGCGTGTCCTTCGATGTGCCGGAGTACACCGGCGACGTCGCCGGGCTGTCCGCGGTGCGCATCCTGGAGGCCATCCGCGAAGCCGGCCTCGTCAAGAAATGCCGCTACTACCAGGCCAGCTCCTCGGAGATGTACGGCAAGGTGATGGAAGTGCCTCAGACCGAAACCACACCGTTTTATCCGCGCTCGCCCTACGCCTGCGCCAAGGTCTTTGCCTACTGGCTCACGGTAAACTACCGCGAGTCCTACGACCTGCACGCCAGCAACGGCATCCTTTTCAACCACGAGTCACCCCGCCGCGGTGAAACCTTCGTCACGCGCAAGATCACCCGCGCGGCCACCCGCATCAAGCTCGGCCTGCAGGACAAGCTGTACCTGGGCAACCTCGACGCCAAGCGTGACTGGGGCTACGCCAAAGAGTACGTCGAGGTGATGTGGATGATGCTCCAGCAGGATAAGCCGGACGATTACGTGTGCGCCACCAACGAGACGCACTCGGTCAAGGAATTCTGCCAAAAGACCTTCGGGCTGCTCGACCTGGATTGGGAAGAGTACGTCGAGTACGACAAGCGCTACGAGCGCCCGGCCGAGGTGGACCTGTTGATCGGCAATCCCGACAAGCTCAAAAAGCAGATCGGCTGGGAGCCCAAGGTGAAGTTCAACGAGTTGGTGCAGATCATGGTGGAAGCCGATCTGGCCCTGGCTCGCCGCGAGCTGGCCTACAAGGAATCCGCCGCGGCCGCCAATCTGCCCGCTGCCCACATCGCCTAGGGCCTGCCCGAAAATTCGAAAGCGCGTTGGCGGGTGCCCGCCGGGCTACAGCACGCCGTCCCACACCGTGACGCATTGACGGGGAGGCATTGGTCCACTTGTCTGCACGCAGAAGGAGCGGCCCGTTTGCCTGGTCATCGCCGGCCCCAATGGCGCCGGCAAAACGACGTTTGCGCGCGAGTTTCTGGCAAAGGAACGCGCGGGCCTGCGCTTCTTCAACGTGGACGAGATTGCCGCGACGCTTTCACCCTGGGATCCCGATGCCAAAGCAATCGAGGCGGGGCGCCTTTTTCTGTCCCAACTGGAGGAAGCTGCCCGCAAGCGGGCATCGTTTTGCTTTGAGACAACCATGCGCGGCAAAAGTCGCTCGCGAGCGGGCGGCTGCCTTTGGGTTACCGATTGTCGTGGAGCGCGGCGGCAAGGTCGGTTATCTCGATCCGAAGACCGATGAGCCTTGGCCGGACCAGGAAGCCGCCCGGACTAAACTGCGCAAAGCGCCCCCACCCTGGCGCCTCGAGCGGCCGTAAAGGCCCCGCTCCTGCCAGCGGCGCAGTTTTAGCTTTCGTTCGAGGAACAGCTTCGGCAGGCTGCGCGGGCACCGGCACTTTTGGACCCCGGATGCACGACTTAGACGATGGACACAAACGATAAAATCTACGTGGCCGGACACCGCGGCATGGTCGGCTCAGCCGTCTGCCGCACGCTGGACCGCCAGGGTTACACCAACGTCATCACCCGCACACGCCAGGAGCTGGACCTGCTCAGCGAGGCCGCGGTGGTCGATTTTTACGGCGCGGAGAAACCCGACGTGGTGATCATTGCCGCAGCCAAGGTGGGCGGCATTCACGCCAACAACACCTACCCCGCCGAGTTCCTGCACGAGAACCTGGCCATCGCGCACAACCTCATCCACCAGGGCTGGAAGCACGGGGTGAAGCGCCTGTTCTTCCTGGGCAGCACCTGCATCTACCCGCGCGAGGCGCCGCAGCCGATCAAGGAAGACTACCTGCTGACCTCGCCGCTGGAGCAGACCAACGAGGCCTACGCCATCGCCAAAATCACCGGCCTGAAGCTCTGCCAGTACTACCGCCAGCAGTATGGCGCGGTCTTTCACTCGGGCATGCCGTGCAACCTCTACGGCCCGGGCGACAATTACCATCCGGAAAACTCGCACGTCTTCCCGGCCTTCATTCGGCGCTTCCACGAGGCCAAGGAAGCCGGCGCCCAGGAGGTGACGATCTGGGGTACCGGCAAGCCCCGGCGAGAGTTCCTGCACTCCGACGACTGCGCCGAAGCCATCGTGCATCTGTGCTCACTGGACAATCCGCCCGACCTGGTCAACATCGGCTGGGGCGAGGATATTTCCATTCGCGAGCTGGCCGATTTGGTCGCCCAGACCGTGGGTTTTGAGGGTGAGATCACGCACGACCTGTCAAAGCCCGACGGCACCATGCTCAAGCGCACGGACAATGCGCTGATTAAAAGCACCGGTTGGGACCCGCGCATCACCCTGGAAGAGGGCCTGAAGGACGCCTACGCCGACTTCCTCGCCCAACGCGAAGCCGGTACGCTGCGCGCGGTGTGAGGCGGAATCGCTTAAAGTCAGGCCGTGCTCGTAACTGGTTGTGCCGATGCAGACCACACTGCATATCGACGATGGTCTCTATCAATCAGCGTAGGCTAAGTCTGAGTGACTGGGCATCCCGTTGACTCGGCTGCTTGAAGATACATTGCGCGAACGCCTGGATTCAATAGTGCCAACTACACGGGACGAAAGCGAACACTGTGAATGACCGACTTCTGGCAACGATTGCTCGCCTATACGGACTGCCGGATTGTCAGTTTCGACCGCGGCTTTGAAGTAGTCGCCGGTTTAAACCTGCATCGGCCTGTGTAAGAACCTCAATAGCGCTTCATCGCGGGGTCGATCTGGACGGCCCACTGGTCGATACCGCCCTTGACGTTGGCGGTGTTCTCAAAGCCCTTTGCCCGGAGAAATTGCGTCACCTTGAGGCTGCGCCCGCCATGGTGGCAGTGCACCAGAATGGGCCGATCCTTGGGCAGCGTGTCCAGCTGCTCCGGCACTAGCGCCATCGGGATGTGCCGCGCGCCCTCGATAGCGACCGTCGCCACCTCATCGGGCTCGCGTACATCGATGAGCAAAGCAGCGGCGACGCCCTCGCCTTGCAGGAGTTGGTGCGCTTCGCTCACGGATACTTCCAGCGGAAGCGCGTTGGGGTCGATGGTTTCGGCCATACCGTCAATCAAACCAAGTGCCCGTTCAGCGCAAGCCAACCCCGTTCAGCGCAAGCCAACCCCGTTCGGGCAAGCGCCTTCACCAAACCCGGCTGTCCTTGACCGAGGACGGCATCGACTCCTCGTAGAGCAGGGTGTCGTTCTTGTAGAGGCGAATCCAGACGCCCTTCAGCTCGTCTTTAAATTTCTCGCGCCCGCCTTCGGTCCAGTCCCAGTTGCGCTTGAGCTCCACTTCCATGATGTCGACCATTTCTGTTTCGGCCTCGGCTTTGGAGCGAGGCGGTATCGCCGGCATCGGAACCTGTCCGGAGACAACGGTCCATTCCTTCTCGCCGCGAGGCTTCTCAGAATCGGGCACGTCCGCCAGCACGTACAGGCGATACTCCATCCGTGCGCCCTCAAGCGACAACTCGCGGCGATTCTCCACGAGGACCGAAAAGCTGATGCGCTCGAGTTCGTAATCGAAAGCCCGCTGGTCCAGCATTCGGACATAAGGGTGTTTCTGATAGTCGTCCACCTGGTCGCGGCGACGATCCAAATCGACACGCAGCGCGTTATCGGCAGCAAAGTACTGCTCGCGCGCCCAGGCCTTGAAGTATTCCTGATCCGCCTTGGAAAAAGCCGCCGTCATCACGCGGTTCAAATCCTGGCCTGAATCCAGCGTCATTGAAACCGTCTTCATGTCCGCCTCGATATCGGTGACCTTGGCAAAGAGTGTTTTGGAGCCATCGGCGCTGGTGAAGTCGCGATAGCCCTGCTGGATCAGCTTCGCGCGTCGCTCATCGGCCGCCGTATCGGACGGGTTGGCCTGCACCGGACCGGCTGAGGTGAACAGAACGGCGACCCCCAAGAAGGCCGCGAGGAGGTGGTTTCGGCTCAGTTTCATGGGACAAATCTTGGAGCGGGAAGGTCATTAACAGAGGCAGGGCGGCGGACCGAAACGGAGCTACTCGGGCAAGTCCAGCACCCACAGCCCCCGGGTAATCGTTTGCGCTTCGTGCCAGGCAATCACCTTGTACTCGTGACCCCGTCCCCAGGTGTCGGAGTAGATCAGCTCCCGCGACTCCGGGTGAATGCCGATGATGAGGCGCAGGTGCCCCGGGATGTGCCAGACGATGGGCTGACCGCTTTCGATGGTCGCTTGCATGGTGTCCGGCAGCCGGCGGCCTTCGCGCAGCTCCCGCAGCCGAAACTGCGTGCTGTTGCAGATACGCTGCATCGAATCCACCAAATCCTCACCGTAGGTGCCGTGGTGGCTGGTCTTGGCGAGCTTGGCCAGCGAGTGCATGTCCACTGTGTAGCCGTAATGCTGCAGGGTACGTGCGACTGTGGCTGCCGCGCAGTAGCCTTTCTCGCCCTGGTCGATCATCGGGATACCCGCCAGGTAGACAAAGCCCTCGGGGTGCGTCGTGACCGAGGCTTGGATACGCGCCTGAATCGACTCCGCATCCAGGTGCTGGTCCAACCCACGCTGGGTTGCCGCATAGGATTGAAGCTCGAGGATCAGGTACTCGCCCAACTCGAAACGAACATCGGCCACCACATCGTTGGCCAGGTAAAAGCGCTCGCGGTTGTGGTTGAGCGCGGTGATGCCGACAGACTCCGGATCGCGCTCGAACATGCCTTCAGGGTAAAAGTAGTCCTGCAGGTCTTTGAGGGTCTCACGTAGCGCTTCATGAAATGCGCGCACCTCGTCCCCGCGTCCGTAGCCATCGGTCTTGTTCCAAATCTCGATGACCAGCGCCGGGCGGTCCGCCGCGGCGTAATCGACAAACGCCTGCATGGGCTCGATGCCGAAGACCTTCGCATCTGCTTGCGCATTCGCCGAATAGACCGCGCGCTCGGGCTCATCGACCTCCAGGAGACGGGCTGTGCGGTGATACAGGCGAATAAAGTCGACGCCCTCCGGACGCTCCTCGGGCATGACCACGACGTAGTCACCGGCATCGCCGCGCTTGAGCTCAAACGCCTGCACCTGGCGGCGTTCGGCGGGCGAACCAAAAAAAGCCGCGGCAAAAGCCCGCGCGTCTTTCGGCCATGGCTCCGGTGCCGTGAGCATGGCATTCAAGACCGGAAACGTCTTCAGCGTTTCCTCCAACTCGGCAAAGCGCGCTGGGTCTTGCTGGGCGAGGTCGGGCACTTCAATCAACACCGGGATGTCCGCCGCGCCAGGCCGCTCGAAGGCCGCCAGCCAGTGGTCGCCTCGGCGTTCGACAATGCGCACGTCGATGCCCGGACGAAATTCCCCCAGCTGCTTCTCGGGATCGTCGGGATCGAAGACGGGCGTCAACTGCTCGAGCCGCAGCGTTTCCGGCTGCACCAAGGGGGCATAGCGCGCCGGCAGCGGGGTGACCGACAGAAGCACCGCTAATCCTGCCCAGTAGCAGGGAGATCGTCTATGCCTTGAGCTGTGCATATAGCATGAGTCGCAATAGCACGCGGGTTTCGGCGTCTCAAGTGAAAAGGACCGGCGGCGTACCCTTCTCATCGACCGTCCCGAAAGCGCCGCGTTCCAAGGCACGTTGACGCCCGCGCCGGGCCCGCTCAATCTGCCCGCCCATGCCTGAGAGATATGTTGTCATCATGGCCGGCGGACGCGGTGAGCGTTTCTGGCCCCAGAGCCGCCTGAAGTGCCCGAAGCACCTCCTGCCCATCGTGGGCGATAAGCCGATGCTCGCCCAGACGATCGAGCGCCTGGAGGGGCTGGTGCCGCCGGAGCGCGTACTGGTCATCACCAACGCCGAGCAGCGCGCCGCCGTGCTGGAGGCCTGCCCCATGCTTCCGGCCGAGAACGTGATTGGCGAACCAGTGGGCCGCGACACCGCGCCCTGTGTGGGACTGGCGGCCGTGTTGGTGAAACTGCGTGCGCCCGGGGCCACCTTTGCCCTGCTGCCGGCCGACGCCGTCATTCACGACGCACCGGGATTTCGCGAGGTGCTGGGGGCTGCCTTTGCCGCGGCGGAAACCTCCGAGGTACTGGTGACCATCGGCATCAAGCCGGAATTTCCCGCCACCGGCTACGGCTATTTGCAGCGCGGCGAAAAACAAGAGCCAGCGGCGGGCCGCGACGTGTACCAGGTGCGGCGCTTCGTGGAAAAGCCCGACCAGGTCACTGCGGAGGGCTACCTGAAAAGTGGCGACTACTTTTGGAACGCCGGCATGTTCATCTGGTCCGTCGAGGCGATTCAGGCCGCGCTGCAAATCCACACGCCTTCGCTGCACGACGCACTGCACGGCATCGAAACGGAACTGGGCAACGGTGCAGACCTCGCTGCCCTGCTCGAGCGCGCCTATCCCGAGTTGGAGAAGATTTCCATCGACTACGCCGTCATGGAGAAAGCCGCCAACGTAGTCATGGTGGAGTCGGCCTTCGACTGGGACGACGTCGGCGCCTGGCCAGCAATTGCCCGGCATTATCCAGAAGACGCTCAGGGCAATGTCGCCAAGGCAGAGGCGGTCTTTCACGAAGCCTCGGGCAACATCGCCGTCAGCGAGCCGGGGCACCTCATCAGCATCGTCGGCGCGGACAACCTGATTGTCGTGCACACGCCCGATGCCACGCTCGTCTGCCCCAAGGACCAGGCCCAGCAAATCAAAGCGCTCGTCAAGCAACTGGGCACCGATGCCAACACCAAACACCTGACGTGAACTCATGGAAGACGTCCCGCGAACACGGCCACCGATAAACACCGATGAACGGGGATGACGCCCACATCTCCATGAATCCAAGCAGGCCCTTTTCTCGTAGACGCGGATAAACGCAGATGCGCACAGATGAGAATCGAACGGAGCAGGCTGCTCGACTGGACCACCTCAGCGAAGCCGTGATCGGCGCGGTATTTCGAATTTCAAATACGCTTGGGGTTGGGTTCCTGGAAAAAGTCTACGATCAGGCCCTGATGCTCGAGTTGGCGCGGCGAAATTTACAAGCGGAGGCGCAAGCCCTCTAAGCGTATTTTATGAGAGGCAGATAATGGACGAGTACTTTCCGGACATCATCGTTGAGCAGCGATTCGACTTAGAACTGAAGGCTACAGAAAACTTGGAGAAGGTTCACTTCGCGCAGCTTCTGAACGTCTTGCGTGCCAGCAACCTCAAGCTCGGATTGCTGATTAACTTTGGAAATCCGAAAGTCGAGTGGCATCGCGTCGCAAACGGCATCTAAGCGCCGACCCTTTGTATCCGCGCTTATCTGTGTTCATCTGCGTCAACCAGTACAAAAACTACGATGAACTACCTGGGGATCGACTACGGGACGAAGCGCATCGGCCTGGCCGTAGCCGAGGCGGGAATCGCTTTCCCGATCGAGGCTGCCACGCAGCCCGACGAAGCGACGCGGTTGCAGCACCTCGAAGCCGTTATCCAGGCCAAGCGCGTGCAGGCGCTCGTGGTGGGGCTTCCCTTGAACGAGGATGGTACCGCCGGACCGATGGCGGCAGCGGCGGAGCAGTTCGCTAAAGATCTGGAGAAACGATTCAACCTGCCAGTGTATCGACAAGATGAATACGGCTCATCGCAGGCCGCCGACGCTCAAGCCCCCGTCGGCAAAACGCGTCACGGGGTGCGCCAGCGTCAAACCGAGCGCCAGAGCGGCACGCGCGACTCGCGGGCGGCGGCCATCATTCTGCAGGACTTCCTCGATGCCCAGGCCAGCCCTACCGAATGACCTGCTGGCCGGTGTAGAAAAAGAAGAATCCCAGCCCGCTCGTGAAAATCAGGCAGCCGTACAGCGAGTGCTCCAGCCACACGGCCGTCAGCGAGCGTGTCTTGGCGTAGGTGTGCGAGAAGAGATAGCCCCCGATCAGGCAAAACACCAACGCGATCCAATTCTGAAAAATGATGTGCATGAAGGCGAAGGACAGCGTGCTGGCCGTGATCATCGCACCCTCGCTGCGGAAAATCTCGCCGTATCGGTGAAAGAAAAACGTGCGCCCGATGATCTCCTGCGGCAGCGCGCTGAAAATCGGGTACAGGCACATGACCAGCGCCCAGATATCGGGCCGCGCCAGCACAAACCCCATAAAAAGCGTGTCGCCAAAACGTTCCGGGCGGTCAGCCCAGAGCGGTCCGCTGTAAGGCCACAGGCCCACGCGGTCGCCCAGCCAGGCAAACAGAAACACGCCCGCGCCAATCAGCAGTCCACGGCCTAGCGCCCGTTTCAAATCCGCCTTGCGCAAAGGGTGAAAGACCGATTTGAAGCGAAAACTGCGGTCAGCCAACAGCAGCGCAATGATCCCCAATGTGAGAATCCCAAGCACCCGCAGTCCGCGGCCCGGAATCAGTTGCAGGAGCAGCGCCAGTGGGATTCCCCAGAATAGAACGGCGCACTCGACACCCAGCCAAAGCTGACGCGTGCGTGCGGCCAACGGCGTGCCCAACGCACCCAGGTGCGGGACCCACTGAGGCGCACTCGCAGCCACCGCAGCGCCATCGGCCTGGGGGCGCTCATCGCTGGAGAGGGAATCGGTCATCGGCGCAAAGACACCCGCCAACCTGCCCGGTTTCCTTGCACTTGCAAGCGGTGGCGTGACCGCCACAGGACGCAGATGCTGCGCATCTGGTTGAGGGCAAGCCAGTGTCGCGTGACCGCCAGGGGACAGAGTTGCTCGCGCACATCGATTTGCCGCAGGCTGCTTGGAGCAAGCCCGCGCCGCCGCCAGCAAGGCTTCACCATCCCGACCAACCCGACGTCATTGCGAGCGAACGCTGTGAGCGTCGCAATCCAGGGGTATGCCGGAGACTCCAAGCACTGCGGAACCGTTCGC
>JBHJGQ010000011.1:0-133025 GCA_050331595.1 Opitutales bacterium
AAGTGGTGTAATGCGAAGAGCGAGCAGGAGGGGCTGACGCCGGTTTACAGCTATAGTGGGTCGAGGTACCGAAGTGGTGAGCCGGATCATGCGGAGATCTTGCAGAATCTCTCGGCGAGCGGCTACCGCTTGCCGATGGAGTCGGAATGGGAGTTTGCGGCTCGCGGGGGCAACCAGACCCACGACTACACCTACAGCGGCAGCAACGACTTGAACGCGGTGGGGTGGTATTCGGACAACAGCTCCGGGGCGGCGTGTAATTTTTACTCAGGACAGGGTACGTGGCCGGTGGGGCAGAAGGCGGCCAACGAGCTCGGGCTCCATGACATGAGCGGGAACGTTTGGGAGTGGTGCTTCGACCGCTACGGCTCCAGCCGCCGCATCCGCGGCGGCTCGTGGTACTACTAAGCGAGCAACTGCGCGGTCTCGCTCCGGGACTACCGCAGCCTGGACGACCGGAGCGGCAACCACGGCTTCCGCTTGGCCCGCAGTTCGGGCGAGTGAGTTCCTGAGCTCAGGAGAAGGAAAGGCGAAAGGGGTCAGGCCTCCGCAGTGTTCGCCCAATGAGCAGTAGCGCAGAGTTTCTTGCCAAAGTCTGACCCCTTTCGCGTTTCCAGACTCACGGCGAAGGTCTACACCGACGTGACTCAGCTTCCAACAGCGAGCACAGTTAAAGGCCTACCCTGGGTGGGGGACGAAAGTCTTACGCCAGATTACCCTTCGCATGACGCACAAATAGACTCACAAGAGTCGGACTCTTCCTGTCCTGTGCAGTCACAGGTTGACACGGAGTCCTTGCGAACCGTAGAGCTTCAACTGACTGATGAAGAATCACTTCGACGCGAATTGGCGGGGGCTGGCGCCGAGGGTCAAATGGGTGCAGGGGCGGGATTTGAACCCGCGACCTTCAGGTTATGAGCCTGACGAGCTACCAAGCTGCTCTACCCTGCATCACGTTTGATCGAAGCGAGAAGACTACGCGGGCGCGGTTGGTAAATCAAGTGCGATTGTGAGCGGGCTGTGAATTTTTTTTGGGCGCCAGGATTGACGCTTGCACTCGCGGACTGCGCGCCTAGTTTCTTTTGTTTCTTTTCAAGTGCAGGTCGAGTGTGTCGGCAGCTCGCCTGCTCATCTCAAAAAATCAATTTGCTCAACCTTCCACCATCCAAGGTCTTTGGCGCCTGAGCCGCCCGCCTGACAGAAGATACGGAGCCCGCTTACCATCATGAACATCACCGTGAAAGAGCTGCTCGATGCCGGCGTGCATTTCGGGCATCAGGTGCGCCGTTGGAATCCCAAGTCGAAGCCCTACGTCTTCGACCACCGCCACGGAATCTCCATCATCGACCTGGAGAAGACCTACCAACTTCTCGAAAAAGCCTGTGCCTTTGTCGAGGACCTGACCGCTTCCGGCAAAAACATCCTCCTCGTCGGCACCAAGCGCCAGGCGCAGGATGTCGTGCGCGAGGTCGCCACCACCACCAATATGCCCTTCTGCGCCAACCGTTGGCTCGGAGGCACATTAACCAATTTTAACACCGTCAAGCGCAGCCTGGAAAAGTACCGCCGCTTCCTGGCCATGGAAAACGACGGCTCTCTGGCCAAGCTCCCCAAAAAGGAAGCGTCGGCCATCCGTCGCGAAATGGAGCGCATGCACCGCAACTTTGAGGGGCTGCTCGAAATGGGTGACCTGCCTGCGGCCATGCTCGTGATCGATTCGAAAACCGAGAGCAATGCCGTTTCCGAGGCACGCCGGTTGAAGATTCCCGTCGTCGGCATGGTCGACACCAACTCCGATCCCTCGCTGCTGGACCACCCGATCCCCGCCAACGACGACGCCGTCAAATCCATCCGCCTCGTCATGGACGTGCTGCTGGAGTCCATCCAAAACGGAGTGGCCCGCCGCGAAGAGCCCAAGGCCAGCCAAAAGGGCTTCACACCCGTCGTGCGCCAGGAGTTCGACGAGGCTCAGCCCGAGGTCACGCTGTCACCCGACATCATGATGGAGGAAGAAAGCGGGGCTCCGGTCTTTGTCGCCACGCCCGACGGTGCACCCGCGCCCACGCCTGCCGCCGAAGCTCCCGCGACGCCTCCGGAGCCTCCTCAGCCCGCCAGCGAGCCGTCAGCCGACACTGCCACCAAGCAAGAGGCGAAGTCCTAGTCCTCGCCGACTTTTTTACCAGACGATTCATTTCTTTCACCTCCTACGCAGACAGACACAATGACACAGATTACGGCATCGATGGTCGCCGAGCTCCGGGCCAAAACCGGCGGCGGGCTGATGGACTGCAAAAAGGCGCTCTCGGAGTCCGGCGGCGATTTCGAAGAAGCGATCACGCTTTTGAAGAAGCGTGGTCAGGCCTCGGCGGCGAAAAAAGCCGGGCGCAGCGCCAGCGAGGGACTCATCGAGTCCTACATCCACCTGGGGGGCAAGGTCGGCGTGCTTATCGAGCTGCGTTGCGAGTCGGATTTTGTCGCCAAGAACGACATGTTCAAAGCGCTCGCTCGCGACATTTGCATGCACATCGCCGCGGCAGCGCCGGTCTGCGTGCGTCGTGAGGAGGTTCCCGCCGACCTGATCGAGAAGGAGAAGGAAATCGCCCGTGGCCAAGCTGAGGGCAAGCCCCCGCAGGCCGTCGAGAAGATCGTCGAAGGCAAGATCAACAAGTGGATGTCGACCATCTGTCTGCTGGATCAGCCCTTCGTCAAAAACGCCGACCAGACCATCCAGGAATTGCTCACTGAGCAGATCGCCAAAATTGGCGAGAACATCGTGGTCGCGCGTTTCTCCCGATTCCAGCTTGGCGAAGAAGACGAATAGGCCCACGCACCGGCAACTCTCATCACGCCATCCGGGGTTACCTGGGTGGCTTTTTTTTATTCGATGAGCTCGGGCACGTTCGCGCCGGTGGGCGTCATTGACGATGCAAGCTCCCTCAACACCGGAAGTGCTTCAGGCCGCAGCAAAACGACCACGGTCCCCCCGGAACCGCCGCCACTGACCCGCGCTCCATAAACGCCCGAATTCGGGCCGAGTTCGCGTACGGCTTGCACCATCGCATCCGTACGTGGATGACCGAGTCCAATGCTCGAGTAACCTTCATGCGCCTCGAACAGCCGTTGCCCCAATTCAACCATAGTGTCTCGGTCCATTGAGCGTGGTTCGGCGCAAAGCATTCCAAGCGCGGCTTCGGCGCGGGCATTCTCCTGGATCGGAAAGGCCAGGGAGGCCTTCAGTGCGTAGTTTAAATCTGGATACACTTTGATCAACGAGTCCGGCAGCGCTCCTACGCGTTGCGTTAACTCGCGGCCTGGCATCGAATCCGACAGGACCCGATCTGCGTTCGTCCAAAAATGCGCCGGCGGTATTGCGGCTGGGCACTCGAAGCGCTCTCCGACGGCCTTTTCGTACAGGGCCAAAGCGGCGAAGGTGGCGGTTCGCGCCCGCAGGTAGGGGTTGCCGCTCACCGCGTGCGCTACCCCACTGGGCCAACCTACGATGCTGACGTCTTCGGGCAGGGTGACCGCCGGATGCAAGTGATCGGGCCGGCAGAGAATGGGCAGGAGTTGGCCCGGCTGCGCACACGAAACCGCCAGTTGGTCCATCAGGCCACAAGGTGCGCCGACGATCTCGTTCTCAGCCTCCTGCGCCCGGTGCGCCAGTTCTGTATCCGATAGTTCGATACGGTAAAGGCCTCGCAGCGCTCGCAAGGTCGCCACCTCCAAAGCGGCGCTGCTGCTTACGCCCATTGAGCGCGGCACGCGGCTGTTCACCTCCAAGCGCAGCCCAGAAACCTCAGCGATAAGCCCGGATCGCCGCAGCACCAGGTAGCATCCAAGCGGGTAGCGCACCCAGTGCGCAACCTCGGCATCGTCCAGATACTGCCGTACCTTCGCGTCCGTTATCGAAGCATCCGCGCAGGTTTCAACCAGCTCGCGCGGGACCGTCGTCACTCCTTCGATGCCCGTACTGTGAAACTGAAACTCGGAGGCTTTGGTACGGGTGAGGGTAACGCGCGTGGTCGCTCGTATCGGCTTTTCAAGGACGAGTGATCCCGAGTAATCGGCCACGCCACCCAGAAAATCCAGCCGCCCCGGGGCCTCGCCGGTTGCCGTCTCGCAGGGAGCCCCCATCAGCCAAAGTGGTCGGCGATGCAGGCTCGCAGGGTGGGGCGAATCTTCTCAGCCAGCGCGTTGTTGGCGTAGGCAACCCAGGTGACCGGCGAGGTGGTGTCCAGCGGTGCGCGCAGGGCGCCGTGCAAAGGGTCTTCCACAATGCAGCCGGCCTCCTCCAGCACGAGCGAGGTCACCACATCGTAGGGGTGGCAAACCAGCTCGTTTCCGTATCCATGCTTTTGATACGCGTAGGGCCGCAGATCGGCGATGAAGCGATCGTGCCCGCTCAGGAGCTCGTAAAACTGCCCGCCGGTGGAAATATACTGGTCCTCAAAAATGACGGCGGCGTTCTCGCCCGGATACAAGCGCTGCCAGAGGTCTTCCTCAAACGTGCCCAGCGCGCCCTTGGCCGGGGGCAAAAACCGCGCCACGCTCGCGAATCCATGCTCACAGGTTTGGTCGGCGGACGGCGTCAGCACAACCGATTGGCGGCTGCCCTCCAGCACGTTCACGCCCTCGCAGACGATCCCTTCGCCGCGGCTGGCACTCACCTGGTCGGCCCGCCACTGGCGCGAGGTGGGGATCTCCGTCATCGCCGCGACCTCAATCGATCGCAGGTCCAGTTCCGCCGCAGGGTTCTCGCGAAAAGCTAGTCCGGCTAACGCCCAGGCCGAACGCTTGTCGAACATCAACCCGCGCGTCCCGTCGATCGGATCGATCAAGCACAGCGCCACGGTCTGCGCAACGGGCGTCCCCTCGGGAAAGGTGACCGGCCCCGGCGCGTTCTCCAAACCCTCCAGCACCACCTCAACGGGTACATCCACCGGCCAATGCTCGGCAAACCAGCGCAGGATCGCCTCTTCGCTGACCTTGTCGATCGCGTAGATGACGTCGGCGGGGGTCACCTCGACCACTTCCGCCATTCGCGCGGTGGTACTTTCCGCGCGTGAGGCCAGCACGGCGTCGCGAATCGCATCGCCCAGTTCGCACAGTTTTGGTCGCAGCGCTTGCCGTTGGGAACGTGGAATCGGAGCTGTCATTGAAAAACGGATACGCTCAGGCTTCGCGGTAGAGCCTCGCGGGCACTGCGCGCAGTTCGGCCGCGCGCAGTTCGGGGTCGTTCTCGTTGGTCATGCTGCCACCGCCGACCTCGGGTCCGGCTAGGTACTTTAGCGTGTCGGGCTTGCGCAGCGGCGGGTGAAACTCGATGTGAAAGGGAAAGGTGGCGTGATCGTCGCCGTCGGTGGGGGCCTGGTGAATCGCCATCACATAGGGCATGGGCATCTCCCAGAGATTATCGTAGCGAATCACAACTTCGCGCAGCAGCTCCGCCAGCGCCACTCGCCTTTCAGTGTCCAGATCGGTCAGACAGCTCGCCGGTGCCAGCGGCAGCAGGTGCACCTCGTACGCATAGCGCGCAAACCAAGGCACACAGGCGATGAAGTGTGCGTTGCGGCAGATGACACGCGCGCCCTCGGCCTCCCGCTGGACCACCGCCTGTCCGAGGTGCTCGCCGGTCTCGGCAAAGTAGCGGCGCGCGCTTTCGACCTCGCGGGCAATAGTGCCGTAAATCAGCGAACCGGCGTAAATCTGGCAGTGCGGGTGCGGGTTGGACGTGCCGACCAGCTCACCCTTGTTTTCGAAGATCAGCACGTGGTCCACGTCCGCCCGCGCTCCCAGTACACGGTAGCGCTCGGTCCACAAATCAACCACTGCCCGCACTTCTTCTGCGGAGAGGTCCGCCAGGGTGCGCGCGTGGTTAGGGTGGTAGCACACGACTTCGGCGGTGCCGGTGGCCGGGCGCGTGCGGTACAAGGGATCGCCGCTGGCCTCGACGGCAGGGCCGCCAAACGGAGGCAGATCGTTGGTGAACACAAAAGGCTCCGTGTAATCGGGATTGCGTTGCCCGTTCAGCCGTTCGTTGCCCGGGCAAAGGGCGCAATTCGGGTCATAGGATGGTAGCTCACCAGTGTTGACGGCTTTGCGCTCCCCCAACCAGGGGCGTCCTCCGCGATGTGCCGTGAAGAGCACCCACTCCTCGCGAAACGGATGCCAGCGCAAGGCCCACAGGGGTGCCTTGCCAGCACGCGGATCTTCGGTGGCGGTCAGGGACACGACAGCTACCTCGTCCCAGCCGCGCGATGGCAGCAAGTCAATTCCTGTGTCCTTGCCGCGGGCAGGGGCTGCGGCCAGGCTGTCGCGGATGTCTCAGGTCCGCGTTACCCGCGCTCAAATCCTGCGCCGCAGCCAGCGCCTGCGCTGTCCCAACTGCGGGCGCGGCGCCCTTTTTCAAAAGCGCTTCCTGGTGCACGAACGCTGCCCGCACTGCGGTCTGCGCTTCGCTCGCAGCGACGGCTTTTTTCTCGGGGCGATGGTGATCAACTACGGCGTCGTGGTGTTCGGTGCGCTGCCGGCGGTCCTGGTGTTGCTCGGGCTTGGGTGGATCGGCTGGAAAGACGCCGTCGCGCTCGCGCTTTGCTTGGCCCTCGTGCTGCCGGTGCTGCTCTATCGCTGGTCGTGGGCCACCTGGCTGGGTGTTTACTATTACTTCCTCCCGCACGAGTTGCCGGCCAACCGCACCGAGGCGATCCCGGTGCGTGAAGACGAGTAGCCCTGGACCACGTGGTTGCCTTTCTCGAGCTTTCATCGTTGCTTAAGGCAAGATGCGACTCCCCAACCTTCTGACTGGCGGCGTCCTGGCCGCATGTCTGCTGGGCGGCTGCGGCGGTGAAAGCCGCGTGAGCGAAGATGGCAAGTTTGTCATCCGCCTGCAATTGGACTGGATTCCCGAACCCCAACACGGCGGCTTCTTTCAAGCCATGGCCAAGGGCTATTTTGCCGAGGAGGGCCTCGAGGTGCAGTGGAAACCCGGTGGGCCCGTGCGTAGCGTGACCGAGGTGGTGGCCAGCGGCGGTGCCGACTTTGGCCAATCCGCCAGCACGCACATCATGCAGTCCATCGCCAACGGGATGCCCATCACCAACGTGGCCAGCCTTTTTCATCACCTACCTACGGCGCTGCTCATGCGTCCTGAAAACCCTGTGCAAACCTGGGAGGACCTCGACGGCAAAACCATCATCGCCCGGCCCGAAGCGGTCTATCTCAAGTACTTGCGTCACCGCTACGGCATCGAGTTCGACGTGGTCAAGCGAACCGGCGGCGTGGGCGCGTTCCTGGCAGACCCGCAGGCCATTGAGGAAGGCTTCTTCATCGCCGAGCCTTACTTCATCCGCAAGCAGGGCGTGGAGGTGCGCTGGCTCTCGCTGGCCCAGAGCGGCTACGATCCCTACACCATCGTCTTCGCCAACAAAGATTTCCTCGCTGAGCATCCCGAACAGGCCAGGGCCTTTCTGCGAGCCTGGCAACGTGGCTGGAAGGACTACCTCGAGGGCGACCCCGCGCCAGGCAACGCCATCATTCGCCAGCACAATCCCGAGGCTGACCCTGGCTTCATTGCCTTCGGGCGGCAGCAGATCATCGACTTTGGGCTGGCCCGCGGAGACCCCGAATTGGGCGAGGACTACGGCACGATCGACCCCGAGCGCATCCGCGCGGAAATCCGGACGCTCGAAAGCCTGGGCGTGCTCGAGCCGGGCGAACTCTCCCTCGATGACGTCCTCGCGCTCGACTTCGTGCCCGCCCCGCTTGAGGAGGCCGCCGAGGGCCTGTCGGCGGCCCGGTAGCGTCCATCACACACCGGCGTTTTGTGCTTTTCAACGAGGTGCGTATACCCTAGGTTAATCAGGTCGCCACAAGGCGGCACTACCCCATGCCCCTCGTTCACACCCAGCGGCCGGTCCTGGCCCCAACGGTTTTGCCTGCGCAACACGCAGACGAGTTTTTCGACGTGGTCGATGCGCACGACCGCGTGCTGTATCAGGAACGTCGCTCCGTGGTCCACGCCCAGCGCCTGCGTCACCGCGCCGTCCATATTCTGCTGCTCGATGCCCGTGGTCACCTGCTGCTGCAACGGCGCTCGCGCTTCAAGGACACCAACCCTGGCAAGTGGACCACTGCCTGCTGTGGCCACGTCGATGCCGGGGAAGCCTACCTGGACGCGGCCCGGCGCGAACTTCGCGAAGAACTGGGCGTGTGCCTGGACGCGGCGTCGCCCCTGACCGAAATCTGGCGACACGAACCCTGCCGCGCCACTGGCCACGAATTCATTCGTGTTTACACGCTACGCTGGAACGGGCCGCTACAGCCCGACCCCGACGAGGTTGCCGAACTGCGCTGGCTCTGCGCGGGCGACCTCTCCGAGGCCATCGCCGAGCGCCCGCGCGTCTTCACCGCCAGCCTGCGCCTGATCTGGCAACACTGCGCCGACCGGCTCGTCTGAGGCCTCAGCCCGTCGGCAAGGTCAGCGTCGGCCCTCGGCCCGAGCCGGACGTTTGCGCCAGCGAGAACAGGATCATCACAAACGAAAAGGCCCGTTTCGACGGCAGGTCGGTGTTCTCGATCCAGAACCAGTGCCCGCCGTAAAAGACATCCACGAAGGCATCCTTGGGCCGATCCACGCCGCTGCGCACGGTCAACAGCGGCGGCACGAACTCCCCGTCCGGCCCCACCTGCGTCATCGTCAGCTCCGCCCGTCCGGTTTGCACATCCTCCTCGGGCACTTCGATCGTTTCGGCCATGGCCACCATCACCTCCAGGATGGAGCGCGACAGAATCGCGATCTCCAAGTCGTCGGCTGGAGCCGCGCCGTAGGTCAGCCGAAACTCCCAGGCATCCGGGCGCAGCCCCAGGATCAGCCGCACGTGGTCGATCTCCTGCAGGATGTCCTCGGGGCAGTCCTGCAAAAAGTACAGCATCACATGCTCCTCGCCGTTCTCCTTGCGCACTTTGCGCAGCCCGATGGCGCCGGCCTCCTGAATGCGCTGCAGCGATCGGATCAGCGGCAGAAAGTCCACGTCGGCCCGCTGCATGGCTTCCAGGCGAGAGCTACTCGCATTCTGCGTCTGATTGATCGAACGCACCACGCCGCGAAAAATCAGGTCGCTGCGCCAGCGTGCCTGAATCAGCGCAAAGAGCACCGCGGGCGGGATCGGTGTCAGCAGCGAGCGCGAGAACTCCTCGCCCAAAAGCGGCGTGTACGTGATCGTCGGGCGATCGATGAAACGCCCCTTACCGTCGATCCCTGCGGCGTCGTTGCCGGGGCCCACCCGAAAATCCGTATTGAAGGCCAGTTCGCGCTCCAGCGTGTACTGCGTGATGACCGAGGAGACCTCCACAAACACCGGCACATCTCCGTAGCGCAGCTTCACCATGTTGAGCAGGGTCTGCTCCTTCCAGTTTGTTTCGATGGCCGTGGCGAAGTTCAGCCCGTCGCGTGGGATCGTGCGCGGTCCAAAACCGATGCACCCGCTCAGTATCAGACAGAGCGGACCGACAACAACGGCTTTCAGGCAACGGTGGAAACGCGGGCGCACGCGTCCAGTTCAACGATACCTGCATTTACCATGGCAAGCCTCCGCGTTGATTCTTCTCAAAAAGAAAGCGCGGAGCCCGCCCATGCGGACCCCGCGCCAAAATGGACGCGTGTTGCTGTGCCCTAGCGTCGAGCCACTCCGGCGGTTGATTCCACTGCCCCGGCATCGCGCCGTTCGCCGGTGGGCTCCTGGCCGGAAAAGTCCCGGAACTGCGGCCCGTTGGTCTGCCAGGCGTACAATTCTTCGATGCTGGTCTTGGCATCCGCCAGCGTGCCGAGTGAGACGCGCAGGAAGTCCAGGTCGGCCTGCAGGAAGCTTTGACCCGGTGCACCACCGACAAAGAAGTCGCTGTCGTTGCGCAGGCTCGCGGCGATGGAGCCATCGCCGTCGACCTCGGTCGCCATCAACGCGCCGTTCACGTACAGGCGCACTTCAGCGGATTCGCGATGCACCTCGGCCAGGATGTGCTTCCAGCCCCCGTCGTTGACGGCCTCGGTCGTCACCGCGATCACGCGGTTTCCTTCGGCGTCGCGCAGGCGTAGGCGCACCGTGCCCTCGTGAATGTCCAGCGAGTAACCCGCGCGCGCCACCTTCTGGGCGATGATGCCGCTGTCGTCCTGCGTGCGCAGCACCGCCTCAATGATGAAGTCGCTCTGGCAGACATCGACGGTGGGCTTTTCCTTGAGGCCAAAGCTCCGGTCGTTGGCACCTTTGACTGGCTCGGCAAGCTTGCTTTGAGCGATGCTCAGGTACTGGTCCGTGCCATTGAGCCGCAACGCGCCCGCGGTCCAGTCTTCCAGCGCACCCATCACAAAGTCGTCTGCCTCGATATTCACCCCCATCAGTGGGTACCGCGGCGTGTCCTTGTAGTCCTGGCGGCGCACGTAGTACGGCGTCATGTACCAGTGCTCGTCGATCACGCGCTGCGCATTGGCGCTGTTACGGTAAAAGTTCCACTCGCCCACCACCGCGTACAAATTCCAGGGCATGAAGGCCGTGACCCCCTGATCAATCGCGGAGCCCGACGCGCGGAAGTCCCGCCCTTCCGGATCGGCAATCGGTTGCTGCGACGCCTTCAGGCCGACGTCAGGAACCAGCGCACCGGCTTCCTCCAAGGCACCGGCAAAGTCGGTCAAGCTCTCCCGGTCGCGCCCGTGCGATTCAAACACACCCATCTGCCCGGACATATCGTAGATGATGTTGTTGGCGTAGGCGGTGGTCTCGTGATCGAAGGTGCTGCCCTGTCGAAAGTGGTCGGCGTTGGGGTCCTGATCCTTGTTGGAATTTGCGTGGCGGAACACCCGAATCGAGCTGTCTTGAATCACGTTGCCTAAATAAAAGAAACGGCCCGCACCCGGTGCCTGCTGGCGGGTGGTCTCCCCAAACTTGTAGAACGTATTGTTCACGAAGTAATTTTGGAAACTGATGATGTTCTGCAGCGCGGTCGAGTTGGCGTACTTACCGCCGGGCTCGTTGTTCAGGCCGATCGCGATGTTGTTAAACAGGTAATTCTTGAACGATCCGTCGAGGTAGTAGGCGTGCCCAAAGGCCGGGATGCGCGCCTTGTCGCCCTGCACGTAGATCCAGTTTTTAAAGCCGCGCGGATTGATCACCACGTTGTTGAAGGTGTAGAACGCGCCTCCCTGCCAGGTCTCGATGCCGCCCCAGTCGTTGGACTTCAACAGCACATCCTCCACCCGGTTATGCTTGATCAGGTGGCGGTTGAACGGAATCTCCGTCAGCTGGTTGTTGCCCTTGCCGCCGGTCACCGAGATGCCCCAGCCGGCGATGCGGTAGAGCAGGTTACCGGCGACGATGGAGGTCTTCGGGCGTACCACGTCGATGGCGTGCCCGTGCTCCCCGCTCAAAATGCGGAAACCAATCCGTTCGAGCTTGTTGCGCAGAATCTCCACATGCTCCAGCGGACCCTCCACCGTGTTGCGGTCCTTGCCTTCGTGGTTCTGCACGTAAATGCCGCCGTGGTCGGTGTCCCGCAGCAGGTTGTCGCGCACCACGATCGTCCCCAGCCTGCCGGCGGGCTGGTTGCCCGGTTCTTTTTCGGCCGTGATCCGCACCGGCATGTTCACGTGTTCAAAAACGCAGTGGCGCACGTGAATGCCGTCGGCACTACCGGCGATGCGAAGGACCGCATCGCGCAGATTCGGGGTCGCCCAACGCGGTGCGTCGTACTCCCAAGCCACGTTCGTGAAGCGAAAGGCCAGGCCAGCAATTTCAACGTGCGCCAGCGAGTCACTCTTGATCAAGGCCGTCTGGTGGCCGGCTTCCATCGTGGTGTTATTCGGGTTGGAGCCATCGGGCAGGCGCGCGTAAATGCGGGCCCCCTCGCCACGCGGTTCCACCCAGAACTCCCCGTCCTGGTCCAGCCACTGCGGCTTGTTTTCCAGGTAGTAGCGATTGCCGGTGATAATCTTCTCCAAGCGATTCCAGGTCCAGGGCCCGCGAAAGGCCACGCCCTGCTTGCCGCGCTCATACTTTTCAACGCGGGCAGGGTAGGGGCTGCCCATCACGATGCCCCACTCGGTCCAGACCGTGGCCCCTTCGATCTCGTTGTTGCTGAAGCCCCCCAGGCGATCCTTGTCGATGCCCAGGTGATGCTCGCCCTTACCAGGCACATCGGTCTTGTTGACATCCTTCCACCACTCGGGCTGATCCCAGGTCGGCCATTCGGCCATCGGGTCATTCGGGTCCGATTCCGTCCAGTTCGGGTCGCGCGCCAGGATCAGGCGCTGGATGTCGTTGCCCTCGACCTGCCACAACGTCCGCGGACGGAAGGGCACGTCGGCGTACCACACGTTGCGGTCATCCATCTTTGAATGCGCCCCGCGCTGCCAATCCGTAACGCGCTCCGAGCCGTAGATGAACGGCAGGCCCGCGCCCCAGCTTGGGTCGCGCGTCAACCGCACCGGATTGGCCGCCGTGCCGCCGTCGTTCGCACGCGGTCGCAAGGTGCCACGATATATGACGCCCCCCTTGAATACGTAGGTGTCTACCTCGGAACCACGCGCGGCGGCTGCCCGAGCCGAGGCGTCCGGGTCCCAAGGGTGATGCTTCCAGGGCGCTGTCTTCGAGGTACCGTCGTTGCGGTCGTCGCCCGATTCAAAATCGATGTAGCGAATGACCTCGCCGGGGTCGTAGGCGTAGGGCTCGGGTGCCCACTCCAACTCACCTTGGGGCAGGACCTTCGCGTAGTCTTTCTGCCAGGCAAATTCTGCATGGGTCAGGGCGCTGCCCATGCAGAGGAAAAAGATCGTCGCCAGACGCGTTCGGCCCAGCGGTTTCAGCACAACGGATAGCAGATTCATGATACGTCTCGGTAAGTCTTTCAGCGTTGCTGCAGAGAGGTTGCAAACACGTTACAGATAAGCCGACTTCACGAAGGTTCCGAGAACAAGACACGATTCGGGCGCATTTCTTAGGATGCCTCAAACCGTTGCAGGCGGACGCGCCTGCCCCTGGTCCCAACGCCGCAGACCACGCCATGTCCTCGTAAATGTTAGGGCATAAAAAGCTTATGCATACTATTCAAACAGCTCATCATCAGCTTTTTGTGAGTTTCTGATAACGGCTTCTACTTGACCTCAAGCGTCGTTTCCCAGAACCCGATAACGATTGGATTCTGCAACGATGAACATGATTGTTACCCACTTGTCCCGCGCGCTGTGTCTGACCACGGCGCTCCTCTGCACTGCGCTGACGAGCCTCGATGCTCGCAGCTTCGGTTCCTTCGGGTCCGATTCCGACTCTTTCGGCAATGGCCTGGAAGCCTGGGATCACGTCCGGCGACCCGTTTCCAACCCTACGTTGTTCGACTTGCCGGTCGCCCAGACCTACATCAAGCCGCTCTTCCTCTACCACGTTCTGCCCGACAACATCCGCACCACCCTGGGCGACGTCCCGGCCGGGGGCGAGGTGCTGCTGTACGCCGTTCAATTCCAGTACGCCTTCACCGACTCGTTGGCGCTGGTCGCGCTCAAGGACGGCTTCGTCGACTTTCGCGCGGACAACACCCTGGCCGACACCGACGGCTTTGCGAACCTTTCGGCGGGCCTCAAGTGGACCTTCTTCCAAAAGCCCGAGGAGGGTTCCGCCGCGGCTTTGCGCCTGATGTACGAAATCCCGATCGGCGAGGACGAGGTGCTGCAAGGCCAAGGCTCGGGCTTGATCATTCCGTCGTTGGACCTGATGCAAATCGTCGGGCCGGCCCAGTTCGCCAGCACTATCGGCGCGGAGGTGCCCATCGACGGCGATGACGAAAGCACAATGCTCTTTTTGAGCGGCCATTTCAGCTACGAGGTGCTCCCGCGTTTCGCGCCCCTGGTTGAGTTGAACTACCGCCGCGTACTGGGCGAGGGTGACGGCGGCTCGCGCTTTCCCTTGCATGCGGGCGGCGCGGTCCCCGCGTTGGCCACCTTTGAAGGCGGCGACCTCTTCAACTTCGGCGCGTCCAACGGCAGCACCAACCCGGACTTTCTGAGCTTTGCCCTGGGCTTTCGCTACCGCGTCCTGGACTGGGCCGAGCTGGGCTTTGCCTGGGAGCGCCCCATTACCGACCGCGAAGAAAGCGTGATGGAGCAGCGCTTTCACGTCGACGCGGTCATCCACTTCTAGAGCTTTGCCGCACTGGCGGTGCGTCTGCCCGAGGGTGGGCGCACCGTACGGTTTTGGCAGCGCGGCGGAGCATTTGGCTTGATGGCACGGGGCTGCACCCGAAGCGTTTCTCCATGCCCAACGCGACCCCGCAGCGCCCCAACATCCTCTGGCTGTGCACCGACCAGCACCGTTGGGACGCACTGGGGTGCTACGGCAACCGCTTTGTCCACACGCCCAATCTCGATCGCCTGGCCGCCAGCGGGGTCTGCTTCGACCACGCTTTCGCGCAAAATCCGCTCTGCCAGCCCAGCCGCGGCAGCTTCCTCACCGGGCGCTACCCCGTCACGACCAAGCTCCGGCAAAATGGGCAGGACCTCCCCGACGACACCCTCCTCGTCACCAAGCTGCTCAAGGACCAGGGCTACAACTGCGGGCTGATCGGCAAGCTCCATCTGAAAGCCTGCGACCACCGCCTCAAGCTCGGCCCGGAGTGGTGGCGGCACGACGAATCCGAGTGGTTTCAGGGCTGCGAGGGGCGTATTCACGACGATGGCTACGCGGACTTCCTTTGGGATCACGCGCCCAACCCGCGCCGCTACCCGGCCAGTGCCTACTCACGCTGGCTCCGCACGCGCTGTGGTGGACGTGCGCTGCCCGCCGCCCAGCCCTTCGAAGGTTCCAAGTACGTGGAACTCGGCACGCCCTCGGAACTGCATCAAACCACTTGGTGCGCCGAGATGGCCCAAGACTACATCCGGGCGCACCAGGACCAAGGCTACCCGTGGTTGCTGTCCGTCAACATCTTCGACCCGCACCCGCACTACAACCCGCCCGCCGAATTCCTTGAGCGCTACGGCACCTTCATCGACGACATCCCGCTGCCCAATGCCGATGTGGAGGAGTATCGCACCAAGCTTATCCTTAAAGACCAGGGCACCAAGGAGGCGAACCACTACCACAAGCATTTCCTGGAGCGCTCACCCCGCGACCATCAGTGGTGCACCGCCGCCTATTGGGCGATGATCGACCAGATCGACCTGCGCATCGGGCAGATCCTCGACACGCTCGAGGCCACAGGCCAACTGGAGAACACGCTCGTTGTCTTCATGTCCGACCATGGCGAATTGCTCGGCGACCATGGCGTCTACCCCAAGGGTCCCTTCCTCTACGACCCGGCAGTGCGCGTACCGCTGCTGCTCTCGATGCCGGGCACGATTGCAGGCGGTCGTCGCTCTTCGGCACTGGTCGAACTGGTCGACCTGGCCCCCACACTCCTCGAGGCTACCGGGCAACCCGTTCACCCACAGATGCAGGGGCGCTCATTGTGGAGCCAACTGACGTCCCCCGAGCCTATCGAACACTTCCGCGACGACGTCTACGTGGAGTACTACAACTCCCAGCCCCACGCGAAGGAGAACCCCATCTACCTGACGGCCCTGCGCACGGCGGAACGGAAGCTGGTCGTCCGCCATGGGCACAACGACGGCGAACTCTACAACCTCGTCGAGGACCCCGGCGAGCGCCACAACCTCTGGGACACGCCCGACTGGCAGACAGCCAAAACCGAACTGCTGCTGCGCTTGAGCACGCGGATGGCCCAAACCTGCGACCCCCTGCCGCCGCGCATCGGCGTCTTTTGAGGCGTTCTCGCTAGACGTTCTCGGAACGCACCCAGTCGTCCATTTTGCGAATCCGCGCAACCAGCAGGCGCATCATCTGCAGGCCAAAATACGGCGTTTGCTGGCACAAGAAGGCAAAGCGCCGCTCATCCACGGTGACCAGGACGCAAGCCTCCCGCACGCGAGCGGTCGCACTGCGCACCCCCTTGTCGATCAGCGCCATTTCGCCAAACACACCTCCAGGCCTCACTTCCTCGATCACCACCTCGTTGAGGACCAGTTCCACCCGGCCTTCCTTCACCACGTACATCGTGGTGGCAGGGTCGCCCTTGCTGAAGACGTTCGTGCCGGCGGCGTGGCTTTCGGTCTCATTGACCGAGCGAAACAAAGGCGTGAGATCCATGTAGATTGGTGCTGAAGCGAGGCCATCGCCGTGCGCGTAACTGCGCGATGTCACCGGCAGTCAGCGAAGCTAGGCACCGGCCGGTTCTACCGCAAGCTCCCCTTGCGCCGGAATCACCTACGCGGGCAGCTGCAACTGCAACAGCCAGTCGCGCGCGTCAGGAGCCTCCGCCACGCACAGGCCCCGCGTGGTTTGGAGCACGCAGGGATGCGTCTGTGCGGTGCGCGGATCGACCCAAAGGGCCTCGCGAGGTGGGCGGAGCAATTCCGCCGCCAGGGTGATGCGGCCGCCCACCGGCAAGTACGCCAGGACGGTTGAACGGTCTTCAGTCGCCGCGCATTTCTGGAAGTGCATGGCCTTGGTCCAGCCAGGTTGCTCCACCAGCAATTCCTCGGCAGGGTTCAATTCCGTCCAGGGCAGGCGCTCAAGAATCGTGCGCAGGCTGCGCAGCTGGCCCACGCCCTCGGTCTGCAGGCCCGTACGCCAATGCCCCGCGCCCCAAAAATCTCCGTGACCTTCGGCCGGCGCGTAGGCGGACTCGTTCCAAACCCAGGTGGGCTCATTGCCATAGGTGATGCCGGCGATCGGTGTGCTCAGCAGCGACCACCACAAGGCACGGCGCACGTGCCGGGCTTCATAAGGAAAGTCCTCATGAAAGGCTGTGGCTAGTTCGTAGTTGGGCTCCAGATTGATGAACGGTTTTTGCAGATCCCTCCAACGCCAGGTGTGCGGCCCCATCGTGTGCCAGTACAGGTCGTTGAGGCTGTGCCCGTGCCCGCTCTGGTAGCCGATCGCCTGGTACCATGGCTGGTCGCTAAACGCATCGCCCGCCCACGTTGTGCCGCAGGGGTGCAGGGTGGCGATCGCCTCGGGGAAGCCGCCAAAAATACCCTGCCCGATCCGCTTCCAGCGTGCTTCCTGATAGCTCGAGCGGTAGTCCCCGTCGCCAGCCAGCAGCCAGATCGGGTCAAAACGGCTCCAGCGCTCGAGCATCCGTTGCCCGACCGCGATGCAGGTGTCCTCGCGGCGGCGGAAAAACGGGTCGTCCGGATTGTTGTCCCAGAAGATGACCGGCACGGGCGTGAATCCGTGCGAGCGCAGGCGCTGCAGCCACTCTTCCATCTTCGCCCAGGCCGCATCGTTAACATTCACGCCGGTGGGTGTCTCCTCGAACAGGGCCCCGTGCATCGGCTCGCGGCAGCCGCGCCAGGGCGTCGTCACGAACTCAATCGCCGTGAACCCCTGCGCCTTGCGCACCGCCAGATAGTCGTCCCACTGCGGCTGGTCGGCCTTCAGCGCGGTGTTCCAGGCGGTGTCGGCCAGGAAGAAAAACGGCTCTCCGTCCGCATCGAGCAGGTGACGACCACTGTCGGCGACACTGATTGGCATGTCACCATGCTGGGGGGCTCGCACCCGGTTGGCGAGTCCATTGCAAGGGTGGTGCCCGGGGCGGGTCTCGAACCCGCACGCCCTTGCGGGCAAGGGATTTTAAGTCCCCAGCGTCTGCCAATTCCGCCACCCGGGCTCAAACGACCTTGGGCCCGCAGGATCGGCAGACTACGCCCAACACGCAAGGTCAATGCCGACGGACCGATGGCCTTTGTCAGCCCGCGCTGGATTCGCCCGTGGCCGCAGTGCGCTCCATCAGCCACACCATGGCCACCCCCGCCACGATCAACGCCAGCGCAATCCACGTGCCACCCGCTGCGAGGCTGGGCAGGTACCACTCGTACTGGCTGACGTCCTTCACGTTGTCTGCGGGAAGGCGCTTCCACGGCCAGATGATGACCAGTGAACCCAAAATAAAACCCGTCAGCAGCGCCAGGGTGGCGTCGCGCAGCACCCGAAACAGAAATGAAATCAGTCGCGAGAAGAGCAACAGCCCCAGCACCGCACCCACCCCGACCAGCGCCAGGATGCGCAGCCGAAACTCACTGATGGCTTCCAGCACCAGTGCGTAGTTGCCCATCAGCAGCAGAACATACGAACCCGACAACCCTGGCAGAATCATGCTCACGATGGCCACCACGCCGCAAATCAGCAGGTACCAGGCAGCCTCGTTGGGCCGGGCGGGTTCCAAAAAGGCGATCCCTACGGCTACGGCCAACCCGACCGCAAAAGCGAAGAGCGTTCCCGGGCCCCAGCGCCTAACGGTGACCCCGACAAAATAGACCGACCCCAGAATCAGCCCGAAAAACAGCGCAAATGTTTCCACCGGATGCTCGCTCAGCAGCCAGCCCAGGACTTTGGCCAGCGTCAGGATACTCACGGCCACCCCCAGCCCCAGCGTCACCAGAAACCAGAAATCGGTGTGCCGCACAAAACCGCCCGGATCGCGTTTCGCCAACAAACCCAGCGCCCGGTGGTCGAAGTGGCGCAGCGCATCGATCAGCCGCTGATAGACGCCGGTGACCAGCGCGACGGTCCCCCCCGAGACCCCCGGAATCACGTTGGCCGCACCCATAGCGGCTCCCTTGGCGAACAAAAGCAGTTCGGTGCGTCCCATGCGCCGCCAGACATCGGAATAATCGCCCGTCTGGCAACTCCTATTCCCGTGTGCGCTACCTTGCCAGCTTTCGGCGATGGGTCCGAAGTCTCTCCCTCCAAGCCTTTTGCGCGTTCTGGAACCCTTAATGGACGGCTCAGCGAGCCGATTTCGCGCAAATTCGACTACCGATGCCGATTTCGCGAACATTAATTCCGCCAAGGAACTTATGTTCGCATATACACATGTTTTTCCATTGCTAACCGTCTACGACCGAGTATCTTTAAATCATGGCGACAGCCTCTGTAGCTGAAGTCGAAGCGTCTACGTTGCCGCAACCCACCCTACCTACCTCGCGCAGTGAAACGCCTGCGGGGGAGGCGGCGTGTCGGCTGTTTATCCGGCGTCACCGCGGACACCTCGACTGGGTCTTGCGACTACCGTGTTTCGAGCCGCTTCTGGCGCACGGTCTCAAATCGCTCCGTTTGCCCTTGCCGCGCCGCGGCATCGGGTTGCGCGCTGTGGTGGATTCACTCGCGCTGGAGCACAAAAAAAACCTGGTGCTCTGGGTCATGGAGCGCTACCGCGGTGCCTTCACCAGCCGCACCGCGTTGACCCTTGCAGGCTGGTATTCGCTGGAAATGCCCAGTGCCCGCGCCTTGGACGAGATGCTTTCGGAAAAGCAGTGGCGCACCTTCTGCGAAGCGTTTGAGTTTTCCCTCCGTCGCCACCATCGCCGCTACAAACACGCGCAGGCCTATCTTTTCGCCTGCTACGAGCCGCTGGTCACCCGCCTGGCCAACCGCCTGGTTTTCGACGCCAGCAAGCGCCCCGATGCCATTCAGGAAGGTGCTCTTGGTTTGCTCCACGCCATCGACAAGGTCGACGGCAAATCCTCCCTGGCCAGCTATGCCCAGATTTGGATCACCCGCCACATCCGCAACTACCTGCTCGGCGAGCGCTTCCCGGTCCACGTCCCGATCAATTTGGCCTCACGACTGTTGGTCCAGGCTCGCCAGCGGGCGGCCCTCGAAAAGGACAGCCAAAAGCCCATCCCCTTTGAAGAACTGCTGCAACCTTCCGTGGCGCTGGATGAGCCCTCCGACGATCATCCCGGAGGGGTCACGCTTCCGGACGACGAAGCCGAGACGCCCCTTGAGCAGCTGACCCGCGATGAAATGTGCGCGCAGGTGCGTACCCTCCTTTCCCGCCTCACCGACAAGCAACGCGAGGTGCTCACACTGCGCTACGGCCTCGAGGGCAACGGTACCGAGCAGACGCTCAAGTCCATCGCCGACCGCATCGGTATCTCCCACCAGCAGGTGAGCATGCGCGAAAAACGCGCGCTGCAGAGGCTTGAAAGTATTCTCAAAGGCGTTTACAACGAGGGCGATGTTTAAGGGGAAGACATCGATTCTGGGGACCAGAGCCGTGGGACGCCACCTGACGGACTTTTAGCGCATGTGTGTCCGCAGCGACCTGCAAAACCGGCGTATTCGGAGGTAGCTTTGATCCGATTCATTTGGGACACCTGCTCATCGCCCAAGACGCCTGCGAGGCGTTTGGCCTGGAACGGGTACTCTTCATTCCCGCCTCGCAAGCTCCGCTTAAATCCACGGCTCCCGGTGCCTCCGACCGGCATCGATTGGGTATGGTAGCCGCCGCGATCGAGGACTATCCCGAGTTTAAGGCGCTCGACATCGAGCTGGCCTCCGGGGGCGTCAGCTACACCGTCGACACCGTTCGCCGCCTGCAACAGCAGCGCCCCGGCGAAGCACTTTTCCTCATCATCGGGGCCGACCAGGCGGCCCAGCTCGATCGCTGGCACGCGATTGAGGAACTCGCGGACCTGGCTCAATTTCTCGTCGTCGAACGTCCCGGCTTCGATCCCGAAGCTCGCCCGTCACACGCCGTTGAGGGTTTGCGGCTCCACCATATCGACGGCCACCTCTTTGAGATCAGCTCCACCGAAATCCGCGAGCGCGTCGCGCGCGGGCATCGTATCGACTTTCTGGTTCATCCCAGAGTTCAAGCCTACATCAACACACACAAACTCTATCAATGAATTAGTACACCTACGTATGCAGGACCAACCCACGGACATCCTCGAACAGATCCATCACCTCTGCGCCGCTCTGGACGACAAGAAAGCCAGTGACGTGCGCGTTCTCGACCTCACCGGCAAATCCGATGTGGCGCGCTTCTTCGTGATTGCTTCGGGCACCTCCGAACCGCACCTCAAGGCGCTCGCCGGATACCTCGAACGCGCCTGTAAGGACTGCGGGGTCGACGTACTGGCCATCGACTACGAACCCACCAGCGGGTGGCTCGTGCTCGATGCCTTTGACTTCATGGTGCACCTGTTCCTGCCGGCGCAGCGCGAGAACTACCAGCTCGAGCAGCTCTGGAAGGACGCGCCCGAGGTCGACCCAGGACTGCTGCTGACGGCCTGACCGACCTCGCGGTTGGGCGGTTGACCGGCTGTTTGCCTGCCCGGTCTCTCTGGTTCCAGCGGACAGGGTTCCGCCGGGACAGTTCGTTGACCCTTCGTTCTGCATCGTCTGGGTGGCTGCCCGCGGCGTCAGACCTCCGTGACATGTCCGAAATGCAGTTTCCAAGCGGTGCCCTCGACCCTTTCGCCCTAAATCACGGAGTCGACGCGCGCTTATGGGGTTGCGCGAAGACGTCCACCTCGGCTTAGCTGGAACATGCTGAGGTTGTGCAACCGACCGTGACCCGGCCACTATCCCCCAAACTCCACTCATGTTCTTTGCAGCGTGCGTTTTCGTGTACCTGACAGCCACCCTTGGCCTGTCGCTGTACGGCTTCAACAACTACTACCTGCTCTCGCGTTTCCTCAAGGCGCGCAAGCGGGCCCAGGTTGAGAACGATGCCCTGCGCGCAGCCGCGCCGGATTTGGCTCAACTGCCACCGGACGAGATTCCGCAAGTGCTCAGCCAGATTCCGCTCTTCAACGAGGTCAACGTGGCCGAGCGCTGCATCCGGGCGGTGGCGGCGATGCGCTACCCCAAGGGCCGCCACACCATTCAGGTGCTGGATGACTCGCTCGATGAAACGGTCGGGATCGTCGACCGCCTGGTCGCCGAACTGCGCGACGAAGGCCATCTTATTGAGGTTCTGCGCCGCGAGGTACGCACCGGCTACAAGGCCGGCGCGCTGAAAGAAGGCATGGCCCGCGACGACAGCGAGCTGCTGGCCATTTTCGACGGCGATTTCGTGCCGCCTGCGGACTTTCTGGAGCAGACCGTACCGCTGTTGATGGCGGACCCGAAAGCCGGCCTCGTCCAGGCGCGTTGGGGCCACTTGAACCGCGAGCAATCGCTGCTGACGCTCGCCCAAGCCGTGGGGATCGACAATCACTTCGTCGTCGAGCAGACCGCACGCAGCTTCAATGACCTGTACATGAATTTCAACGGCACCGCCGGGCTCTGGCGGCGTGAAGCCATCGAAGCCGGCGGCGGCTGGCGCGCGGACACCCTGACCGAAGACCTCGACCTGTCCTACCGGGTGCAGATGGCTGGCTGGCGCTTGCGCTTCCTGCCGGATCTGGTCGTGCCGGCGGAGATTCCCTCCAGCATTCTTGGCTTCAAGAGCCAGCAGTTCCGCTGGGCCAAGGGCTCCATCCAGACCGCGCGTATCCTTCTGCCCAAGGTGTGGAAACGCGCCATGCCGCTGCGCCAGAAAATCCAGTGCTCGTTTCACCTGACGCACTACCTGATTCACCCGCTGATCCTGATGGTCGCGCTGGTGGCCCTGCCGATGGCCGCGATGCTGGACTTGCAAAAGCTGGTGCACTGGACGGTGATTGCGGCCGGAGCGGTCTTCATCGGTTTCGCCGCCTTCGCGCCAACGGCCGTGCTCATTGCCAGTCAGCGCTACGTTGGGCGTCCGCTGGGCCGGGCGCTGATCAGTGTTCCCGGCCTCATGGCCATCGGGATGGGGATCGCCGTTTCCAATACAAAGGCGGTGCTCGAAGCGGCCATCGGCATCCAGAGCGGCTTTGTGCGCACGCCCAAATCCGGCGACCGCGTCCTCAAGCGTTACAAGGTGGGCGCCAAGCTGCTGCCCATTCTCGAACTCTCGCTGGGCGTCTATTCGCTGGTGGCCTTGTACTACTGCTTCCTCACCGAGAATTACCCGACCGTTGGCTTCATCCTGCTCTACACTGCCGGATTCCTCGGGGTGGGGCTGGCCAGCCTCTGGGCATCGGTGGACCTGCCGGGGTTTGTGCGCTGCCTCAAGTTTTGGGCCCAGGGCAATCGCTGCGCTCCCGACCAGGCGAACGAACGCTCGGAAGCCATCCCTGCGGAGCCGCCTTCGCCGCAAGAGGTCTCGGCGCGCTAGCCAGCGCTTGGACGCGGGACCATGAGGTGGCCGCAAGACTGGCGCGAGCTGCCGTACCGCGCGGTCGCTTTCGCGGCGACGCTCATCGCCTTGCTCGGCCTGTGTGCATGGGCGGGACTGGCCCTCGGTGCTCGGGAAAACCCCATCGGGCTGATCTACTTTCTGGGCTTCGGCACGGTTTTGATGACGCTGCTCTGGGCCCTTTGGCCTGATGGCTGGAATGAGCGCGAAGCGGCCTGGGTGTTGTGCGTTCTGGCGGTTGCCGCCCGGGCGCTGCTCTGGCCGCACCCGCCTTCCGACGACCTCAACCGCTACCTCTGGGAGGGACAGTTGGTCCTCGACGGACTGAGTCCCTACAGCGCGCCCGCCAATGATGCGCAGTTCGCCGACTACCACAACGACCTCTGGTACGCGGGCATCAATCATAAGGAACGCCTGACCGCGTACCCCCCTATGTCGCTGCTCATATTTTCGGCGGCGCGGGCCATCGACGAGGCCGTCTGGCCGCTCAAGCTGCTGTTCATTGCGGCGGACCTGGGGACACTCCTGCTGCTCTTGGCCCTGCTGCGTCAGCGCGGCGTACGCACCGCGCGCGCGGTTTTTTACGCGCTCAACCCGCTGGTGCTGCTGATGTTTGCCGGCGAGGCGCACTTCGACAGTCTCTTGGTGCTACCGATGATCGCGGCGGTCTGGCTCCACCAAACGGGGCGTCCGCGCCTGGCCTGGGTTGGTTGGGCGCTGGCGCTGCAGGTCAAGGTCATCGCCGTGCTCCTTGTGACAATCCTGGTGCGGCGAGGCGGTTGGCGTTGCGCTTGGGCGGCGGTGCCCGTCCTCCTGTTGCCAACCCTGCCTTTTCTGGGCTCGATCGATGGCCTCCTCCAGGGCCTCGTCGGCTTTGGCGGCGGCAGCGCGCACAACGGCTCGGTGCATGCCATGCTGCGCTGGGCGCTGGATGACACCCGCCTGGCCTCGGCGGCGGTAGCCGGTCTACTGTGCCTTTGGTCGGCGGTCGTTTTTTTTCGAATACACGACAGCTGGCGCGCTTCGATGGCGCTCCTGGGCGGCTTGCTGGTGCTCTCGCCCATCGTGCACCCGTGGTATCTGGCCTGGATCGTGCCGTGGTTTGTACTCCTGCCGGGCAACGCCTGGTGGTGGCTCTTCGCCACGAGCGGCGTCTACTACACCGCCTGGGCCAGCCAAAACGCCGGCGGTGCCTGGGCCCAGCCTGTATGGGTCGACTGGCTGGTCTGGCTGCCCTTTCTTCTGTTGCTCCTGGGCGAATCCCGACATGCGCTCAAGCGGCTCCTTGTATCCAAAATTCCATCACAAGCGGCAAATCGAGATACCCGGACAATCCCCGAAGACATCACCGTGGTCATCCCGGCCCTCAACGAGGGCGCTTCCATCGCCGATTGTATTCGTTCACTGGATACGCGCTCCGAAGTCATCGTGGTTGACGGCGGATCGAGCGACGGCACGCGGCTCGAAGCCGAAAAGCAGGGCGCGCGCGTTTTAGAAGCCGGGGGAGGGCGCGGCGGACAGATTGCGGCGGGGGTGACCGCGTCCGCCACCGACTGGATCCTCGTTCTGCACGCGGATGCGCGGGCGTCGGAGGACCTCTGCGGTCGCGTACAACGGGCCCTGGCTTCCAGCCCCGAGGCCATCGGCGGCGCGGTGGGCGGTCGCCACGTGACCTCGGGCGCGGGTCCGGCACTCGTCTTCATCGACGTGCTCAACCGCACCTCTTCGCTCTTCGGGCGATTGACGCTGGGCAACCAGGCGCAGTTTTTCGACCGGCAGCGATTGACGGCGGTCGGCGGTTTTCCTGAATTGCCGCTGATGGAAGACACCGAACTGGCGCTGCGCCTGCGCGAAGCCGGTCCGGTCCTTTTTCTCGACGGCGGGGTGCGCTACGCCGATCGGCGCTACCAAAAAAAGGCCTTTGGCGCGTACTTTGTGACCGCGGTACGCCTCATCCTCGGCTACCGCCTGGCGCGTTTTTTTGGCTGTGCTGACGCCCAGAAGTGCTTCGACAAATACTACGGCGACTCCACATCCAAGCGCCGCTAACCACCTGCGTACGAAGCCCCTCGCACACCACCCTCTTGCCCGCCTGTCGGGTCCAACGCCTCTTCGCGTAGACTCAATCCAACCCGTCTACTGTCCGAGCGTTTTCAGTTCCTTCAAGAAAGCGTCGGCGGGTTGAAGCTGGCGGGCCGCCGGAGCGATCCCGGTGATGGGCGCGTTCACCGTCTCAGGATTCGCGCGGCGCTCCTTCATCAGCACGGGGGAGGCTTCCAGGCCATCGTACTTGATCCCGCCTTTGGAGTCGTACCGGCCAAACTGCAGCACCCCGGTTGGGCAGCTTTGCACGCAAGCCGAGCAACGCACGCACTCGGGGTCCTCCATCGGCAGCCCCTTGTTGGCGAAGTTCATGATGTCGATGCCCTGGTGGCAGACGCTAGTGCAGACGTTGCAGGAGATGCACTTCTTCTTGTCGGTGAAGATGCGGAACTTTGAGAAGCGCGTGTAGATGTGCATCAGCGCTGCCAGCGGGCAGGCAAAGCGGCACCACACGCGCCCGGAAAAGTGAAAGTACAGGCCCACGCCCAGCACGCCGGCCAACCAGATATCCACGATGTACTTGTAGTCCACCGCGGCCACCGGCATCCCGTGTTCGTCTTTGGTCGAGAGCAGGAAATTGAACACGCCAGCAAAGACGGAGGGCTCCCAACCGGCTTCGGCCTGTGTCGCCACGACATCGCCGGCATCGTTGACAAACTGCCCCTCGGCGTTGGTCGCGTACTCACCGGGAAAGGTCCAGCCGAGGATACGGATGACCATCATCAGCAACGCCACCCAGAGGATCACCTGGCCGGTCATGTTGAGTTTGTTCCAGAACGGGCCGTGCGGCATCTTGTGCCGGTGGGCGTCACCCAGGGTTTCGGCCAGCGCCCCGCACGAGCAGATCCATCCGCAGTACGCGCCCTTGCCCCAGTAGCGGATGATCAACGGGATCAGCACGAACGTTTGAATGGTCCCCAGTATCAACCAGCCCACCACCGGTTCGGCCGTGAACCAGTTCCAGATGAACAGCGGCCAGGCCAGGATCAGCCCGAAGGCCATCCAGTAGGCGCCGTTGGGCCAGAGTGCATCGCCAATCCACTTGCCCACGCCGGTGTCCCAGGCACCCAGCGCCCCCATCCACGGCAAAACGATGTAGGGCAGCAGAAACAGCGGGATACACTGAATCAACGTCAGCGTGATTGTTTGTACTTTAACGTAGGGCGTCTTTCGTCGCTTGATCCGGCGAATGCCAAAGATCACCACGCAGGCGCAGTAGGCAAAGGAGTAGTAAAAGCCGGGGTCCTCCATGCCCTTGCGCAGGTGGTAGAGCGGGCTGCTGGGGCTGTCGACCGCGCTCTGCAGCGCACCGCCTGCGGAACTGACCGCCCAGGCCAGCCAGTCCGGACTGACCACGTTTTTGGAAATGTACCCCTTGGCCCAGTGAAAGAACACGGTGAAGGCCAGAAAGAAGGCCGCCAGCGTTCCCCAGAACTTCGCGTTGCGGTCGTTGGCCAGGTTAAGCCTGCTGCGCCGGAAAAAGTCCAGCGGCGGCTCGCGCCCAATCATGATGAAGACCTGGTCGTTCTGAACTTCGTGCACCGTGCCGTCTTTGTCCTCGATGACGACATCGGCATCGCGAATCTCTTTCACGTTGCTGGCCATCATCAGGCAGAGCGAGCCGGGTGGGGTGTCCGCCCCGCGCATGCGCGAAGAAGCCGCCGTGTTGACCCGGTCCGACGACGGCCGATCCACCGCCGCCTCGCAGGCCGAGTCCTCCACGAGTTTCTGAATCTGCTCGATATTGTCGGGCTTGGGCCGGGCAAACTCAGGCTTGCGGTAGCTCAGGGTGACGTGCGCGCCGCAGACGGTCAGGGCGATGGCGGTTTCCAGGGCCGAGTCACCCCCGCCAACCACCATCACCTTTTGGCCGGCAAATTCTTTGGGGTCGTAGAGGCGGTTGGAGCACTTGTCCTTGTCCTCGCCGGACACGCCCAGCTTGCGATAGTTTCCGCTGCGGCCAATGGCCACGACCACCTTCAGCGCCTTGATGGGATCGCCCTTTCCCTGCTCCAGCTCAAAGTGGTCGCCCTTGCGCTCGATTTTGACGATGCGTGCCTGCGTGGTCTCGATGCCGGCGGCGTCGCGCTGGGCGTAGAGTTCCTCCAGCAGGTCTTCCTTCACGTCCGCCTTGAAGCGGATATCCCCCGCCGGAACCATGTCGGTCGGGTAGGTGTAGATGGGCTTGCCTTTCGGAAAGTTGACGATGGTCGAAAACGACTCGACCGCTTCGAAGACCTTGAACGTGAGCCCGGCCTTCTTCGCCTCGAGCGCGGCGGAGATACCGGAAACGCCCGCGCCGATGATCGCCAGATCCAGAACGCCGTCCTGCCCGCGATTTTGCGGGCCAAAGTCGGGCTCGGCCATGAACGCCTGAACCGCTTTGGCGCCGGTATCGGCGGAGAACTTCAGTAGCGGAATGCCGCTCAAGTCGCCCACAATGCGCACGCCCTTGATGTTGGACGCGCCGTCGGGGCCTACTTGCGGGAGTTTTTCAACGGTGCCGGCGGGCCAGCGCGTGTGCAGCCAGTTCGTGTATTGCTTCAGGAAGGCAACCATCGGGAAGGGACAGTGGACGGTGAATCAGCGGGAAAGACAGACAGTGGACCGGACGAGTGCGCTAGCCGTCGCGTGACTGGTTCAGGTTCCAGTCGTAGGTGTGGTGCACCACCTTGGCATTTTCGGGCAGACGCTGCGTGCGGTACTTGTTGACGAAGCCTACCAGCCCGCCGTCGGGTTTGAAGTCGCTTTGATACCATTCAAAAATCTTCGACAGGGAAGCCGTGTTGCCCGTCACACGCACGCCCTCCGGCGAGTTCACGAACGCGGCGCTGGCGGCGTCGAGTTCGGCGTCGAGATTGGCGCCGGTGAAGGGTTTGCCCTGCAGGGGAGGGCAGCCGACGCTGGCGCAATTGACCGCGAAGTGCGCGCGGGCGTCGCCAAAGTCTTTCAGGATGAGCCCCTTTTCCAGCTTATCCAGGCTCGAGGGCTGGCCGTTTACGGTGATCAGGTCCTCACGAAACACCCCCCAGTCCGGGCGGATTTCCGTAACGGAGTTCACCGGGTAGTTCTTGAACACGAGGTGCAGCATCCACGCGTTGTAGGCGTTGATGTAAAAGGCCAGACGATCGTCCGGGCTCAGCGCGGTGGCGTCAACGGCGCCCATCGCCTTCACCACCGATGCCAGCGCGGCAACATCGTCCGCATTCGCGTGCCAGGCCGCGTAATCCACCCCGCTGGGGTGCACGTAGGTCTCCAGCAACTGCGCGTAGGTCTGCTTCCAGCCGTCGTGGCTGCCAGCGTGTCCAACCGCGTGGAACGAAAACACGAAAATAATTGCCAGAAAGGCACTTCGGAAATTGCGAAAGCTTTGGAACGTCATGCTGAAAAAGAGGGACTGCACGCTGCGTTTATTTCCAATTCGCCGGGAAAATCCAAGGCCGGAGGGGCCACCGGAGAGGATATACGGGAATCCCCGAGTCGGTTGGAGATAAACGTGCCCATGCAGTATTCTCCGAGCGAGGACTCAGGCAATTGTGTTCACATTTTCTGCACGGCTACACGTTATGGACACCCACCACGACACGCGCGTTCCCCAAAGAAAAAACGGAGGCCCCTCAACCGGGACCCCCGTCGAATCAAATCATTGATGTGGACCGCGGACGCCTAAACGTCGTAGTACATCACGTATTCCTGCGGATGCGGGCGCAGGCGCACGGCGTCGTATTCGTCCATCTTCATCGAACAGTAATTGTCGATGAAGTCCTTGGTGAAGACGTCGCCCTTCATCAGAAATTCGTGGTCGGCCGAGAGCGCTTCCACCGACCCGCGCAGGCTGTCCGGCACGGTTTGCAGGTTGGCGGCTTCCTCGGGCGGCAGGTCGTAGAGGTTCTTGTCGATGGCCTCGCCCGGGTCGATCTTGTTCTCGATGCCGTCCAGCCCGGCCATCATCAGGGCGGAGAAGGCCAGGTACGGATTGGCCGAGGGGTCCGGGCAGCGGAATTCCACGCGTTTGGCTTTCGGGCTTTGGCTGTAGGTCGGGATGCGGCAGATGGCAGAGCGGTTGCGCGCCGAATAGGCCAGGATGACCGGCGCTTCGTACCCGGGGACCAGTCGCTTGTAAGAGTTGTTGGTCGGGTTGCAGATGGCGCAGAGGGCCGGGGCATGTTTGAGCAGCCCGCCAATGTAATGGATGCCTTCCTGCGAAAAGCCCGCGTAACCATCGCCGGCCATCAGCGGTTTGCCATCCTTCCAGAGGGATTGGTGCACGTGCATGCCCGAGCCGTTGTCGCCAAAGAGCGGCTTGGGCAGGAAGGTGGCGCTTTTGCCCGCGCGGTAGGCCACGTTTTTCACGATGTATTTGTACAGGCACATGCTATCACCCATCTGCTTGAGCGGGGCGAAGCGCAGGTCGATTTCCGACTGACCGCCGGTGGCCACTTCGTGGTGTTGCGCTTCCACCTCGAGCCCCAGGTCGATCATGACCGAGACCATCTCGTTGCGCAGATCCATGTGCTTGTCCAGGGGCGGAACCGGCAGGTAGCCCTCCTTGTGGCGAATTTTGTACCCCTGGTTTGGAAACTCTTCCTTGCCCGTGCCCCAGACGCCCTCCACCGAGTCGACAAAGGCAAACGTCTCGTTGGCGGCCGTGCCGTAGCGCACGTCGTCAAAAATGAAGAACTCGGCCTCGGGGCCGAAAAACGCCGTATCAGCGATGCCGGTGGACTGCAGATAGGCCTCGGCCTTGGTCGCCACCCCGCGCGGTGAGCGGTCGTAGGGCTCGCGCGAAATCGGGTCCTCCACGTCGCAGGTCAAGCTCAGGGTAACCTGCTCGCAGAACGGGTCGATGAAGGCGGTGGCCGGGTCGGGCATCACCAGCATGTCCGAGGCCTCAATCCCCTTCCACCCGCGGATGGACGAACCGTCGAATCCCAGCCCCTCTTCGAAAAGATCCTCGCGGAGTTCCTTGATCGGAATGGTGAAATGCTGCCAGGTGCCGAGGATGTCGCAGAACTTCAAGTCGGCAAATTTCGCGTCTTTGGCCTTCGCCAGCGCCAGAACTTCTTTCGCTGTCATGGGAGTTTTCCTTCGTCTGTGCGGGTTCGATGGATTTTCATTTACGGTCCGCGACAAAGTCAGGATAGCTCTTTGCCCTGGACCCAGAACGAGCCTGTATCGAACACAATAAATGCCCGAGCGCAATCGAAAGGAACGGCTGTACACAGTCAATCGGTTCGGCCAGCTGACCGTGCGCAACCTGCTGGACTGGCTGGTCACGCTGGCGCTGGCGGTCCTGGTCGGCAACATGATCGTGCAACTGGGCGGGGTGCGTCCGGGCACGCAGGCCTTGGGCGCAGTGCTGCTGGCGGGCGTGGTTTTTCTACACGGTTGCTGGCTGGCCCTGGGGCGCGAGGAACGCCTGCGGCTGCACCGGCCTTTGCTGTTGCTGGTGCCGCTGCTGCTCTACCTGTTGGCCCACGTCTGGTTTCTCTCGCCCACGCCCTGGCGCGCGCGCTGGGATTTGCTCCTGGCCTTTGAGGCAGTTGTCGTTGCCTGGGTGGCGGCGCACAATTTGCGCGGGCGGGAAAAGGTCTGGCTGTTCTTCCTGATCGTCCTGGGCTTCGCCGGGATGAGCGTCTTCTTTGGGCTGCGCCAGTTCTCCGAACAACCCACCTGGCTGGGCTTCGGTCCCACCCTGCCAATGGACTTCGGTCTGCCGCCCCACCTGCACGGCTACGCCACCGGCACCTTCCCGCACCCTTCCATTTTCGCGGGATTGATCCTGCTGGGCCTGCCACCCCTATTGGTGGCGGCGCTGATGCGTAAACTCCTCGCGGCCCTGCGTATCATCTGCTTTCTCAGCGCCTTGCTCTTTTTCGGCGTACTGGTGCTTTCCCGCGACGAAACGGCCTTGATTCTGGCCTCGGTCGCCCTGCCCGCACTTGCGCTCATCTGCCTGCGAGGGCGTTGGAAGCGTTTGCTGGTCGCTGGGGGCATGCTCGCGGTGGTGGGGCTTGGCTGGGCGGGTACGGCGTATCTCGAAGACTTGCGCCCGATTGAGTCCCCGGTGCGTCTCGACGCCGGCTCAATCCTGGCCGAACGCCCCTCGCCCGGTCTGTTCGGTTCGGGTGGCGGCAGCTTCGAGGAGTTCCTGGTCACCGCCGAGGGCGAACGTTACCCGGGCCGTTTCCTGGGCGCCTACGGCAGCCTGACAACCCTGCGGCTCGAATACGGCTGGCTTGGCCTGGCTTTGTTCGCGGTGCCGCTGATCTGGATTTTCGTCCTGAGCCTGCTGGCCTGGCGACGCTTGCCCAAGCGTGAGCAGGATGTGCAGGACATGCCCATTCGACGGGGAAAGCGGCCCGTGCGTCCCGCGGCAACCGAGCACCTTTTCCAGACTGCGGTGGTCACGAGCCTGCTGCTGTTTGGCGTGCACCTGTTCACCGCCTTCCACCTCGAGGTGCCCGGAACAGTTCTGCTGGCGGCCGCCTTTATGGGGATCGCGCTCAAGCCGCGCTCGGTGCGCACGCTCCCGCTCCCGCTGCCGGTGCCGCGGTGGCTGATCACCTTTGCACCGGGGGTCGTCACATCGGCGGTCCTGGTGGCGGTGGTCTTTCCCAAGCTCAGCGCGACCGAGCAGTCCCTGCGCGCCATCGAGGGCTTGCAGCTGCTGCGGGTCGCTGGCGAGGGCGCAGCCAATTCCCCGCCTGCCGACGCCGCACGCATGCTGGAAGATGCCCTGCAGACCGACCCAGACAACCTCGACGCCCAGGCCTGGCTGGTCTACGCGCTCATTCTAACCTTCCTCGACGGTGCCGCCGACGCCGACTCCATCGGCCCGCGCGTCATCGAACTGGCCCGCGAACCCGTCGACGCCAACGGCCAGAGCGCGCCGTACCGCGTGCTGCTCGGTCTGGGGCAATGGCTCAGCGGCGACACCCCGGCAGCCGAGGCCAGTTTCCGCGCTGCGATGGAGGCGATGCCCCTGAGCCCGCTCCCGCCCTATTACCTCGGCGAACTGCTCAAACTCATGCCCGAGCGTATCGACGAAGCCCAGGCCTTGCTCGCCCGTGTCGAAGCGCTCGACCCCAACTTTCCCGACATCGCCAATCGCCGTTCGCTGCTCAGTCTCAGCCGCGGCATGGAGGGCGAAGGCATCAGCGACACCCTCCGCCGAGCCACCACGCGCCTGCTCCCTCCGCTCGTCTACCTGCCAAAGCCCGAGCGCGGGGTCTATGGGCAGATCCACCGTTTCGTTGCCCCGGAGGAGTTTCGCGCGGACGCGCTCGAGGCGGACGGACCCTGAGCGTCCCTTTCGTCCTCAACCGCCGGTAAAATAGGCCGGGGCGTTGCCGGGCTTCCACTTGATGTTGCAGCCCATGGATGGGCGTTGCTTGCGGTCGGGAATGCGTTTGCCCTCGATGGCCAGATCCAGCGCCAGGCGCAGGTCGGCACCGTTGACCGGTGTGTCGTTGCCGGGGCGGCTGTTGTCAAACTGCCCACGATAGGTCAGCAACATATCGCGATCAAAAACAAAAAAATCCGGGGTGCAGGCAGCTTGATACGCAATCGCGATCGCCTGGCTCGAATCGTACAGGTACGGAAAGATGAAACCCTCCTCGCGCGCCACCGCCGCCATCCGCGAGGGACTGTCCTGTGGGTAGGCTTCCACGTCGTTGCTGCTGATGGCAAAGAAGGCCACCCGGCGTTCCCGGTACTCGCGCGCCAGTGAGGCGATCGCCTTTCGTAGATGAATCACATATGGACAATGGTTGCACAGAAACATCACGCAGTATGCAGTGTGCCCGCGGTAGTCTTCCAGGCGCACGCGCTTCTCATCGATGTTGACCAGATGAAAGCTCGGGGCGCGCGTCCCCAGCGGCAGCATCGTGGATTCGGTCAGTGACATTGTTCTAGTAGCTCAAAGCTAGACTATAGAAGTCAGGATGGAGAAGGTACGTTGGCGAGATTGTCCCATCCGTGCCAAGCCAGTCTTCCCTCATCCAACGCTGCATGCCTTACTCTGCTGAAGCAAAATAGGCATCGAAGATCGCGCCGGCGATGGGGGCGGCGGTGCGTCCCCCCGCGTAACCATCGTTGGGATTGGCACCTTCTGCGGTCACAATCACCGCAATCTTCGGATCCTCCACCGGCGCAAAACCTAGAAACCACGCGATGGTCGTCTTCTGACCTTCCAGGGTGACCTGCGCGGTGCCCGTTTTCCCGGCAACGCGCACCCCCGGCACCTGGGCAAAGCGCGCGGTCCCGTCGCTCACGGCCATTTCCATTCCCTCGACAATCGCCTGGTAGTTTTCGTCGGCAAGCGATAACGGCACCGCGTTCTGCCGGATGCGTTCGCGATTACCCGCCGGGTCGTGCAGCAGGGTGGGGTGGGTGCGCATTTCGCGCCGGGCCAGCGACGCGGCAAAGCAGGCCATTCGCAGCGGTGTGGTCAGCAGAAAGCCTTGGCCAATGGACATGTTGGCCGTATCTCCGCCGACCCACGGGCCCTTGCGGGGGTCCTTCTCGGGCAGGGCGCGCTTCCAATCCGGACCCGGCACAATGCCGCGTTTTTCCTCGAAGGGCAGGTCGATGCCGGTGGGCTGATCGAGCCCGAAGGCACGGCCCAGATCCGCCAGGCGCTCGGCTCCCAGTCGCGTGCCGATTTGATAGAAAAACACATTGCTGGATACCTGAAGCGCCCGCCGCACATCGACCTGACCGAAGGCCCGCCGCCCGCTGTGCTCGGGGAAATCGCGATTGCCCACGCGATAGACTCCGCCGCAATACAGAATCTCGTCGGGCTCGACGATTTCGTTTTCCAGCGCTGCTGCCGCGGTGATGATCTTGAAGGTCGAGCCCGGCGGGTACAGCCCGCGGGTGGCCCGGTTCAAGGCAGCCCCGCGCTCCAGGATATCGTTCCAGGTGGCCCGGCTGATGAAGGGCGTCATGTCGTTGAGGTCGTAGTCGGGCTTGCTCGCCAGCACCAGCACCTCGCCGGTTTCCACCTCCAGGGCAATGACCGCGCCTTTCTTTTCGCCCAACCCTTTCTCGGCGATGCGCTGAAGTTCGATGTCCAGACTCGTGCGCAGCGTCCGGCCCGACACCGGCAATTGCTCCTCGATGCACTCATACGGATAGCCGACGGGATCCACCCGCCAGACCTGTCGACCGCTTTGGCCCTGCAGACGCGTGTCGTAGGCCAATTCCAGACCCGTCTTGCCGACTTTGCCTTCCAGCTTAAACGTGCGCAACTCCACCGGCAACGCCGGCAGCCCGTCCTCGGGCAGGTCGATGCTGGAAACCACGTAGCCCAGCGTGTGGGCCGCCAGCGAACCGTGCGGGTAGTAGCGCGCCGTGTCCGAAAACAGCTGCACCGGGCTGTCGGTCGGCAGTTGCTGGGTGAGCCGGGCAAACTCCGCCTCGTTCAGGTCTTCCATCAGCTTGAAGGGTAGGATCAGCTCCTGCTGGAAATGCCGGCGCACGTCCTTGGGGTCGACGCGTTCGTCCCGCCCGGTGATCGCGTTGACCTGGTCGAGGTAGCGCTGCAACACGTCCACGCGCGCGTCCCAACGCAGCTTGCGCGTATCCACGTTCGGGCGCTCGTTGACAGGTAACGCCTCCACTGCCCGACGCACTTCGCGGACCTTTGCCAGATAGGCCGCGTACATTTCCTCGCCGATGCGCGAGCGCTGCCGTAGCGTGGAATCCAGGTAAATGACTGCCGAAAACCGCGCCCGGTTGAGCACCAGCGGTTCGCCGTGGCGGTCGAGGATGTCGCCGCGCGGCCCGGGCCGCAGAATCTCGCGCAGGCTCTGGCGTTCGCCACGTTCCCAGTACTCGTCGGCCAGCACCAGTTGCCGGTAAGCCAGCCCGCCCACCAGCGTGGCGCACAGTGCCGTACACACAATCGCCAGCAGCGCCAAGCGCAGGTTCAGCCGGATGGTTTTTTCAAAAAGCGGGGCCACGGTATCGGTTACACAACCACAGACAGGGCGCGGGTCAAAACGTTCACCGGGGCGTTTCCGGGGGCGGGGTGGGGCGGCGGTCGGCGCGCGTCAGCGCATCCTCCATCGACGTTTCCCGGCCCAGTCCTCCCGGCTTGGGGATGAAGGAGATGAGCGCGCGTTGCAGCGCGACAAACCACAGGGCCAGCGCGCCCACCAGGGCGGTCGAGAGCAACAGGTTCGCCGCGACGCTGAGCCAATACGCGCCGCCACTCAAAGCCGGTTCCAGCCGGGTGAGGGCCAGCGCGGTCGCCAGAAACGCGAAGGCGTTTTGCACCAGCGCGAGGATCCACACATGCAGCGGCGCTTCGGGGCGGACCCGCCGCCCTAGCAGCGCCGTCAGCGCAATCGCCAGGACGAAGGTGACGTAGCTGAGACCGAACGGCTGCAGGTGGATGGCGTCCCAGGCCAGCCCGGTCAGGGCCGCGATGGCCATCGCCGCGCCCAGGGGCAGGTGCATGCAAGCGTAGACCAGCGTCAGTCCGCCCAGGTACGGCGCCAGCCCCAGCGGCGCGAACCAATGGCCCAACAATCCGTTGAGGAACACCACCAGCGGGTTGGTCAGCAACAGAATGGTCGCGATACGCAGGGCCAGGTTCATGGGATGGGATTTGCCTCCACCGGCGTTTCATTGGCCACGGGCAGCAGGATTGCCACCTCCCGCAGGCTGCGCAGTTCATCGCTCAAAGTGACGGGCCCGCGTTGGAACAAGCCGTTGGCCCCAATCTCCAAAGTGTCCACCGTGCCGATGGGCAGCCCTTGCGGAAAGACGCCGCCCAGGCTCGACGAGACCAGGCGCAACGGGGCCTCCGCGCTGGGCTGGATGTCCGGCGGCACGTCGCTGACCTGACCCACGGGCGTCCCCATCGGTGTTTGTGTCCCGCCGACGTAGGTGACCGGACGTGGGTCGCCCTCGACGTTGGCGGCCATCCGAAAGGTCGGGCTGCTGACCAGTTCCACCACGCAGGTGTACAGGCGCACTTCCGTCACGCGGCCGACCACCCCGCCTTCAAAGATCACCGCCGCCCCGACCGGGATGCGGTAGTTGGCCCCCTTGCGCAGGACCAGCCCCTGCCACCAGGCATCGATGTCGCGTCGGGCCACGCGGGCCAGCTCGTAGCGGTAGTCCGGCTCGCGCGGCAGATCGAGGGCTTCCTCCAACCGTTCCAGCTGCGCGCGCAGGCTCTGGTTTTCCGACATGCGAAAGGCAAACGCGCGGTTGATCTGCGAAAGATCGCGCACCGTTTCCAGCAGCTCATCGCGGCTTTGCGTACGCAGACTCCAGTAGGCTTGCAGGTCGTTGAGCTGCGAGGCCGCCGCCAGCGACGGGGCCTGAAACTCGTACAGCATCGACTCGAAGACGCGTTTGAAAACCGGCGGCACCACCAGCCAGCCGACTAGAAAAAAAGCCAGCCAGGCCAGCGGTTTGATCTGTTCGCGGCGGAGACGGGGCACGGCCGGTCAGCTCGATGGGTGCAGAGGGTGCGTGTGTCAGGCCGAGTCACGCAGCCAGCGGTCGAGGTCCTGCAGGATCATGCCCGTGCCGTTGGCCACCGCACTGAGCGGATCTTCGGCGATGATTACCGGCAGGCCCGTGGCTTCGCTGATCAACCGATCCAGGCTGCGCACCAGTGAACCGCCCCCGGCCAGCACAATGCCGCGATCCACCAGGTCGGCCGACAGTTCCGGGGGGCAACGCTCCAGGGCCGAGCGCACCACCTCGATGATGGAGTTGTAGGTGTCCGAAAGCGCTTCGCGTATTTCCTGCGAGGTGATCTGCAGGGTCTTGGGCAGCCCGGCCACCGAGTCGCGCCCTTTCACCTCCATCGAGAGTTCCTCCTCCAGCGGAAAGGCCGAGCCGATGCGAATCTTGATCTCCTCAGCCGTGCGTTCGCCGACCATCAGGTTGTAGGCGCGCTTCATGTAGTTGGAGATGGAGTTGTCCATTTCGTCGCCGCCCACGCGGATGGAGCGCGTAAAGACCACTCCGGCCAGGGAGATGATCGCGACCTCGGTCGTGCCTCCGCCAATGTCGACGATCATGTTGGCCGCCGGTTCCTCGATCGGTAGCCCCACGCCAATGGCCGCCGCCATTGGCTCTTCCAGGGTCAGCACGTAACGTGCGCCTGCCCGCATGGCCGAGTCCTTCACCGCGCGGCGCTCCACCTCGGTGATGCCCGAGGGCACGGCGACCACCACCCGCGGCGGCACCAGCTTGGTGTTGTGCCCCACCTTTTGGATGAAGTGGCGAATCATCGCCTCGGTAATATCGAAATCGGCGATCACCCCGTCCTTCATCGGGCGCAGCGCGGTGATGTTGCCCGGGGTGCGTCCGAGCATGCGCTTGGCCTCGGCCCCGACCGCTTTCACCCGCTTGGTGTTGTTAAAGACGGCGACCACGCTGGGTTCACGCAGCACAATGCCCTTGTCCCGCACGTAGACCAGTGAGTTGGCCGTGCCCAGGTCGATGCCGATATCGTTGGATAAAAAGCCGAGGGCGTTCGAAAACATAGTGCTGTGGCTGCACCAACTCAGAACGAAACTCAGCGCGTGTCAAAAACTTATTAAACTGAGCCCGCGCTTTGTATCCATCTTTTCAGGACGCCCGCCACCCCCTCACTCGCCCCCATCGATAGCCCGCCGCTCACGACCACCAGCTCAATCGCTCAAGTCTCACCGTTCTAATGTTAATTGATTACACATTTATTTTTACAATTGCCCGTCCATCATCCTTTCGTCTTCGCTCGTTTCAATGAACCCTGCCCGAGGGCCCTTCCCTTACCTGAGTCCCCAATTCTGTCTCCTGCTCGTCCTGCCGCCGCTGGCGCTCAGCGCCCAGGATGAAGTTTCCACCGACGCCACCGCCGACACGGCCGGCTTTGAAGCGCCCCAGACCTTCCGGCTCGAGCCCATGACGGTCTTTTCCCAGCGCGTCGCCATCGATGGTGCGATCACCACGGCGCCCTCTGCCGTGACCGCGCTGCGCTTCGAGCCGCTGGTGGACCTGCAGGAACGCAACGCCGCCGAAAAACAGGGCGACATCGCCATCCGCGGGGGCATTTTTGAAAATACCGGCATCAAGGTTGGTGCGGCCAATCTCTTCGACCCGCAAACGGGGCACTTTTTCGGCGAGGTGCCTATCTCGGTGGAGATGATCAGCGATCCGATCATCCTGACCGGCGTGCCCAACGCGCTGGCCGGTTTCAACAGCAACATCGGCACCGTCAGCTACACCTGGCGGGCCATTCCCGAGCAACGCTTTGGGGCCAATCTGGCCGCCGGCTTCGGCACCGACAACTTCAACTTCCAGACCGCCTACGGCCATTTTCTGACCGACGCGCCCATTCGCGGCCTGAAAATTGGGATCGACGCCGAGTACGCTCGCAGCGAGGGCGACGGCACACGCGAGTTTGGTGACCACCGCTTCGACCGCTACTCCGGGCGCATCCAGGTGCGGGGGCGCGACTTCCAGACCGATTTCTTCGGCGGCTACCAGCGCAAGTTTTTCGGCTGGCCGGGCGCCTACACCGGCTTCGCCTCTTTACCGGAAACCGACAGCACCATGGCCACGCTCCTGCTGGCCAATCACCGCCACACGGTCGCGGGCGACGGCTTTGTCGAAGCCAGCGTTTTTTACCGCCGCCTAAAGGACGACTACGAAGGCAACCGCTTCGTCTTCAATGCCTTTGGTAACGCCTTTCAGCACGAGACCGAAGTGGTGTCTGGCAGCGTGCAGGGGGCCATCCCCACGGGTCCGATTCTCTGGCAATTTTCCGGGACCGCCCTGTGGGAGGAAATCGACTCGACCAACCTCGAAAACGGCCCCTTTACCGAGCGCACACTGGGCAAGGTTGCGCTCTTGCCCAAGGTCACGCGTCCGGCCTTCAACGGTGAGCTAAGCATGGCCGGGGGCTTCTCCATCGACACCAGCGACCGCGACTCCACCAAGGGCTCGCCGCTGGTCGAAATCGCCTACGAGCAGTTCGACGTGCCGCTGCGCCGCCGCGTCTACGCCAGCTTTGCCCAAACCACGCAGCTTGCCGGCTACACCGCCCGCGGCGCGCCGACGGTCGGGCTCTTCGGCGGCAACCCCGACCTGGCCCGCGAGCGCACCGATAACCTCGAGGCTGGCTTTGCCCTCGAAGCCGACGGCTGGACTCTGGGCGGCGCGGTATTCTACCGCTGGGACGAGGACCTGGCCGACTTCATTTTCTCCACTGCCTCGCCCAACGCCCGCAGCGCCCAGCCCGTGGACACCGAGACCTTTGGCTTCGAAATCGTCCTGCGCCGGCAGTGGCGCTCGCTGTATACGGTTCTTGGATACACCTACCTGACCAAGAGCGAGGACTACGGCAACAGCGCGGTCGACGCTTCCTTCTACGTGCTCAACTTTCCCCGCCACCGCCTTACCGCTGCCTTCATCTGGGACGTGACCGACCAGTTTCAACTGCGCGCCGACAACGAGTTTCGCGTGCAGGAATCCAACCCGCTGCGCCAGGGCACGCGCACGCCCTTTTTCACGACGGTGGGCGCCTTTTATTTTCCCGAATGGCTGCCGGGCGCCGAACTCAGCCTCACCCTTGACAACCTCTTCAACACCTCCTTCCAGGACATCCCCGGCACCCCCGGCATTCGACGTTCGCTCAACGGCGCGGTCGGCTACCGCTTCTGAATTGGGGCGATTCCCCATTTGAAACGCGAATTGGCCTTCGCACTTGCATCCTGGCCCGAAGGCCCGACCATGCGCGCATGGACCACGAATCCCACACCACTTCCTGGCCGGAACTGGCCATCTCCCTGTATGACAAGCTGACCGGGCGCAATGCCGAGATCACCTACGAGTTCGACAACTTCGAGCTGTGGGTGCCCAGCGGCACCGGCGAGCAGGCCCAGCACGCCAAATGGAAAATGAGCGGCGCGCTGCGTATTCGCACGCGCGACACCAGCAACGGCTGACCTCGGCGACCGCACCATGCGTCAGGTCGCCGTGCGTGGCATCGTCCGGCTGGAGACCCCGGCGGGCGAGGTGGAGGTGGGTGGCTTCGACGGTGCGCTCACGGTCGACTTCCCCAGCATTCGTTGCCTGCTGCATGTGCGCCGGCGCCTCAAGCGCTACCAGCGGCGGCTGCCAAAGTTGCCGGGCGTGCGTTTGCAGGGTGAGGTACGCCTGCGCGGACGGCTGCTGGCGGCCTTCACCTGGGGTGAGCGATTGCGCATCCGCCCCTGTCCGTTTAGTTTCTTGTTCAGGCGCGACCGAACCTGACTCCCCGGCCCGCGCGCCGCCCGGTTTATGCAGCCCTCCGCGGACAACCCAGAAACACCCGTTGTGCCCCAACCGCCGGAGACGGACTTGCCGGTGGTTGCCATCGCCGGGGCGAGCGGTTTTGTCGGCACGAGCCTGCGGATCGGCTTGCGCGACCAGTACCGCTGGCGGGCGCTGACGCGCTCGCATGCCGTCGCCAGTTCCTTCAGTCAGGAGGACAACACGGAGTGGCGCGAGTGCGATCTGTACTCACTGCCCCAGGTCGAGCACGCGCTGCGGGGGGCGCGCTACGGGATCTATCTGGTGCATTCAATGCTGCCCTCCAGCCGGCTCATGCAGGCCTCCTTTGCGGACCTGGACATGCTCCTGGCCGACAATTTCATTCGCGCGGCTGAAGCCGTCGGCATCGAGCACGTCATTTACCTGGGCGGGCTAATCCCGGACGATCGCACGCTCTCGCCCCACCTGGCCAGCCGCCTCGAAGTCGAGTCCGTCCTGCGCAGTCGTTCGGTCGAGGTCACTGTATTGCGCACGGGCATCATCTTTGGTCCGGGCGGTTCGTCGATGCGCATGTTGATCAACCTGGTGCGCCGTTTGCCGGCCATGGTCCTGCCCACCTGGACGCGTTCGCGCACCGTCTCCATCGACGTGCGCGACGTGGTGCGCTGCTTCGAGCGCACCCTTGGCCAGACGGATCTCTGGGGCGGCACCTACGACATCGCCGGCCATGCGCCCATGACCTATCGCGAGATGATCCTGCGCACGGCCAACTTCCTGAAAGGCACCCACCCGCGCGTGATCAACTTTCCCTTCAACTGGCCGCAGGTCTCGCGCCTGTGGGTGTCGCTGCTCAGCGGCGTGCCGACGCAACTGGTGGGCCCGCTCCTGGAAAGCCTCCGCCACGATCTGGTGGCCCGGCCCAACGCGCTGCAGGCGGCCATCGCCGATGAAGCCATTGAGTTTGAGCAGTCGCTCAAACACTCCGTTGGCCCCGACGGACGCCCCCTGCCCAATCCCCGCAGCCGCACCCAGAGCCGCGATCGCCAACTCATCCGACGCGCGCGCCGGGTGCGCTCGGTCCAGCGCATGCCGCTGCCCAAAGGATGGGACGCGCCGATGGTCGCCGATGCCTATGGTTACTGGCTCACGAAGATTTCCCTGACTGTCATCACCGTCAAGCGCGACACCGAAGGCGTCATCCGCTTTTACCTGCGCTTGTGCAACCTCAAGCTGCTGGAGCTCACCCCAACGCCCTTCTCACGTACCGGAGGGCGCCGCCGCGCCTTCTACATTTCCGGTGGCCTGCTCGCGCGCGACGTCGACCCGCCCGGGCGCTTCGAGTTTCGCGTCTTCCCCGAAGGCAACTGCCTGATCGCGGCAGTCCACGGCTTCGTGCCGCGCCTGCCGTGGCGTCTCTACTCAGCAAGCCAGGCGGTGGTGCACATCGCGGTCATGCGGGCTTTTGGGCGGTACCTTTCCCAGCAGGCTCCAGCGCAGGACTTCGTCGCGGCCTCCACCGCCCAGCCCGCCGACGGCTAAGCTGCGGCCTTTGCCGACTTGCGCTCGGCTAAAACCAGCGCGGCGACCACCAGCGCTCCGCCGATCAGCAACCGCACGGGGTCCGGACGTTGTGCGCCTTCACCCAGCTCAAACAGCAAGAGCGTCCCCGCCACACTCACGGGCACCTTCAGATTGTTGAACACGGCCAGCGTTACCGGTCCCACCTGCGTCGCCCCGCGGTTCCACCAGAAAAAGCACAGTCCCGACGAAACGACGCCCAAATACAACAGAATCCAGACGCCCTCGGCATCGATCAGCGCGGGCCGAATCAGCTCCGTTCCGAGCCCCCAGGTGGCCAACGCGTAGACCCCGCTGACGGCCACCGCACCCAGATAAACCAGCGCATAGATTCCACCGTCCTCTAGGTGCGCGTGATGCTGCCGAAGGCGCTTGTAAGCCACCTGGCCCGCGGCAAAACACAGGTTGCAGGCCTGCATCAGCGCAAAGCCGATCGCCAGTGACGCGTCCCCCTCAGTCAGCAGCGCCGTTCCCGGCTGCAGCACAACCACGCCTGCGCCCACCGCCGCCATCAGCGCCAGCGCGAACCGTCCGCGGTCGAACCTGCGCTCCAGCGTGTCAAAAATCCCGGCTACGTAAAACGGCGTGAAGACCGTGAACAGCGCCACCTGCCACGCCGGCAAAAAGTGAAACGCGTTGAAGAGCAGCACGTACATCAGCCCGTACTGCACCCCGCCAATCACGAGCAAACGCCACCGCGTCGTTGTAGCCACACTGCCGATACGCGCCAGCGGTAGAAAGACCAGCAGCGCCAGCCCCAGGCGTAGCACCGGCAGCGCGTCAAGGTGAACTCCCCCGGCCTTGAGCAACTCGCCCACAAGCCCGAACGGAAACGCCCAGATCAGCGATACCAGCAGCAGATAACCCATCGACCTACGCCTCGCCGGACAGCGGCGGGAGCACGCGCGTCAGCCACGCGAAGGCTTCCTCCGGCGTGTCGGCCCACTCGAACAAATCGTAAACGCGCTCGCTGACCAGGCCCTGCCGCACCAGCGCTTCCAAGTTAAGCACCTCCTCCCAAAACGCCCGTCCGTAGGCCAGCGCGGGGATCTCCGGCAGCTTCCCTGTGAGCCGCAGCACCAGAAATTCGACCCACTCATCGAGCGTGCCCAGACCCCCGGGAAAAACCACCAGGGCCCGCGCCGTGCGAAAGAACCAGTGCTTGCGCGCGCTGAAGTGCCGGAAATGCACCTCCCAGCCCGGCGCGATGTGGGGGTTGGGCTCGGGCTCGTGCGGCAGCTCAATGGTGTGGCCCAGCGCGAAGCCGCCGCCGCGCCGTGCCCCGCGGCTGGCTGCCTCCATGATGCCCGGGCCGCCCCCGGTACAAACAATGTATTGCCGCGCCACGTCGGGGCCCTGGCCTTCCCACGCAGCCAGCGCTTCGGCCAGCGTCTCGGCTGCCTCCAGGTAAAGGTCCAGCGCCGGCGTCGCCTGCACCGAGCCGCTGGTCACGTAGCGTTGGCTGCGCACCCCGATCAGCGCGGAGCCGAAAAAAGCCACCGTCTGGCGCACGCCCAGCTGCGCCAACTGGTCGCCGGGTCGGGCAAACTCCTCCAGGTCCGCCGACTCCATCGAAAAGGTCAGCGGCGCGGGCTGACCTTTGCCGGGCTCAATCGGGGTCATCGGCGTGCTCGAGTTGCAACGGCGTAACGGCCGACCCCAGGGCGAGGATGGCTCGCGCGAGCCGCTCGACCCGTCCGCGCACCTCCGCATCGACCAGCGTGTGCGCGCCATCGGCCCCGCGCTCAAAGGCGGCCCCGGTCGCATAGACGTACCGCGGCAAAATCAGACAGCGGTAGTCCAGCATCAGGCTGTTGGCCAGGCCCAGGACCGACATGAAACTCCCCTGGCCACCCGCCGCGCAGCAAAATCCCACCACTTTGCCGGTCCAGGCCTGCCCGGTCAACTCCAGCAGATTTTTGGCGGCGGCGTTCACGTCATAGTTGTAAATCGGCACGCCCAACACGATCGCGTCGGCCTCACGGATGCGCTGGGCCATCGGCCCGACCGCTTCCGCGCCATAAGCGGCCTTCCCGTCGCACTGCGGCAGATCCAGCGTGCGCAGATCCACGAAGTCGACCTGTGCGCCCAGGCTTTCTGCGACCACGTGCAATGCCTGGCAAAGCACCGCGCTGCGCGACTGCGGATTGAGACTGCAACTGACGATCAACAACTTCGCGGAATTCGGCACGCGGCCCATTGGAAAGGCCGACCCCGGCGAAGCAACGCCAAAAAAACCGGACGCCCCGTGGACGCCCGGTTTTTGAAAGCTTGGTTCGACCTGAAGGGCTAGGGAGCCTCGGTCGGGGTGGGGGTCAGCAAGCTGGTGTCGACCGCCGGAGCCGCCGAGAAACCGCCGCCACCGAGGCCTGCGCCCGGACCCGCCGGAGCTGCCCCGCCCGCGTCATCGGCAGGAACGCCACCGTCGAGGGCCGGACCACCGAGGGCGAACGCCTGGTTGATTTGGTCGATGAAAGCCTGGCGAGCCGCCGGGTCAATCTGCTCCAGGCCGCTGAAGACAAAAGCGCCCGAAGCGTCCTGCTGAATGAAGAGCTGCATGCCTGCGGAAATGGACTGCGAGCTGCCGTTCAAGTTGTTGATCAGCGTGCCCATGCCGTCGATGATGGCGGCGGAAACCTGCTCCAGCGACGCGCCGAACACCCACGAGGTGCCGACGATGCGCAGCGTGCCAACTTCGGCCTGAATCATGTACGCGCTCTGCTCGTCCAGGGGGCGCGTTTCGCCGACCAGTTGGCCGGTTTCCAGGTACAGGCGCGTGTCCGACTGGGTTGGCTCGGCCACCAGGCCGCTGAAACCGTCAAAGGCCACGTCGGAGGCAACCATGCGGAAGCGGCGAATCTCCATCACCGTGCGTTCGTTCAGGTTGACCAGGGCACCGTTGGCGAAGGCCAGGCTGGCTGCCGAGTTGCCGCCGGTGCTCACGGTGAAACCTTCCTGCAGGACGTCGCCGACCTTCAGCGCCATCGAGACGCCCGTGGCCGAATCGCTCGCCATCACTTCGCCTTGGGAGACAATCACGAGGATGTCGCCCTTGGTCATGCTTTGGGCGTGCGTGGTAATCGCCAGGCCCAGGGCGGCGGCGATGAGGGGGAACACTTTACGCATTTTCATGAGGAAACTAGGGTTTTGGGAAATTGAACGGGGATTGGTACTTGAAAGATACGTCTGGGAATGGGGCCTAGCAAGTCAAATGATCGGTATTAATCCCTGATAAACACTTACTGTTCGCATCTTTTGAGGCTGGTTTTTCAACCCATGCGTTTACCCGGATCCTGGGCCGAGTCAGGCCCGGCGCACAGGGCCAACACGACGCACTTTTGGCTGGCGGCTCCTGCCCCGGGTCCAGATAGTGGGGCACGTTCGCGGCACCCTGCCGCCTCTGCTTGAGCATTCTTTGGCGTGATGGAAGTTCTGGGCATCGATATTGGCGGCTCCGGCATCAAGGGCGCGATCGTCGACCTGAAAACGGGTGAGCTGACGGTGGAACGTTTCCGCGTTGACACGCCGGCGCGCGACCGCGATCTGCCCGAATTCTTCGACGCGGTGGCTCAGGTCGTTAAGCACTTTTCCTGGGAGGGCCCGCTGGGCTTGGGCTTTCCCGGCGTCATCCGCGCGCAGACCATTCAGACCGCGCCCAACCTCAACAAAGCGCTGATCGGCTCCTGCCTGGCCGAAGAGGTGGAGCAGCGCACGGGACTGTCCGGCTGGATGGTCAACGACGCCGATGCCGCGGGGTTGGCCGAGGCGCGCTATGGGGCCGCGCGCGACTTTCCCGGGGTTGCACTCCTGATAACCGTGGGCACCGGCCTGGGCACCGCGCTCCTACTCAACGGGCAGCTGGTCCCCAACACCGAGTTCGGCCACCTGCGCATGCTCAACAAGCAGAAAGACAAATTCGAGTCTGCCGAAAAGTTTGCCGCCGCCAGTGCCCGTGCACGCGAAGACCTCAGCTGGTCCGTCTGGGGCAAGCGTTTCAACCGCTACCTGGATTACGTTGTCGAGTTGCTTTCCCCGCAGCGGATCATCGTCGGTGGTGGCATCTCCAAAAAGGGCGAGAAGTGGCTGAAGTACATCGACGTGCCCGCCGAGATCATCACGGCCAAGCTCGAAAATCAGGCAGGCATCGTGGGTGCGGCCATTGCCGCCGCCGAAAAAACCGGCGAACCGCGTCACCCGCAACCAACGCCGGCGTGAGCGGAATCGAACTCAGCTGAAGCTTTGAGGCGGCTCGGCCGCTGCCGTCGATGGTTCGCCCGCGTGGGCGGTGGAGGTCATGCCGTTGCCGTCGCGCTCAGGCTGTCCGGGCACATCTTCCAGCTGGGTCTTCATCCGTCGGAACACCCCGGAACCGTGAATCTCGCGCAGCATTTTGCGCCGGTGCGCCACCGCCAGTTCAAAGGCCCGCTGCTCCCCGTACTTGCGAATCGAGAAAGAGGTGCACTTTTGAACGCCGGGTTCGGGCCGCCAGCTCACCGAGTAGCATTCGTTCAATTTACCCGAAGCGCTGCGTTTGGAGGTGCGGCAGACACCGAGCACGCCGGTGGTGTTGCGTGAGTCGCGGAAGACCAGGCGTCGCCCGCGCGGTTTGGACGGAATCCGCTCCAGTTCCTCGCGCAACGAGTCGCGGTACTTCTTGGCCTCCTGCAAGGCCGGTCGCTTGCCACCCCACTTTTTGTCACTGAACAAACGCGAAAACGTCTTTCCGTTCTTGTAGCCGCGAACGAACCAGCCGTGCGTCGAACCAGAATCGATTCGACTGATGCCCTTCAGCGCTTCGTCTTTTGCCATTTTAAGCAAACGTGTGGTTTGCCCCGCAAACGTAGCGGGACCTAGGAGATGCTTACATTGCAGTTTTTCAGCGTCCATGGGGCTGTCAATCCACATGTTTTTGGATACACACTGAATCGGACCTGTAAATCGTTCCTGGACAGAGATATGCGTTATTATTGAAAAATTATGAAACCTGTTGCGAAAACCTAAGATAGGTTTCTTTTTGAGCGTTATCTCGTTATTTGACAATGTTTTACAACAAAATGATAAATACAGAGATAGCGTTAGGTTCCATGGTGCCGAGATGTGCCGTCATGGGGTATATCTTTTGGGACTTGTATAGATTAGGGTGATGTTCTGACGGATCCAAGGGTCCTTTTAACCTCCAGTGTTGCATGTAAGGCCAACTTCTTGGTTGAGGATACAACTATCGGCGCCCTTCGATTCAGCGTTTACTTTTTCGCCGCCATCGCGTGCGATCCACCCATGCCTCAACTCTCGTTTCCCTTTCGCTGGCTGAGGACGTTTGCCGTTGCTCTGCTTGCCGTCGCTCTGACGGGCTGCCAGTTTTTCCGCCGCGCACCCGAGCCCACCATGGAGCAGCGACTGGACCAGCCCCTGGTGATCAAGGGGGAGAACCTGCGTGAGTTGATCTCGGCAAAACCCCTGCCGCTGGCCCGCGAGGGCAAGCAAACGCGCTTGCAGGTCAACGTGCTGAACCGGGCCGATGAGACCTTTAGCATTGCCTACCGTCTGCGCTGGTTCGACGCGCGGGGCTTCCTGATCAAGGAACTCGACCAACGCTTCCTGACCCTCCCGGCCGACGATTTCGGCTTTCTGATCGAGTCCGTCGACGATCCCGAAGAGCGCGTGGCGCGTTATCAGTTGGTCATTTTCCCGCCGCCCACGGAAAACCGCGGCTTTTTCACTCCGTAGACACCTTTTCGTGAAGCAGCCCGCGCCGAGCGCCGAGTCGGTCTTCCTGGATCCTGGACGTCTGCGAGACGGCGAACTCACCCTGCAACTCGCACGCTGCGTACCCGCCGACCCGCGCCGTGAATGGGTGCCGGCCTACATTTTTTCGATGCGGCTGCCCCCCGGCAACCAGTTGGCCGGGTCGATCAGCCTGCGCTTGGGCCGTTCGGAATACCTGAGGCTCTACGCGGGCCAGGTCGGGTACACGGTTGAGCCACCTTTTCGCGGACAACGCCTGGCGGCCCGTTCGCTGCAACTCATCCTGCCCCTGGCGCGGCGGCACGGCTTGAACCCGCTTTGGGTCACCTGCAATCCGGACAACATTGCCTCACGCAAAACGTGCGAACGCGCCGGCGGAGAGTTTGTGGACATCGTCGATGTGCCTGAAAATACCGAGTTGTACCAGCGCGGCGACCGTCAGAAATGCCGCTACCGCTTCGACCTCTAGGCTTTTTCCCTACAACAAACCCGGAGTCCGCCCTCCAAGCATCCATAGCCTGAACATCCAGACAGCCGTGCGCCTGCCATTTTGTGGGCTTCAACCAAGCCCTTGATAGACGCTCTACCTGGCGGGCGCACAGGGCGTCAAACAAAGCTACTTGTCCTGAAATTTGGCCAAAAAAAGGCCGCTCCCTCACCTCTAAGGAGCGGCCAAGTAATTAACCCCAATATGAAACCAGGATGTATAGGTAACTCGCTTGGCTCTAGGCCGGCTACACACCTCAATGTAGTAACGCGCGAGTTACGATCCTGAATCAATGTGGTTACAGCGAGAAAGTGCTTTCAAAAGCGCCGCAGATCAAGTCCAATCGTGTCGATTTTGTTACGATTTTTTAGATTGTGTGAGGTCGCTTCACGTTTGCGCAAAACCGGATAGGTCCTAAGGTTTTAGCTTCCGCACAAACGCATTGAACGTTTCCGCTTGCTTCTGCAGGCGCTCGCGCATTTTGGCGTCCGTCAACTCGTCAGTCTCGTCGATGAGGTTGTTGATCGAGGGCATCATCACCCTGGCCGGACAGACGATCCCGTTGCGGTAATTGAAGATAAGCGTGAGCATCTCGATGGGCCGAATCGCGCCACTGCTGCCAGCGGAGACGCCCGTGAAGCAAACGCAGCGGTCCTCGAAGCTCTCCGGAAAGGGCAGCATATCGATGAAATATTTCAAGATGCCCGGGAGCGCGCCGTTGTATTCGGGCGTGACCACGTGCAGACCGCCGGCCGCCAGGACCTTGTCACTCAGGCTCTTAAAAGCACCCGGAGTCTCCTGATAGGCTTTCGTCGAAAAAATACCCTCGGGCATGTCCGCCAGGTCGAGGCTGTCGACGTCGGCCCCCATCGCGCGATAGATCTCCAGCAGGACATCCGCCACGATGCGCGAACGCGCGCCCGGCCGATTGGTTCCGCAGATAACAAGGATGTCCGACATATTGGATGAAGTGGTGTTCGCGAATAAGGTTTCGCTGAACACCGCTCCAAGTCAAACGCACACTGGGGGTCGCTCACCCCTGAACTTAACACTGCAAGAGGTCTTCGCGCGGATTTCGAATCGCGCGCGTGCTCAGGCCTCTGTCGCAAGTCACCAGCCTGCCTTCATGCACTTGCGCTAAACCCAACAGATAAATGTCCGTGAGTTGCTTGTGGCCTTCTAAGCGTTCACTGAGAAATAACTTCGAATCGGTCAGCGATACGCAATCCGCCCAGATGGCGTGATTCCAGCTCAGTCGCAACTTGATCAGAGCCGCCAGGACCTGCTGAAGAACGGCTTGAACCGTTCGATAGGCAGGGCTCGAGATCAGTCGCACCGATGCATTCTCCGTAAGCGGACAGGTGGCGATACCTTCGTCGCCGTGAGCTCTCAGCCAATCAGCAGCGATGCGATGGTGGACGTCTGCTTCATCCAAGAGTGTGATCCGTACACTCGCGTCGAGCAGCGCCCGGCCCATCATTGCACGTCGCGCAGTTCGTTGATCGCGTCGATGGTCATCGGTTTCGCCCCGGGGACGGAGTGAAAAACCGGGACGCCATCGACCATCCGCCAGGGCGTGCGCTTCTTTTCCAGACCGCTTCGCATGAGGCTGGAAACCACCTCACCGGTGGACCGCCGCTGGGCTTTTGCGCGCTCCTTCGCCATTTCGAGCAGATCGTCGTCGATGTTCAGCGTCGTACGCATACATCATGCTATCGCAAGAACGCATCAAACAGCTCAGACGCATCAAAACACCCCGTCGCATCGGTTCGCGCAGCCAGCGGCCTACGCCGGGCGACTATGCTTTACCCAAATCTTCCAGCAAAGTCGCCACCAATGCGGTCCAGCCCGTCTGCTTGCAGGCACCCAAGCCCTCGCCCGTGTCCCCGTGAAAGTACTCATAAAAGTTCAGGTGCTCGCGAAAATGCGGATCGTGCTGGTGTTTTTCGCGTTCGCCCTCGCTGGCTCGACGCTGGTCGTCCCCGCACAGAAACAGCCCCACCAGACGCCGGGCGATTTCGTCCGCGCACGCTTCCAGCGAGAGATGGTTTCCGGAGCCGGTCGGAAACTCCACCTTGAAGTCGCTGCCGTAAAAGCGGTGCCATTTGCGCAGCGCTTCCACCAGCAGAAAGTTGACCGGAAACCAGATCGGCCCGCGCCAGTTGGAGTTGCCGCCGAAAAGCCCGTTGTCGCTCTCGCCCGGCGTGTACTGCACGCGGAAGGTGTCGCCGCCGGCGTGCAACACGAAGGGATGGCGCTCATGGTGTTTGGAAAGTGAGCGGATGCCGTAAGGCGAAAGAAACTCACCCTCGTCGAACATGTAGTGCAGGATGCGCTGCAGGCGGCCCTTGGCGGGGATGGCCAGCAGGTGCCCGCCCGAGCCGCACTCGGGATTGTGCGCGTACTCCAAAATGTGGGCCAGGTCCTGCCGGTTTTTCAGGAACCAGTCCATGCGCTTTTTGAAGCCGGGCAAGGCGTCGATGTAGCTGTCGCTGAGGATTTGAACGGCGCAGATCGGCAGCAGCCCGACCATCGAGCGAATCTTCAGCACCAGCGCCTGCTGATCGACCTGTATCTGGTCGTAGTAAAAGCCGTCCTCCTCGTCCCAGAGTCCGTCGCGCCCCAACGTGTTGACCGCTTCGGCGATGCCCACGAAGTGCTCGAAAAACTTCGAGGCCACGTCCTCGTATTCAGAATCATGATGCGCCAGCTCCAGCGCAATCGACAGCATCATCCCGCAATAAAACGCCATCCAGGCCGTGCCGTCGGCTTGCTCCAGGCGCCCGCCTGTGGGCAGCGGTTTGGAGCGGTCGAACAGCCCGATGTTGTCCAGGCCCAGGAAGCCTCCGCTAAAGAGGTTCTTGCCTTCGGGATCCTTGCGGTTCACCCACCAGGTGAAGTTGATCAGCAACTTGTGAAAGCAACGCGCCAGGAACTGCGTGTCGGCCTGGCCGCGCGCCTCGCTGAGCTTGTACAGCCGCCAGCAGGCCCAGGCGTGCACCGGTGGGTTGACGTCGGAAAAATTCCACTCGTAGGCGGGGATTTCTCCGTTGGGGTGCATGTACCACTCGCGGGTGAACAGCAGCATCTGCTCCTGCGCAAAGTGCGGGTCGATGCGCGAAAAGGGCACCATGTGAAAGGCGCTGTCCCAAACCGCGAACCAGGGGTACTCCCACTTGTCCGGCATCGAGAGAATGTCGCGGCAGAAAAAGTGTTGAGCCCAGTCGCTGTTGCGCCCCTCCCAACGCTGCGGTGGTGGTGTCATCACGTCGGGGTCGCCCTTCAGCCAGTCCTTCACCGAGTAGTGGTAAAATTGCTTGGTCCAGAGCAGGCCCGCATAGGCCTGACGGCAGACGGTTTGGGCTTCGCCTTCCTCGACCGCCTCCGGCATTGTGCGGTAGAATGTATCAGCTTCATCGATACGTTTTTGGAAGGTCGCGTCAAAGCCTTCGCCCAGCTCGTCGCCGTTCCATTGTTCGGCCTCCTTGATGGTCGCGAGGCGAAATCGCAGTTCGACCTCGGCGCCGGCTTCGATTTCCAGGCGATGCCATGCCGCCGCCTTGGTGCCCTTCAACTCCGGGTTGACCGCGCCTTCCTCGCCGCCGACCACCCGCCGATGAAAGGCGTCTTTGACAAAGGGCGTGTATCCGTCTGATAGATACAAAAGGGCGGTGTTGGTCTCGTTCTCCGTGAAGAGCCACTGAGGGTCACTGCCCTCGGGGCCTCGGCCCGCGGCAAAGACAAAGTGCTTGAGGGAAACGTGGCGGCATCGCAAGTGGTTGGGCGCGCCGTCCTGGTCGATCGTGGGTTTGGGCGTGCAGCCCTCGTGTTCGCAGCCCCAAATCCAGGTGTTGCGGTACCAGAGCTGGCCGAGCACGTGTAGGGGTGCCGCCTCCGGGCCCCGGTTGAGGATCCGCAAGCGGATGCAGACGTCCTCCGGCCCGGCCTTGGCGTATTCCACATACACGTCAAAGTAGCGGTCTTCGTCGAAGCTCCCGGTGTCCAGCAGCTCGTATTCACGATCGTGATACCCTCGGGAGCCGTTGCCCGCGACCAGTTCCTCATACGGAAAGGCGCGCTGCGGGTACTTGTAAAGCGCCTGCGCCCAGGAATGCGTGGGCGTGGCATCCAGATAGTAGTAGCACTCCTTGACGTCTTCGCCATGGTTGCCTTGCGGGCCGGTCAATCCAAAGAGCCGCTCTTTGAGGATGGGGTCCTGCCCGTTCCACAAGGCTGGGGCAAAGCACAGGCGGCACTGCCGGTCGGTCCAGCCCAACAGGCCATCCTCGCCCCAGCGATAGGCTCGGCTGCGCGCGTGCTCGTGCGGGAAATGCCCCCAGGCCTCGCTGTCGTGCGAGTAATCCTCGCGCACCGTGCCCCATTGGCGTTCGGGCAGGTAGGTGCCCCAGCGCTTCCAGTTGCCTTCGCGGGCGGCCTCGGCGGCCAGACGTTGACGTTCGGGATCGAGCGCGCCATCGCGCTGGGGTGGGGGAGTCGAGTCGGCCATCGTGTGTCTTCAGGCAACCCGCCTCCGCTCAAAAGGCAACCGCAACCGCTCCGACTTGGCCGACCCGCACTCGCAAATCGTCGTTACACAGACGGCCCGCAGACACGAACGATCCTCGGTGCGACACTTGAGCCAGAGGATTTGACCGGTTGGTTTGGCCTTGGCAGCCGACCTCCCGCAATCTATGATCCAATACCATGTTCGCTCCGGCCGACCTTTGCAGATGTGGTCTGCGTTTTGCCGGTCTGTGCGTACTTGCGCTCATGCCTCCGATGTCGACTGCCCAACCGTACCCAGCTCCGCCGCCGCCAGAAGACACCTCGGCCTATGGCGTCGGCATTCAGCGCACCCTGCAGAAACTGGCCCGCAGCAACGCTGAAAATGGCGAGCGGGTGCGTATTCTCTTTTATGGCCAGAGCATCATCGGACAGCGGTGGCACACCATGGTCGAGGCCGATTTGCGCCGGCGCTTTCCGGAGGCGCTGCTGGAGGTTGAGAACCTCGCTCTGGGCGGCTTCAGTTCGCAGCGTCTGGTGCGCACAACGCTCTACGACGTGCTGCCGTACTACCCCGACTTGCTCGTCTTTCACGTCTACGGCGGCGATCAGGAGTACGAGGCAATCATCCGGACCATCCGCGCACACACAACTGCCGAAATCCTCATCCAGACCGACCACACCAACTATTGGCCCGAGGACCAGGGTCGGCGCGACCACGCGCGCTGGGCCAACCACATGAACGAGCGGTTTTTGCCGCGCATGGCCCGCGAGTATGGCACCGCCTTGCAGCCGCAACGTGAGGAATGGCTCGCCTACCTGAAGGCGCACGGACTGGAGCCGGCGGACCTGCTCCAAGACAGCGTCCATCTCAACGAACACGGCCGCTGGCTGATGGCCGAGTTGCTCAAGCGCTTCATGGTGTTAAGCCCGGAGGCAACCCCTGAGTCGGCATCCCAGGTCACTACCTATATTGTCGGCAAAGATATACATTTCAATAACGGCGTCCTAAAAATGGATTTCGATGGGAATCGAGTCGAGGCACTGGTCTCAGCGCCGGCGGCAGAAACGCCGCCGATCCGGGTGACGATCAACGACCGCGCTCCCAGCGCGTATTCAGAGATCCACTACCATACGCGTCCCTCGCGTACGCCGCTCATCGACTGGCCCGCGATCAAGCAGATCGGCCACGAGGCCCCGCTGCGGACAGAGACCTGGACGCTCGCGGTAACCGGGCTTGCCGAAGACTCCACGAGTTTTGAGTTCAGCCTGGAAGGTTCGGTCACGGGTCCCGACGGGACAGGTCGTGCCAACGAGGATTTTGTTTCTGACAGCGGGCGGGTGCGGATTCAGGCGCGTGACTGGGTCTTCGATTACGCCCGCAGCGTCGGCGCAAAAGAAAATAAAGGCTCGATGCCCGACGCATGGACCGTGACCTGGGACACAACCTTTGCTGGGATGGATACCCTTCCGCTCAATTCTGGCCAGCCCACCTGGGCAGTCCTGGTCAGCGGGCTTCCCGCACCCAAGGCTGAGCCGCGCAGTTCTGGCGAATGCCCGTCGCCCAGGCACCGTCTGCGCTTAGAGGCGGATTCGCGCCGGGCCGAAGGCGCCGTCAAAGCCATCCGCGTGCATCGTCCGCCCATGGCCGAAGCGCCTGCGGATTAAAAGCGGATCCTAGGAGGTCGGGATCGCCGGGCGCGTCGGCTTGGATGGCTGCTGCACCGACACGGGCACCTCGCGGGGCACGCGGACCGTAAAGGTCGTGCCGAGGCCAACTTCCGACTGAAACTCGATGCGCCCGCCGTGAGCCTCAACCAGGGACTTTGCGATGGCCGTGCCCAAGCCCGTCCCGCGGGTCTTGCCCATCGTCACGAACGGCTCAAAGAGACTGTCGCGAATCTCCTCGGGGATACCCACCCCGTTATCGCTGACTTCCAGTACGGCTTCATCGCCGCGCCCGGTGAGCAGCACCCGGATATGCCCCGACCGCTCCGCCGGGATGGAATCAATGGCGTTACCCACCAGGTTTTGCAGCACCCGCAGCAGCTTGTTTTCCTCGGCCTCGATCACGAAGGGCTCGGCGTCGATGTCGATGCGCACCCGGCTGGACTCAAAGATCGGTTCGTTGAGTTCGCGGAAGTTCAACGCCAATTCGGCCAGGTTGACCGGCTCGCGGTGGATGACGGAGGTACCCCGGCAAAAATCCACCACCTCGTTAGCCATGAAAACCATGCGCTTCACCTGGGTTTCGATGTTGCGGCAAATCTTCGTCGTCTGCGGGTCATCGTGTTGCTTGAGCAGCAGGTGAGCCCCCAGGCTGATCAGCGTGAAGGGGTTTTTGAAATCGTGCACGATGGAGTTCACCATCGCGCCGACCACGGCTAGCTTCTCCTGCTGCAGAATGTCCTCGATGTAGTGCCGGGTGGTTTGGTGCAGGTGGCGCACGAGACTGTGGACCAGCGCGACCACGGGCGCGGGCACGTCGCGGAGCACCTCGCGCACGGCCTCTCCTGGAATCACAGCCAGCGTGCAAGGCCCGTCCGCCAAGGCCGACAGCGAGCGCGGCTCATTCATCAACACGCCCACCTCGCCAAAAAACTCGCCTTCGCAGCACACGCTGATCGTGCGGCGCGGGTTCCCGCGAATGGCTTTGGTAAAGACTACCTTGCCGCCCAGGACCAGATAGAGCGCGTCGGGCGGTGCATGTTCTTCGAAAATCAGCGCGCCGGCGGGGAAGGTCACGGTTTGCGCGGCCTCGGCCAGGCCACTTTCCGCGCCGAGCGCGGCGTGGCTGAAAAAAGGATGTTCGCGTAGTGCAATCAAGGTGCGGGCTTGGGTGGATTCGCCAGGGTGCTTGAGCATTCGCCTGCGGCAACAACCGGCAACTGCCTCATCGGACCTTCCCGCCAAAGCCATAGGCGTTTGTGCGGGCAGTCGAAACGTCCGGGCCGCCCCCCTTGCCTGCCTCCCCCAAAAAACAACAGGCCGCAACCCGTGTGGGGTTGCGGCCTGCGCCCGCGCTTTGTGCGGGTCTCTCAAGCTTTATCGCGTATCAGTCCAGACCCGAGTGCTTACTCGGGCAGGATGAGCTCGCCGTTGACGCGCAGGAACTGGTCCTCGTCGGCAGCAGTGGTCACGTTGGAGCGGAAGAGCACTTCCTCGTACTCCACGCCGCCAGTGCCGGTGAAGGGCGTACCCGAGCTCTCAAGCACCGTCGAGGGCGGGCCGGCAAAGTCCGGACCGGTCGAGAGGTCGTCATCGACCTCACCCACCGTCGGCGCCAGCACCTGGTCGGTCGGACGCGTGAAGCGGATGGCCGGGAACTCGTCCGAGCCCACCATCACGAACTCAAAGCTGATCACCGGCGCGTCCGAACTGTCGGTCGGGTCGGTGTTGGCGATGAATTCGGCCGCCAGGCTCGAGCCGTCGTTGTCCTCGTCGCTGTCGGGGCCGGTATCGGTGATGCCCGGAATGGCCGCCACGAAGTCGTCGAAGGCCGTCGTCGCATCCTGGGTGAACTCGATGCTCAGGATGACTTCGGTGACGCCGAAGCCGAACTCGTCGCCGTTGTCGGTCAGCGTCACCGTACGGTTGGTGAAGTTGCCCGACAAGGTGAGAGTCGAGGGAATCGCCGGAATCTCCGTGCCTGTCAGGCTGCTGAAGACGGTGAAGTCGCCAGTGGCCGGCGAAGAGGCACCAATGTTTGTCAACACGATGTCGGAAGCCGTGAGCGTCTGAAGGGAGTCAGCCCAGGCGTTGATGGTGTCGACCTGGTCACCGCTGATTTCGAGTTCGAAAGTCACGTCGTTGAGCTCAAGGTTGCCCAGCGGCGTTGCACCCGAGCCGAAGTTCATCGTACCGATACTGTTGCCCGGTCGCAGGATCAGGTTGCCGAACTGAGCAAAAACGGTTTCGCCCGCCGTCATTGGAACGAAGCTGGCGTCACCCTGGATGATTTGATCCGAGCTGCCACCGGCACCAAACTGAATGGCACCGCCATCGCCACCGTCACGGTCCACGTTGGTCAGCGTCGTGTTGATGGTGTAGGTACCATTGCGGATAACGAGGTCATCGTAACCCAGCGGCTGGAAGCCGAGGAAGGTCACCGTGTCGCTGATGGCCAGAGAGCCGTCGCCATCGTCCGATACAGTCACGGTACTGTCGGTCGTGTTGACCGAGTTGACGGTCGTCTGCGGGTCATCGACGAAGTCGGCGATGACGAGCATGCCCGGCATGATGCCGGCGACGCTGGCCACCTCGAAGGTGATGTTGCCGCTGCCGGTGGGCGCGCCCGTTACCGTCGTGACCACATCCGGATTGGCTGCCGCGGTCACCGTCATGAAGAAGTCGGTGGAATCGTCTTCGCTACCGCTGGGCGAATTGTTGCCCAGGCTCGTCTCGTGGTTGTTGCCCACAGGCCCAATGACCGAGATGGACTGCCCGGTAGACGACTGGAAGCTGACCGTCTGCTCACCGTTCTCGACGTTGTAGTAGTCACCGTCGAAGACGATCGGGCCGTTGACCGCGTCAAAGGTATTACCGCGTACGTTGCCGGTGCGGCGACTCTCGAAGAGGTTGTCGATGGTCAGCGTGGCCGTGCTTTCATTCACGATAGCGGTGTTGCCGTCCGTGGTGAGGATGAAGCGGGTCAGTGTCGCATCGGTGGTGCCGTTATAGACGATATCGGCGCCGCCGTTCATCTGGATGAATTCACCCGCACCCAGACCACCCGAGGCACCGTCAACGCCGAAGCTGCGTACGGCATATTGGACGTTCTCGATGAACAGCGGCGAGGTGTCCGTCTGGTCGACCTCAATGTTCACGCGTCCCGAGCTGCTGCCAATGTACCCGATGCCGGAATTGCTGAAGGTGCTGACCACGTCGGCAAAGAGATTCAACTCTGCGTTGTTGCCCAGGTTGAAGACGGAGAAGTTCTGAATGCGCGCACCCGCCGAAGAGCCGCCGCCCAGGGTAATGGGCCCAGTCCAGGTGATGTTCGCATTGTTGTTCAACTGAAAGCCGTTGCGGTTCGAATCCAGGATGCGGTCCGTGGTGAAGTTGCCCGAAAGGCTGAAGGTGTTGCTGTCGGTGTTACCCGGCAGTTCGAGGGTATCACCTTGACCCGCTGCGGTGATGTCGCCGCTCGGCCCAATGGAAGCGAGGGTGATGTCGCCGCCGGTGAAGCTGCTGACAATCGGCCCCAGGAAGGTGTTGTTGGTGTTGAGCAGTTCGACATCGCCTAGGTAATTGAAACCGAAGCTACCCTGGAAGACTACATTTGCCCCGTCATCGCCGCCAAAGTCCAGGCCGACCGCGTCAACCGCGTTGTTCGGATTCACTTCAAAGGCGTTATCGAGTGTAAGCGTGCCGTCGTCTTCCTGGCCGATCCACACTTGAACGTCTTGTCCATCGTTGCCGACGAGATAAATGTCGACGTTCAGATCAAAGCGCGAGCCCAGCACAAAACGGCGGTTGGTCTCGCTGAAAGTCGGCGCTACAGACACCGTCACCGTGCCATTGGCTGCATCGAACGAAGCAATCGACTCCTCAAACTGCGGGTTGCCGCCGTTCTGAGTAAACGTCGAGCCTGCCTGAGTGGCCAGCAGGAAGGCCGTGCGTTCCGCGGTGATGTCGTTGAGGAACGGGCCCGTATCAAGGTTGGTGTCGATCAAGGTGTAGGTGGTCACCCCATTGATCAGATCGATATCGAACGCCATCGAGCCAACCAGGTCAGCGGGCAGGAAATCATTGCCGCCGGCAACCAGGCCGATGTCGTTACCGTTGAGCGCAATCGTGTCGACGCTCGGACCGAACCACAGGCCCTCAAGCTCCAGGCCAACGATGTCGTTGTTGGAAGGGTTGTTGGTCTGACCGGCAATCAGGACGACGACGTCACCTGAGACGGGTGCGGAACCGGCGGCGCTCAGACTGGCGTCGCTGGAGAGTTCATCCCAATTGGCCGCGGTCGACCAGTTGGAGTCCGTCGAACCGTTCCAATAAAGAATCCGGTCCTGAGCGTGGACTTGGGTGGCCAGGGCTAGGCTGGCCGAAACAAGCAGTAGGTGTAGTGATTTCATGAGACTAGTTAGCAGGTTGAGAAACAGTAGAAAGGGGTCGGTCGGTATCCCGGCGTGCTGATACGTATAACTAAAGCGCGCCAGAAACACAGCTTTGGCGTCAGCTACACGCAAGCGCGTTCCTCAGATCGATTCGAGGGCAGGCGAGTCCATGGGGTCAGGACAGGGGTAGGTGTGATGAACGAGATGAAAGGGTATCGGACAGAAGTCTCTGAACGGTATTATCGTATAATAGCCGCATGGGTGCTTGCGTGTCAAAACCTTACTTTTTGCAAGGCTGAGATTCTGCGCAAGTACACATGAAATTGCATTCTTCTTTGCAGAGCCCCCCCTTGCCTCCCCCCAAAAAACAACAGGCCGCAACCCTTGTGGGGTTGCGGCCTGCGCCCGTGCTTTGTGCGGGTCTCTCAAGCTTTATCGCGTATCAGTCCAGACCCGAGTGCTTACTCGGGCAGGATGAGCTCGCCGTTGACGCGCAGGTACTGGTCCTCGTCGGCAGCAGTGGTCACGTTGGAGCGGAAGAGCACTTCCTCGTACTCCACGCCGCCAGTGCCGGTGAAGGGCGTACCCGAGCTCTCATGCACCGTCGAGGGCGGGCCGGCAAAGTCCGGACCGGTCGAGAGGTCGTCATCGACCTCACCCACCGTCGGCGCCAGCACCTGGTCGGTCGGACGCGTGAAGCGGATGGCCGGGAACTCGTCCGAGCCCACCATTACGAACTCAAAGCTGATCACCGGCGCGTCCGAACTGTCGGTCGGGTCGGTGTTGGCGATGAATTCGGCCGCCAGGCTCGAGCCGTCGTTGTCCTCGTCGCTGTCGGGGTCGGTGTCGGTGATGCCCGGAATGGCCGCCACGAAGTCGTCGAAGGCCGTCGTCGCATCCTCGGTGAACTCGATGCTCAGGATGAACGCGGTGATGCCCAAGCCGAACTCGTCGCCGTTGTCGGTCAGCGTCACCGTGCGATTGGTGAAGTTGCCTACCAGTTGCACGCCGATCGGGCTGCCGAGCGCTTCAGTACCACTGAAGTTCTCGATAACGGTGAAGTCACCGGTGGCCGGCGAGGAGGTCCCGATGTTCGTCAGCACGATCTGATTGTTGACGAACTCGAAGTTATCCGTGGCCCAGACGTTGACGGAGTCGACCTGGTCGCCGCTGATTTCGAGGTCCAGCGTGTTGCCGTTGGCCATCGTGAACGACGAGAGGGGCTGGGCGCCCGAACCGAAGCTGATGGTGCCAATGCTATTGCCGGGGGCCAAGATGCTGCCCGCGCTGAAGGTCACGATTTGTCCTTCCAGGAAGGGCACGAGTGCTCCCGTACCGGAAACTGTCTCACCTGCAGAGCCAGCACCTGGGCTCACATTCAGCGCGATCAAAGTGTCATCGATCGAACTGTTGATCAGCGTGGTGTTGAAGTTCAACTCGCTCGGGCCGGTGTTCATTTCGATACGGTCGTAGCCGAGCGGGCCGTAGCCGATGAAGAGGATTTCCTCACCTGCCACGATGTCCGCAGTCGGGGTCGAGGACAGAGTCAATTCCGTGGCGGAGTCGACGCTGAAGATGGCCACGCGATTCTCAACGCCGCCGCTGCCGGTTGGGTCGGAGTCGCCGTTGAAGAGATTCGGGTGAATGGCCAGCATGCCCGGCATCAGACCGGTCGTGTCGTCTACGGTGATCTGCACGTCCACGCCGAGGGCCGAGTTGGAGAATGCCGGGGCGCCGGTAATGGTCGCCGCGACTTCCACCGTCACGTTAGCCAACGGAACATTGGATGCGGGTACGACAACGTTGCCGTCCACATCGATGCGGCCGCTGCCCGAGCCGGGTGCGTTCACGTAGACCGTGTTCGATTCCGAGCTTTCATATAGGTACCCGGCATTGCCGTCGCCGCGGCTGACGCGTGTGGCGTTGAGGATGATGTCTCCGCTGGCGGCATCAAAGCCGACTTCGCGGAAGTCAAACGTGTTGTGCGGGTTATCGACATCGCCATTGATCGTCAGGGTGGAACCATTGGGCGAGTCGTTGGCAAAGGTCGGACGGACGTTGTCGGTGCCCAGATTGATCGGAATGTCAGTGCTGACGTCGACCGAGCCGATATAGCTGTAGCGTCCGCCACCCAGATTCGGGATATCGAAGCTATCTAGCAGGCCAAAGCTAGACGGTGCGCCAGGGGCACTGAGGTCAACGTAGCCCGCCGTTGCAGCGCTGCCGTCGACGACGAAAGGACCTTCGCGGGTGTTGCCGCTGGAGAGAACGTTGAACGTGCCGCTGCCACCGACTTCAAACAGACGGGTGCCTGTACCTTCAAACGCGCCGAAGAGATTGAAGATGGTGGTCCCACTCGAGATGGTGATGCCGGTCGTGCCACCACCGCTACCAGTGGTGAGGGTTCCCGTCCAGTCGATCGTTGCATCCGCGCCGGTGACCTGGAAGCCGGAGTCGCCGCCGCCAAGCTGCAGCGTGCGGTCGGTCGAAGTGCTGCCGCCGGTGTAGCGAAGCAGGTTACCGCCGCCGCCGGTACCGAAGATCAACGCGCCTGCTCCAACCGCTGAGGGGGAGCCGATCGGCGCGACGGAGGTGAATTCGATACCGCCATTGGTCGGGGCGGATTCGACGGCGCCCAGGAAGTCGTTGTTGTCGTTGGACAGGGTGACGACAGCGTTGTTGAAACCGAGACTGGCCGGGATGTCATCGCCACCTTCCATGCGCAGACCGACGACGTCGCCGGCGGCATTTGCAGTGATTAAGAAATCAAAGTCCGTGGTACCTTCGGAACGGGCAACGTGGAAGAAGACCTCACTGTCGTTGCTGCCGTGCAGTTCGAGCGCGACGTTCAAGTCCCAGTTTGCGGGGAAGGTTACCAGATTGTCTGAACGAGTGGTGCTCGGAGCGACGTTCAGCGTAAAGGTGCCGTTGGCAGGGTCGACACTGGCAACTTCCAGACCATCCAGAAAGGTGGTGTTGCCGTCGCCGTTGACCAGAACGGTGCCCGGATCGAGAGCCAACAGGAACTGCTCGATGTTCGGCGTTGAGCCGTTGGCTTCGAGGGGGCTTTCAACCAGAGTGACGGTGGTGAGGCCCGAGGTGGTGTCAATGCGTCCAGCGGTTGTTCCCACGAGGTCAACGCCGTCGACCACAGATTGGCCGCCAGAGTTCAGACCAAGGGTCAAACCGTTGACCACCAGGGTGTCGTTGCTGGGACCGAACCACAGACCATCGAGCACGAGGCCGGCGATGTCCTGATTGGTCGTGGTGACGCCAAAGCCGGTAAGAACGACAATGTCGCCGCTGACCGGGGCCGAAGTGGCGGAAACGAGGGTCGTGTCGTCGGTGGACAATTCGTCCCAGTTGCCGACTGTCGACCAGTTGCCGTCTGTGGAACCGTTCCAGTATAGGGTGCGGTCCTGAGCGTGAGCCGTGACGCCGAGGGTCACAAGCGCGCAGCACGTAGTTAGAAACGTATGCTTCATGGATTGAGCAGGGTTGATGCAGTTGATGCGGATTGCGGGCCGGACGCGAAGCGGCGCGGCCTTGAACGAGAAAGGATCAAGAAAGCCACCGCTCCGCCGCTTCCTGCACAAGGAAACCGACCGGTGACAAAAGAGGGGTGAGCTTATACGGGCTGGGGTGAGAGGTGGACACTGGAGTGACGCTGGCCGGAGAGAGAGGCCGGACAACGTTGAGAGAGCTGTGATAGAACGAGAGTAAGCACGTAAAATGCGGGCGCAGAACGGCCCTGTCAAAGCTAAACTGGGGAATATTCCCTGTTCTACTGCCGTATATAACGCCGATAATTCCTTCCCAGTATCATCCAGCGGCGGGCAGAAGAATCCGGGGTTTCTGGAAGGTCGACCACACGCCGGGATCCTGAGCCATTTTCAGCGCTCGGCCGGGGGCATTTCGGCAAAAATCGTCTCGCGCAGGCGGCGGCGGTGCTGCGCCCAAAAAAGTGCCTCGGAGAGTCGGGAGGTGTCGACCACCCCGACCAGGCGCGCACCCTGATAGACCGGATACAGCGCGGGCCGGTTCTCAAAAAGCAGCTCCGCAAACAATTCGATGGGCCAGTCTGCTTGCAGAATGCGCACGTCCTGCTCCATGTGTTCGTAGAGCGGCTCGTCCAGGCGGCCTTCGGTGGTGAGTATTTTCAATTTATCCAGTGGCACACGTCCGACCACCACCGGACCGTCCAGCACCAGAATGCCGCCTTGCGGGTAGGCCCCCAACAGGTCGAGCGCGTCCGAGATGAAGCGGCCCTTTTGCAGGGTGAGCGTGGGCGGAGTGGCAATGTCGCCGATCAACACACCCGCCAGCTGTTCGTTACGCCGGGCGATGTCGTACTCCACCGCGCCCGCGTAAAAAATAAAGGCAAACAACGCCGCCAACAGCCAAAGTTGCTGACTCAGCGCAAATAGAATGCCCAACACCGCCAGCACCTTGCCCGCATAGACCGCGACCCGGGTTGCCTGCAGGTGATTCATGCGCAGAGCCATGAGCGCGCGGAAGATGCGCCCCCCGTCCATCGGGAAGATCGGCAGCAGGTTGAAGATGCCGTTGAGCAGGTTCAGCAGAAAGAGCGCGGGCAGGATCGCCGCCGGAAAGTCCAGGGCGGTGACGAAGGCGATCAGCGGACGCCATTCGTCCAGGGCAGTCGGTGCGCCCAGAAGCAGCCACGCCGCCCCGGCCAGAATGAAATTGACCATCGGTCCCGCCAGGGTAATCGCGAGTTCGGCCTTGGGGTCGCGCGGAATTTCGCTGAATTGCGCCATCCCGCCGATCGGCAGAAAGAGAATGCGCTCCACGTGGATGCCATATTGCTGGGCGGTCACGCAGTGGCCGAGTTCGTGCAGCAGCAGGCAGGCGAAGTGCAGCCCCAGGAGAAAAGTCACCCCGAGCGCGGCGCTCAGCCCGGCCTCCACGTAGGTGATCCACGCCACCGGCAGCAGCAGCAGGAAGAACGTCAGGTGGAGTTCGATCCGAATGCCGAGCAGGCGGAATAACTTAATTGACCACAACCGCATGGGGGAGTTGACTTTAGGGCTGGTGAGGCCCGCCGGGAGGTGAAGGACGCAAACCGGTTGTACGCCGGCAGATTTTCGAGAGTATAGAGCCGATGCCTAAAAGTCCAACAGTTCTCGTGATCGACGACGATCAGGAGATTCGCTACTCGCTCGACCGCGTACTGGGGGCTCGTGGTTATAAGGTCATGGGTGCCGCCAGTGGCGAGGAGGGCATCGAAACCGCCCGCAGCGAGGCCCCGCAGGTCATTTTGTTGGACAACCGCATGGGCGGCATGAGCGGGATGGAGGCCCTGCAGCACCTCAAAGCCGACAACCCGACTTCGATGGTCATCTTGATGACCGCCTTCGGCACCACGCAAACCGCCATCGAGGCGATGAAGTACGGGGCCTTCGACTACATCATCAAGCCCTTCGACCTGAAGAAGATCCTGGGGCTGGTCGAAGGCGCGCTCACGGCCCAGGCCGACCTCAACCGCGCCGTCCAGGACGACTATCAACCGCTGATCAACAGCGAGGACTACAAGGAAGGCATCGTCGGCGACTCCGAGCCGATGCAGGAAGTCTTCAAGGTCATCGGACAGGTCGCCGCCAGCGACGTCACGGTGATGATCACCGGCGAGAGCGGCACCGGCAAGGAACTGGTTGCCCGCTGCATCGCCCAGCACAGCCACCGCTCCTCGCAGCCATTCGTCGCCGTCAACTGCGCCGCCGTGCCCGAAAACCTCATCGAGAGTGAACTCTTCGGCCACGAAAAGGGCGCCTTCACCGGAGCCACCGCGCAAAAGGCCGGCAAGTTCGAGATCTGCGACGGGGGCACGCTCTTCCTCGACGAGGTGGGCGACATGTCCCTGCCGACGCAGACCAAAATGCTCCGCGCCATCCAGGAGGGTGAGATTCAGCGCGTGGGCGGCACGCAGACCATCAAGGTCGATGTGCGCCTGATCTGTGCCACGAACAAGGACCTTGAGCAGATGGTCCAGGCCGCCGAGTTTCGCGAAGACCTCTACTACCGGCTCAACGTGGTGCGCCTGCGCCTGCCCGCGCTGCGCGAACGCAAGAGCGACATCCCTGCCCTGGTCGATTTCATGCTCCAGCGCCTGGGCAAGAACCGCAAAGCACGCGCCAAGAAGGTCTCGCCCGACGTGCTGGCCATCTTTCAGCAACACAACTGGCCGGGCAACGTGCGTGAGTTGGAGAACGTCATCTACCGCAGCTCGGTGGTGGCCAAGGGCGAAACCGTCCTGATGAAGGACCTGCCCGAGGACTTGCTCAGCAGCGGACCCGGGCTCGCGCCCGCGCTCAATGGCGAAGTCCCGACGCACACCTCCGAGCCTTCTTCAGGGGTCACCCCCGATACCAGCGCGGCGAATCCTGTTATTGAAGCTCACGTCGACAACGCGGTCGAGCCCCAGTCGGTTTTGGACGCTGCCGCGGATCCCTTCGACAGCGATGCGGACGTCAATGGCTCGACCACGGCAGTCGTACCCCAGCGCGAACTGACCCTGGCCAACGCCCTGGACGCGGTTTACGCCCGCGTTCGCGAGGAAACCGAGGAACCGATCCTGCAGACCATCGAGCGCGAGATGATCACCCGCGCCCTCGCCGAAACCGGCGGCAACCAGGTCAAGACCAGCGCCCTGCTCGGCATCACCCGCGCCACCCTGCGCAAGCGCATCGAGCACTGGGGCCTGAAGGGGTAGGGCGCGTTTCCGGTACGGGGTCCATCACCGTTGTTAGCCGTCAACCGAAGGTTTCAATGAGATTCGAGCTCGAGAGGCATCATCGCGACGTTCCCGATACTGATCTCCTCGCAGATCTCGCGCGCGTCGCAGCAGACCTCAACAACGACAGAGTCACGATTGACGAGTATAACGAACGGGGCACGTATCACGCGACGACGCTGACACGTCGATTCGGATCATGGTTCACCGCTCTCGAAAAGGCGGGATTGAAGCGGACGCGGAACCTCAACATTCCCGAAGAAGAACTCTTCCAAAACCTTGTTGATGTATGGCAGGCTCTCGGTCGACAGCCGAAATACAACGATCTGACATCTCAACTATCAAATTACTGTAGCGGCACATACGAAAAGCGCTTCGGCACGTGGCGCAAGGCTCTCGAAGCTTTCGTAGATTGGGCTGACGGTGGCGCAACGCCAGTGGCTTCCGAGCCAGCAAACAAGAAAAAAACGCAACGCACGAAACGCAATGTGAATCACCGCCTGCGTTTTCTGGTGATGCGCCGTGATAATTTCAAATGTGTCATTACTGGTCGTTCCCCGGCCACAGATCCGAGTGTAAATTTGGAGGTTGATCACATCGTTCCTTGGGACAAGGGAGGCGAAACCGTAATGGAAAATCTTCAGACTCTTGCACGCGAGATCAATGCCGGAAAGAGTAATCTCAACATGCACGAAGACGGCTAACAAGGCATTGCACTAGACGGCGACTCCGCTATACTCAGACGCTGCCGGTTCGCTTGGTTGATCCCTGGCCGACGCTCGATGGTCAAGGGTTCGGAGCCGATAGTCCGCGCACTCGGTTAAAGTCTTCCAAAAACAGAGGCGTCCGCCGGACTGCTCACCTGACCGGTGGCCGCAAAAATTGCGCTCGCGGCGCCGCTCTGGACTTTCAAACACGCTCTAACTCGCCAAGAACCTCTTTGCGTCCTTCGAGTCTCCTTCGGGCCTTTGTGGTAAGGCCTTTCCTTCGCAGCGGTGTGCTGAAGCCAGCCTGCCCCATCAACCCGGCGTCTGCGCCAGGTACTTGCGCACGCGGCCCAGGGCCATCAACGGAAAGTAGTGGCGGTACAGGTGGTAGTTGAGCATGAAGGCACGGGAGAGTTCAGGGCCCTGCTTGAGGCGGTCGGCCAGCTTGGGGTCGTCCAGCTTGATGCGCAGCCCCACGCCGTATCCGGGGAAGCCGGTGCCCGTGTACTCGGGTTCGTCCCAGGTGCCCTCGTCCTGCGAGCGGGTGAGGAAACTCGCGCCGCGCTCGATGGCATCGCGGTCCTCGGGCCGGTTGGCCGCCACCAGCGCAATGAGCGCCCAGGCCGTCTGTGAGGCCGTGGCCCGGCCGCGTCCCGTCATCGCCGGGTCCATGTAGCTCGAGCACGACTCGCCCCAACCACCCTCGGGCTGCTGCCGCGAGAGGATGAACTCCACCGCCGGGGTGACGTAGGGCTGGCGCATGTCCTCGCCGATAGCTTCCAGCGCCGGCAGAACCGCGGCGGTGCCGTAAATGAAATTCACGCCCCAGCGCCCAAACCACGAGCCGTCTTTCTCCTGTTCTTCGCGGAGGAACTTGAGGCCGCGCGCCACGGCCTCGTGCGAGGCGTCGTAGCCCAACCGCCCGAGTGCTTCGAGTACATGCGCGGTCACGTCGACGCTGGGCGGGTCGAGCACCTCGCCAAAGTCGGCAAAGGGGATCTTCGTCAGGATTGATTTGTCGTTGTCCTTGTCGAAGGCGGCCCAGCCGCCGTTCTTGCACTGCAGGGCGAGCATCCAGTCGACCGCGCGCTGAATCGAGTCGTCCAGGCCCTTGGCCTGCCAGCCGGGGCGGTCTCGCAACGAGGAGAGCACCACCAGCGCGACCGCCGTGTCGTCGACGTCGGGGTAGTGCGCGTTCTCGTACTCGAAGGCCCAGCCGCCGGGAGCGACGTTGGGGGCTTTTACGGCCCAATCGCCCACAGTGTCGGACTGCTTGCCCAGCACCCAGTCGTAGGCGGCCCAGGTGCGCGCACCGATGGCGTCCTCGGCGTCGCAGTCCTGAATCGCGAGCAACCCCAAAATCGTATCCCACACTGGCGAAACGCAGGCCTGGATATAGGTTGCGTCGCCGATGTCGATGCGCCAGCGCGGGTCATCGAGCGCGCCCACCCCCTTGGCGATGACCGGGTGCTCGGTGCCGTAGCCTTGCGTGCTCAGCGCCATCAGCGAGTAAATCCACGGGGGCTGGATGCCGCCCCATGCACCGTCGGCGTCCTGGTGGCGCACGATCCACTCGACGGCCTTGGTCTTGGCGCCGTTGCGCAGCGGGGTCAGCCCCATCGCCTGGATGCGGTGCAGCACCTTGTCGGCAAAGAGGAAGAAGCGGTCGTACAGGTCCGGGCTGGCCTTGGGCGCGAGGTCGAAACGGAAGTTCTCCCGCCCGTCCGGGCACAGCTCGTTGGGTTGCTGCTCGGCCGGCAGCGGGCGCATCGAGCGGTTCGCGCTGAGGAGGGTGATCGGCAGCAACGTGGCCCGGGCCCAGCAGGCGAAGTTGTAGATCGAGAAGGTGAACCAGTTGGGGAACAGGACGATTTCCGGCGGCACGTTGGGCGTCTTGTCCCAGGGCCAAAAGCCGACCAGCGCCAGCCAGTAGCGCGTGAACACGCGCACCTTGCGCAGCCCGTTGCGTTCGAGGATCCAGGCGCGCGCTTTTTTCAGCGGCTCGGCGTCCGGGTCCAGGCCCATCGAGCGCAGAGCCACGTAGCTTTCGACGGTCGCATTGACGTCGCCGGCGGGCGCATCGTGAAAGACCTGCCAGGCACCGTCGTCGCGTTGCTCGCGTAAAACGGCGTTGGCCAGCCGCTGGCGAATCGGGTGGTCTTCCAGCCCCAGAAACCACAGCGCCAGGATCCACTCGGCCTCCATCGAGGAATTGGTCTGCAGGCGCCCGGCCCAGTAGCCCTCGTCGTGCTGACGCTTGGCGAACCAATCCAGCCCACTGTCGATGGCGTTGGCGATTTCCTGCTCCAGGTCTTCGGGCAGGGGGGTGGCGGGCAGTGAATTGCGGACAGGGACGGCCATAGATGACAGTGAAAGCAGCCTCCCGAAACCTCTTGCTACGGAACGGCTTCAGCGCAAGCGGATTCTCGGGCCGATCCACCCGGTTCGGTGGAGGCCCGCGCTGCGGCGCACACCTGCGGGAGACCCTGAGGCGTCATGGAGCCTCGCCTGAATAGGTGCTCAGGTCTCAGATGTGGGTTCAAGGATGGCGCAGGACTTTGGGTGGTGACATCAACACCGGAATGCACCTCAACACCTCCGCCCTGATTCCTTCGTTTTCGCTGGCAATGCTCGCCGCGAGCAGCCTCCAGGCTCAGATCGATTTCTCCGCCGATTTCGAAGGCGGCATCCCACCGGGGCTGTTCCCGCTCGCCGGTGGCGGCGGTGCGGCGACTCCCTTCACCTCCGGCGGCAATGGCTTTGTCAGCTTCACCTTCCCAGGTACGGCGCCGTTTGAAGTAGGTGAGGTCCGCCTTGGGCCGCTCTCCACGCAGTTGGATTTCATCACAACGGTGGATGTAACCAATTTTGCAGGCGGGGGTATCGACGGCGATTTCGTCGACATTGGCCTTCAGGCCACGCTCTTTCGCCCCAACGCGGGCAGCCTGGCTCCGGGTGTGCCTACGTTTGCCCAATTCACCAGTCTGCTGGCGCGCTCCACCGTCGAAAACAACGCTGTGGTTACAAACATCCTGACGGACTACGGCGACAGCGATACGCCGCTGAGTTCCGGTCTGGAGAACCTGATCATCGGGGCCAGCGGCGATGCGAATCAAATCACGACCGTTGGCATCAACTACGATGCGTCCGCCCAAACCATCACTGCCCTGGGCATCGACCAAAATCTGGCGGGGCCGCCGATCTTCCAGGAGTTTGGCACCATTCACCTCGGTGCCGCCGGCGAAGATCTGCAAATCACCGACGAGGACCAATGGTTTGTTTCGATCACCGCGTTTCAATCCGGTGGGATTGCCGTGGCTGAGGGCGACGTCTCCGACCCGAATTCCTTCCTCGTCACCGCCGATAACTTCTCCGTTGTCCAAGAGGTCCCTGAACCCTCGACCGTGGCCTTCGCTTTCGGCCTGATGGCGGGCGTGCTGGTTTGGCTTCGCCGCCGCCCGCGTGGTTAAACAGATCGTCTTTGCGCAGTTGGCTCGAAAATGAGCCAGATCATTGCACCCAACGCACGCGAACACGCGCTTTCCCCTTGCCGCCCCCGGCGTTCAGACGCCAGCGTCTCGAAGCTATGGCGCAAGAGAAGCAGTTGAAGGCCGATGTGGCGATCCTTGGCGGGGGGACCGGTGGCGTGGCCGCCGCGCAGTCCGCCTTGGCGATGGGCCGCACCGTCGTGATGACCGAGCCCACCATCTGGATCGGTGGGCAGTTGACCCAGCAAGCGGTACCGCCCGACGAAAACCCCTCCATCGAAACCTACGGAGCCACTCGGCGTTACCGCGAGTACCGGCAGCGCGTGCGCCAGTTTTACCTCGACCACTACCCGGTGGCCAACCACGTGCGCGATCACTTCCGCACCGGCTGGCCCACGCTAAATCACCACCACTGGCACACCTCGGTGGAGTTCAATCCCGGCGGCGGCAACGTCAGCGCCCTCTGCCATGAATTTCGGGTGGGTCTGGCCGTCCTGGAAGCCTCGCTGATGCCGTATGCGGCGTCCGGGCAGCTGCGTATTTTGCTGCGCAACGAACCCGTCGACGCCGAGGTGGATGGCGACCGCGTCAAAAGCGTTCGTATCCGAAACATCGATACAGGTGAGGAGACCGTCATCGAGGCGCCCTACTTTATCGACGCCACCGAGCTGGGCGACCTCCTGCCGATGACCGGCACCGAGTTTGTCGAGGGCTTCGAGTCCAAGGACATGACCGGTGAACCCTCGGCCAAGGACGCGTACCAGCCGCTCAACCAGCAGGCCATTTCGTGGTGCTTCGTCCTGGAGCGCACCCGGCCCACCGACGCCAACATCATCGACAAGCCCGCGCAGTACGACTTTTGGCGCGACTACGTGCCGCCGCTCGATCCGCCCTGGCCGGGCAAGTTCCTGGCTTTCCACAATTGCTCGCCGATGACGCTGAAAGTGCGGGAGCAGAACCTCAAGTACGGTCTGTGGAATTTTCGCCGCGTCTGCGATCCGGCCAACTTCACCGACAGCGACACGCGCGCCGACCTCACCCTGGTCAACTGGCCCAACATCGACTACGTGGAAGGGCCGCTCACGGGCGTTTCCGAGGCGGACAAGCAGAAGCACCTTCAGGGCTGCGAGCAGCAGTCGCTGAGCTGGATTTACTGGCTGCAGACCGAGGCACCGCGCACCGAGGACGAAGGCGGCGGCCACGGTTATCCCGAATTGAAGCTGCGCCCGGACATCACCGGCGACGCGCCCAACGGCCTGGCCCTGCACCCCTACATCCGCGAGTCACGCCGCATTCAGGCCGAGTTCACCGTGCTCGAGCAGCACGTGGACAAAAAGATTCGTGGCGAGCACGGCGCCGAACAATTTCACGATTCCGTTGGCATCGGCCACTACAACATCGACCTGCACCCTTCTACCGGCGGCGACAACTACATCGACGTGTGGTGCTGTCCGCACCAGCTGCCACTGGGCGCGCTCATTCCCAAGCGGATGGAAAACCTCTTGCCGGCGTGCAAGAACCTCGGTGTCACCCACATCACCAACGGCGCCTACCGCCTGCACCCGGTGGAGTGGAACATCGGCGAGGTCGCCGGCATACTTGCCGCGCATTGTGTCGAGCACGGCCACGCGCCGCGTCAGGTGCGTAACGACGCTCAGAAGCTCGAAGACTTCCAAAAACTGGTCAACCAGCACGGCATCTACACCCGGTGGCCCCGCGTCTTCAGCGAACGCCCGGAGATGCACTGACGCGGCCCGCAACGCCGCCGATTGTCAGACAGAATTCACCGAATGAACGCACAAAGGGTGTGATGCAGACGGCGCGGCGCAGACAAAATTTCATTCAGAACACTTGTTCGAACAGAACGGGCGCGCCGGTGGTTCAACCGTGCAGGTAGCTCTTTGCGACAGGCCCCGCCCCGTCTTTTCGAATGTGTTCGCTCAGTCTGCCTTCTGCGCAACGCGTAGGGCTTGACCGGATTGCTCGGCAGTCAGTGCGAGGATGTAGGGCACGGCGTGACGGGCCCAGTCTTCGGGAGATTCGTTTTCGGCTGCCTTCTCGCCCCCGTAGTGTGCCTGCAACATCTCGGTGTTGATCACGCCGGGAGCCAGCGCGATGGCGCCGAGCCCGTCGGGCAGTTCCGCAGCCAGTGATTGCGTCAGCCCTTCCACGGCAAATTTGCTCACGCAGTAGGGGGCGATGTTGGGGTAGCCCTTGCGTCCCGCGCCCGAGCTGAGGTTCACGATCATACCTGTTCCACGCGCGAGCATCGGCTGCACAAAAGCGTTTAGGACGTTTACGATGCCCAGCACATTGACTTCGAGCAGGTGGCGGTAAACCTCCGCGCGTAGCTCCCAACTGGGCGCATGGTCGTTGATCACGCCGGCATTGTTGATCAGCAGATCGGGCGCGCCGAAACGTTCGACGACATCCTCGGCCCACGCGGTGACGGCGGTGGGGTCGGTCACGTCCACCGACGTGAACGCTTGCGCCGGACCCGGCACCTGGCGCAGCGCTTGAAGGGCTTCGGCGTTGCGCCCACAACCAACGACGCGGTGTCCCCGGCGGGCCATTTCGAGCGTCATGGCCCGGCCCAGTCCGCGCGTGGCCCCGGTGATGACTATGGTGCGGCGTTCGTCCTTCATCGGGAGAGTCTCCGGGTTCACCGGCGGGGAAGCAACTATCTTGCCCTTGTGGAAGTCTAAGGCGCAGCTTAGAGCCTTGGCGTGACGTCATTCGCAAAAACTCGTGAGGTCACGTTGCAACTGCCGGTTGAGGAACGTCGCTCGTTGCTGCGCGAACGGCTCGACAGCCTTGATTCCGAGCCGACCGCAACGCAGCAGAAACGTTGGCAGGCTGAACGCACGCGGCCCGATAAAAAGTTTGCGGCGCGGGGGCATCGGCAGAGCATTCACCGGCATGGAGGTGATTTTTCTGGGCACAGGCACGTCGCAGGGCGTGCCCATCATCGCCCATCCCGACGGGATCGGCCCGGACCTGGATAACCCCAAAAACTGGCGCACGCGCAGCAGCATCCACGTCGAGATGGGTGGGCACCATATCCAGGTCGATGCCGGCCCGGAGTTTCGCCTGCAGTGCATCCACAACAAGGTGCGCCAGATCGATACCTTCATCCTCACCCACGGCCACGCCGACCACATCCTCGGCATGGACGACTTGCGCCGCTTCAACGACCTACGCGAGGGCCAGGCGCTGCCCGTCTACAGCACGGCGCATGGGGTGGAGCGCGTGCGGAGCATCTTTCCCTACGCCATCGGCGAGCGTCCCGTCGTGCGGGGTTACGCGGCGTTCCTCCCGCAAATCATGCCGCCCGTGCTCGCATTGCCCGGCGGGACGGTGCGCGCCTTCCTGTTGCCGCACGGGCGCCTCGAAACGCTCGGGCTCGTCTTTGAGGAAACTGAATCGGGAGCGAAGTTCGCTTACTTCAACGACTGCAAGGCGGTGGTCCCGGCCGCGCGCGAGGCCGCTCGGGGTGCCGAGGCAATTGCCCTGGACGCGCTGCGCTTTCGCGAGCACGGCTCGCACATGTGCATCGAGGAGGCGCTCCAGGTTGCCGCGGATCTTCAGCCCAGCACCAGTTACTTCACCCACATGACCTACGAGGTCGATTACGACGTCTTCAGCCAGCAAATCCCCCCGTACGTAAAGCTGGCCTACGACGGCTTGCGACTGCGCCTGTAATCTTTTTTCAATACACCTCATGCCGCCCGCCCGCCCCAATCTGCTCTTTGTCTTCGGCGACCAGTGGCGCTACAACGCCGTGGGCTACGCCGGTAACGACGAGGTGCACACCCCGCACCTGGACGCGCTCCGTGCCGAGTCCATCGACCTTGCGCTGGCGGTTTCAGGTTGCCCCGTTTGCACGCCGGCCCGTGCGAGTTTGCTGACCGGTGTGCGCCCGCTGCGTCACGGCCTCTTTCTCAACGACGCGCCGCTGAACCCTGACCTGCCCTCCATCGGCAAGACACTCTCGGAGGCCGGTTACGCGACCGGCTGGATCGGCAAATGGCACGTCAACGCCGGCGGACGCCACAGCTACATTCCTCCGGAGCGCCGCCACGGCTTTCAGCACTTCCAGGCCCTCGAGTGCACGCACGACTACAACCAGTCGCGCTACTTTGAGGGTGACGATCCGACGCCGCGCCAGTGGGACGGCTACGATGCGATCGCCCAGACCAGCGCTGCCGTGAATTTCATGCAGGCGCAAGCGGACCGCGACGACCCCTTCGCGCTTTTTCTGTCCTGGGGGCCGCCGCACAGCCCCTACGAAACCGCGCCGGAGGCCTACCGCGCGCTCTACGATCCCAACTCCATTACCCTGCCGCCCAACGTGCCCGAGTACCCCGAGTACCGCGCCAAGGTCGCCGAAGACCTGGCCGGGTACTACGCCCATTGCACCGCCCTGGACGACTGCATCGCCCGCCTGGTAGAGAGCCTGCGCCAAAGCGGCCAACTCGAAAACACCTGGCTGGTCTTCACCAGCGCCCACGGCGATCTGATCGGCGCGCACGGGCTCTACGACAAGCAGGGCCCCTGGGAGGAATCGCTGCGAGTGCCGTGTCTGGTGCGCGTGCCCGACGCCCCGGAAAACCTGCGCGGGGCCACCTCAAACCTCCTCCATGACTTCGTCGACTGGTTCCCGACCCTCTGCGGGTGGCTGGGCCTGGAGCCCCCGCCCGACCTGCAGGGACGCGACCACGGCGCACTCCTGCTGAACGAAACCCTGCCCGAACCCAACGACGCGCTCTATGCCTGCTACCATGCCTTCGGCAACTGGGTACATCAGTCCCGGGGCAAGCCGGCGTGGGTCAAGGCGCGCGAGGCCCGCGGCGTGCGCACCGAGCGCTTCACCTACGTTGAAGATCACGACGGGCCCTGGCTGCTGTACGACAACGAGGCCGACCCGTACCAGCTCCGCAACCGCGTAAACGATGCGGAGCTGGCCGAAGTCCAGCGCAACCTGGCCGCACGCCTGCGAGAACTGCTTGCCGAGAACGGCGACGAGTTCCGCCCGGGCATGGACTACGTGCGCCAGTGGGGCTACGCCGTCGATGCCAGCGGGACGATTCCCTTCAAGTAGCGCGGGATTTCAGGTGTACGGTCACAGCGTCGCCGCCGCGAAAGTCGATCAAGCCGGGGACGCTTCGTCCCGGATGATGTGCACGTCGTGCTGCGGGAAAGGGATGGAGACGTCTGCCTCGTCCAGCTTGTCTTTGATGGCCGTGTGCAGCTCGAAGTAGATGTCCCAGTACTCGGCGGTGGGCACCCAGGGGCGCACCCAAAAGTCCAGGGAGCTGTCGCCAAAGTTGGCCAACGCCACGACCGGGGCCGGGTCCTTGAGCACCTTCTCGTGGCTGGTCAGTACCTCCATCAGGAGCTCCTTCACCTTGTGGATGTCCGAAGAGTAATCCACGCCCACGGTGAGGTCCATGCGGCGCGTGTCGTGCGCGGTGAAGTTGGTCAGGTTGTCGCCCATCAGGTTGGAGTTGGGCACCAGGATTTTCTTGTTGTCCGGCGTTTTGAGGATGGTCATCAGCAGGCCGATTTCCATCACGATGCCGGTCGCGCCGCCGCCGTCGATGAAGTCACCCGTCTTGAACGGCTTGAAGAGGATCAACAGCGTGCCCGCGGCGAAGTTCGAGAGCGAACCCTGCAGCGCCAGGCCGATGGCCAGACCCATGGCCGCGATGACGGCGGCAAACGAAGCCGTTTCCACGCCGACCTGGCCGAGCGCCGCGATGACGACCAGAATGATCAACAGGCCGCAGACCAGGTTGCCCAAAAAGCCGACCAGCACCGGTTCGATGCCACGCTTTTCCAGCAGTTTGCGGAAAATACCGGCGATTTTTTTCGCCACCCACAGACCGATGACGAGTATGATGATGGCCGCGCCGATGTCGGTCAGCCAGGCGAGGATGGCACTGCCATTTTGATCCCAGAAGTCTTCCATGGTGATTTCCTTCAGATATGAACGTGCTTGGGGAGGAGGGGTGAAAATGCGTGCAGGAGCAGATTGCGGTCCGTCAACCGCCTAAAATTTGTAGACCAGCGAGGCGGTGGTTTCCGTGTCTTCCTCGTCGACGCCGGCGCCCACCGAGTTGTCGAACTCGTAGAGAAAGCCCAGACGCAGCGCCCACTGGTCGGTCAGGTCGGTCGTCAGCGACGCCTCAAAGGCGGCTTCCCAGATGTCGGTGTCCGTCGGGTCGAAGAAAAACCCGAAGGACTGGTCGAAGGTCAGCCGGTCCTCGATGATGATCCACTCGAGCGTTTCGATGAAACTGGCGTTGAAGAAAAAGCCGTCGTCACCCGGCTGATCGAGAAACCGCAGGCCCGCGCCGGGCACCAGCTCGATCTTCAGCCGATCGCGCATCACCGCACGGTAGCCCAAACCAAAGGCCTGGCGGATGTCCCAGTTCACTTCGGCGATGTCGTCGGTGTCGTTGCTGGTGAGCGACTGGAGAAACCAGCGCTTGTCGATGTCGCGCCGGTAGCGCATCGAAACGTGCCACTCGTCGGTGTTGAGCACCTGATCTTCGCGGCCGTAATTGTAGTTGGCGCGCCAGAGAAAGTTGTCCTTCTCGCTTTTGTCCCACTCCAGCTTGAGCGCCACGTTGACGTCAGAACGTTCGGTATTGCCGCTCTGGCGCGAGGCTCCCAGCGAAAATTCGCCGTCCCACTTTTCCGGACTTTGGTAGTTCCAAAACGCGTACCACGGCTGCGGGCCGGTTTCCGCCTCAGCTTCAGCTGCGGGGGCATCGGCGGTCGTCGTTGCGGGCGCGGCGGTGGCAGCCGGCACCTCGATGGCCGGCAAAACGTCGCGATTGGCCACCTGGGCCACCGGGAGGATGACCTCACCAAAAACCGGCGAGGACACCCGCACGCGCTCGGCGTCGAGGCGGGTCAACTCGCCCGTAAGGCGGTCGCCGTTGGTCAATTCGATCACCGCCGCCGAGGCCGACAGCAGGCTGGCGATGAAGGCAAATGCAAGTACGTGGGGGAGCTTCAGGGTCAACATGTTGGGAAGGGTAAAGAAGCTGTCGTACGCCAACGACCCAACCCCCTCGTGGCAAGCCGCTTTTGCGAACGCGTTGTCGTTCGCCCGACGCACTCCAAATGTGCGCATAGAAACTTCCCAATTGCCAAACGCCCTCAAGCTGAGACCATTGCGCGACCGCGCCCGCGCTAGAGCCGCTTACCGGTGCGCGGCGATGGTACTATTCTCAGGGCGTGCCGCGCGGACCGCCGTCTGCACCGCCTCAACCACCGCGGAGGGCGTCAGGATCTCCGGCAGCGTGACCGGATTGGCCGCATTTTCCCCGTAAACCACGTTGAACGGAATGGCCTTGCGATTGAAGCGAGCCAGTTCGGCGGCAATGGTCGCGTCCCGGCTGGTCCAGTCCGCCCGCAGCGCCACTACGCCGGCCTCGCGAAAGCGTTCGACCACGCGCGGGTCATCGTAGACGTATTTGTTCGTCTGACAGGTCACGCACCAGCGCGCGGTGAAGTCCACGTAGACCGGGGTACCGGCGGCGATCAGCTCCGCCTGACGTTCCGGCGACCACGCTTCCCAGCGAATCCGCTCCGTGGTGGCGCGCAACTGGGCCTGGGCTGATTCCGCGCGGATCAACTCGGCGTCGATCACTTTCAGACGCTTTTCGTGCGTGTCCAAATCGCTGTACATCAGGTTGCCCTTTTTCAGCGCATCCTCGGCGATGGCGCGCAACACGTCGTCACGCTCGGCCCGCAGGGTTTCGACGCGCTCGGCGGCCGCCACCCAGAGCGCTTCGCGGGCGTCCGCATCGCTACGGTCCTCAAGTTGCAAGAGCAACCCGGACAACGGGCCGACCACCAGCACCGCCGCCGCGACTTTGCCAAGGGCACGCACGCTCAGTGTGCGCGAGGTGCCGAAGGTGCCATACGTATAGGCGCCCAGGGCAATTACCGTAAAGCCCAGCACGACCCACAGCATCAGCGCGTCGGCCTGCAGCGAGAGTACCCAGAGCAGGTAGCCCGCGGTGGCGTACAGCGGAAACGCCATCACCTGCTTGAAGCGCCCCATCCAGGGCCCCGGCTTGGGCAGGCGCTTTACCCAGCCCGGAAAGGCCGACAACAGCAGGTAGGGCAGGGCGAGGCCTAGCCCCATCACCGTCAGCAATAGAAAAATGACTCCGGCGCTTTGGGTGAACACAGCGGTCAGGGCCGGGGCCAGAAACGGCGCGGCGCAGGGCGTCCCCACAGCCACCGCCAGCATTCCCGAAAGAAACGTCCCGCTCAGTCCACCCTTGCCCAGGAAGCGGCTGGTCTTGCCCGAAAAGGTCTGCCCAACCTCGAAAACGCCGCTTAGGTTCAGGGCGAACAGAAACACGATCATCGCCAGCACCAGCACAAACGCCGGCACCTGCAGCCAGCCACCCCAACCGGTCGCGTCCAGGTCAATGAAAGTCAGCACGCCCTGCTGCAGCAAAACGATCGTTAGCGCCAACGCCCAAAAGCTCGCCAGCACACCCGCCGAAAAGATCAAGCCGTGTTGCAGAACCTTCGCCCGGCTTTCTCCGGCCTGCTTCACGAAGCCGACCACCTTCACGCCTAGCACGGGAAAGACGCACGGCATCAGGTTGAGGATCAAGCCACCCAACAGCGCCGCCCCCAGCAACGACCACAGGCTGGGCGTGATCGACGAGGCGACGTGCGTTGACTCCGGCGGCGGCATCGCGCTGAGCATCTCCGCCGCCGCCTCGGCGTCGATTTCCGGCGCGTCCACGAGGGCAAAGGTCACTGCGGTCTCGCCCGCCGGGCCAACCGTGGTCGCTTTGAGGTAACCACGCAGGCTGGCCGGAATCTCGGGGTAGGCCGGATTGATCGGAAACTCGAGCGTGTAGGCCGCGTGTTCACCGCGCGCCTGAAAATTCTGGTCGAAGGTCGGCTCGATGGGCGCCGGCCCGGTCGTACCGTCAACGTCGGTGGCAAAGAAATACAGGTCCGTCAGCTGGGGTGCGGCTGCATGTGTGCGCTGGACAAGGAGGGTCAGTGTTTCGGCGGCTTCGTCCCGATAAAAATGCGCGGCGTAGCCATCCGCCAGAGGCTGGGGCAGTTCGGCCAGCGCTTGCTCCAAGAGCGGCCCCCACTGCGGATGCGCCGGGGGCGCTGCCGTCGTTACCGGCAGTGTGATCGCCAGTGCTTTATCGTAGGCGGGGATGCAAATCTCGGCGCACTCCAGCCAGTGCACCATCGCCTTCAGCGTGACGGGGGTGCCGGGCTCCAGCTCGGCGGGCGGGGTAATCTGCACGGCCAGGATCTGCTCCCCGTGGTACACGTAATTGACGAAGCCGCTAAAGTCGTAGCGCTCCGGTGAGGGCCATTGAATCGAGCCCGCTGTGAAGCCTTCCGGGAGTGTCCATTCAATCTGCGTCTGTTCGCCCGACGCGCCGGGATTCTTAAAATAGGTGTGCCACTCGTCGGCCATCCGCAGCCGCACCCCGACCCAAAAGGGCTCCCCGGGCCGAATCGCGGCGTTGGCCGACACCAGGTGGACTTCCACGTGATCGGAGGCCGCCACCGACGCGCCCGTCGGGGTCATCGAACCCTCCAGATACTGCCCGATCCCAGCCGTGGCCGGGGTTGCCGACAGCACCAGCCACGCGCAAAAACAAAACATGGTCCGCCAGGCGAGGCGGCCTCTCGATTTCGCCTTTAAATCCATAGGTAACAACGTCCTGAGTCGCCCCGATGCCCCTCTATTCCAAATGAAAACGTGCTCGCGCCGTCCGAACGTCGACAAGTCCCTGCATCAATCTGAATAAAGCGCGGCCCGATACAGGGTCAACTGGTCGCCGTAAGCCGCCCGCCCGGTTGGCTCCCTTGCGTAAATCCATTCCGGCGGCAGCACATACACGTAGGCAGCCCCTTGCTTGCGGGCCAGCTGGGCGGCAGACGCGCGGAAAGCCTCCAAACCCGCCGACGCGCTGGGCTGCGCCTGCGACACAAGGCCCAGCAGCTCGCCCGCGAAGCCCTCCGGCAGCGCATCCACGAATTGCGGTGCTTTCGCGCGGTGATCCACAGCAACGCTGGCGGTTGCCTGTGGCGGGACGTGCAGGTGGGCGTGCGGAGTGCTCTGGCAACCCGCCAAAACAGCCACCGAGCCCGCCGCGCCCAGCCGGGCTATCCACCGCATCATTGACTGCAACCATCGCACGTCCGCAGGGTTTCAGTGTTCGGACGTGGGGACAAGGGCGGTGTGGAAAAATTCCGAAGCGCGGGGGTTGTTTCTTGACAACGGCGCATTGAATCATACGTTCGTTTCACCGCTCCGCCATGTCCGAAACTCTTCAGTCCACCCGCCTCGAAGCTGAGCCGCGTACCTCACCCGACTCCACCGACACCCGCAGCCGCATCCTCGCGGCGGCCAGCCGCATCTTCGTGCAAAAAGGCTTCAACGGGGCGTCCCTGCGCAACATCACCCAGGCGGCCGGCGTGAACCTCGCCGCGGTCAACTACCACTTTGGCAGCAAGGACCGCTTGATTTGGGAAGTGCTGCGCGAACGTATCGAGCCGATCAACTCCGCTCGCATGCGCATGCTGGACGATGCGCTGAAGGCCACCGGTGGCGAGCCCCTGCCGGTCGAGGTCGTCGTCGACGCCTTCCTCGAACCGATCGAGCAGGCCATGCTGATCCAACGCCAGGAGGACGACCCCATTCTGGTGGCGCTGGTCGCGCGCATGTACACCGAAACGCCGGATTTCTTCCGCCGCCTCTTCGAAAACTTTTTCAAGGACCTCTCCGAGCGTTTTGTCATGGAATTGGGGCGCTCCTTACCGGAGTTTCCGCCCGAGGAGGTGCACCACCGCTACATGATGGTCGTGGCCCTGATGATCGGGGTGATCATGCACCACGCCAAGTGTGCCGAGGTGAGCAACAAGGGCTTTCCCGTGGAACCGGTCGAGCAGGTGATGGCCCGCCTGCGTCATTTCGTTCTCAGCGGTCTGCGCCAGCCGATGGCCTGACGCCGTCATCAAACCAACAGCACGCGTGCGTACGATCTGCAGCCTAACCGGCGGTGCCTGCCTTTTCCTGGCTGGGTGCGCCACTTCGCCCGAGAGCCGTTTGGCCGACCAACCGATTGCGCCGCCGATCTCCTGGGCGTCCGCCGATCTGTACACAACCGGCGACGAGGATGCCTCACGCGCCCGCCCGCTCGATGCCTTCCCGGAGGAAGCGGGTTGGGTGCGGGATTTCAACGACCCTACGCTGGAAACGTTGATCCTGCAGGCCCAGGCGACAAACTTCAACCTGGTGGCCGCTTCGGCTCGCCTGGAGCAGGCCATCGAATCCGCCGTCATCACCGGGGCCGACGTGTACCCCGTGGCCGGTGGTGCGTTCGGTGCCTCGCGCGGGCGTACCGTCTTTCAAATCGAGACCATCGGCGGCGGCGATGCGGTCGTGGCATCGACGCAAAACAGCTTTGGGCTGAACGGTAACGTCAGCTGGGAACTGGACGTATGGGGGCGGCTGCGGGCGTTGCAATCCGCTGCCGTGGCCGATGCCGAGGCCTCCCTGGCGGATTTCGAGGGCGCGCGCCTTTCGTTGGCCGCGAACACCGCGCGGCTCTGGTATCAGGCCGTCGCCGCCACCGAATTGCTCAACCTTTCCGCCGAGACCGCCGAGACCTTTCAGAACACCGAGCAGGTCATCTCCAACCGCTTTGACCGTGGCCTGAGCGCCGCGCTGGACGTGCGCCTGGCCCGTGCCAACACCGCCATCGCCCGGGCTGACGTGGAGCGCCGTCGCCGCGAACTCGACGGCATCCGCCGCGATCTGCAGGTACTCCTAGGCGATTACCCAACCGGTGAACTCGCGCTGGCCTCGGCGCTGCCGGAGAACTTGCCCGACGTGCCGGTGGGCCTTCCTTCCGAACTGTTGGAACGCCGCCCCGACTTGCGGCTGGCCGAGCGCGCCCTCGCCGCCTCCGGTGAACGGGTCCGCGCGGCCCGTCGAAATCTGCTCCCGGCCATCGCGCTGACCGGTACCTACGGCACCTCCAGCGACGAATTGGGCGACCTGGTCGACATGGACTTCAATGTCTGGAATCTCGCCGCGGATCTGACCACGCCCATCTTTCAGGCCGGACGCCTCAAGGCCAACATTCGTCGCGAGGAGGCGATCGCCCGCGAGCGCCTGGCCACTTACGGGCAGACAGCCCTGGAAGCCTTCCGCGAAGTCGAAACCGCCCTCGCGGCCGAGTACTTCATCGCCGATCAGGTGCGCTTTCAGCGGGTGGCTGCCAGTGAGTCCGTGGCCGCGCAGGACCTGGCCTTCGAGCGCTACGGCAACGGCCTGACCGACATCATCACCGTGCTCGAATCCCAGCAGCGCGCCTTCACCGAGCAAAGCGCGTTGATCGAATTGCGGAACCTGCGCCTGCAAAATCGTATCGATCTCTATCTGGCCCTTGGGGGTCCCTTCCTGCCCGAGACCGAGCCTGCGCTCGAGGAGGATCTGCTCGACACCATCAACCGGGGTGCCCGTACCCTGGCCGTCCCCACCGAACTCTAGACAGACGCCCCCTTTGCGCATGAAACCGATTTACTGGGTTGGACCGCTCTTCATTCTCGCTTTCGCCGCGGGCCTGGTCTGGCTCGTCACCACCTTCAGGCCCGAAGCGCAAACCGAGGTGCGCGCGGTGCGCCTGCCCACCGTGGCTGTGCAACCCGCCCAGCTCGAACCTGTGCGCCTGACCGTCACCTCCGAGGGCAACGTCCAGCCGCGGACGGAGACCGTCCTCACCCCCGAAGTGACCGGACGCATCCTCGAGGTCAGCGAATCCTTCCGCGTTGGCGGCTTCTTCAAAGAGGGCGAGCTTTTGATGCGCCTGGACCCCTTCGATTTCGAAGTCGCCCTCGAACGCGCCCGGGCCCAGCTGGCGCAATCCCGTCTCGCCTTGACCGAAGAAAAGGCCAACGCCGAGCAGGCGCGCCGGGACTGGGAAGCCCTCGGCAAGGGCGAACCGACCGACCTCGTCTTGCGCATCCCCCAGCTGGCCCGCGCACGGGCCAACGTGTCCAGCGATGAGGCCACTCTGCGCGAGGCTCAGCAGAATCTCCTCCGCACCGAAGTGCGCGCACCCTACGCCGGGCGCGTGCTGGAGAAATTCGTCGACGTGGGTCAGTTCGTCAGTGCCGGTCCGTCCTCGCAGCTGGCCCGCATCATTTCCATCGAAAAGGCCGAGGTGCGCCTGCCCTTGAGCAAGGATCAGCTCGCGCTACTGGACCTGTCCTTCGAGCAGGTCGACGCAGATCGGCAGGGCCCGCCCGTCACCATCCGCACCCGCTTTGGCGACCGCGAGGTGCACTGGGACGGCTACCTGGAGCGTATCGAGGGCGCCGTCGATCAGCGCACGCGCTTCTTCTTTGTCGTGGCCGTGGTCGACGACCCTTACGGCAGCGACACTGAACAGCCCGGCCGACCGCCATTGAAACCCGGCATGTTCGTCGAGGCTGAGATTCAGGGCCGCGACGCAGGCAACCTCTACGTTGTTCCGCGCGCCGCCATGGTGGGCAACGACGCCGTTTACGCTATCGATCGCTTCTCCACCCTGCGCCGCCGCCAGGTCGAAACCGTCCAGGGGTTGCCGGACGCCGTGCTCGTGCGCTCGGGCTTCGAGCCCGGCGACCGCTACCTGGTCAGCCCGGTGCAATTTCCGGTCGTGGGCATGCTCGTCATCGCCGAAAACCGTCCGCTGGACGCATCCGCCGAAGACGAACCGCCTGCCGCCGCAACGGGCACCGTCGCCCGCCATGAAGGAGGTGCGCGGTGATTCGCTGGTTCGCACGCAACGGGGTGGCGGCCAACCTGCTGGCCATCATCATCGTCATCGGGGGCCTGGTCTCGCTGCTCGGCATCAAGATGGAACTCTTTCCCGAGTTCTCGCTCGACCGCGTCTCCGTCACCGTGCCCTACCGCGGCGCTGCCCCCGAGGAGGTCGAGCGGGCCATCCTCTGGCGCATCGAGGAGGAAATCGAAGACATCGAAGGCATCAAGGAGCTGACCTCCAACGCCGTTGAAGGCGCCGGCACGGTCATTGCCGAAGTCGAGCGCGGGTACGACCTCAGCGAGATCAAGGAGAAGATCAAATCTCGTGTCGACACCATCGACACCTTCCCCATTGAGGCCGAAGAGCCGCTCATCGAGGAACTCAAGGTCGAGCCCGAAGTTGTTGTCGTGGCCCTGCACGGTCAGGCTGATCAGCGTACCCTCAAAGAGCTTGCCGAGCGCGTGCGTGCGGAGCTGCTGCAGCTTGGGGGCATCACCAAGGTCGAGATCCTCGGCCTGCCGGCCTTTGAAATCACGGTCGAGGTTTCCGAAGAGGATCTGCGCCGCTACGGGTTGACCTTTTCCGGCGTTGCTGAGGCCATCCGCGAGTCCAGCGTCGACCTGCCCGGCGGAGCCGTCAAAGCCACCTCCGGCGAAATCCTCATCCGCACCGTCAGCCAGGCCTACACCGGCGAGGAATTCGAGCGCATCGTGCTGGTGACTCAGGACGACGGTACGCGCATCCTGCTGGGCGATGTGGCGCGCGTCATCGACGGCTTCGAAGACGACCCCATCCTCACCCGCTTTCAGGACGAGCCGGCCGTCATGCTCCAGATTTTCGAGGTCGGCGACCAGAATCCCCTCACCATCGCCGACGCGGTCGAGGAATACTGCGCCAACGTCGACTGGCTGCCCAACGGCATCCAGGCCACGCCCTTCCGCGACTTTTCGTTCTACCTTTGGGGGCGTCTGAACACCTTGCTGACCAACGGCGGGCTGGGCCTGCTGCTCGTGCTGGGCGTGCTCGCGCTCTTCCTGCGTCCGTCGCTGGCCTTCTGGGTCACCCTCGGTATTCCGATTTCCTTCCTGGGGTCCATCATGGTGATGGGCTGGATCGATCTGTCGATCAACCTGATCTCGCTCTTCGCCTTCATCGTGGTGCTGGGGATCGTGGTCGACGATGCCATCGTCGTGGGCGAGAGCGTCTTCTCGCGTTTTCAGGAGAAGAAGGGCTCCAGCGTCGATGCCGCTATCGAGGGGTGCGAGGCCGTGGCCAAGCCCGTCACTTTTGCCGTCATCACGACAATGGTGGCCTTCGTGCCCATTTTGCTCATCCCTGGCACGCAAGGTAAATTTCTGTACGCCATCCCTGTGGTGGTGATCATTACGCTGTTTTTCTCACTGGTTGAGTCGAAGCTGATCCTGCCCTACCACCTCTCGCTGACGCGCGTGGGCAGCGGCAACCGCGAGCAGGTTGGGCGCTTTGGCCGGATGCAACGCGCCGTGGCCGACGGGCTCGAGCGCTTCATCGAAAAGTACTACAAGCCCCAGCTCAGCTTTGCCCTGCGCCACCGCTACTACCTCTTTGCCGCCTTCACCGGGCTGCTGTTGTTGACCGGCGGTTTGATCGCCGGAGGCTGGATCAAGTTCGTGCCCTTCCCGCGGATTCCGTCCGACTACATCGAGGCCTACATCGCCCTGCCCGAAGGCGCTTCGGTCGAGGAGACGCGCAAGGTGCTCGAGCGCGTAGAGGCCGGCCTGGACCAAACCATTGCCGAAGTCGAAGCCCGTGGGCTGAGCGACCCCGTGCGCGTGCGCCGCGCCATCCTTGGCCAGCAGCAACGCGGCGGTGGGCCCGGCGGCACCCAGGGCAGCGGTGGCAGCCACCTGGCGCAAATCGACGTCGAGCTGGTCAAGAGCGAGGCGCGCTCGGTCTCCGCGCCCGACCTGGCCGACCGCTGGCGCGAAAACGTCGGCACCGTGCCCGGACTCAAGGAGCTTACCTTCGAGGCCTCCGCCGGGGGTGGGCAGGGTCAGCCGATCAACGTGGAGCTGCGCGGCGACGACCTGGGCAAACTTCGTGAAGCCGCCGACTACGTAAAGGCCGAGTTGAGCAACTTCGCCGGCATTTTCGACATCCGCGACAACCTCGACGACAACCAGCAGGAGATAAAACTCAACATCCTGCCGGCCGCCGAAACGCTAGGGTTGACCCAGGCCCAATTGGGGCAGCAGGTACGCCAGGCTTTCTTTGGCGAAGAGGCCCAGCGTGTGCAACGCGGGCGCGATGATGTGCGCGTGATGGTGCGGTTTCCCCGCGAGGACCGGGCCACGCTCGACTCGCTCGAGTCCATGCGCATCCGCACCCGCACCGGCCAGGAGGTGCCTTTCAGCGAGGTCGCCACCGTCGAACTGGGCACCGGATACGCGTCCATTTCCCGCATCGAGCGCGAACGTGCCGCCAACGTTTTTGCTGACGCCGACAAGGAAGAAATCGACCTGGAAGCAGTTAAGCGCGCGCTCAACGAGACCATCCTGCCCGACGTTCAGGAGCGCTTCCCGGGTCTGACCGCCAGCCTCGAAGGCGAGTCCAAGGACCAGCGCGAAACTCTCGGCAGCCTCCAGCGCGGGTTTATCCTGGTTTTGTTCATCATGTACGCGCTGATGGCGGTGGCGTTTAAGTCCTACATTCAGCCACTCATTGTGATGACGATCATTCCCTTTGGTCTGATCGGCGCGGCCTTTGGGCACCTGCTGATGGGCTACCCCCTCAGTTTCTTTTCCATCTACGGGCTGCTGGCACTGGCCGGGGTGGTGGTCAACGACAGCCTCGTGCTGGTAGACTACATCAATCGCCAGCGAGCCGCCGGTGTTCCCCTGCACACGGCCGTGCGCGCGGCGGGCGTCCGCCGTTTCCGGCCCATTCTGCTCACCTCGCTGACCACCTTTGCCGGCCTCAGCCCGCTGCTGTTGGAAAAGAGTCTGCAGGCGCAATTCCTCATCCCGATGGCCATTTCGCTGAGTTTCGGGGTCGCCTTCGCCACCTTCCTTACCTTGGCGCTGGTCCCGGCCACCTACCTCATCATCGAAGATTTTCAGCGCCTGGGCGGCGCGTTTGGGCGCTGGCTGCTGGGCCGCGAACCGCAGCCGCTCGGCCTGGCGCCCGTGGGGCCAGGGACCTCCTTTGACGAACCTGAATCGGGCAGTGCATCCCCGTCGCCCAAACCGGCCCTGCCGCCGGTGCGTCCCGAGCCACAACCCTTGCCTGCACCCACCGCGGCGTTACGCGCGGCACCCCAGCCCAAGGGTTCCTGAAAACGGCTTCGGGCGTTCGGCGATCAACTCTGAGCCCCCATTATCACTAGGCTGACAGGCAACGGGCCATTGTTTGCCAAACTCCGTGCACCTGCACTGGGGGGTTCCCCTACGCAGCCTGGAGGCGCTCTCTCAGGCGGGCCCCGGGGGGTGCCCTGATTGTGGGAAGACAGGCGGGATGATACAATCTTCCCCATGCGTCGATACCGTTTCTCCGGCGTGTGATTCACCTCTTTTTCCCGCCCATGTCCCGATTAATTCCTGTTCTTGCGGTGGCAAGCCTTGTGGCTCCCGCCATCCTTTCCGGCCAGCTCTTTGAGCGCTTTGGTCCGCCGACTCCCTTCGCCACGGATTTCGCCAGCGACTTTGCCGGTCACCCCTTCCAACTGGTTGGGCTCGACGTGGTCGACGACGTGCGCCCAGTGGGTACTGCCACCGATGGTCCTGGCGGCCTGATTCTGTCCGATCCCGGCGCGCTGGCCGACGCCGTCATCGCCGATGGTCTCCTCCAGGCCAGCGCCCTGTTCAACGTGGCTTCAGGTGACGCCGTGCGCGTGTCCTTCGTCGACAACGGCGGCGGCACCGCGGGTTCGGACAACACCGACGCCTTGGCGGTCAACTTCGGTGCCAACGGCCTCAACGGTTTGATGGGCGGCGTGGGCAATCCCTTCCTCGTCTTCCCCGAAGCGGCCACCGCTTTCGACAGCTTCAGCGATACGTTCTTCGCCGACCCGCTTGTCCCGGGCGATTTCGTGGAGTGGCAGGTTGGCCCCGAAGGTGCCGGCATCCTGGACTTCTTCATGATCCATAACGCTTCGAATCCGGCAGACACGGACTTCGACCCCAATTTCCTCAACAACATCACCTCCAGCGTGCGCATCCTCGAACTCGACGAGGGCGGCCCTGACACCGACGTCTACGGCATCGGCTTTCAGGAGTTTGGCGCCGGTTTTGCCGACGATGAGGGCTGGAACGTCTTCCTGCTCGAAATCACCTCCGGTGAAGCAGGCGCGGGTGTCATCCCTGAACCGGCCTATGGCCTCTTCGGTATCTTTGGCATCGCCAGCTTCATCTTCTTTCGCCGCCGCCGCTAAACACCTCACCGGCTACTGCACGACGTACGCCCGAAACCCTCTCAACGCGCTCGTCAAACAGCCGATTCACACCCCAGCATCCGCATGACCGCTTACTTTTCCCGCGCCGCTCTCATCGCTCTCTCCGCATCGGCTTTCGCCGTCTCCGTGCAGGCCTCGTTGCTTTCATGGACGGCGTCGAACTTCGCGGCTTTCAGCGACCCGGCGGCACCGTCGTTCGACTCCGATTTCACCGATGCCTCGGTCCAGCAAAGCACGCTGACCCGCGGTTCCAGCCTGGCTCCCAGCGACACCTTCGCCTCCGTCTTCGGCGCGACGGGATACTCGACGAGCCTCGACCTGGCCACCGCCCAAGGCGAGGGCTCGTTCTGGGAATTCGCGGTGACTCCGGAAACCGGTGAGATGCTCGACTTCACTTCGTTGGACGTGAACATCGGCACCAACAACACCTTCATCTTCGACGACGGCGGTTTTGAGTTCGTGCAAGGTCCCAGCCGCCTGGCGCTCGGTTACTCCTTCAGCGCTGACCCCGCCACGGACCTGTTCGTGCCGATTGCGCCCAGCCCCGACATCATTCTGCGCAACACCGAAGGCACCGTGCGCGAAATTGCCGGCATCACCAACACCGAGTGGGACCTGACCTTCCTGCAAAGCATTCAGACCACGGTGTACTTCCGCCTCTACCTTTTCGGTGCCACCGACTCGCTCGCCGAGGCCTTCATCGGCACCAACGGCGGCACCAGCCCGTTGGTGGGTCCGCCCGACTTGTCCGTCAATGGCGTCGGCACTCCCGTCCCCGAGCCCGCCGGCATTGCTGCGCTGATGGGTCTGGCCGCTTTGGCCGTCACCCGTTTCCGCCGACGTCGCAAGTCCACTTTAGTTACCGAATAAACACGGCTTCTTAAAGTTCCCCAAGAACAGGCCAGAAGGGCTGTCCGGATGCCGGGCAGCCCTTCGCTTTGATAAGGGGCACCTCAACCCAACTCAACTCGACGCGGCCCGCCCGACCCAGCAACGGCATTGATACCGCGCCGTGGACCGGCTACTCTCAGCAACAAAACCTCCTCTTTTTGCTCAGCGATGCGGCAACTCGTGCTTCCCAATCGGATCCGGCTTAGGCCCCAACGGCAGCCGGACGACGTATCTGGCAGCGCGGCGGTGCTTTTTTAAGCCTGCCGACCGATTCCTTTTGGCCCAGCAATGACGACTCAAGCCATCCGCCCGACCGCCCCAAGCTGGGCTCTGCCGCTGCTGGCCGGCGTGCTCGCACTGTTGTGGCTGATGGTCTTCGCCCAGCTCAGCCTGGAGTGGCGGGTCAATGCGTTGTATGCCTACGGCTGGGCGATCCCGCCGCTGGCGTTGTATCTGTTGCGCGAACGCTGGCTCGACCGTCCCTCGCCCGAGACGCCCCATCAGGTTCGCTGGACTCTCTTGGTGGGCCTCGCTGCGCTGGTCCTGTTTTTTCCGCTACGTCTGATCCAGGAGGCTAACCCCGACTGGATCCTGCTCAACTGGTTTTTCACGGCCGCAGCGGTCACCGTGACGCTCGCCGTCATTTACGCAACGGGCGGTGCGGCGTGGCTGCGCTGGCTGGCGTTCCCGGTCTGCTTTGTGGTGACGGCGGTGGCCTGGCCCGCGCGCATGGAAAACCTCCTGCTGCAAAACCTGGCGCTGACCCAGGCTTTCCTCAGCGCCGAAACGGTCAACCTGGTGGGCTATACGGCGGTTCAAAACGGGGCGACCATCACCGTCAACGGCAACGAAGTTTTGGTGGACGAGGCCTGCAGCGGCATCAAATCCGTTCAGACCGCTTTCATGATGTCGTTGTTTTTCGGCGAGTTTTTCCGCCTGGGCGGCTTTGCCCGCTTCATGCTGGTTTTCAGCAGCTTCGCCGTTGCCTTCCTCTTCAATTTTCTGCGCACGCTGACGCTCACCATCGTCGGCGGCAACGAAGGGACCGAAGGCATCGACCGCTGGCACGACCCGCTCGGGATGGTGGTGATGGTGGCCTGCCTGGTCAGCCTGTGGCTGCTGGCACGCTGGTTTCATAACGCCCAGAGCGGCACAACCGACCCTCCCGAGTCGGGTGCGCCCTCCTTGCCCGAAAGCCAACCCAAGCCCGAGCGTGAGCGTACGCTGGCCCTCGACGCGATTGTCCCCGGTGGGGCGGAACGCGCGGGCCCATCCGCGCGCGATGTCAAGGACGGCGGTTTCCAACGTTTTCGGCGGATTCCCGTGGCCCTGATTCTGTTCGCCGGCGGCTGGCTGGCCTTGGTCGAAGGCAGCACCCAGGCCTGGTATGCCTGGAACGAGAGCGGCGCGCCCTCGGTCAAGCCCTGGAGCGTGGCCTTTCCGTCCGATGCGCCCTTTTACGCCGAAGGCGAATTCTCCGAAGCCGAGGCACGCATCCTCAAATACAGCAGCGGGACGAAGGCCGCCTGGCTCAATCGCGAGCAGGTCTTCTTCGATGCCTATTACCTGCGCTGGGAGCCAGGGCGGGTTTCCAAATCACTGGCCTGGGCCCACAGCCCAACCATTTGCCTGCCGGCGGTGGGGCTGGAGCAGCAGAGCGTGGCCGAGACGCCGGTGGTCGTCGAGGTCGACGGCGTGACGCTGACCTTGCAGGGCTATCTCTTCGAGGATACCCAAGGGCGGCCGGTCTATGTCTTTCACGGAATCCAGGAAGACCGCGCCTTGAATCCCGAGGGCAACGCTGGCCTGAGCGAGCTGACCTGGCAGCGGCGTCTCGATGCGGTGTTCAATGGCTGGCGCAACCAGGGCCAGCGTAAGCTGGGCATTTCCGTGCGCGGCCCGCTCTCCTACGAAGCGGCGGAATCAGCCTTGCGGCGCGAACTTCCGCGCGTCGTGATGGTCGGCAAAGGAAAGGCGTAAGCGAAGCCGCGAGTTGCGCTCTGCAGCCGGAAAGCTTTCTTCCTCATCATGTTGAGATTGCTCAAGAGTCCTCCCGGGATCGTGTTGGCGGTGCTGGTCGTGCTGGGTGCGCTGGGCGGCATCGGCTGGCTGCTGCTCAAGCCCTATTATGACGAGAGCCAGTACTTTCGCATGCTCGACCAGGCGAAGGCCTCGGCGGAGGTCGCGGTCCAGTCACTGGAGCGCTTCGAAGAAACCGCGGAGCGTCTGCAGGGCGAGGTGCGCGCGATGGAGGGTGAGACGCCCGAACTCACCAAGGCCCGCGACGATTTGCTGGCCAACTACCGCAAGGCCATCGGCAACTTTGATGAAACCATCCGCCGCTTCCCGCGCGAAGAGGTGGTGGCCGCGGCCGTGCAGTTCACCGAGGACATTGGCTTTGTTGAAGGCCTGCCGGGTCTGGAGCGCGCCAATCGGATCAACTACCTGGAGCAACTGGTGGAATTGCGTCCCGACGACCCCGCGCCCAAGGCCCAGCTGGTGCTGGCTTACGGGGAGCGCGTGGGCGACCTGCGGCGGCACGGCGTGCCGGCGGCAGCGGTTGAGGAGGTCTACCAGACTGCCCAGCCGTTGTTGAAAGCTTACCGCGACGCCTGCGCCGCTCGGCCCGAGTATTTTCTGGGTATCGCCGAGCTGGAATTGAACAGCGGACGCAGCAACGTTTCCGCCGTCGAGAGCGCGCTGAGCCAGGCGCATGCGCTCAGTCCGTCCGACCCGACCCTCGACCTGCGTCTGGCCGGGGCTCTGCTCAGCACCGGCGAAAGGGCCAAGGCCGAGCGCGCAGTGACGTTGCTGGAGCCCTTGCGCGATCACCCTGAACTGGGCCGCCGTGCATCGATCGTTCTGATCGAACACCATGCTGCGGAGGGCCGGTCCGAACGCGTGCTGGAAATTGGCGAAGCGGTGGTGGCCGACCCCCAAGCGAGCCTGGGTGAGAAAATTTTCGTGCTCATCACCTTTGAGCGCGTCAACCGTGAGGGCTTCTTGCGTCTGCTGCCGCGCTTGCAGGAAGAGGTGCGGGCCAATCCCGCCGACGTGGCGGAACTCACCCGACCCTTGCTCGAACGCAACTACGCCTGGCTCCTGGAAGACTGGTTGCGCGGACTCAACCGTAGCCACCGCACCAGTCTGCCCTTCCAGTTCGTTTTTGCCGGGATGCTGCTGGACCTCAAGGAATGGGAGGATTTGCAAGCTTACATCGAGAACACGGACTGGGGCCGTTTTGAGTTTCGGCGCCTGGGGCTGCTCGCGCGTGTCAATCGGGAGCTGGGCAAACCCGGTCGGGCCAGCGCGCTTTGGGAGCAGGCCGTGGAGGCCGCCGGTGACTCGCGGGAGCGCCTGGACTCGCTGCGGCGACAGGCCGAACGCTGGTCCTGGCCGGCGGAAGCGCGTCAGGCCGCTCGCCAGAGCTACTACCTCGACCCGCGGCAATCTGTGCTGGGCGAAACGCTCGTGCAGGCCTACCTGCTGGAGGGGGAAACGGAGGAAGCCGTCGGCGTGCTCGAGCAGATGCGCGAGCAGGACTCGACCAACCCCAAGCTGCTCAACGACCTCGCTTACCTGTATTTGCTGACCGGGGGCGACCGGGCCAGCGCGCTCAACTTTGCCTCGCGCAGCGTGGAGACCAAACCCGAGAACCTGGACTACCGCGTGACGGAGGCCTTTGCCCTGTTTCAAAACGGTCAGGTCGACCGCGCCATCGAGCGGCTCGCGCGCATGGAAGATGCCGACAAGGCCGACCCGCGGGCACCCGGACGTCGCGCTGTGCTGGGCTTCATCCTGGCCAAAGCCGGTCTGTACGAGGAGGCCGACCGCGTCTTGCCGGAAAGTTTGATGGGTCTGCTGCTGCTGCCGGAGGAAAAACGGTTGATTATCGAAGGGCGCAAAATCGTTTCCGAGGGCTTGGGCCAGGCCAGTGCTGGCTCGAATCGGCGCTAACCCGTGGATGGGAAGCCTGGGTTACGGGCGGGCGCCTTGCCTGGGTGCAGTCTTACGAAGACTTGAGCCCGAGGTGCTCACTAAGCGCTTGCTGCACGCTTTCGAGCCGCTGCAGCAGGTGCTTCGTCGCACTCAATTCGCCCTCGCGCGCGTAGGCTTCCAGGGAGGCGGCAACGGCCTCGGGTTCGCGCAAATTGGAAAACGCCAGCGCGCCTTTGAGGCGATGGGCCGCGCGGACCAGGCGGTCGGAATCGCCGGTAAGCTGCGCCTTTGCGGCCGCTTCCAGATCCTCGACCAGGGTGTCGCACAGCAGGCGCTGGTTCTCGGCGGACAAGCCGGAGACGGCCAGCTGCTCGAACACTTCCGAAAAGTCGGGTGCCGCCGGTTCGGCGTTCGGGGTGCCACAGGGCGGGGTGGTCAGCAACGGTCCCTCGCTGCGCAGGATGTCCTGGAGGCTCTCGCGGCGGATGGGTTTGGAAAGGCAGCCGTCCATGCCGGCTTCGCGGCAGCGCCGCTCGAACGCTTCGCCTTCCTGCGCCGAGAGGGCGATGAGGCGGGCCCGGCTGGAATCGATTTCCAGGCCGGCGCGGTAGCGCTGGGCCAGTTCGTAGCCGTCAAAGTCCGGCAGCTGGCAATCGATCAGGGCGACTTCGAACGCGCGGGATTGCAATTGCTCCAGGCCTTCGCCGCCGGTTTCCACCACGACCACCTCGTAGCCCAGCTGCTGCAGCAGCCCGCGCACAATGGCTTGGTTGAAGGGCTGGTCTTCCACCACCAGCGCGGACTTTTCCCCGGTCGACCCCACAGACATCCCGCTGTTGGAAAAGTCAGAAGCCACGCATTTTGTCAAACCCGCCGTGTCTCAAAACATCCCAGAGGGCCACGTTGTGCGGGACCTTCTTGGGTCGGTGGTCGGCGGGCGCGCCCCTGCGCCCGAAGATCCGATGCCAGCGCGCTTACCGGTAGCTCAGGTGCTTGTCGAACATGCGCACGGCCAGTTGGGTCAGATCGAAAGACGTGCGCAGGTTGAGCTTGCGCTTGATGGAGACCTGCTCGATTTGGACGGTCTTGCGCGAGAGGTTGAGGTGGCGCGCGATCTCGGCGCTGCTGCGGCCCTCGCCAATTTGCTTGAGCACGACAAACTCGCGCTCGGTCAGCACTTCCTCGGGTTTGCAGACGCGGGGCGGGCCGCCGGTGCCCAACTCGAGGTTTTCACGCCGGCGCACCTTTTGGCTGACAAAGTAATCGCCGCGCAGCACCGCTTCGATGCCTTCCATGATTTCCTCGGGCGAATCGGCCTTGGTCACGAAACCGCGCGCGCCGGCCTGAAAGCACAACTCGGCAAAGAACACGTCATCGTGCAGGCTCAGGCACAGGATCGGTAGGCCTGGGTCGCGCAGGTGTACCTCGCGAATGAACTTCGGCCCGGCGCTTTTTTGCAGCGAGATGTCGACGATGAGCAACTCGCAGGGCGCCTCGGCCAGGAGGCGGTGGCCGTCTTCAAGCGAGCCGGTGGCCTGCAGTTTGGAGTCTGGACGGAATTGGCCCAGGAGCGAGGACAGCGCCGCCATCAGTACGGGAAAATCCTCCACAATGAGAATCCCCGCGCGTTTGACGTTGGAGGCACCCACCACAGGCAGGATGTCGGCGGCCTCCTCAAAGGGCGAGGAGGACGCCCCGGGATCTGTGGAAAGTTTTTTCAAGGGAGTCAGAGGTCGGGCAGCGATTCATGGGCGGGATGAGTCCCGCGAAGGCTGCGGATACTACCAGTTTCAGGGGTGTGAAAACAATCAGGGCGGTCCCTGTTTGGCCGTCAGGGCGTTTCCACTAGCGCGGTTGAGGGTGACTCATGCTCAGGCACTTGGGAATGCGTGCCCGCTACGACGACAGTTGAGGATGCCGAATCAAAAGTGAGACGGCGCTTCCAGCAATAACGTCCCCAAGCTGAGCCTAACGAGAGTACGCACAGGCCGGTGGGGAACGGCCAAAACACGGGGCAGGGAATCATTTCGGCAACGGCATCCGTCGTTATTTGAAAACCCAGTATTACCCCAACTGCGCCTAAACGCCACCCCCGGCGTGCTAAAACCGGGATTCGGCAAAAGCCCGGTGAACATCCCAGACACACGTTCGCCCACACCGCCACCGCCAGCAGCACCGCCATGGGCAGCATCCAGGCACCGGCATGTTTCAGGGCAACCAGCGCCACGGCGGCCAGGATGAGACCTTCCGAGAGCCGATCCGCCGTTCGGTCCAGCCGTTCGCCACGCGGGGATTGGCAACGCCGGCGCCGGGCCACTGCGCCATCGAGCGCGTCCAGGACGCCATGCATCAAAAGTAACCACAACGCCAGTGTCCAGAAACCAGCCCAAAGCGTGGCAACCGTCAGCATCGCGGCGAACAACCCGGCCAGAGTCAGCCAAGCGGGATCGCAGCGCAGCCGTGCGAGGGAATTGGCCACGGGATTCAGCGCCACGTAAAACGGCGCAATCAGGCCTGTCTCGACGATGTGCCCGCGCTCCTTGACCAGGCGGGCCGCGTCGGCGGCGGGCAGGGCGCACTTTTGCCAGCGTCGCCACCAGCCGCAGAGCGCGAGAAACGAGGCCAGCGCCAGGGCGAAAGACAGGGTGGGGGGCAGCCAGGGCATGCGGTAACCTTGCAGGCAAACTCGACCGACGGGCCGGGTCAAGTCCGCCAGCGCATCGCGGCATTGCTTTTCAGTTTGGACTGGGCAAGCTCTCGGGCTTCGCCGCGCCGAGCCGCCCTTGTCTGGCGGCATGCCTTGTGCTTTTCCAACGCTTCTGCAAACCTCCACGGATCCATGATTTTTGACGGCTACCAGACCGACGGCTTCTTCGACGAAATGTTCTCGGCTCCGGGCCAGGTGCGCCCGCACTACCGGCGGATTCTGGAGCGTTTTTCCAGCCTGGGTCCGGAGGATTTCGAGTCGCGCGCGGCGGCGGTGGACCTCTCGTTCATGCGCCAGGGCATCACCTTCACCGTCTACAACGACGACCGCGGCACCGAGCGCATTTTCCCGTTCGACCTGGCCCCGCGGGTGATCCCGGCGGGCGAGTGGCGTCACTTGGAAGACGGCCTGAAGCAGCGCATCACCGCGCTGAACCTCTTCCTGCACGATGTCTACCACGACCAGCGCATCGTTAAAGACGGCGTCGTGCCGCAGGAGATTCTGCTCTCGGCCAAGCACTTCCGGCGGGAGTTCATGGGCTTCAACGTGCCCAACGACATTTACATCCACATCTGCGGCACGGACTTGATTCGCAGCGACACCGGCGAATACCTCGTGCTGGAAGACAACGCGCGCTGCCCCTCGGGCGTTTCCTACATGCTGGAGAATCGCACCGCGATGCGCCGGGCCTACCCGAACCTCTTCCCCAAGGTTGGCGTGCGCCCGCTGGACACCTACGCCGAAGATCTGCTCAAGACGCTGAAGTTCATCGCCCCGGACGGCTCGGACAATCCGCGCGTGGTCCTGCTCACGCCCGGCATGTACAACAGCGCGTACTTCGAGCACTGCTTTTTGGCGCGTTCGATGGGCATCCCGATCGTGGAGGGGCGCGACCTGGTGGTGAAGGACTCGCAGGTGCTCATGCGCACCACCAAAGGCCTGCAGCCCGTGGACGTGATTTACCGACGCATCGACGACGATTTCATTGACCCCAGCGTCTTCCGTCAGGACTCGGCCCTCGGCGTTCCGGGTCTGGTCAACGCCTGCCGGGCGGGTCGGGTCGCCCTGGCCAACTCCATCGGCACGGGCTGCGCGGACGACAAGGTGATGTACTATTACGTGCCGCGGATTATCAAATACTACCTGGACCAGGACCCGATCCTCAACAACGTGGAGACCTACCTGGCCTACGAGGCAAAAGATCGCGACTACATCCTAGCCAATCTGGAGAAACTCGTCGTGAAGGCAGCCAACGAGGCCGGCGGATATGGCATGCTGATGGGTCCTTGGGCCTCCAAGGCGGAGATTGAGCAGTTCCGCGGCCTGGTCGAAGCGAACCCGCGCAACTACATCGCCCAGCCCCCGATCAAATTGTCACGTCACCCCACCTGGTGTCAGGAGCGCTTTGAAGGCCGCCACATCGACCTGCGTCCGTACATCCTCTACGGCGACAAAATCCGCATCGCCCCCGGCGGGCTGACCCGCGTGGCCCTGCGCAAGGGCTCGCTGGTGGTGAACTCCTCACAAGGCGGCGGCTCCAAGGACACCTGGGTCCTCACCGGCGAGGAATAAGCCCGTCAACCGCGGCGCCGCTTCACTGACACGTTTTCAACCCCTTTACCGCTTTCGATCCGTCATGATGCTCTCACGCGTAGCCGACAGCCTGTATTGGCTGAGCCGATACATCGAGCGGGCCGAGAATCTCGCCCGTCTGCTGGAGGTCAATCAGCAGCTGATGCTGGACTTTCAGGACGTCGACGACGTGAAACTCAAGGAACACTGGGAGCCCATCCTGCGTTCGGGCGGCGACGAGGCGCTTTTTTACGAGCTGTACGACATCGCCGACAGTCAGAACGTGACGGACTTTTTGACCTTCACCACGCGCAACCCCGAGAGCATCCTCTCCTGCATCTTCGCCGCGCGGGAAAACGCCCGCATGATCCGCGACCAGATTTCGGCCGAGATGTGGGAAACAGTCAATCGCCTGTACCTGTTCCTACGCTCCAGCAGCGCGCGGACGGTCTGGGAGTCCGGCGCGCACGATTTCTTCGAGGAGATCAAGCGCAGCTCGCACCTCTTCCAGGGGCTCACCGACAGCACCTTTTCGCGTGAAGAAGGCTACGATTTTCTGCAGTTCGGCAAGTACCTGGAGCGCGCCGACCGAACCGCGCGCATCCTTGATTTGAAGTACCACATCCTGCTGCCGAGTCTCAGCGAGGTGGGCGGTGCCGTCGACGTGGCCCAGTGGCAGGCGGTCCTGCGCTCGGCCAGTGCGCTGGAGGCCTACCACCGCATTTACGTGGCTGACGTGGTGCCGTGGAAGATTTCGGAGTTTCTCATCCTCTCGGAGACGTTCCCGCGCTCGGTGCGTTTCTGTGTGAAAGCCATCGACCACTTTTTGCACCACATTTCGGGCACGCCCTACAACCAATTCTCCAACGAAGCCGAGCGCTTGAGCGGTCGCCTGCTCAGCGAACTGACTTACGGCTCGGTCGAGGAGATTTTCCGCCTCGGTTTGCACGAGTACCTGACCGACTTTCAGGGGCGTCTGGGTGCCATCCACGACGCGGTCTACAAGACCTACATGTTCCACCCGCCCGTGGACATGGCCGCCGAAATACAGCAGCAACAGCAACAACAGCAGCAATCAGCCGTGGTCCCGGCACCGGCGGTCGAACTGCCTCCGGGACCTCCGTTTTGAGCGTCGACTCCCCCAATGCGCCTCTCCATTCAGCACCGCACGGCCTACACTTATCAGGCCGATGTGGCCGACAGTTTCAACGAAGTACGCCTGCAGCCGTTCAACGCCGGCAATCAGCAGCTGGTGTCCTTTCAACTGAACGTTGAACCGTGGGCGGCGCTCAACAGCTACCTGGATTTTTACCTCAACATCGTCCACTTCTTTGATGTAACACAGCCGCACAACCGGCTGGTCATTGAGTCGCGCGCCGAGGTGGAAACCCTTGAAGATCCGCGTGGCGAACCCACCGGGCTATTTCCACGCACCGACCTGGCGGAAGCTTCCCTGGCGGAAAACTTCCACGACTTCCTCTGCGAGTCCGACTTGATCACCCTCGGGCCGCAATTGCGCTGGTGCCTGGAGCAGGCCATCCCCACGCCGACCACCGACGTTTGGGAGGCGGTCTCGCTGATCCTTTTCTGGGTGTATCACAATTTTCAATACAATCCGCAGGCCACGCATGTGCACACTCGTCCGGAAGAGGTGATCGATTTGCGCTCGGGCGTTTGTCAGGACTTTGCCCACGTGATGATCGGCATGTGCCGGGCCAATCACATCCCGGCGCGGTATGTCAGCGGTTACTTTTTTGACTCGACCCGCGATCCCGGCGACAACTCGCAGGCGTCGCACGCCTGGGTCGAAACCTACATCCCCAAGTTTGGCTGGCTGGCGCTCGACCCGACGCACAACCGTATTTGCGATGCCCAATACGTGAAAATCGGTATCGGCCGTGACTACCGCGACATTCGCCCGGTTTCGGGTACGTACCGCGGCACGGATCAGCGCTGGATGGAGGTCGATGTGCGTGTGGAGCAGGTCACGCAGCTGGGCCCGAGCGGGTGAGGGCGCATTTTCGCGAAGATCGTATGGCGCTGCCCATCAGTCAGTTGTGCATTCTCACAGCGACTGAAAGACGATCTGTGCATTGTTGGTAGAATAAAGGGCTTTCCTTTTTGGGAGCGCGATGGTATCTTCCGATTCTACCTACCCCGGTACGCTCCTCTTTATCTCAAACCCATTGGCATTCTGCCTCCTGGCCCGGAGGTTGTTTTGCCATCACTAACAGTCTGTTACTCCGTGCTATGAAAAAATACACTCGTTTGCTGCGCGCGGGTTTTGCCGCGACGCTTCTGCTTGGGCTCAGCCCGCTCTGTGCCCAGTTCCCGCTTGATTTCGAAGGTCTGGCGGTCGGTACCGTCCTGAACAACGACACCTCCGCGGACTTTGGCTTTGATGACGACAACACCCGTACCTTTGAGATCTCGGGTACGGACAGTGGATCGGCGGTGATTGTCGACATCGCTGGCGACAAAAAGGTGGCGCTGGTTACTCAGGAGGGCAGCACCTTCGAAGATGCCCAGCTGTCGTTCACCTCGGGTGGTTTCAACGGAACGCTCCGCTTCAAGTTCACCATCTTTGACGAGCTTACGCTCGGCTTCTCGACCATCGACTCCACCGGCGACCTGGTGATCGATCAGGTGGGGTCCATCGTTGTGTTTTTCCTCGGGGCGCAGGCGCCAAATATACGCATCGAAACGGACGGGATTCGAATGACCGGTGCTTTCAGCAACGCGGGCAAAGTCTTCTATTCCGATGTCGGCTTCGTCGATAACCTCGAGGTCGGCGTTGAGTACGAGCTCACCGTTATTGTCGATTCAGGCAACAATCAGTTGTCCGTGGCCATCGACAATTTTATCATCATCAATCGAGTCAGCCCCAACACGGGTTCGCTGGGCGGCTTTGGTGAGATTCGGATCCAACGCGACAACACCAACACCCCGGGTGACGCCACGATCCTGATCGACGACATTGAGCGACCTGGGTTCCCCTTTATCTTCTTCCCGGCGCCGAACAGTGCAGCGTTTGCCCAGGCTGACAACGATGACGCCAACGGCAACTCCGGTTCCCAACCTCTTGGAGCTGACTTTACCACCGATGGCGACGATCTGGTGCGCGTGCAGATGTTTGATTTCAGCACGGATCAGGCTGGCCTGGAGTCCTTCAACTTCAGCCCGGTACAGGTTGGTTTGATCGCACGGTGGCCTGGCGAAGCGACCGCTGATCTCACCGGTGCCCCCGTGCCCGGTGTCGTGGTGAACGGCAACGACAATCCAGACCGCATCAACTTCAATCCGGCCGTGATCAACGGCAATCCCGGAGAATACAGCTATTTGATCATGCTGCCAACCACGGCCTTTACGGTGCCTCAAGACGAGCCGTATGCCTTCGATGGAACGACTGAATTCAGCATTGTGAACGAGTTCACCGCCTTGAATCTCCTGCAGGCCGGAACGGGCGATCCGATCAACAATGTCGTCAATCTGGACAACAAGTCTTTCCAGTGGGTGGTGCGCAACGGCGATACCTTCTGGATCAATCGCGATGAGTCCAACACCGGCGGCTTCGGGACCTTTTCCCTCAGCGACCCGAACAACGCCAACTGGGTGACGATCGACCCGACAACGATGAGTGGCTTCGCCGATATCTCTATTGATACAACCGGAGGCGCACCTGTCACCTTTGACGACGTCCAGGGTGTGGGCTTCTACGTCGAACTGTCGTACGACCCGACCGTCGACACGGTGGTCGCCGCGTTCGATTCATCAAGCCGTTTCACGGTAGCGCAAACCGCGGCGCTGAGCACCATCACCTTTGAGCAGTGGATCTCCGGCTTCACCGACAACACCAGCGACCCGACCGCCGCCCGCGACGGAGACCTGGATGGCGACGGCTGCAACAACCTGGCCGAGTTCATGTTTGGCGGAGACCCGACCGACCCGCTGTCGAAGAACCTCTTCGAGGACTTCGTCATCTCCGAAGGGCGCATGTACTACCTGCTGAGCGTGCGCCAGAACAGCGCCGGCGGCGAGGTCGTGGATTTCGTGGCCGGCGATGACTTAACCGTTGTCAGCACCCAGGGCTTTGGCGACGTCGACGGCACCATTCTGGCCCTGCTCGGCCAGATTGTGGAAGACGACATCATCTCGCAGGACTTCCGAATCGTGATTGCCGAGGCCGCGCAGGACTTCGGCAGCGCCGACCAGGACTTCATCCAGGCGCGCGTCACGGCCGAGGTACCGTAAGCGCAGAGTCGGCTGGCTCTGTCTGGCCGATTACGCCCGCGAAACTTAAAGAAGGCCCCTTCCGGTACACGCCGGAGGGGGTTTTTCTGTTGGGCTAAAGGGATTGGGACTTTGGTTGGCTTGCGCGCTGGGAGCAGTGCTTCTGCGCCGGATTTTTTCCGACTGCGGTTCTCCGAGAGGATCGCTGGAGGGGCTGCGGCCTAGGTGTCGAGTGGCGTGCTTGGGTCCATCCCGTGGTGTAGCCGGGCATGTCCACATGGAGCCGCTGAGCGCGCGGAGACAGGGCTGGAGTATCGCAGGAGCGATTGCCCACACGTTCACGCCCGATGGGCACTTCAGGATCGTCTGCTCCGTGTCTTCGCGCTTTCGACAAGAACGACGGCAACGGCTTACAACGGAGTCTGCCTACAGGTACTGGTCGACGCCCAAGTCGGCGCGGACCTGGCCGGCGGCCTTGCGCGCTTCGTAGGTGCGCTCGTTGTCGTCGAGCTGGGCGCGGCTGAGCAGCGGATGCTCCTGATGGTAAATGAGGCAGCGCTGGCAAATGCGTTGGCGCTGGATACCGAGGTTTTCGGCCCGCATCATGAGGTCGGTATCCTCAAAGCCCCAGCCCTCGAAGCACTCGTCAAAGCCGTTGAGTGCGATCAAGTCTTCGCGCCAGAGCGAGAGGTTGGCGCCGCAGGGGCTTGCGTTGGTTTCCCAGTTTTCGATGAAAGGGATCCGGAAGGAGGCCTTTTTGGGAAAAACGTAGCCGCGCCAGACGCCCCAGAGGCGTCCCGGCAGGGAAATGTCAAAGCGCTCGAGTGAGTTTTCGTGAATGTAAGCGCGTCCGCCCGAGATGTAGTGGCTGGCTTTGAGCAGCCGGCGGTGATCACCGATGAAGCGCTTGTGGGGCAGGCAATCGCTGTCGGAAAAAACGACGATATCGCTGGTGCACTGGGCGATGGCCTTGTTGAGCGCGCGGCTGCGCCGGTAGCCCTTGTCCTCCTGCCAGACGTGGAGCGTTTGAACCGACCCGTCGAAGCCCTCCAGGAAGCGGTCAATGCTGTGGCGCGTTTCGTCAGCGGAGCCGTCGTCGGCGATGATCAACTCGTTGGGCAGGGGCTTGAGCTTGCTGACCGCGCGCAGACTGCGTTGCAGGTAATCCCACTTGTTGTAAGCGGTGATGATAAAGGCGACCGACGGTGCGGATTGCGCGGTGGCCTGCCCATTGGCGTTGAGGCGCGCCGCCGAAGGGGCGGCGCGGTCGAGGGAATGCGCAGGCGTCTCGTGGGTCTCGGGAAGGCTCACCACAAGGGTTCAATCAGTCCGTTATGATCTCCTTGGCGGAGTGCTTTTGCGGGATGAAAGGCAGGACGTGCTCGGTGTAGGGGACCACCACGTCGAGCAGATACGGGCCGGGGGTGTCGAGCATCTCGCGAATGGCCTCACGCAGTTCCTCGCGGCGCACCACGCGCCGGGCCGGGACCCCAAAGCCTTGAGCGATTTGGACGAAGTTCGGGTAGAGTCCGTCCAGATTCTCGGGGCTGCCGATGTTGGTCGGGTCGCCGAGGATGGTGTGGCCGCGGGTGCCCTCGTAGAAGCGGTCTTCCCACTGGACCACCATGCCCAGGTGCTGGTTGTTGAGCAGGAGCACCTTCACGTCGATCTTCTCGATCTTGGCCGTGGCCAGCTCCTGCACGTTCATCAGGAAGGATCCATCGCCGTCCACATCGATGACAACGCGATCCGGACAGGCGACTTTCGCGCCAATGGCTGCAGGCAGGCCAAAGCCCATCGTGCCCAGGCCAAGTGAACTGATGAACGTACGCGGGTGCTTAAAATGATAATACTGCGGAGCCCACATCTGGTGCTGGCCCACGCCGGTAGCCACGATGGCCTCACCCTGGGTTTCCTCAAAGGCAATCTGGATGGCCTCCTGCGGGAGGATGTGCTTGTTCGCCTTGTAGGTGAAGGGGTAGGGGTGCTGCTGCTTCCACTCGGCGATCGTGCCGAACCACTCGCTGAGGTCGGGCTTCTGAAAGCTGCCGCCGCGGATCAATGCGCACATTCGGCGCAGGGCAAAGCCGACTTCGGAATGTATCGGCAGGTGCGCCCGCACGTTTTTGTTGTGCTCGGAGCGGTCGATGTCGAAGTGGACGATCTGAGCCTCGGGCGCAAACTTCGTCACGTCTCCAGTGATGCGGTCGTCGAAGCGGGCGCCGGCGCAGATGAGCAGATCGCTTTCGCACACGGCCCAGTTGCCAGCCACGGTGCCGTGCATGCCAAACCAGTAGAGGCTCTGCGGGTGGTCCGCCGGAAAGGCGCCCAAGCCCATCAGCGTCGAGGTGACCGGCAGTCCGGTCAGTTCGGCAAAGTCGCGCAGGGCATCGGTGCAGTTGGCCGAGAGGATCCCGCCGCCGGTGTACAGAACGGGCCGTTTTGCCTGGGAGATGCACGCGAGCACGTGCTCGAGCTGCTCGTCGTCGGCCTGGGGCGGGTCCGGATAGCCCGGCAGCTCGATGGAGGCTGGAAAGCGCGGCTCAAAGACGGCTTGTTGCACGTCCTTGGGGATGTCGACAACGACCGGCCCGGGACGCCCCGAAGTGGCCAGGTGAAACGCTTTTTTGATGATCTGCGGCAGCTCCTCGGGCTTGAGGACGAGGTAGCTGTGCTTCACGATCGGCAGGGTGATGCCGTAGACGTCAGTCTCTTGAAAGGCGCTTTTGCCAATGAGGTTTTGGAAGACCTGCCCGGTGATTGCGACCAGCGGGATGCTGTCCATGAAGGCGTCGGCGATGCAAGTGACCAGATTGGTGGCGCCCGGACCGCTGGTGGCCATGCAGACACTGGCTTTGCCCGTGGCGCGGGCGTATCCATGAGCCATGAAGCCGCCGCCCTGCTCGTGACGCGGCAAAATGGTGCGCAGCTTTGTGGTGCGGGTGAGGGCCTGGTGCAATTCCATGCTGGCCCCGCCCGGGTAGGCGAACACCACGTCGACGCCCTCGCGCTCCAGGCACTGAATCACGACGTCGGCACCCTTGGTCGGAGGGCCGATTTCGTCCTGTGGCGGCAAATCGATGGAGGCTTCGCGTGTCATGTCAGTTGGTAGGATGCGTGGATTGTGGTGAATTGCAAAAGCCGGGAGTGCGCAAACGCGAGGTGAAGGTGAGCGTTGGCGGGCGGGGCTAAAGGTGTACCGGCCCGCCCAGGCCGTCTGGATCCTGCCGTCAGGCAACCGCAACCGGAACGTCCGTGCTCTGGCTGGGGGCACCAGGGCTTAACGCCACCGTGCGGGGGCAGGTCCATGAAATGCGTTGCAAGGTCATTTTTCCGGGATTGGCTTCCGAAATCTCCGTGGTAAAGTTATAGACACTGCCTTGTGTGGCAATCTTAAAGGAGGCCACGGGGGTGCCCCGGGGTGACCGTTTTCGCTTATTGGGATGAGACTCTTATTTTTGGGGGATATTGTGGGCAAACCGGGCCGGCGTTACCTGCGCCAGCGTCTCGCACGCCTACGGGACGAATTGGGGGCCGACCTGGTGGTGGCCAACGGTGAGAACGCCGCCGGCGGCTCAGGTTTAACCGGGGCAATGGCCGAGGAGCTGCACGGGGCCGGGGTCGATGCGCTTACGCTGGGCGACCACGTCTGGGACCAGCGCGGCTTCGAGCAGGAGATCGACCAGCTCGAGCGCGTCTGTCGGCCTGCGAACCTACCGGCGAATTGTCCGGGGCGGCGCTCCCTGGTCGTCGAGGCGGCCGGGGTGCGCGTGGGCATTTTCACCATCCTGGGGCGAACGTTCATGAACATGAAGGCCGAGTGCCCGTTTCTGTGCGCGGATGCGCTGATGGACGAGCTTCGTGATGCGGCGGATGCCTGGCTGGTGGAGGTGCACGCCGAAACGACGTCGGAAAAATGCGCGCTGGGCTGGTACCTGGACGGGCGGGCCAGCCTGGTGGTGGGCACGCACACGCACATTCCCACGGCCGACGGGCGCATTTTGCCGCGTGGCACCGCCTACCAGACCGACGCCGGCATGAGCGGTCCGTACGCCTCGTGCCTGGGGCGCGACATTCAGCCGGTCATCCTGCGCTTTTTGGACGGGATGCCGCGACGCTTCACGGTGGCTGAGGAGGACGTGCGCCTGTGCGGCTGCGTGGTGGATATCGATCCGGCCAGCGGTGCGGCCACGCACTACGAGCGTGTTGAAGTACGCGAGGTGGATGACGAACCCGCAAAGGCCGAATCCAATTCGCTGGAGGACGCCGTCGATGCCGAGACCCAGTCGGTGGCGGACGAGTTTCGCAAGCTGCTTTAAGCGAGTGAGCCACCCATTGTGCGCGATGCAAAGCATCACTGTCCCGTCCGGGTCACCGGACAGCAATCAGTCTAGATAGGTCGACAAACTCCTGTCGCGCTCAGGGGGCTTCAACGAGGGTGTAGAGCGTGTCGGCGGGGAGTTGAATCTGCAGGTCGCCGTTTCGGTCGCGCACCTGCACGAGGGTGTTCGTGGGGTAGCCCAGCTGGTCGAGGGCGGTCACGGTATGTCCGGCCATGCCTTTGAGCGTCACCTGCGCGTTGATCTTTTCGACGTTCATGGGGTACCCGCCCAGGCTGACGATGCGCTCTGCGTCGCCGGCGGGTTCGGTCCGGTAGCCGTAGGGTTGCTCGGTGGTGCCGGCCTGGATTAGGATGCGCCTGGATTGATCCAGCGGCTTGCCATCGAGTGAGACGACGATGACCGCGCCGTAGTCGTTGCGGCAGACGATGCCCACGTTGCTGAAGGCAAGGATGCCCTCGGCCTCGCCGAGAAAGCCGGCGGCTCCCTGCGCGGTTGGCGTATCCACCCGGGCGATACCGGTGCCATAGTCCCAGACCAACTGGCCGTTGGTGTTGCGGATGATCTTCGCGTCTTCGTCGAGGAATTTTTCCAGCTCGGCGGTTTCCAGCGAGGGCTCGTCGGCGCTCAGGTCCAGGCGCACCGGTCCCACGAGGAAGGCGCGCGGATTGACCTTGGACTCGAACTCGACCGTCGGGTCGCCGCCCAATTGCTTTTTCCAAACTTCGTCCTTGAACTGGATTTCGGGTAGGGCCACGGCTTGGTTGTTAATCAGATCGCGCAGCGGGCGCCGCTCGTGCACGGCCGGTTCGCCCACGGAGACGTCGCCGCGCCGGTACATCAGCGCGTAGGCCGGGAATTGCCCCATGATGATGGGTGAGCTGATGTCCCAGGGCCGGTAGCGGTTGATCCACATGGGCGAGTCGTAGGAAAAGAAGCTCCAGGCGTCCACGCCAGCGACGCGCCCGTAGGTGGCAACGAGGAAGGGCCACTCCACCCGGTAGGGGCTGGGCCGGTTCCAGTTGTTCTCGGTGATGAGGTAGGGCATGTCCACCAGCGAGTTGATCATGAGCGGTCCGGCGGCTTCGGGCGCCTTGAGCGCGGAGATCGCACCGAAGACGTCGCCCTGGTCGACTGCCCAGGAGCGCGCGTCCTCGATCAGCACCGGGGCAAAATATTCGTTGCGGCAAATCATATCCACTGCCGTGTACGAGTGATGCTCCAACGGGCCCAACGTGGACGGGTCGGCGGTCTTCCAGTTGCTGCCAGCAATGAGGCTTTGGATGCCGATCTCGCGGAAGGCCGCTTTCATGCGCGCGTAGAGGTCGAACTGCAGCCCGGTGAGGAATTCGATCTGGTCAGCGGCCCGGCGCGGGTGGTCGTTGTAGGCCTGTGAGGTGAGGTGCCAGGCGGTGAGCAGGCCGGCCTGGGTGCCCTCGAGCTGGTCGCCCGCAATCGTGTCGCCCCAGTGCGTGACCGCCCTGCCGATGGAGCCATAGCGTTCGATGGCGAACTTGCCGAAGGCGGTCTCCAGCAGCTCGCGGGTGTGCGGCGCGAGCTGGTTTGGGTTCATCGTCCAAAACAGCAGGTTGGACTCGTTCATGACCTCTAAGATGGCGATGGCCGGGTCCTCGGCCATCGACAGGCCGGTGTAGGGATTGATCGGCGTCATCAAATCGCGCACCCACTCGAGGTACTTCTGTTGCAGCGCTTCGTTGACGAACATGGCCCCGGTGGCCTTTTCGTCTTTCTTCAGGCCAGGCAGATCGTCATCGCTGGAGGCGATCACGTGGGTATCCCAAAAAAGGTGGCCGAAGTACAGGTAGACGCCCTCGTTTTTCAGTGCGCTGACGGCGTAATGAATCCGGTCAAGCTGCGCCTCAAAGGCCGCGCGGTCGCCTGAGCGCCAGATGCGGAAGGTTTGCTGAAAGTCGAAACGGGCCATGTTGACGCCGTATTTGGCCAGGCGCCGGGCATGCACGTCGACCATCGGCGGTTTCATGATCATAAGGTTGCCGGCCTGGGTCATCCAGAAGCGCGCGGGTGAACCGTCGCCGTAGACAAAGCCGTCGCCGTCGCGCCGGACGCGGCCCTTGCTGCCGGCTTCGGGCTCGTTGAGGAAGCGCAGGTCGATGGCGCTGTCGGCTTTGAACGGATCGGCGGGTGGCTCCCAGGCGAAGTGCCCCGGCTCGACATTGCCCGAGGTCATGCCCGGCTTGAGGCGACCGGCGGGCTGGAACGGGCCGTCGATGAGTAGGAAGCAGTCGAAAAAGCCTTTGTTGTCGAGGCTCTCAACCTCAAAGGTGTGGGTGCCGGCGGTGAGATCGACCTGGCCGAGGAAGACCCAGTTGGTGCCGATGAACTGCTCGATATAGCTGTCTGAGTGCAGGGCAATGTCGCGCCCGCAGGTCTGCCAGTCGTTTCCGGCGAAGCGCCACTTGAAGGGGCCGTGCCTCCAGAATTTGCGGACCCAGAGGTTCCAGGTGGTTTGGTGTGGCACGAAGACGGTGTAGGTGGCGGAAAGCTTTGGGGCGTCGGTGTCGCTGTTTTGGGCCTCGATCAGCGTGTGTTCGGAGAGGACGCGCCCGTAGGCATCCTCCGGATCGTGTTCCTGGACCACAACGTTGGCGGAGTCGTCGAAGTCTTCCGCCTCCCACCAGATGTAGCGACTTTCAGCGTGCAGCGCGGCGGTGGCAGCGAGGCCGCAAAGCACGAAGAGGGCAGCGACCTTTTTCAGGGTACGTGCAAGGCAGGGCAGCGGGGGCATTCTCATACGTAGTAGGAAGCGCACATTTACGGAAGGGGTAAAGGCGATTCGTCGGTAGAGGCACGCGAGCGTTGGCGGTTCGCGCGCGTGCCGGGCAAAGAAAAACCGGAGCCCCCTTGTAGAAGCTCCGGCTTGGAAAGTAAGACGCTGTCGCCGTTACTCGCGGCTGGAGAGCGCGATCATGAGGAAGTGTAGCAACCAGGCGAGGCTGGTCACAAACGCGGCCACGTACGTCCAGCCGGCGGCGTTGAGTGTTTGCACCACGCCGGTCCGTTCGTCCTGGCCGATGATGCCAAGACCGGCAAGCTGCGCGGTGGCGCGCTTGCTGGCGTCAAACTCGACCGGCAGGGTGATCAACTGGAAAATGGTCAGGATGAGGTAGGCTGCTACGCCCACCCAAATCAGGCCCGCCATATTGAGGAAAAAGCCGCCAATGAGCACGAACGGCAGAATCTGCGAGGCGAAGCTCGTGGCCGGGATGAGCGCGGCGCGAATCTTGAGCGGGAAGTAGCCCTGCGCGTGCTGGATGGCGTGGCCGGCTTCGTGAGCGGCGACGCCGAGCGCGGCCAGGCTGGAGCCACGATAGTTCATCTGGCTCAAGCGCAGCTTTTTATGAACTGGGTCGTAGTGGTCGGTCAGTTGGCCGCCGGTTTCTTCGATCTGAACGTCGTGGATGCCCGCCGAACGCAGGATGGCCGAAGCGGCTTCGACGCCGGTGATGCCACCGCGCGAGCGCACGTTGACCCACTTTTTGTAAGTGCTCATCACCCGTGACTGCGCCCAGAAAGCCAGCAACATGGTGGGCAGGATCAGGAAAAGGAGTGTTGTCATCGAAAAATGTACGTTTGTGAAAGGTTGTCTTTGCGTTGTTTGAAATCAACCGAGCAGGAAGGGTTCCGGGAAGACCGCCGATTGCGCAAGTGAGTCAATACTAAGCAGCAAATGTGCTCATGGGTCGATTTCAAGGAAAACAGGAAGGATTTTTCGCGAAAAATAGAGCGCATTTTCGCGTCAGATTGACGCAACTGGGTGGCAGGTTGGCGCGCCAGCCTGCAAACGCGCATTGGGAACCGAGTCGCCCATCGGTTTCTCTCAGCGGCTCTGTGTGAGAGTCGTGATCTTTGGTTGCCGCTTCAGTCTCACAGAGGCGCGCAGACACGGAGCTTTTTTTGAAGCTGATGAAGCGCGGCGGAGGCGGTCCGTATGCGTGCGGGTAGGGGGATCAGGCCAGGCCTTCGCGGCGGAGCAGGGCGGACTCGTCGGGGTCGCGGCCCATGAAGTCGCGGAAGAGCTGGTCGGGCGGCGCACTGTTGCCGCGCTCGAGAATCTTTTGGCGAAAGTCGCGTCCGGTGTCGGCGCTGAGGATCCCCTCGGCCTGAAAACGGGTGAACGCGTCGGCGTCGAGCACCTCGGCCCACTTGTAGGAATAGTACCCGGCGGCGTAGCCGGTGGGGTCGGAGAAGAGGTGGCTGAAGGCGTAGAGGTTGAGCGGCGGCTCGGGCTCGGTGGGCACGCGGTAGGGGCGGACCTGGGAGAGGAGGGCGTCGTCGATCTGCTCGGGCAGCTCGCTGGCGAGCTTGGCGTGCAGTTGCAGATCCATCTTGCCAAAGTAGAGTTGGCGCATGGTGCCGGCGGCCGCGCGGAAGGTGCGTGCGTTGACCATCTTTTGAAACAACGCCTCGGGAATGGGCGCGTCGGTTTGGTGGTGGCGGGCAAACAGGTCGAGGCTTTCGCGCTGCCAGCACCAGTTTTCCATGATCTGCGAGGGCAGTTCGACGAAGTCCCAGCGCACGTGAATGCCGTTGAGCGAGGGGATTTCGACGCGGCCCAGCAGGTGGTGGAGCAGATGGCCGAACTCGTGAAAGACCGTTTCGACTTCGCGGTGGGTCAGCAGGGCGGGCTGCTCGCCGACGGGCGGGGTGAGGTTGCCGCACATCAATCCGAGGTGGGGTTGAAGCTTGCCGTCGCGGTCGGGCTTGCCGGTGCGCAACGAGTTCATCCAGGCGCCGCCGCGCTTGGATTCGCGCGGGTGCCAGTCGGCGTAGAAGGACCCCAGGTGGGCACCGTCGGTATCCAAAATCTGATACAACGTGACCTCCGGGTGCCAGGTTTCGGCGGGCTGCTTGAAGGGCGGGAGGGTGTTGGGGCTCTCGTCGGCTGCCTCGCGGAACTGTGCCTCGACGGGCTGGATGCGCACGCTGAAGACGCGCTCCACCAGCGTGAACATGCCCTGAATAACGCCCTGCACCGGGAAGTAGGGCCGCAGGGCTTCTTCGTCGAACTCGTGGCGCTCCTGGCGCAGGCGCTCGGCCCAGTAGCTGACGCTCCACGGCTCCAGCCGGGCGGGCGGCTGGCCGAGTTTCACGGCCCGGTAGGCTTCGAGTTCGGTGTTTTCCTGGTCGAAGCGGGCCTGGACGCGCTCGTGCAGGTTTTCGACAAAGGCGAGGGCTGTGGCACCGCTTTGAGCCATGCGGCGCTGAAGGACAAAATCTGCAAAATTCGCATGGCCCAGTAACTGCGCTTTTTGCTGACGCAGCTCGACGATGCGGCGCACCAGCGGGCGATTGTCGCGGGGGTCCACCGTGCCGATGGCCACGTAGGCTTCCCAGACTTCGCGGCGGAGCGCCTCGTTGTGGGCGTACTGCATGATTGGGATGACCGAGGGCGCCTGCAGGGTTAGCCGCCAGACGGGTTTTTCGTCGGTGCCGTGGCCCTTCTGGCGGGCGGACTGAAGCGCGGCCAGCTGGGCGGAATCGGGCAGGCCCTCGAGCAGGGCCGGGTCGTCGATCAGCTTTTCCCAGGCGTTGGTCGCATCGAGGACATTCTCGGAAAACTTTTGGGTGATGCGGGCCAGCTCGGAGTGAATCTGCTCCAGCTGGGCCTTCTTTTCGGGCGGCAGATCGGCGCCGTTGTCGCGAAACTCTTCGAGATTTTCCTGCAGAAAGCGTTGGTGAACGGGGCCGAGCCGGGCGGCGTCCTCTGTTTTTGAATACGCTTCGAGCACGCGCCAGAGTCCTTCATTGAGCGTGATGCGGGTGAAGAACTCGGTGACCTTGGGCAGCATCGCGTTGTAGGCCGCGCGCAGGGGCGGGCTGTTGTTCACCGAGTCCAGGTGGGAGACGTAGGTCCAGGCGCGCTCGAGTTCCTCGGTGCTGTTTTCGAGGGCCTGCAGCACGCTGACGTAGGTCAGCTCGTTGAGGTCCTGCGCGGCGATCGCGTCGAGGCGTTTTTGCGCGCGTTCGAGCGCGGCCTGCAGGTCGGGCTCCACGGCTTCGGCGGTGAAGCGGCTCCACGGCGGATAGAGCGAGGGGTCGAGAAATGGATGGTCCACGGCGCAGACCCTACGGTCCGATCGCCCGGGGGCAAGCGCAGGGATGGGCTTCAGTCGGCGGGGGTGGCGGTGGCGTCCACACGGTAGGTGTACAGCAGCAGCCCTAACCCGATGATGAACAAACCGCCGACCGAGACGATGCCAGTTCGGGGATCGCCGGAGATCAGGGTGACCGCACCCGCGATGAGCGGCCCAAGCACCGCCGCGCTGCGCCCGAGCATGTTGTAAAAACCAAAGAAGGCGGCGGCCTCGTCCGGGGGCACCAGATTGGCGTAGTACGAGCGCGAAAGCACCTGCACGCCGCCCTGGGCAACGCCGATCAGCATCGCCATGAGGTAGACCGGGGGCATTTGGAAGAGCAGGAAGTCACAGGGCTCGGTGGTCAGGCGCGAGGCGATGACGGCCACGGCGATGTAGAGGACGAGCATCACGCAGATGACCTTGCGCGGGCCAAACCTGGCGCCGGCCAGCCCCATCCCAAAGGCGCTGAAGACCCCCGTCACCTGCACCACGATCAAGGCCAGCAGCAACGATTGGTCGTCCAGCCCCATCGATTTGCCGAAGCCGGTGGCGGTGGTGATCAGCGTGTGGACGCCGTCGATGTAAAACCAGTAGGCCAGCAGAAACCAGAAGATGCGCGGGGTGCGCCAGATCTGGAGCGCGGTGGCCTTGAGCCCGGCAAAGGACGCGCGAATGGCCTGGGCCATCGGCGGCTTGGGCCGGGCGGGTTCCTTGACGCTAAGGAAGAGCGGCAGCGCCAGGATGATCCACCACAGTCCCACGATGACAAAGCCCAGCCGGGTGGCCGCGCTGGCGCTGGACAGGCCAAAGACCTCGAAGTTGCCGATCAGGCCGATGGTCAGGGCGATGAAGAGCAGCACGCTGCCAAAGTAGCCGCAGGCGTAGCCGATGCCGCTCAAGCGGTGGCGTTCGTCGGCCTGGGCCACCGTCGGCAGCAGCGAATCATAAAAAAGGATGGCCGAGTAGAAGCTCACGGTCGCCAGCACGTAGATGGGGATGACGATGGGCCAGTCGCCCTCGCTGGGCACGGCGTACAGGACGGTGGCGGAGGCTCCGCTGATCGTCGCGACGGCCAGCAGGCGTTTGCGCCCACCCCAGTTTTCGGCGAGCGCACCCAAAAACGGTGCGCTGATGGCCAGAATGAAACCCGCGGCCGACACCGAAAAGGTCTGGTACGAGGTGGCCTGCGCCTCGGAAAGGCCCTCGCCCCAATAGCCTACGAAGAGGATGGGGTAGAGCCCGGCCAGGATGCACAGCGCGTAGGCTGAGTTGGCGGCGTCGTAGATGGCCCAGGCCCACTGCGGGCGATGCATCCGGGGAAGGGCGCTCACGACTTCAATGAGCCCTCAAGAAGGCGTGAGTACAAATGTTTTCGGAGGGCGGGGGCAGAAGGTGGGAGTGGGAAGCAAGCAGTAAGGCTACTAGAGACGGGAGGCAAAAGTGAGGCGTTAGTCGTATGAAGTGGGAAAGGGGGCTGTTGAGCAGTGACTGAAGTGTTTTGCTTCAGGCGGGGTTGAGGTCGACCAGGTCGATGCGTTGGCCTGGGGCCAGGTGAAATTGACGCATGGCGCTGGCTCCGTTGACCGCGATTTCCAGAAAACCGCCCGATCCTTCGTAGGCCAATGGCTCGCCCAGCGGCACGCTGCCAAAGGTGTCGACCAGCGGGATGAAGAGGGCGCTGGCGGTCTGCGCGGGCTCCAGGTGCAGCGCGTTGCCCAGGGTGTAGCGCTGGCGCAGGGCCGCGACCTTGAGGTTGGTCAGCACGTTGCCGTAGCGGTCGACGTGCAGGACTTCGCCGCGGACGAGGGCCGGGGCATACGTTGGCAGGGACCACGGAGGCGGTTGCAGCGTCGGATGCGGCGGGCCGACCTTTTCGAGTGGCGTGCCCTTGGCCAGGTGGGCGGCCACCGGGGCAAACAGATCGCGCCCGTGAAAGGTGTGTGTGACCACTTGGCGGAAGAGGTAGGCATTGCGGATGGCGTGTGCCTGCCACCTCGGGGCCGCTTCGCCGTCGAAGGCTTGCGTGAGGAAACCCAACAGGCCGTTGTCCGGGCCGACGAAGGTACGTTCATCGGCGTGGGCGGCGACCGGCGTGCGATCCGTGCCCACGCCGGGATCGACGACCGCGCAGAACACGGTGCCGGGCGGGAAATCCAGCCAGCACTGCGAGAGGATGAAGGCAGCGGCGCGGCTGTCTCCAGGAGCGATCGCGTGGGTGATGTCCAGCACGGGGGCCTGCGGTGCGATCGATTGGATCACCCCGCGCAAGGCGCCAACGTACCAGTCGCGTTCGCCAAAGTCGGTCAGCAGCGCGATGGGGGCGTGGCTGGGCCTCGGGTGCGATGGCGTTTGCGGTTCGATGGAGCAACGTGTAGATCGACACAGACTCAGGCAAGCGTCGTGCATCCGGTCATCCTCATCCGCCATCCAAAAGAACGCCTGAGCAAGTGCAGCCTGCGCGGATTGGAGGAGCGAGCCCACCTGACCTTTTGCCGGGCCACGCCAACGTTCCGGTTGGATGTGCGCGGGCACCTCTTGCTGCAGCTTGGTGCGCCGGTTTTGGAGGCGTCGATGCGCGTGGACCCCGTAACGGGAGAGGTTCGCCCGCTGGTGCTCCTGGACAGCACGTGGCGGCTGGTGCCGCACCTCGAGGCCTCGTTGCGAAACGTGGCGCAGGCGATTCGGGTTGGCCTGCCCGAGGGGCTTCAAACGGCGTATCCGCGAAGTTCCAAATTGACTGAAGATCCGTCCGGGCGCCTGTCGTCGATCGAGGCCTTGTATGTGGCGCTGCGACTGCTGGGCCAGGACGACCCGAGCCTGCTGGACACCTACCACTGGCGCGACGCCTTCCTCGAGGGCCTGCGGCGGCACCCTTCGTTCGCGCAGTAGGGGTTGCGTTCAGCGTTTGGCGGCGGCGACGGAGGTGAGGCGGCCGGAGGTGTTGCGCAGATTCAGGCTGAGCAGCCGGGCGATGTTGCGCAGGATCTCCACGGCGATGTCGGGCCGGGACTCGGTCATGGCGTCAAAGGTGTCGCGATCCAGAGCCAGCAGGCTGGTGCTCTGGTTGGCCCGGACGCTGGCCGAGCGTGGCGAGTGGTCGACAATGGCCATCTCACCGAGGATGCGGCCGGAGGAAACGGTGGCCAGGGGCATCTCGTTGCCGAAATCGTCCGCCTTCACCACGCTGCACTCCCCGCGCAGGATGAAGTAGAGCGTGTCGCCCACGTCGCCCTCGCGAAAGAGGGTCTCGCCCGAGGGCAGGTTGATCACCTGCACCTTGCGCGCGAGCGACTTCAACTGCCCGGCGTTCAGGCTGTCGAAGAGGGCGCACTCGGCGAGGGCGCCAACAATGGCCTCTTCTTGCATGGGTTGGGTCAACGCGGGTGCGGCAGGTGCGCACCGATCCTATTATATTATCGTCTGCGGGGACGCCTGATTGAGTCCTCAGCCCCCAAACCTGGTCGATTCTGGTAGTTCCGCGGCTTCGCGCGCGCGAAGGTTGCCTAGGGCTGGACGCGCTCGGAGCGTTGGGGGCTGCGCCGCAAGGAGCCGCGGCCCACCAGGCGTCGACGCATCTGCTCAAAGGCGGTGGGCGGCAGGCCGCAGCGTAGCAGGCCCAGGAGCTGGTGGGCGGCGTCCTCGGGGCAGGTGAGGGCCGTGTCGATTTCCAAATCGTAGCAGCAGTGTCGGTGGACGATGGCGGCTTGCTTACGGGCCAGACCCAGCTGGCGGTCCTGACGCTGGCGTTCGCGGGCCTCGAGTTGCTCGATGGGGCAATGCAGCCCGACGAAATAAACGGTGTGCTCGCGCAGACTCAGGAGGCACTCTTCCAGCCACGAGCGCTGCTCCAGCACGTGGTCCACGATGACCGATGGGCCGCAACTGGCCAGCAGCGGCAGGGCCCGGTGGAAGGCGCGCACGACCGGGGGCAGCAGCTGGGGCCTGAGCTCGTCGTCGGCCAGGACCTCGTCGCTGAGCATGAAAATGAAACTGTCGACGGAGGCGTAGAGCACCGGCTCGGGGGCCAGGCGTTGGTACATTTCGGCCAGCGTGGTTTTCCCCGAACTGGAGGTCCCATTCAGAAAAATAACGGCGGCCATAACAGTAATACAGTTGGCCGCCGGCTTCCGAAATTAAATGCCCTTTTTGGCGAGTGCCTCAACCCGTTGCAGCATCGCATGATACGCATCCGGATGAAGCGCGAAAGATTCGGCGGCAAGCGGAGGAAGCTCGTCCGCGGAGGATTGCGGCGGCACCTGCACCGTCCGGCGGCTGCGGTCGGTCTCGACGGTCACGCAGTAGCCCCGTTCACCGGGTACCGGCTGCGCGTAGATTTTCCCCGGGAGCATGCCCATGGGTCCAAGGTGTCGGGCGGGTCCGCGCAGGCAAGCGCACAGTGTCAAAAACGCCCTGAGCGATCCCCCGATTGGGGCGTGGGGCAATGGTGGACGCGCACGGATTCGAACCGTGGACTTCTACCGTGTGAAGGTAGCGCTCTAACCAACTGAGCTACGCGTCCTTTACAACTAGAGGGTGAAGATGAGGGTTTGCTGCGCCTTTGGCAACCCTGCGCGCGGGAGAAGACTGCCCGCTGGAGACGCCGGTTAGGGAAGTTGTACGCCTGGGACTTCGCGAAGGCTGGCTTGGACGATCACCGAAGGCGCAGGGGCGGAGGCATCGTCGGTTGCGAGGTCGATGGCCATGCGGGCAGCTGCCTGACCCATTTCAAAGCGTGGCACGCCGCTGGTCAAAAAAGGCCGGGCGATGTACTGACCGAAGAGCCCATAGTCGAAGGTGGCGAACTGGAGCGATTCCGTGGAGATGCCTGCTTGCATGAAGGCACGCTCGGTCAGCACGAGGGTGTGCTCGTTGTAGGCGAGGATGGCGTCGGGTGCGGGGTTCGTGCGCATCGCCTGCAGCAAGCCGCTGCCGGGGTCTCGGTAGGGCAGCAGGTGGCTGTGGGGCTCCAGCCCCTGTTCGCGCATGCACGCCTGATAGGTGCCCTCGCGCTCGACCGCGCTGTGGTGGGTGTAATTGGGGTGAAGCCGCACAAAGTGAATGCGCTCCAGTCCCTTTTCAAAAAGCTGTTGCATGAGCTGCCGGGTGGCCTCGACTTCGTCGCAGTAGACCGCGTTGTGCTCGGCCTTTTCGTTGAGGTAGACGATGGGTAGATTGCTCTCGTTGACGGCCTGGGCCACTTCGGAGGGAATGAAGCGGGCATTGCCGATGACCATCGCATCCAGGTGTGCTTGCCGAAAAATCGAAGGCAGCGAGTCCGGTCCACCCGCTTCGGAATGGGACATGCGGATGAGCACGATGTGGTAGTCGCGCTCGGAGGCGGCGGTGTAGAGGCCGTCGCGGAATTCGACCGGCTCATGGTACAGCGGACCTTGCGCCAGGGTGAAAAAGCCCAGGTTGAAGGTGCGCTGGCTGCGCATGGCGCGGGCCGAAATGTTGGGCCGGTAGTTTAGCTCCTTAACCGCGCGCAGGATGCGCTCGCGGGTGTTGTCGGAGACACCGATCTTCCGAGTGTCACCCCGAAACACCGCACTGACAGCGGCTTGGGAAACGCCTGCACGTTTGGCGACATCCTTTTGGGTGACGCCGCCGCGGCGCTTGGAGGAAATCGGCTGCATAATAATATAATGACTGGGTCTACAAATCGCTTTCAATGCGAATCGTTTCAATGCAAAAACGCCGCAATTGCTCCGGTCGGGTAGAAAAATCCATGATATCTGCAGTTTGGGGTTGGTCGGGGGTCCCGACTCGAGGCAATCCACCCGCCCTAGAGGCGCCCCAGCCAGCCCGTTCGTGCCTGCAGTGCTTCCAAAAGCAGGAAGGCCAGCAGGGCGACGGCGAGGTAGATGCGTAGGTCTAGAGGGCTTTGGGCGCTGCGTTCTTCCCAGATGGAGGGCAGACGGATGCGTTCGACCCCGCCGGAAGCCGCCGAGAGCTGTCGCAACGCTTCGACCGCTTCGGCGTTACTGCGCCACTCCAGGTCTTGCCCGACCGACAGCGGACCAAAGGGCAGAGTAAACTCGCCGCTGCGGACGGCACCGCGCACGGGCTTGCCGTAGTCGAGCGGGACGGTCGCGCGCAGCAGGCCGGGTCGAAGGCGTTCCCAGGTGCCTGCGGCGGGCTCGGCCTGGCCTGCTTGCGTGTAGACCATGCGGGGCAGCTCCCGCGCGAGGTCGAGCCCGGCTTGGGCGTCGTAGACCAGCTCGACCTCGAGGCGATTGCCGTTGACGCGGGTGCGCAGGGTTTGCCCCGGAGGGCTCGCCGGACGGCTGAGCCAGCGCAGCAGGGTGCCGGCAAAGTTGCGGTACTCGGGCCAATCGAGGATGGGCTGCGCCGCCTCCCCGGCCATCGCAAAGGTGACCGCCGCGCTGCGCCCGGCCCCGCGTTGCCAGAAGGCGATCAGGGGGGCGGTGTTCTCGTCGTTGGTGATGGCGGAGAGAGTGGCTTCGTCTTTGGGGTAGCAGAGGTTGTAGCCGCCAGCGCGGACGGGCCAGGCAGGTTCGCGGGCGGCGATCTGCCCCCAGCCCCGGACCGGCTCGAAGCGCACGGGCTCGTCGACGAACATCGAGCGCGCCACCACGATGGTCTCCTGGCTGAAGAGCGAGGGAATGCGGCGGGCGTCGTTGGTGAAGTAAACGCGCCCGTTGCCGCGTTTGGCGATGTCTTTGAGAAAAGCCGCGTCGGGGTCGGTGTCGGTGCCCAGGCCGATCACGCTGACGGTTGCGCCGGCCTGGGTGATGGTTTCCAGCAGCTTCTGATAGGCGCCGGGTTCCTCGGAATCGGCTGCGTCGGAAAAGAGCACGATATGGCGCTGGCCCACGTTGACCTTTTCGATCTCGCGCCAGGCACGCTCCAGGCCGGTGTAGACAAAGATGCCGCCGCCCGTGCTTTCGATGGCTCCCAGCCGGTTGATGATCTCCCCGCGGTGCGCGGCAACGTTGGTCAAGGGCACAACGACGTGTGGCGTGCTGTCGACGGCAAAGGCGGTCACAGCGTCGAGGTTGCCCAGCAGCTGCACGGCGTTGATCGCGCCGGCGTTGGCCAGGTCCATTTTGGTGCGGCGGGTGGCCCCGGCCACGACCGCACCCATCGAGCCCGAGCGGTCCAGCACCATCGCCAGTGCCACGGCCAGCTTGCGCTGCTCCTGCTTGAGTTCCATTGAAACGGGCAGGATCTCTTCGATGGACGAGCGCGCGTAGCCGCCTGAACCAAAGCTGTGCCGGCCCCCGACCATGAGCAGTCCACCGCCCTGCTCGCGCACGTAAAAGGGGAGGGCATCGGCAAACGGCTCGGGCAGTTGATGAAAGGGCACGTCGTGGAGGATGACCGCCTGGGCTCCCGCCAGTCGACCGGGGTTGAGCGCGGCGTGTTCGGTGATCACCTCCACGGGCAGGTTGTCGGCCCGCAGGGCTTGGGCGAGGGGGTCGTTGCCGTAGCGCGAAACCAGCAGGATGCGCGGGCCCGAGCGCGCTTCGACCCATTGCGTGAGCCGGTTGTTACCGGGCCGGGGGTCGCCCGGGTGATCCAGGGTGAGGGTGTAGGCGCTGGCCCCGGCCCCGCGCAGGCGATCGGCCAGGCGCAGGCGGGCCTTGCCGTTGGCGGCGAAGGTCACGGTTTGCTGGCCCAGGAGCTGGCCGTCGCGCTGCAGCCGCCAGACCGCGCTTTGGCCTGGTGCGCCGGAGAAGGTTGCTTCGATGACGAAGGTCTCGTTGTCCTGGACGTGCGGGGGCAGTTCCAGGCGGTCGACCTGGAAATCGTTCAGGCTGCTTTGGGGGAAGAGGCGGTAGTCCAGCGGAACGTTTTCGCGTTGCAGGCGCGCGGCCACCCCGTCGAGGGATTCCGTTGAGTTACCGTCGGTCAAGACCAGCAGGCGGGAGGCGCGTTCGGGGTCGCGCTGGAGCAGGGCGTACTGAATCGCCAGGGCCAGATTGGTCTGGGCGGTATCGCCCTGGAAGCGACCGCCCTCGGCTTGTGCGCGCAGGAGGGACTCGGCGGCAAAGTCGACCAGCTGCCGGCGGTAGCGGTCGCCGGGCGGGGGTTCCAGCAGGCTTTCCTGCTCGCGCAGGCTGGCTTCGATGGCTTCGGCGGCGGAGTCGGAACGGTCGACCAGGACAAAGAGGTCCAGCCCCTCGGTTTCGCGAGTGAGTTTGGGCTCAACCAGGATGCAGACCAGCAGCCCCAGGCAGACTAAGCGCAGCGGACGCCACAAGCGCAGGGGCCGTTGCCACCAACCCAGGAAGGCCAGCACCGGCAGGAGCAGGAACCACTCGGGCGCGTTGAGGGCGAGACCGCTCATGTGCGCGGGCTCCACCAGGCACCCAGGAGCGAAGCTGCCGCCAGCAATATCCAGAGACCGGCCAGATGGTCGCCCTGTGAGTTGGCCTGACGCTGCGCCTCCTGCTGGGCGTCGAGGGTATTTTGCGAAGCGGCGTTGGCGAAGTCGGCCTCGCGCGGGTCGGCGAACTGGCTGGCGCCGTCGAGGAGGCGGCGTCCGTTTTGCGTGACGGTGAAAAAGCCCGGCTGGAGAGGCGCGCGCAGATTCAGCAGATCCTGGGGCGACTGGGTAAAGGACTGCTGCCCGGACACGGTTGTCTGGTCTATCTGGATCGGCTGGTTTGGATCTGCCGCCGCGACTGAGAGGGGTTGGCCCAGTTCGGCGTTGAGGACCTCAGGCTGAGGCAGCGACCGTCGCACGTTTTCGGCATAGCGGTGGCAGAGCAGCACGAAGGCCGGCAGACGGGCCAGGTTGGAATCGACCGGGTCGAAGTTGAAGACGAGGTCGCGCCGACCGCCACGCGGGCGCAGAAAAATGGCCGGTCGCTCGCCGAACCAGAAGAGCACCTCGTCACTGGGCTGCGGCGCGAAGGTTTCGCGGGGCAGGGCGGCGGTCAGTCCCTGCCAGGCGAGTCCCTCCATCAGCGGATGGCTCTCGGTGGTACCGAGGCGTCGGGCGTTGCGCGGGGGCCGCCCCTGGTCACGGCCAAAGAAAAGGATCTGGCTGGGGCTGGCGGTGTCCGTGGGGTATTCCGTGGCAAAACGCAGTAACAGGGCGGCGTCACCAGGGTCGGTGCTGGAAAGGACACGTTCGGGCAGCGAATCAGCGAGACGGTTGAGGAAATCGCCGCGCTCGAGCGTGCTGGCGCTGAGTGCCACGGGCAAGCGCTTGGGCCTGGGGACGGTCAGGGCGATTCGGTTGTCGAGGGCGAAACGGTCGTCGCTGTCGAGCACGAGCACGACGCGCTCGGTCTCGGCGGGGAAGGCGCCGGAGATTTCGAGGCCTTTTGCCGGGTTGAGGCGGACGGGCTGCGGGGTCCCGATGGTTGTGCCGTCGGCGGTTTGCAGCCGCCAGGTGGTCTGCCTGGCTTCGGTGCCGTAGTTGCGCAGGAAAACGCGCCACAGCGGTTGGCCTGAGTCGGTAGAAACGCTGCCCCCGGCAAAGCCGAGGTTGGCGATGGGCTCGCCCACGCTGAGGCGTTCGATGGCGGGGTCGAGCCCAGGTTGAGGATGGTCGGTGAGCAGGAGAACGCGGCCGGTGACCCCGGCGCGCGCGCGCGCCAGGCGCAGGGCGTCGGTAAAGCCGTGCTCGCCGCTGACGGGCTGCCAGTCCTCGAAGGCCCGGAGCAGGGCCTGGGCGTCGTTGCCTTGGTAGAGCGAGGCGACGCTGAGGCTGGAGGGCAGCAGGATCCATTCGGTTTGGGCGGCGTTGCGCTGGATTTCGGGCAGGATGCGGGTGAGTTCGTTGCCGAGCGAGGGCTTGAAGGCGGCCATCGAAAAGGAGTCATCCAGGACAACGACAATGCGCTGCACGGTGTCCTCGCGGATCCAACGCGGCTGCACCAGGAACCAGGTCAACAGCAGCACCGCCAGCACTTGCAGCCAGAACGAGCGGCTGCCGCGCCAGCGTTCGAAACGCCGGCCCGTGCGGCTTTCCAGGCGTTGGTCCTCGATGAGGAAGAGCGTGGAGACGACAACACGGCGGCTGCGGCGCTGGAAAAAGTGAATCAGGACCAGGGCGGGCAGACCGAGCAGGGCCAGCAGTCCCCAGGGGTTGGCCAGGAAGAGGTTCATGCGCCGTGGACGAACTCGATCGCGCCGCGTTCGTGGGCTTGTTCCAGGAGGGCTTCGGCAAGCGTGCCTTCGCTGCGCACGCGCAGCAGCAGCACGTTGCGCCGCTGGCAGAGGTCCTCCCAGAGACTGAAGTGCTGACGGTAGGCCTCGTGGTAGCGGCGCAGCAGCGCGGGGTTGAAGCGGTGCGGACGCTGGCGGGTGCTCTCGCAGTCACGCATGTCCAGGTTGCCCTCCCAGTCGGGTTTGGCTTCGGAGGCATCCCACGGACAGAACAACAGGGTGCGTCCAGACAGGCGGGTGATCGGTCCCAAGAGCGCTTCCGGATCGCCGGGAAAGAGCAGATCGGTGACGAGCAGTCGTAGGGCGTTGGGCCGCCATTCCACGCGGTCGAAAGCCGGTGCGCAGGTGGGTTGATCGTCGGCCAGGGCGGTTTCGTGTTCGAGCCGCAGACCGGGCAGGACGGCGCGTTCGAGTTCGCGTGCGAGTCCGCGTCCCACCTGCCAGAGGCGCAGGAGCGAGCCCGCCCGGGCGGCGCAGGCGTCGACGAAGCCGATCAGTTCAAGGAAGCGGCGGGCTTTTTCAGGAGTGACCAGAAGCGAGGGCGATGCGTCGATGACCAAGTCCAAGAGCGGGCTGACCTCCTCGCGGTAGAGCTTCATGGTGTAGTGGCCGGTGCGGGCGTAGGCCTGCCAGTTGATGTAGCGCGGGTCGTCGCCGGGCACGTACGGGCGGTGGTCCTGAAAATCGATGGAGCTGCCCGTGCCCGCGCCGGCAAAGGCACCGGCGGCTCCCCGCCAGACGTCCTGGCGAAACGGCAACTGCAGCAGGGTGGCCGTTTTCTCGGCTTCGGCGCGCGCCTGGCGCTGCCAATCGGCGTTGATGGCCGTCCAGGGAGCTTCCGCGGGCAGCGTGCTCATGGCTTGGGCGAAGTCTGGGCCGCCTCCAGCACGGCGCGCTGGTTGAGGTCGTCGGCGGCTCGCTCGAGGTTGAGGAAAGCGCTGAAGACGGGGCGCCGCCCGATCAGGCAAATGGCCAGTGAGACGCCCGTCATTGCAATCGAAATGACGGTCGGCACGGTGAGACTGCGGACCACGATGTCGGGCGCGACGCTGAGGTAGAGCGTGGGGATGAAGCCGGCCAGGAAGGTGGTGTTGCTGTTGTCGGCTTGATCGGCGAGCAGACCGCTGAGCAGCGCGAAGGCTACGTGAATGAGCACAAATTGCCAGAAAGCCGGGATGGAGCGCGGTCGCCAGAAAACACGGATGGCAGCCGGGATGATGAACATCCCGACGGTCGCCGGCAGCACTGCGATGGCAATGAAATCGCGCGGGTCCTGGTAGTCGCCGCGCAGCAGGTAACTCACGCCCAGCAGCAGCGTCCAGGTAACGCTGACGTAGAGCACGCCCGAGGCATCGCCGGGGTAGAGCAGGAGCCGCCCGGAGAGCCTGGCCAGCATCCCTCGCCGCACAAAGGGCCGGTAGATCGTGGCGATGGGCACCGGGTCGCGCAGGATGGCATCGACGCTAATCAAGGCGAGCACGACGACGACGATGGTGGTGGTCAACTCCACGCGGTAGTCCAGCGCGGTCAGCGCCAGGGAGGCGAAGACAACGAAGAAGCCGAGCAAGCGCTTGGGCGTTTCGTGGTTCTCGGCTAAGGGGGCGAACTGGCTGGCGGCCATCTCCCAAAGCAAGAGCACAGTGGGAATGGCAAAGAGCAGGCCCCAGCCAAGCGTCAGCCAGAAGGAGCCCTCGAGTACGTCGCCGGAGGGGCGCAGCGCCGCCTGAAAGCCCCAGCCCAAGGTTAAAGAGACCAGCCCGACGAAGGCGCCGACGCTGAGGATAAAGCGCAGGGCGCGGTTGCGGATGGTTGAGAGTGCGATCGCCCCCGCCGTCAGCACCGCCGAGGCCAGCAGCAGGAAGGTGAGCGTCTGCATCTCCTGCACCAGTTGCACGTCGCCCACGTAGTAGCGGATGACCATGTACGGCAGCAGGGTGACCGCCATGAGCAGGGCCTGGCCATACAGCGCCAGCCACTTGCCGCGGACGATGCCGCGCGCCGACGTTCGCGAGAGCGTGAGCAGTTCGAGCTTGCTGCCGCCAAACTCAGAAGCGACCGCGCTGGTGCCCATCAGCGGCACGAGCAGCAGCAGGGCCAGCCCCACGATCAGCCAGAAAAAGACCAGGAAGCGGTCGCTGGTCTGTTCGGCAAAGGCGTACTGGATGACAAAATACACTAGTGCAACCTGCAGGATGAGGAAGACGGATATGAAGATGCGCGAGCGCAGAGCCTGGCGCAGTTCCTTGACCAGGAGCGGGCTGATCCAGTCGCCAAAATCCTTGCGGGCCTCGCGCTCATAGGGCGAAGCGGGCAACGACGGCGGCGGGGCGGTCATGGCGGGTTCGCTGGATGGATGCGCGGTGGTCATGGCGAGGATGGCGGGCTGCCATCGGCGGGTCTTGAATCGCTCCCAACGGGCAGGGGCGGGGGCGTTACGGCGGGGGTTGGCGCAGGCGGCGGGCTGCCTGATTTTCCAAAGGGCGCGGTCCCCAGCGATGGCGACATGCTGGACGGGTCGCGCAGCATTTCAACGAAGGCGTCTTCCAGGCGCACCTCGTGGCGATGGAACTCGCAGACGGGCAGTCCGGCGTCGATCAGGGTTTTGAGCAGGGTGGAGAGGGCCTCGGGTTGGTGGCTGTCGACCTCGACAATGGCGCCGTTCTCCAACTCGCGGTCGAGGGTGGTGTGACCGCTGGCCTGAATCCAGGCCATGAGGCGGTCGGGGTCGCCGTTGACGCGAATCTCCACCGCCGAGCGCCCGCCCGCACGGTTGTAGCGCAGGCTGTCGGCATCGCCAAAGTGTACCAAGCGCCCGTTGTCGATGAACAGGAGTGTGTCGCACATTTCACCTAGCTCGGAGAGAATGTGCGAGGAGATGAAAATAGTTTTGCCGTCGTTCTGCAGGAGCTTGATCAGGCGCTTGAACTCCAGGCGGGCCTTCGGGTCGAGGCCGGCGGCGGGCTCGTCGAGGATGAGCACCGGCGGATCGTGCAGGAGCGTTCGCCCCAGGCAGAGGCGCTGGGTTTGGCCCTTAGAGAGGACGTTGCAGGGGCGGTCGGCCAGGACTTTGAGGTCGGTGAAATCCATCACGTCGGCCACGCGGGCTTCGCGCTCGGCCCTGCGCAGATCGAACATGCGCGCGAAGAAGTCCATGTACTCCCAGACGCTCATGTCGGGGTAAGCGCCGAAGTCATCGGGCATCCAGCCAACGCAGCGGCGCGTCTCGTTGGGGTAGGCCTGCACGTCGCGCCCGTTGATGCGTACGTGGCCGCCGTCGGGCTGGTCGAGGGTGGCGAGGATGCGCATGGTGGTGGTCTTGCCCGCGCCGTTGGCCCCGATAAAGCCCGTCACCCGGCCCGTCGGGATGGTGAAGCTAAGCCGGTCGACCGCCCGCACCGCGCCAAAGCTGCGGGTCAGTCCTTCGACCTCGATCATCGCGCCGTTGGCGTTCACTGCGGTGCCTCCGCCTGGCCGACAAACAGAGTGATGCGCTCCTCCCAGTCGATGGCCGGATGGGTCTGCCAGTCGAGCTCGTCGAATCCGTTCAGCCGGGCCAGTACCACCCATTGCTCCGGCGAATGCTCGCGGTGCAGGCGGCTGAGCAGAGCCTGGTTCAACTCGCTGCTGAACTGGCGCCCTTGCGCCTCGACAAAGGCATGAAACTGCTGCTGGGTGATCGGCGTGGCCTCCACGGACGTGCCCGGGCCGACGTTCTCGGCGCGCCACTGGCGCTCGCTGTGCACGTGCATCACATAGATTTCCAGGCAGGTGGCGTTGATGCTGGACTCCAGGCGAAGGTTGCCGCCGCTGGCGGAGACTGGAGGGGCTTCCAGGAGGCGAATCTTCGCCCGCGACGCAATCAGGCCGGCCAGTGCCATCGCTTGTTGGCTGCGGTTGGCAAACCAGTCGCCTTCGTGGCGATCGTTGACCCGGTTGAAGGTGGCGCCGAAGCGCGGGTCCGCGTAGTGCGTGTCGCCGCCGGCATGCAGCGGAAAGACTGCGGTGTCGGCGGGTAACGCGAAAGTATCCTCGAAGAGCAGGCCCGTCTGGCTGCCTTGCTCGCGCAGCGCCACCAGCTGGTTTTCGCCGTCGACCTGGACCAGCAAGGTGGCGCGCTGGCCGTTGCCGCCGGTTCCGTCGCCCAACAAAATCGCCAGGAGCACCACCACCGTTGCCCCGATGGAAAAGACCGGCGTGTAGACAAAGATGCGGTGGCGCTTTTTGCCACGGGCAAGCATGAAGAGGTTCAGCGGCCCGACTGCCAGGGCGAAGAGCACCGCCACCATGCAGACCAGGGTGATGCTGGTGGTGATGCGCGGAAGCGTGCTGAGCAGGCCCATGGGCAGGTTGTCATGCTCCAGGCGAATCGGCAGGGGCGGCTGGGAGAGGTTGCTGCGAACGTTGAAAAAGTTCGGCTCCACGCGCATTTGCGGCGAGCCGCCCACGAGAATCTCAAACCGCTCGAAGCTGCTCTTGAGTTCGCCGTTGAAGAGGTGGACCGCGCCGAGACCCCGGGGCAGGGCCTTGGGCAGGCGTCCGTCGGGCCCTGTGCCCAGTCCGGAAAGCGTTTGGGTGTCGTTGAGCGGGGCCAGCAAATGCAGCCTGCCCCCGGTGCTGACCCAGTGCAGCAACGCGGTGCGTTGAGCCGGGCGCAGCGCTTCCCATTCGTGGTCCTGCAGCAACACGTGGCTGAAGCCCAGGTAGGCCCGCCAGTCCTCGAAGAGCATCCCCAGGTTGAGCACCACGGCGGTCTGGTCGAAGTCGTTGAGGACGTTCTGGTAGTTGTAGAATGAATACAGGCTTTGGTGCACGCCGACCACACCCAGGCGGCGTCCGCCGTCGTCGAAGCGGCTGCCAAAACGGTTGCGGCCGGTGCCGTAGCTGCCGACAAACGAAAAATGACTGCGCCCGATGATGCCGTCGCCCGAGAGATAACCGTCGACAAAAATCTGATCGCTGCCCCGCAGGGTGTAGGCCGAACCGCCCGGCAAGGGCAGGAGGATCTCGACGATGCGCGTCTGGCCCGAGGCGACGGAAAAGGTTTGCTCTAAACGGCGGGTACCGGTGTCGGCGTCGAAGTTGAGCGTGGCGTTGGCGGTGAGCAGGTAACTTGCGTCGGTGCTGGAGCGGTTGCGCACGTGCACCAGCAGCGGCAGGTAGCCGCCTGGGGGCAGTTTGCTCAGGGGGCTGATGACCTCGATTTCGATGCCTGTGCCCGGTTGCGTGCGGATGGCCTCCACCTCGGAGGCGTCCACCGGCAGCGGCAGCACCTGCGCCGGTAAGGGAAGGCTCCACAGCAACAGCGCGGCCAGCCAACCCAGTCGCATGCGAGAGGCGGGCGGACTCATTCGAGTTTGGCCGCGGTCAGGCTGCGCGGCAGTTCCTTGCCTTCAGGTGAAATGGCTTCCAGCAGTTTCCGAACGAAGCCCACCGGCGACTCGCCTTCCATCCGGGCCTGGTAGGTCAAGATGACCCGGTGCTGGAGCACGGGTGCGGCGACGGCCTGCACGTCTTCGGCGCTGGCGTTCGGACGGCCTTCCAGCAGGGCACGTGCGCGGGCGGCGGCGGCCAGACCGATCGCCGCGCGTGGGCTGGCTCCGTACTTCACCACGGACGCTGCCTTGGACTCGCCCGGGTGCGTTGCATTGACCAACCGCGCGATGAAATTGGACACCGCTGGGGGCAGATAAATGGCCTGTACCATCGAAAGATAGCGCAGTAATTGCTCGCGCGTGAGGACGGGCGTGATGGTGGGCGCTTCACCCAGGCGACGCTCGGCAATGATGCGTTCGAGCACGCCGGTGGAGGTGCGGGTGACGTCGAGCTTGAAGAGGAAGCGGTCGATCTGCGCCTCGGGCAGCGGGTAGGTGCCCTCCAGCTCGATGGGGTTTTGCGTGGCGAAAACGAAAAACGGTTCGGGCAGGGTGTGCGCCTCCCCCATCACGGTGACCTGGCGCTCCTGCATCGCCTCCAGCAGGGCCGACTGCGTTTTGGGGCTGGCACGGTTGATCTCGTCGGCCAGCAGCAGATTGACAAAAATCGGTCCCGGTTGGAAAACGAAGCGGCGCTCGCCGTCGCGCTCTTGCAAGAGCGGGTTGCCCGTGATGTCGCCTGGCAGCAAGTCGGGGGTGAACTGCACCCGGCCCGACTGCAACCCCAGTGCGCCGGCGAAGGCCTTGACCAGCTCGGTTTTGCCCAACCCCGGCAGGCCTTCCAGGAGGACGTGCCCACGCGCCAGCAGCGCCGTGATGACCAGGTCCACCAGCGCCTCCTGGCCGAAGATGATGCCGTTGATGGCCGCGCGTAGTTGCTGCAAATCGTGGGCGGCGCGGTCGAGATCGGCCTGGTCGGGCAGGGGGGTGGCAGTCGTCATCGAAAAAGAGAGGGAGGCACGTCAGGGGAGCGCGTTACTCGAAATAGGTTTGCAGGACGCGGTTTTCCTGGGGAGTGAGTTCGCTGCGCCAGACCGCCTCGCTGGCCCCTTCCATGGTGGCGGCACCACCGCCGGCGTCGAGCGAGAAGCCATCGGGGTCACCCTCGCCGGGCAGCGCCAAGGAGGTCGACAAGGCATCGCCCAGGGCCGCTTGCGAGAGGTCGTCGTTGTTCAGGGAAAGATCGTCGGAGGTCGTAAGGTTGGGGTCGTTGTTGAGCAGCTGCAGTGGAGCTTCGCCGGGCCCGCGCGCGATGCCGCCCGAGCCGAAACTCTCCCCTTCACCTTCACCCGGACCTTGGCCCTGACCGCGACCCGGATGCGGATTGGGACCGGGTAACCCTTGACCTTTTCCGGTGCCGCCCGCCGGGTTTTGCGCCACGCCGGCTTGCTGCTGTAGCCGCTCCGAAAGCGCTTTGAGCTGCTGGGGGTCCATCTGGCTCAGCGCGTTCATCAGCGACTGCTGGTCGGCGGCGCTGAGCTTCTGGGCCAGCTGGCTGAGTTGCTGAATCGTTTGGCTGGAGGCCGGAAGTTTGCCCATCTGCAGGCGTTGCGCGCTTTCGGCGAGTGCCTCGCCCATTTGCTGAAGTGCGGCCGGATCACCGGCACTGAGGGCGGACGCCGCAGCGTCGAGCTGGCTGGCGGCTTCGGAAAGGTTTTCGGCCAACTGCTGCAGGTCTTCCTGGGTTTGCGAGCGCAGGTGCTCGGCGGCCTCCAGGGTTTCCTGCCGGTACCAGTCCTCCTGTGGGCGCTCGCTCAGCTGCCGCGCCTGTTGTTCCAGGGCGTCGAGCTGCGGCGGCTCGATGATGTCGTGGTCGCGCAGGTCACGCACGAGCTCGAGCGTCTGTTCCAGCGCTGGCGAAGGGTTCTCCGCGCGCGGCGGCAACGCCTCAACCGTGGGCAACGGAACAAACGCTCCGGCCAGCAGCAGCCCAATCGACAGCAGGGCGGCAAACTCGGTGCGCCCGGCGCGTTGGCGATAGGGCGGCAGCGGCAGCGTGCGGGCTTCGGGCCAGGGGCATTTGCCCTCGGCAGCCGTGTTGAGGCGACCGCGCAGGTTTAGAAAAGAGTCCAGGCGCAGCAGTGCGTCGGCGGGCGTGTGAAAGCGCGCACGCGCCACGGACAGGGCGAGTATTGCGGCCACCACGAGCAGCGCGGCGAATCCCAGAAATCCCCACCCCAGGGCGATCCCGCGCTCACGCAGCAGCAACAACGCGAGGCAGCCCACAACGTTGGCCGCGATCGCCAGGGGCAGCCACTTCTCGAGCCACCAGCACAGGTTGACCCGCCGCGACCAACGCGCCGCCAGCGAGCGCCAGTAGGTCTCGCGCGCCGCCGGTGAAAGCGGCAGCACACGTGCGCCCGGTGCGGGCACGCGGTCTGCGTCAGGTTGGGAGAACGGCCGGTCCATCGAACGGTTACCGAGTGGTATTTTTCGCGAGTGTTCCGCTCAAGGCAATTTTGATATCCCGCGACGCCCTGGACGGGACTGGCCTTGCTTCACCCAGAGCACTTTGAGGCAAGCACAATCCCTTGGCAGCGCCACCACGAGGGCGGACAAGGAATTTTGCCTGAGCAATCAGCGCGCGCATGCCCTCCGCCGCACAAACCGCTACCGTTGCCCGCGTCTGCTTTGCGCTTGATCCGGCCCCGGCAATGCGTTTGCCTTTTGGCTTCGGGAGCAAGGCCCAAGGGTCTGAGCTGCCGCCGCCCCTCGCCACCTCCAAGCGGCGACCGCGCGGCCCACGGGGGATTAGCTCAGTTGGTTAGAGCGCCTGCATGACACGCAGGAGGTCACTGGTTCAACTCCAGTATCTCCCACCATCAAACACGTGGACTAAGGTCGAGTGCCCGGACGCGTTTGCGCTAGAACGTGGACGTGATGCTGTCAGGCCGAGCCCTTGGCCTACGAGCAGCGGCCCCGAATGGTATTTCCCATTGCGTGTGAGCAGGATTGTGGATCGGGTCGAGCAGCGGCCGGCGGAGGGACAAACGCAGGAAGCGGTGGCTTACGCACAGGTGCTGGTGCTGGGTCGGGTGTTGCTGGTTACTTGGCTCGGCGATGAGAGCGAGCAACCGCTTTGCGCGCGTACGACGTGGACGCGGAGCGGCGGTAATGCGGACATATGTGAGCAGGTATGCGCGTGGTCTTTGGCAATACGGTCTACGTCAACCTAACGCTTGGCGAGCGGACCAAATACCTGGGTCGCACCGTCGCGCTGCGTGGCCTGGACGGCGCCTGGTGTGAACTGGCCGTGGAGAGGAAAACGGCGTGGCTGCCGGGGTCTTTGCACTTGGAGAAGGCGAGATGCGGTGGACGCCGCAGGTGCAGGTGGCAGCGCCGGACCGGAGGTTGGTGCTCGAAGTGTCGGTAGACCCTGGTGGGCGTTGCGCAGGCGTGGGCGAACTGCGTTTTGGAAGAGCCTAAGGCCAGCCTGAGAAATCCAACGAAGCGTTGGCGACTTCTGCCGATGGAGGGCGCTTTTGCTGGGAAGACGGAAGGTCGCGGGGGCTTAGGACTTGGGTGCGGATCGGGGTAGAGGAAGACAAAGGCGGCGGCGAAGTTGGGGGATTCGATCTTCACGAAAGATGAAAACCTAGGTTTGGAGCGCTACGCAGACCTCCCACGCGGCGACACCTTCCAATTGGAGGACGGCGTAGGTGGAGGCCTCGATGATTTCTGTGGTGAAGGGAAAGGGGTGGCCGTTGACGGTGGTGGAGACGGGAGTGCGGCCTGCGGGCAGGAGCAGGTGCAGATTGGTGTTTTGGGCGTTGGTGGCCAGTTGGAGGGTGAGCTGGCCAGAGGCTTCGTCGTGGGCGTAGGTGTAGCTGACGTAGCCGCCGGAAGCCGGGGTGGTGGCCGTTGCGCGGACCTGGTTCACGCCGGCGCCGGTCCAGCGCGGAGACAGGCGGATGGTGTGGTAGCCCACGCCGGTGTCGACAATGCCAGCCAGCCCCTCAATGAGCGCGTACATCAGCGCGGCGCACCCCCAGATGTCCGGAATTCCGGTGGAGATGGGCGAGGGCGCGAAGTAGACCGGGCTGTCGCAAAGGGTGATACCGCACACCATCCAGTGCACGTCGGCTTCGGCGGCCTGGAGTTCGATGGCGGCGATGGTTTTGTCGGGATGCGGGTTGTTCCAGCCGTAGAGCTGCAGGCCGACGTTTTCGAACTGGCGGTTGGGGCCCTGCCAGGCGACGCGAAGGTGCGGGGGCGCCTTTTTGCGTTCGTTGCCGCCGCCGCTGGGGTCGTTGGGTGCGGGCATGAACCAGTTGCCGACTTCGAGGTCGCGGTGAACGTACTGGATGGCGTGGGTGCCATCGTCGTAGCGAACGAGGAACTGTCCGACGAGTCCGCCGGGCGGATTTCCCGCGCAGGTGTGCAGAAAGTAGAGCGAAGTGGCTCGCGCGTTGACCGGGATGGTGGTGCTGCGGGCGAAGCGTCCGTGGGGCATCCCATGCAGACCGAGGACGGCGCGCCGCGCGTTGGTGGCGGGGTCGATGACGTCGAAGTCGACGCCCTCGAAGGTCTGCGGGCCGGTGGGTAGCCCGGACATGTCGTTGGCGCCGCCGCTGATCCAGCCGGGCACGCCGTCGGCACCGTCGCCGTGGTAGTCGGCGTTGACGTGACTGCGCAGGTCAACGGGCGTGAAGCTACGCTGGGGCGGCTCGGGGATAAAGCCCTTGAGGCAGCAGTGCAGGTAGCCGCCGAGGCGCTCGCTCCAGTCGTAGATGCGGTTGAGGATGTCGGCGCCGTAGGCTTCGTAGCCGTGCTCGAAGGCACCGTGGGCCAGCTCGCCCGCGCAGATGGTGGTGACGCCGCCGTTCATGTAATTGCCGGGGCCGTGGCGTCCGAAGCCTTTTTCGAAGGGCGGCCAGCAGGAGTAGAACTCGCCAGCAGAGCTTGGAGGCATCTCACGGCGCAGGCGCTGGTAGGTCTCGATGATGGCCTTGCACATGTCCTGTGGCAGGCGGCGGTTGAGCGCGTAGGCGTTGGACTGGGTGACCTGCGCCGACTCGTCGGTGCTGCCCACGTCGCGTTGAAAGCTGGGGTCCTCGCTGACGTGGTGGGTGTAGAACTGGCCGTTCCAGGCGAGGTCCTTGAGGCGTTGAAAAAGGTCCTGGCCCAGCTGGCGAAATTCGGCGGCGTCCTCGGGGCGTCCGGCCGCTTCGAGCATTTCTGCAAGGTACAGGCAACTGACGCCCATGCCAGTGTTGTCGCCGTGCATGACGCCGAAGACCGTTTTGCCGAGAAAGACGCGCATGGTGGTGGCACCGGCGCGGGCCATGTCATCGGCGTGCTGAAAGTCCCAGGTGTCGATGGTGTAGCCGCGCTTGAGCAGCTGGAATTTTTCGGACCAGCGGTACGGATCGGAGGTGGCGTAGCGCACGGCGCGCATGGCGTGGTCGAGGTGGCGGGCCATCCAGTCGGTGTCCGCACAGGCTTTCCAGGTGTAGTACAGGCCTTCGATGAAGAGGTACTCGACGTCGTTTTCAACGGGCACGCGCTGCCAGCGGCGCTGCGGGTGACCGGGGATTTTTCGGATGAAGTCGCCCTCGGCAAATTCGTAGTCGCGGTAGTTTTGCAGGTCAGAGTGGAGCATCCGCTTGCACTTGTCCCAGATCATGCCGTCCTCGCGCTGG
>JBHJGQ010000012.1:0-99516 GCA_050331595.1 Opitutales bacterium
CGACCTGCGCGAGTCCGGCTCGATCGAGCAGGACGCCGATGTGGTCTTGCTGCTGGCCAAGTGCAGCCGCGCCAACGAGGAAGAGGAAGAGGCCAAGCCGGCACCCCGGCGTGATTTGATTATTGCCAAGCAGCGCAACGGACCCATAGGTACCATCACTTTGACATTCAACAGGCGCCTTACGCGCTTTGAGAATTACAGCGCACAGGATGAGTAACCCCGCTCCTCGCGTTGCGCTGAGAAACCCTTGCCACCGCTCCGTGAGTGTATCCGAGCCGCGCTCCCAAAGCCGGCCCCCCATAAAGTCATGCCGGTAGCCCGTCCGTGTTCCACCCTTTGGATTGCCTTTGTGCTGGCGCTGTGCGCGTCGGTCCTGTTGCCGCCTTCGGCTGTAGCGCAGGCTCAGCCCGCCGCGCCGGAGGCTCCGTTGATCGAAAGTATCCGCGTGGAGTTCCAGGGACCCCGCACGGTGAGCACCGAGGCGGTCATGGCCCACATTCGCGTGCGCGAAGGGCTGCCCTACAGCCGCATCCTGGTCGACCAGTCCATCCGCTCACTCTACGCCACCGGGCTGTTCGAGTACATCAACGTCATCGACGACCCGGAGTACACCGACGGGCTGGGCCTGCTCTTCGTGGTCGTGCCCAACTACAAAATCGAGGCCATCCAGTACGTCGGCAACGACGAGATCTCCACCCGCCGGCTGCGCAAGGAAGTGTCTTCCAGCGTCGGGCGCCCGATGGACGAGGTGCAGGTCAAGCGCGATGCGGCCGCCATTTTCGACTACTACCAGCGCAAGGGCTTCTCTGAGGCGACCGTCGACTACGAGATCGAACGCGACCGCGCCTCGGGCTTTTCGGTGGTGCGCTTCCGCATTCAGGAGGGCAAGCGGCTGCGCCTGATCGACGTGGACTTCACCGGCAACGAATCCTTCAAGGAGGGTGAGCTGGAGGATGTCCTGATCACCAGCGAGTACTTTTTCCTTTGGTCCTGGATCACCGGTTCGGGCCGTTTCAAGCAGGACGAGTTCGAGGATGACCTCGACCTGTTGCGCGACTTTTACAAGGAAAACGGCTACCTCGACATCGAGATCTACGAGGACGAGACCGTCTTTGAACGCGTCGGCAAGAAGAAGCTGCGCGTGATCATCTCCCTCAACGAGGGCCGCCAGTACCGCATTGGTGAGATCAAAATCGAAGGCAACGAACTCTATGACGACGACCTGCTCTTCCGGGCGGTCACGGTGAACGAGGGCGATCTGTTCGTGCCCTCCAAGGTTGACGAGGTTGCCGAGAACCTGCGCGACGTCTACGGCCGCGAGGGTTACCTGGACACCTTTGTGCGGGCCGAGCGCATCCCCAACCTGGAAACCGGCGCCATCGACCTGGTTTACCGCATTCGCGAGAGCGAGCAGTTCCTGCTCGAGAGCATCAATCTCATCGGCAATACCAAGACCAAGAGCGTCGTCATCATCCGCGAACTGGCGCTGGAGCCAGGCGAGCCCTTCGACCTGGTGCGCATGAAAGTCAGCGAGGCGCGCCTGCGCAACACCCGCTATTTCGAAGGTATCAACCTCTCGCCCGAGCCGATCAACATTCCCAATCGCCGCAACCTGCGCATCGCCCTGCGCGAAGGGCAGACCGGCAAGGTGACCTTTGGGGCGGGCTTCAGCTCGGTGGAGCGGGTGGTGGCCTTTGCCGAGCTCACCCAATCGAACTTCGACCTGTTCAATTATCGCTCATTCTTCCAGGGCGACGGCCAGAAGTTCCGCCTGCGCCTGTCGATTGGTTCGCGCTCCAACCAGATTTTGCTCACTTTCGAAGAGCCCTGGCTGTTCGATCGCCGGCTGGCTTTCGGTTTCGAGGCTTTCCGTACGGAAACCGACTTCAACTCGGCCATTTTCGACGAGCTGCGCACGGGCTTCGAGGTGTACTTCCGCAAACGCCTCTTCGAGCTGGTCGAGGGCCGCTTGAGTTACCGCTTTGAGCAGGTGGAGATTTTCGACGTGTCGCCGCTGGCCCCGTCGCCGATTCTGGACGAAGAGGGCTCGCGCACCGTCTCCAAGATCGGTTTCTCGCTGACGCGCGACACGCGCAACGACCTGATCTTCCCCAGCCGCGGCACGCGGTTGCAGTTCCTCACCGAGGTGGCTGGCGGCCCGTTCCAGGGCGAGACCGACTACTGGCGCATCGAAGGGCGTAGCGGCTGGTGGATTCCCACCTTCGATTTCGCCGATCAGGTGATTCAGGTTGTCGGGCGTATCGGCACGCTCTGGGAGTACAGCAACGAGCCCACGCCGTTCTTCGACCGCTTCTTCCTGGGGGGTCCGTTCTCGCTACGCGGCTTTGATTTCCGCGAAGTGGGCCCGACCGATCCCTTTGGCGAGCCGCTCGGGGGCAACTCCTTTGCCTTCGGCTCGATCGAGTACATTTTCAAAATCGCCGACCCGGTGCGGTTCGCGGTCTTTTACGACGTCGGGTTCGTCAACTCGGGCGACTTCGATTTCGACCCGGCCGACTACAACTCGAACTGGGGGGTGGGCCTGCGAGTCCTGCTCCTGGGCGCGCCTTTGCGACTGGACCTGGGCTTCCCGTTGCAGACCTCCGACACCAACGACGACGGCACGCAGTTCCAGTTTTCCTTCGGCACCGTTTTCTAGAGTTGCTGTCCCTAGAAGCGTCAAAAATGGGCTTGGCCTGTCGCAACGCAGCCACCATTCTCTTTAATTTCCATTTATCCAAACGGACATGAAACAACTGATACTGATTCTGGGCGCAATGTTTGCCCTGAGCTCTCTGACATTCGCTCAAACTACGGTGCTGACTGTGGACATGGGGCAGGTCTTCGACGGCATCGACGAGGCCAAGCAAAAGCGCAACGAGCTGGAAAGCGCCCGCGAAAAGCTGGAGGAAGAAGTGCAAGAATTGCAGGCCACCGGTCAAACCAAGGTGGAGGAGTATCAGGGGCTGCAGGAAGCCCTGTCCAACCCGATGCTCTCGGCCGAGCGCAAGCTGGAGATAGAATCCCAGGCCAGCGATTTGGAGCAGGAAATCCTCACCCGTCGCCAGGAGCTGCAAGACTTTATCGAGACCAACCGCAACCAGCTCGCTCAGCGTGGCCGCTCTCTGCTGGAAACCTACTACAAGCGCATCCAAATCACCGTGGCTGACGTGGCCAAGGAACGCGGCGCCACGCTAGTGCTCAATTCCACCGGTGAGTACAACGCGGCGGTGATCTTCCACACCGAGGCCATCGACATCACCGACCAGGTCATCCAGATCATCAACACGACGCCGGCCAACTAGCCCGCGCGTGTCTCAACCCCAGCCGATGCGTTTCGCTTTTTCTCCCGAGCAAATTCGGGAGCGGGTGCAGCCGGAGTCCGTTCTCGGGACTCTGGAGCAGCCGGTCACCGGGGTGGCCACCTTGCAGGAGGCTCAACCCGGCGACCTGTCTTTTCTCGGCAACGCCAAGTACAAGGCCGACGTCGCCGCGACGCAGGCTTCGGTGGTGCTGCTGCCGGCGGACTGGCAGGGAGAGGGCCCGCGCGCAGGGCAAGCATTCCTGCTCGTAGACAATCCGTCGCTTGCACTGGCGCGCGTGTGCGTGCTCGTCGAGCAATCGCTCTGGCCTGCGGTCGAGCCGGGACGGCACCCCACCGCGCTGATCGACCCCACCGCAGAGGTCGCGGACTCCGCCTACATTGGCCCGCATTGCGTGGTCGAAGCCGGTGCGCGTATCGGCGCGGGCGTCTATTTGCATTCGCACGTCGTGGTGGGCCGCGAAGCGGTCCTCGCGGAGGGGGCCCGGTTGATGAGTCACGTGGTCATTGCCGGCTACTGCCGCGTAGGCAAGCGCGTGCGCATCCAACCCGGCGCGGTCATCGGCGGCGACGGTTTTGGCTACGAGCCAACCCCCGAGGGCGTTGAGCGCCTGCCGCAGGTCGGGATTGTCGAACTCGAGGACGACGTCGACATCGGCGCGAACACCACCATCGACCGTGCGCGACTCGGGGTCACCCGCGTAGGCACCTGCACCAAGGTCGACAACCTCGTCATGATCGCCCACAACGTGGTCATCGGCAAAGGGTGCTTCGTCATCTCGCAGGTCGGTATCTCCGGCAGCTGTACGATCGGCGACGGCGTGATTTTGGCCGGGCAGGTCGGCTTGACCGGTCATCTCAAGATCGGCGACGGAGCCCGCATCGGCGCGCAAAGCGGGATCAACTACGACATCGACCCGAAGGCCTACGTCCGGGGCTCGCCCGCGCGGCCTTTCCACCTAGAAATGCGCTTGGAAGTGCTCAAGCAGCGCCTGCCCGACCTGTTCAAAAGGGTTGAAAAACTTGAGGGCGTTCTTGAGAAAGACACTTTGGAAAAGGCCTGATTGCCGGGCCAGAGCAGGCAGGCGAGGAGAGTGGCGGCATGAGTGGCGAGTTGAAGATTTTTTCGGGGAGCGCGCACCCCGAACTGACGCGTGAAATCTGCGAATCGGTCGACCTGACCGTGGGTCAGTGCCAGGTGGAGTGTTTTCCCGACGGGGAAACCTTCGTGAAGATCAACGAGAACGTGCGCGGGATGGACGTCTTCATCGTCCAGCCCACCTGCCAGCCGGCCAACCATCACCTGATGGAGTTGTTCATCATGATCGCTGCGGCCCGGCGCGCCTCGGCCGCCCGCATCACGGCAGTGCTGCCCTTTTACGGCTACGCGCGGCAAGACCGCAAGGACCAGCCCCGCGTGCCCATCACCTCCAAGCTGGTGGCCAATCTTTTGGTCTCGGCCGGGGCCAATCGCATGCTCGCGATGGACCTGCACGCGCAGCAGATCATGGGCTTTTTCGACATTCCGGTCGATCACCTCTACGCCTCGCCAGTCTTCTTCAAGTACCTGGAAGGGCGCAAGGCCGAGTGGAACCTGAGCGTCTTTTCCCCCGACGTAGGCGGCATGAAAATGGCGGCCGCTTACGCCGACATGCTCGGCGCACCGCTGGGCTTTGTCGGCAAGCGCCGCACCAGTGCGACGACCGTCGAAGCCTTCGACCTGGTCGGCGAAGTCAAAGGCCGCGACGTGCTGCTGGTCGACGACATGACCGAAACGGCCGGAACCCTCACCGCCGCAGCCAAGCTGATTAAGGATCAGGGGGCCCTCAGTGTCCGCGCCGCGGTCAGCCACGGAGTGCTCAACGAAATCGGCTACCAGCGACTGGGGCAGGGCATCATCGATGAGTTGATCACCACCGACAGCACCCCCGTCGACAAGCGCGGGCTGCCGCTGACCGTCCTCTCGGTGGCCCCGCTGCTGGGCGAGGCGATCGTGCGCATTCACCGCAACCAAAGCGTCTCCGGCCTGTTTCGCGTCAAGGGCTACTGACCGCCACACGATGCCGCGCAAGGAACCTTTTGACGTTGGCGGGAGTCTTTTCTGAAACGACTTTTTTCCTGAAACCCGAACCTTGGAACCGTCTTAGCTGATGCAAACGCGATTTTGGATCATTCTTTCACTGGGCCTGTTGGCCGGTGCCGTTTTCCTCGGATACCACCATCAGGTCACCTCCGCGGCTGCGGGCGAGTTGACCCTGCGCATTGACGACACGCCGCTGGACCGCAGCAATCGCGACTTCCGGACCAGCTACGCTGACATGCTCGAGGAGGTGACCCCGGCGGTCGTCAGCATCACCACCTCCAACGTGGTGCAGGTGCCCTCGCGGCCGGGCTTCAACTCGCCGCTGGAGGACTTTTTGCGCCGCTTTTACGGGATGCCCGATGGTTCCAACACGCCGCAGCGTCAGCGTGAACGCGAGGTGCAGGGCGTAGGTTCGGGCCTGCTTGTAACCGCCGACGGCTACATCATGACCAATCACCACGTGATTTCTTTCCGCGATGGAGACCTGGTCGACGAAATCCTGGTCAAGCTGGCCGACGGGCGCGAATTTGAGGCCGAGATTGTGGGTTCGGACCCCGACACCGACGTGGCCGTGCTCAAGGTCGAGGTCGACGCCGAGCTGCCGTACCTGACCCTGGCCGACAGCGACAACCTGCGCGTGGGCGACGTGGTCTTTGCCGTAGGCAATCCGCTGCGCGTCGGTCTGACCGTGACCCAGGGGATCGTTTCCGGGGTGGGGCGCACTGACTTGGGCATCCTCGGGCTGAGCGGCTACGAGAATTTTATCCAGACAGACGCCTCGATCAACATGGGCAACTCCGGCGGTCCGCTGGTCGACGCTTACGGACGCGTCATCGGGATCAACACCGCGATCCTCTCTCGCTCCGGAGGCAATATCGGCATCGGCTTCGCCATCCCGGTCAACCTCGCGCGCCGCATCATGGAGGGTATTGTCACCGGCGAAGGCGTGCGGCGCGGTTTTCTCGGCATCCGCATCAGTGATTTGAACCGTGACCTGGCGCGCTCGTTTAGCCTCGAATCGTCCAAGGGCGCGCTCGTCACCGAGATCACCGAAGGCTCGCCCGCCGAACTCGCCGGTCTGCGCCACGGGGAGATCATCCTCGAAGTCAACGGCCAGCAGGTGGACTCAGCTTCCGATCTGCGTTTCAAGATTTCGCGACTGGAGCCCGGCAGCGAAGTGCGTCTGCGTGTGTTCCGCGATGGCGCGCCCGAAGAAATCAGCGTCATCCTGGGCGACCGCGAGGGGATGCTCGCCGCCAGCGGCATCAGCAGCGGCGGCTCCGAAGCTGTGCCCGTGCTGGACGGCGTGAGCATGCGCGTGCTCAACAGCGACCTGCGCGAGCGCTTCAACCTGGAAGACGACGTCGACGGGGTCGTCGTGACCGAGGTCAGCGCGGACTCGCCCTTCGGTCAGTTGATGCGCGCGGGGATGGTCATCCTGGAGGTCAACGGCCAGTCCATCGAGTCCGTCCAGGATATGCGCGAAGCGCTGCGCCGCCCCGGTTTCAACCGCCTCTACGTGCTCTACGAGGGGCAGCGCAATTTCTTCGCCCTGCGCCTGCGCGAGTAGTTCGCGCGCGCTTGCGGCTTTCAGCTTCCGGGCTTGGTTGCCGGCAGGGCAGCCAGTTCCGCGGGTAGCGCATCGGCGGCGTAGGTCGGAAACGTCATCCGCAGCAGCGGAAAAAGCGGTATGGGATCGAAGCGGGTCGCTCCATTACTGCGGTCGACCAGCACAGCCACCGCCTTCGTCCGAGCACCGGTCTGGCGCACAATTTCGAGCGCTTCCTTCACGCGTCCGCCGCGCGTGATCACGTCCTCCACGATCAGCACTGGCTCGTCCGCCGCCAGTTTGAAGTTGCGGCGCAGTTGCAGGCGATCGTCCACCTTTTCGACAAAGACAAAGCGCTTGCCGGCCTGCCGCGCCACTTCCTGCCCGATGACCAGCCCGCCCATCGCCGGAGCCACCACCGTTTCCACGCGCTCGAGCAGGTCAACGGGGAGTTGGCCCAGGAGCAACTCGGCCAGTCGGGTAACCTTGTCGAGGTATTGGCACACCTGCGCGCATTGGAAAAAGTGCCCGCTGTGCAAACCCGAGCGCAGCACGAAATGACCTTCCAGCAGAGCGCCGCTGTCGCGAAAAATCCGCAGCACTTCGGCGTCGTGGGGGGTCGTCACAGGAGCATCGGCCATGATGCGCTGAGACTGCGGACCCACGCCCCCGGCGAAAAGCCAAAACGGCGGTTGCTTGACCCGCCTCAGCTGGCCCCAAAGACTTCCCCGCGTTGAACCGACTGCACCGTTACGTCTTCAAGCAAGTGCTGCTGGCCAGCCTATTTTCGGTGGCGCTACTGGTCTTCGTGATGGTCACGGTCAATGCGTTGCGCGACATCATCGAGCCGCTGGCCGCTGGGCAGCTGACCTGGTGGGCCGCCCTGCAGATCATGGTGCGGATCATCCCGTACATGGTTTCGTTCGCGCTGCCGCTGGGTTTGTTGACCGGCACGCTGCTGGTCTACGGTCGGCTTTCGGCCAATCGCGAGATCACCGCCATGAAAGCCGCCGGTCTGAGCCTGTATCAAATCGCGGCGCCCCCGGTCGTCATCGCGATCCTCGGCGTGGCCTTCGCCACCGCGGTCAACTTCTTCTACTCGCCCCTGGCCAAGACAGCTTACAAGACCGAACTGGCCAACATCGCCCGCGATAATCCGCTGCGGCTGATCCGACCCGGCGTCTTCATCACGGATTTTTCCGAGGCCGTGTTTTACGTGGAAGAGCGCACGCGCGAAGCCCTCTTTGGCGTGCACGTCTGGCGGATGGACGAGGAGGGCCGCCTGCAGGCCTACCTGGTTGGGCAACGCGGGGAAATCGAACTCTCCGAGGATGAGTCCAAGATCGAGATGCGCCTGTTCGACGTGGTGGCCGAAGCCCGTCTGGCAGATGCCGACCGTGCGTCGCAAACCCAGCCAGATGTCACCGTCGACACGGCCAGCGAAGCTCCGATGCTTGTCCTGCTCGACGCCGAAACGGTGCCCTTCGCGCTGCCCCTGAGCGAGCTGCTGGGCTTGGGCGAAGTCGAGCGCAAGCTCTCCATGCTGACCTTCGAGGAGCTGCTCAACCGTGAGCAGGAACTGGCCCGGCTGGCGCAGGGCGGCGGCGATGATGCCGAGCAGGACCACCTGCGCGTGCGCATGCGGATCCACGAAAATTTCTCGATTTCCTTTGCCGTCCTTTCGCTGACGCTGGTGGCAATCCCGCTGGGAATCCGCGTCAGCCGCAAGGAAACCTACGCCAACCTTGCCCTCGCCATCATCCTGGCCATGGCCTTTTACCTGAGCCTCTTCGCGATCAAGCTGCTGGAGGATCAGCCCGGCCTGCGCCCCGAACTGCTCATCTGGCTGCCCAACCTTCTCTTTCAAGGCCTGGGCGTGTGGCTCATCCTGCGCGCAGCCAGGTACTGATGGGGGAATCAAAAGAGAGCTTTCAAACTTCAGCAGCGACCAGGCTCAGCCAAATGAAGTACGCGGCCGCCCAATACCTCCAGCTTCATCTTCCAGACGTGCAGCACCCGACCATCGACCCCGGACCAAAGACCATCGACCATCGACTCAGGACACTGGACCACCGACGAGCCCCCCATGGTTCTTCACAACTTATTCGCAGGGTGGACTTCGAGGTTGCCGACAGCGACGTTTCAGCGTGTTATCTGGGGTTTCATCCGACACATCCCGACACCCTTCGCAGTCACGGGACTGCGCCTCTCGCATGTACCTGAAGGAAGTCGTCATCAATGGCTTCAAGAGCTTCGCGGACCGTACGGTCTTGCAGCTGGATCGCGGCGTCACCGCCATCGTCGGGCCCAACGGCTGCGGCAAAAGCAACATCGTCGACTGCGTGCGCTGGGTCCTCGGCGAACAAAGCGCGAAGGCCCTGCGCGGGGGCAAGATGCAGGACGTCATTTTCGAGGGCACGGACCAGCGTAAGCCCCTGCACCAATGCGAGGTGGCGCTGCGTTTTGCCGAGTGCGAGGCCCAACTGGGCACGGAGTTCAACGAAGTCGAAATCGCCCGACGCGTTACCCGTGAGGGCTCCAGCGATTATTTCATCAACGGCAAGGGCTGCCGGCTGAAGGACATTCAGCGCCTGTTCATGGACACGGGCGTGGGCCGCGTCTCGTACTCCTTCATGGTGCAGGGGCAGATCGATCAGGTGCTCTCCTCCAATCCAGCCGAGCGCCGCACCATTTTCGAGGAGGCCGCAGGCATCACCCGCTACAAGAGCCAACGCCGCGAGGCCCTCAACAAACTGGCTCTGGTCGACCAGAACCTCGCGCGCGTCAGCGACGTGATGGAAGAGGTGGACCGCCAGATCGGTTCGCTCAAGCGTCAGGCCAGCAAGGCCCTGCGTTACCGCCGGCTCAAGCACCGCCTGACCCACCTCGACCTCGCCTTTCTCAGCCACCAGCAAAGCGTTCGCGGCGCGCGCATCGCCGAGTTGCAGGGGCGCACGCAGACTCTGGAAACGCAGGTGGCACAGGCCCAGCAAGCGCTGGCAAGCGACGAGTCCCAAGTCGAGCAACTCAAGCAGGCCCGCAACGCCGCCGCCGCCGCGCTTCAGCAGGCCCAGCAAAGCCTTTTCAACCTGCGCTCGGAAAAGGAGAACGCCGAGGCCCAGGCGGAGATGGCTCGGGTGCGCGCCGAAGATCTGCGCGAGCGCATTGTCCAGCTTGAGGCGGAGCAAACCGATCTCGAAAAACAGATGGCCGCCCTGCAATTGCGCGAACGTGATCAGGCCGCCTCAAAACAAGCCCAGCAGGAACTCGTCGACGTCTCTGACGGTGCCTTCCGCGAGCGCGAGGGCGAGTTGCGACAAACCGAGGACGCCCTCCAACAGGCCGACGAGCGCTTGCGCCAACTGCGCCAGGAACAGCTGATCGCCGATGGTGCGCTGACCCGCACCCGCTCGCGTTGCACCTCGCTGGAGCTGGACACCAAGACGCTGCAGGTGCGCCACGCCGGCTTGCGCGATCAGCGGCAACAGCTTCAGGCTGAAGCCGAAAAAGCCATTTCCCTCGAGCAAAGCCAACGAGACGCCCTCACCCGGACGCAGGCGGAAGTCGAATCTTTCGAGACACGTTTGGCCGAGGCAAAGCAAGCCGAAGAGGCGCAGCGTCAGCGCTTTCGCGACCATCAGTCGCGCATTCAGGATGCCGACCGCGAAGTGGCGCGGCTGGGGGCGCGGCTCGCCACGCTGGAAGATTTGCAGGCGCGCTTCGAGGGCTTCAGTGAGGGCGCCAAAGCGATCCTCCAAGGCAAGCTCCAGGACGACGTGCTGTCAGGCGGAGCGGCCCGTGCTTTCGGGCAAAACCTGCGCATCGACGGCGGCTGGGAAGATGCGCTCGAAGGACTGTTGGGCGCCGCCGCCGGAGCGGTCGGCCTCGAAACCATGGAGCAAGCCCAAGCCGTGACCCGCGCACTTGAAGAGGCCAAGCTGGGCCGTGCCTGCTTGCAATTTCCGGTTCCAGCCAAAGACGCAATGGCCCCCTCAGCGGAGGTGCCCGAGGGTGTTTTCGCCGCCGCTGCGGTGGTCCACTCCGCCGATGCGTCTGCGCAGTCCGCCTTGCCGCGCCTGCTGGCCGATTGCTTCGTGGCCGAATCCTTGGAGGCGGTGCTGGAGGTGTGGCAAGCGAGGCCTGCGTGGCGTTTCCAGCTGGTGGCGCTGCGTGATGGCACCGTCATTGATTCCCGTGGCTTGATTCTGACCCGTGGCGGAACCAAGCGAGGAGACGGCGGCCTCTTGCAGCGCGCCGAGGCAATCCGTCAGGGCAAGGCGCAGATCGAGGCCGCCAACGACGCGTTGACGCAAATGACCGACGCCACCCGCACCCTTCAGGCCGAGCTCGACACCGCGACTCAGGGCGTTGAAACCGCCCGCGCCCAGTTGGCCGAGGCACGCGAGACCCTCAGCGCGGTCCAAGCCGACGCCAAACAGGCTCAACAGCAACGCGAGCGCCTGGCCAGCGAGCACGCCAAAGTCGCCTGCGAAATGGAGCGCCTCGACCAGGAGCGCCGGCAAGCCGAGGCCGAGGTCACCCGAGCCCGCGAAGCCATGGGCGAAGCCGAACTGCGCATCGAGACTGTCCGCACCCAACTGGCGCAGGCGGAGGAGGCCCTCGGCGATCATCGCTCGGGCGTTGAGCAGCGGCGGGAGGCCCTCGCCGAAGTCCGGCTGGACCTGGCCGAGAAACGTCAGCGGTTGCAACTGCTGGACCGCGGCATGTCCGAGGCGCGCGAGCAACTCGCCGATCTGGAGCAACGCACGGTCCGCCGCGCCCACGAGCGCGACACGCTGACCGAGCAGATCGAAGCCCTGGAAGCCGAAAACGCGGAGGAGTCCGAAAAGGCGCGGCAACTCACGGCAACCCTCGACGTCACCCGCGGCTCCGTGGACAAGCACCATGCCGAAACCGCCAGCCACGAAAGCGCGCTGAGCGCTATCGAAAACCGGCTGGCCACCCAGCGCACCGCCTTGCGCACCGACGAGCACGCCCTCAGCGAGGCCAGCCTGGCCCTCTCGACCGAGCGCTCACAGTGCGATTTCCTGGCGGAGAAAACCCGCGGTGACTACGGTCTGGAGTTGGACGCGGTCGACTGGCGGCAATCGCTCTGGCAGGCCGACGAAGTCTTTCAAACCCGGCTCAACCTCGATGAGCTGGAGGACGGTGCCTCCCTGGATGCACTCCCGCGCAAAGAACGCGGCGAGCCCGCCGAGGCCGATCTGCAGGCGATGGAACAAACCGATTGGAACAGCGTCGAGACCGAAGTCAAAGACCTGCGCCAGCGCCTGCTCAGCCTGGGCGAAGTCAATCCCGGAGCCGTCGAGGAGTACCAGGAATTGAAGCAGCGGCACGACTTTTTGAGCGGCCAGAGTCAGGACCTGTGGTCGTCCAAGGAGGAGCTGCTCAAGGCCATCGAGGAGATCAACACAACCTCGCAGCAGCTCTTCGAGGACACCTTCCGGCAGGTGCGCGAAAATTTCCAGTTCACCTTCAAGCAGCTCTTTGGCGGCGGGGAGTCCGACCTGAAGCTGCAAACCGCCGAGGACGTCCTAGACAGCGGCATCGAGATCATCGCGCGCCCGCCCGGCACCAAGCTGCGCAGCCTCTCGCTGCTCTCGGGGGGCCAAAAAACCATGACCGCGGTGGCCCTGCTCTTCGCCATCTATATGGTCAAGCCCAGCCCGTTTTGCGTGCTCGACGAGCTGGACGCACCGCTCGACGACGCCAACATCGGCCGCTTCATCGAGATGCTCCGCCAGTTCACGCGCTACTCGCAGTTTCTGGTCATCACGCACAGCAAGCGCACCATCGCGGCAGCGGATACGCTGTATGGCGTCACGATGGAGGAACGTGGCGTGACGCGGATGATTTCCATGCGCTTTGACCGCCGCAAAGGTGAAGCCGTCTCCCGCGATGAAGCCCGGGAGGCGAACGCTCCGGTGCCCGAGACGGCGACAACCTCCTAGACCCGCGCTGTGTGGGCGGCGGCACGTACGCGCTGAAGGTGGGCAGTGCCCCGGCGGCCAAACCGCCCGCCAGGGTGAGTCCATTGCAATCAGCGAGCGGCGGGAGAGGGCAGGCAGCGTCGGCATGCGGCCCGGTTTTGCATCCGAGGCGCTCGGGTCAAGGCGAGGCCATTGCCCTTTGGCACGGGATCGGCAACGCTTTCGGCATGCAACGGATTTTGGTCACTGGCAGCGCCGGGCATCTCGGTGAAGCCCTCCTGCGGACGCTCCCCGAGCGGGGCTACACCGTCACCGGGCTCGACCAGAAACCCTCACCGTACACAACCCACGTTGGCTCCATTGTCGATGCCGACTGTGTCGCCACCTGCATGCAGGGGGTGGACGCGGTCCTGCACACGGCAACCTTGCACAAACCGCACGTGGGCACGCATTCGCGGCAGGCTTTCATCGACACCAACGTGACGGGCACGCTCAACCTGCTGGAGGCCGCGCTACGCGCAGGGGTGTCCGCGTTCATTTACACGAGCACGACGAGCGCCTTTGGCGACGCGCTACGTCCGGGGGCACAGTCGCCCGCCGCCTGGATCACCGAAGACGTGCGCCCGCTGCCGCGCAACATCTACGGAGTGACCAAGACCGCCGCCGAATCGCTCTGCGAGCTGTCCGCCCGCAAGGACGGCCTGCCCGTAATCGTCCTGCGCACTGCGCGCTTTTTCCCGGAGCAAGACGACAACCGCCAGCGCCGCGAGGGCTTCGACGACCTCAACCTGAAGGTCAACGAGCTGCTGTACCGCCGTGTTGATTTGGAGGACGTGGTTGAGGCGCACGTGCGGGCCCTGCACCGTGCCGCCGTGCTTGGTTTCGGACGCTACATCATCTCGGCTACCACACCGTTTGAGCGCGAGCACGCCACCCAGCTTCGCCACGACGTTCCAGGTGTGTTACGCCGCTTGTATCCCGAGTATGAAACGCTCTTCCGGGCGCGGGGCTGGCGCATGCTCGAGGGCATCGACCGCGTCTACGACAACACCGCCGCACGACGCGACCTAGGCTGGAATCCCCGCTGGGACTTCCAACACGCCCTCGATTGTCTGCGTTCACAGACCAAACCCTTCAGCCAGTTGTCGCGCGAGGTGGGCTGCAAGGGCTACCACGACACCGTCTTCGCCGAGGGGCCGTACCCGGTGAGCGACCGCGATTGAGCTCGGCTGCCGCGCTCCAGGCTTGTCGGCTGTGGCCAGTTTGCTTGGAACTAGCGGCATGTGGGCGCGTCTGTTTCAACGAGTGTCCAAGGCCAAAGAATCGCCGCCCAGCCGCGCTCGCACCGGTCAGCGTGGCGAACGCGAGGCCGCGCGTTTGCTGCGGCGCAAGGGCTTCAAGATCCTGGCTCGTAACTGGCGTCGAGGCCGGTTGGAACTTGACCTGGTCTGCCGCGAGGGTCCGGTTCTGGTTTTCGTGGAGGTGCGCACACGTCAGAGCGGGGCGCGCATCGCGGGATTCGACAGTTTGAGCCGCCCGAAGAAACAGGCCTTGAAGCGAGCCGCCTCGGCCTATTTACAAGCCTTGCGGAATAAGCCCGACCACTTCCGCTTCGATCTGGTCGAAGTGACCCAGTCCGACACGGGCGACTTTCTGCCCAAGCATTTTGAGAACATCGACCTGAGCACCTAGAGCGACTGTACTGCCCAGCCGTCCGCACACTTTCGGCCCTTCCCCCCACCCCCCATGACCCAAGCCGCCAGCGAACCGCAACGTCATCCCTTCCTGCAGGGGCTGAGCAAACACCGTGGGGCCGCCCCGACCATCCTCGTCATCTTCGGTGCCTCCGGCGATTTGACCAAGCGCAAGCTCATCCCGGCGCTCTACAACCTCAGTTACGACAACCTGCTGCCCAGCGACTTTTCCCTCATTGGCTTTGGCCGCAGCGATGTGCCCGACAAGTCCTTCCGCACTGGCAACGGCAAGGACATCGAGACCTTTTCACGCCGCGAACTCAACCAGGACATCTGGCAGCGCGTGGAGGACGAAACCTACTTTCACCAGGGCGGCTACGACGATCGCGAGGCCTTCGAGCGGCTGCGCGAACGCATTGAGGCGCACGAAAAAGCGCACGACCGTGCCTTCCAGGTGGTCTTCTACATCTCCACGCCGCCCAGTGTGTTCAAGCCGATCCTGGAGAACCTCGGTGCCACTGGACTGGCCTCGCGCAATCGCGGCCAGGCGCTGGCATCCAAGGTCATCGTCGAAAAACCCTTTGGGCACGACCTGGCCTCCGCCCAGGAACTCAACCGCGTCATCCAGTCGCAGTTCGACGAGGAACAGGTCTACCGCATCGACCATTACCTGGGCAAGGAGACCGTGCAGGACCTGCTTGTGCAGCGTTTTGCCAACGCGATTTTTGAGCCTGTCTGGAATCGTCGCTACGTGGACAACGTACAGATCACCGTGGCCGAAAGCGTCGGCGTGGGCTCGCGAGCTGGGTACTACGACACGTCCGGCGCGCTGCGAGACATGATCCAGAACCACACCATGCAGCTGATGGCGCTGGTGGCGATGGAACCACCCGTCTCCCTGGAGGCCGAGCAGATACGCGACGAAAAGGTCAAGCTGCTCAAGGCCATCGAGCCGATTCGGGCCGAAGGTGAGCCCAGCGACGTCGTGCGGGCGCGTTACACCGATGGGCTGATCAGCGGCGACAAGGTACGCGGCTACATGGAGGAAGACGACATCCCCGAATCCTCTCACACCGAGACCTACGCCGCGATTCGCCTGCGGGTGAACAACTGGCGCTGGCAGGGCGTACCTTTTTACCTGCGCTCAGGCAAACGCATGGCCCGGCGCGTCAGCGAGATTGCCGTGCAGTTCAAGCAGCCTCCCGGCAGTCTCTTCACCGACCGCCGCCGCTTCGACCTCGCGCCCAACACCCTGGTCATGCGCATTCAGCCCGATGAAGGTTCGACGCTGCTGGTTAACTCCAAGGTGCCTGGCCTGGAAACGCGCACCCAACCGGTGAAGATGCATTTCCGCTACGCGACCACCTTCGGCTCGGACACCCCGGAGGCCTACGAACGCCTGATTCTGGATGCGATGGTGGGCGACAGCACACTGTTCATCCGAGGCGATGAAACTGAAACCTCGTGGGCCCTCTACTCACCGGTCCTCGAAGCCTGGGAAGCGCTCGGGCAGAAAGGCCTCCAGGAATACCGCGCCGGCTCCTGGGGACCTCTGGCCGCCGACAAGCTTCTGTGGGAAAGCAACCACGAATGGCGGCGCGCCGGACCATGAGGCGATGGATTGAAGGAGTCGACGGCTGAGCGATACGTACCATTGAGCACGAAGTCGCTGACTCGGAGACGGTTCATTCACATTCCCCCCTTTCACATTGTTGGTTTTTTCCCATGGCACTGCTCTTTGAAACCCTCCCCGGTCAGGAAATGCCGATGCCTCAAGTGGAGTCGGCCCTGGCCAAAATGTGGGCCGTCGAACGCGAGGCACCTGGCATCGACGCGCTCCCCTCGGAGTACCGTGCCTCGCAGATGAACCTCATTTTGCACTTCGGTCTGGAGACCGAGGAGGCTGAAGCTAACGCGCTCTTCCAGACGGCGCTGGGGTTTGCCCGGCGTTATCCGTGCCGCATCGTTGTGCTCTGTCCCAGTGACGAGGGCGACGCCGAGCCTCACCACCGCGCCAAGCTCTTTTCCCAATGCTACGTGGGCCGTGGACTGCGCCAGCGCACCTGCTGCGAGGCGCTCATGCTGCGCTACCACCTCCACGAGGCGGACTTCCTCGACAACATGGTTTCCATCTGGCTCGAGAACGACCTGCCCACCAGCTATTACTGCTACAAAATTCCGCCCGCCAAAATCGAAGCGCATTTGCTGGAGTTTGTGCGAAAATGCCGCCGCGTGCTCTACGATTCCTCGGTGGAAACGGAGGACCTGAGCGCCGTTGCCTGGCCGCAGCCCGCGTTGGTGCGCGACCTCGCCCGCGCCCGTCTTCTGCCGCTGCGGCAGTCCCTGGGCCAATTCCTCAGCGGCACCCCACCCAGTGCGCTCTGCGAAGGGCTGACGACCGTCCGCCTGGACGCGAGCGAGCGCATGCGCGGCGAAGGGCGCAATCTCCTGGCCTGGGTGGGCGATTGCCTGGAAGGCTGCGCACGGGCCAGCGGCATTGGCAGCACCTTCCAGACGCAGTTTGAAGCGCGGCCCGGAGACGATGCGCACCTCTCGATGGAGTGGACCTACGCCTCGTCCGACAAGCACCTGGAATGGACACTGGACCGGGAGACCGAGTCGGCGTCGCTGACGGCGGATTTCGGCACGGGACGGGTCAGTTTTTCGCTCCACGCCGGTTTCCTTTCACCCGAAAAGACGCTCGCTGAGGCCTGCTTCTTCGACTGAGCCCCTGTGCCGATGAACGAACGCATCACCAGTTACGGACGCCTCCAGATCGATGACACCCAAGCGGTTTTCGCCGAAGCCGCCCGGCGCATCGAACGCGTCGGTTTGGGCGGTTCCGCCAGCCGTCCCGCCTCGGTGGCGCTCAGTGGCGGATCCACCCCCAAGGCGCTTTTTCGCTCGATTGTCGAAAACCACAGGCTCCCGCGCGAGGCGACGGGTCACCTGCTCTGGACGGTCAGCGACGAGCGCATGGTCCATCCGTCCGATCCCGAGAGCAATCTGGGCAACCTCGACCGCGAACTGCTGACGCCCCTGGCCCTGCCCAGCAACGCCAAGATCGCCTGGCCGGTAGAACTGGGCGCGGAGGAAGCCGCTGCCATGTATGCCAGCATCTGGCAGGAACGCGCCGGCACCGACCGCCTCTACGACCTGTGCTTTGTCGGCATGGGCGACGACGGGCACACCCTCTCGCTTTTTCCAGGCAGTCCATTGTTGCAGCACCCGGTATCGGGCGACGTTGCCGCCGTCGAGGTTGCGGAAAAGGGCTGGCGGCTGACAGTGACGCCAACCGGCTTGCACCGCTGTCGCGAAATCGTCGCGCTGGTCTGCGGTGCCGCCAAGGCCGCGCGCCTGGTCTCTGTCCTGGATGGACCGCCCGATCCGTTGACCCAGCCTATCCAGCTGCTGGCAGAACACGCCGACCGCGTCACTTGGCTGGTCGACCGCGACGCCGCCGCCCAACTCAAGGCGTGACCCGGAAAAAGATCCGCTTGCCGGCCTGCACCACGAGCGGTTCGGCGGGCCGGTGAAGGCGGGGCGCGGTTTTATCCACGGCGACTTCGTTGACCTTCAGGGCACCTTGTTCCAGCAGCCGTTTGATCTCCTTCTTGCTGGGAAAGAGGCCCGTCTTGGCGGCCAGGTCGACCACGCTGGCCTCACCCTCGGCGCTCAGGTCGTCCCAGGCAAAGGCGGGCATTTCGTCCGGCAGCTTGCCCTTGGAAAAAACCTGCTCGAACTGCGCGCGCTCATTCAGCGCCGCCTCCTGCCCATGAAACTTCGCCACCAGGGCCACGGCCAGCTGCTTCTTGGACTCCATCGGGTGCTCGTCCTGCTGGCGGCCCGCGATTTCGGTTTCCCTGGTTTCCAGCAGCAGGCGGTAGTAGGTCCACATCGTCTCGTCAGAGATGGACATGACCTTGCCGAACATTTCCTTGGCTGAGTCGTTGAAGGCGATGTAGTTGTCCAGGCTTTTGGACATCTTGCGATGCCCGTCCAGTCCGACCAGGAGCGGCATTGTGATGACCGCCTGCTCGGGCAGGCCCTGATCCTTTTGCAACTGACGCCCGACCAGCATATTGAAGAGCTGGTCGCTGCCGCCCAACTCAACGTCTGCCTCCAGCACCACCGAATCGTGGCCCTGCACCAGCGGGTAGAGAAACTCCACCAGGGAAATCGGGCTGCCCGCGGAGTGACGTTTGGCGAAGTCGTCGCGCTCGAGCATGCGCGCTACCGTCATGTGCCGGGCCAAAGACAGCGTGTCGGCGAAGCTCATTTGACCGAACCACTCGCTGTTGAAACGCACTTCGGTCCTGGCCCGGTCCAGGATGAGGAAAGCCTGCTCGGCGTAGGTTTGCGCGTTGGCCTGAATCTCCGCCTCCGTCAGCAGCGGGCGCGTAGCCGAGCGGCCTGAGGGGTCGCCGATCGAAGTGGTGAAATCGCCGATGATGAGCACCGCCTGGTGGCCCATGTCCTGGAAATGGCGCAGCTTGTTGAAGACGACCAGGTGCCCGAAAGTGAGGTCGGGGCGCGTCGGGTCGACCCCCAGCTTGATGCGCAGGCGCTTGCCCGCGGCAATGCGCTCGAGCAGGGCCTCTTCGCCGATGCAGGCCTCGGTGTTGCGGCGGATGGTCTCCAGAACGTCCATGAAAACCCCGCACCCTAGGCTGCGAATCCTTCGGGGCAAAGCCATTTTCAGCGGCCAGAGCCTGTGGGTAAAAAACGCGGCGAACGCGGTTGCCTTGCCCCCGGGCCGATTCTTTACTGCCGCTTTTCGTTCCAACACGCAACCGCAACACGACCGATTCATGGCACTCTCCATTGGCACCCAGGCTCCCGATTTCACCCTCAAATCCAAGACCTCCGGCGACCTCAAGGACGTCACGCTGAGCCAGGAAACTGCCGGCTCCAAGGTCGTCCTGCTGTTCTTCCCGCTGGCCTGGACCAGCGTTTGCACCGAGGAAATGTGCATGGTCTCATCGGGCATTCAGGCCTACAAAGATCTCAACGCGAAGGTTTTCGGAATTTCCGTCGACAGCCCCTTCGCGCTCGAAGTCTTTGCCCGCGAACAGAAGATCGAGTTCCCCCTGCTCAGCGACTTCAACCGCGAGGTCTGCCGCGCCTACGACGTGCTTTTCGAGGAACTGCTGGGCTTCCACGCAGTGGCCAAGCGGGCGGCCTACGTCATCGGTACCGACGGAAAAATCCTCTACAGCGGCGCCTCCGACGATCCGAAGCAGCTGCCTGACTTCGACGCCGTCAAGGCCGCGCTGGCCGGCTAAGCGAGGCCCCTGGCCCTCCGTCGACCGGGTATCTCAACGCGGGTTTGCCACCCGCGTGGAATTGCCGCATCCTTTACTGCTAACATGCATTCGCTCTCCGATCCGTTGAAGTGTGTCCGCGCGTTTGAGTCCAGCGCGGGACAAAAAGGGTATCTCTACAGCTTGCCGGCGTTGGAAGAGGCCGGCGTCGGGCCGGTCAGTCGCCTGCCGATCAGCCTGCGCGTCGTGCTGGAAGCCGTGCTGCGTCACTGCGACGGGCAGACCGTGACGGAAGAGGCCGTCCGCAACCTGGCCAACTGGAACGCCTCGTCGCCCTCGACCGAGGAGATTCCCTTCGTCGTGGCTCGGATCGTCTTGCAGGACTTTACCGGGGTGCCGCTGCTGGTGGACCTGGCAGCCATGCGCGACGCGGTGGCCCACCTGGGCCGCGACCCCAAGATGATCGAGCCGCTCGTGCCCGTGGACCTCGTGGTCGACCACTCCGTACAAGTCGACCGGGCCGGCACCGCCGAGTCCTTCAACGCCAATCTGCAGATCGAGTTCGAGCGCAACCGCGAGCGCTACGAGTTCCTCAAGTGGGGGCAGCAATCCTTCGAGACGTTTTCGGTGGTGCCGCCAGCCATCGGCATTGTCCACCAGGTCAACCTGGAGTACCTTGCCCGCGTCGTTTTTGAGGCCAAGGTAAAGGGCGAAACCGTCTTTTATCCCGACAGTCTGGTCGGCACCGATTCGCACACCACCATGATCAACGGACTGGGTGTGGTCGGCTGGGGGGTCGGCGGGATCGAGGCCGAAGCCGGCATGCTCGGCCAGCCCGTTTATTTCCAAACGCCCGAAGTCATCGGCGTTCACCTGAGCGGGGAACTGGCCGAGGGAGTCACGGCGACGGACCTTACCCTGCGCATTACCCAGATGCTGCGCGAGGAGAAGGTCGTCGGAAAGTTTGTCGAATTCTTTGGCGAGGGCGCGGCCAAGCTTTCGCTGCCCGACCGCGCGACCATCGCCAACATGGCTCCGGAGTACGGCGCGACGATGGGCTACTTCCCGGTCGACGAAAAATCGCTCGACTACCTCCAGCTGACCGGTCGCCCGGAACCGCAGGTCGCGCTCGTTCGCGAATACCTCCAGGCGCAGGGGCTCTTCGGCATTCCACGCCAAGGCGAGGTCGACTACACCAAAGTGCTCGACCTGGACATGGGCGGCGTCGTGCCCTGCGTGGCCGGTCCGAAGCGTCCGCAGGATCGCATCACTGTCCCTGACCTCAAAGGCGAGTTCCTCAAGCTGATGAGCGTCTCGCCTGCTGAAGGCGGCTACGGCAAGACCGAGGATGACCTGCGACGCACCGTTAAGGTCCCGCAGGTAGCCGCGGTGTCGACCCAAGGACCTTCCGGCGGCGCTCTTGAAGCAGCCGAGGCCGAACCGCGCAACGCCACTGAGATGGTCGAGAATCGCCCGGCCACACCCGCAGCCCTGGCGTCGGGCCGCCGTGTCAACGCCACCTTGAAGCACGGCTCGGTACTCATTGCCGCCATCACCAGTTGCACCAACACGAGTAACCCCTCGGTCATGATCGCCGCCGGGCTGGTGGCCAAGAAAGCCGTCGAGCGCGGGCTCCAGGTCGACACTACGGTCAAGGCCAGCCTCGCGCCGGGCTCGCGCGTGGTGACCGATTACCTCAACGAGACCGGCCTGCAGACCTACCTCGACCGGATCGGCTTCAATCTCGTTGGCTACGGCTGCACCACCTGCATCGGCAACAGCGGTCCGCTCGACGAGACCATCGAAGCCGCCATCAAGGAGGGCGACCTGGTCTGCGCCAGCGTGCTCTCAGGCAACCGTAACTTCGAGGCACGCGTGCACAGCTCCATCAAGGCAAATTTCCTGATGTCACCCCCGCTCGTGGTCGCCTATGCGCTGGCCGGTCGCGTCGACATCGATCTCCAAAACGAACCGCTGGCCAGGGACGAGAGCGGCCAGGACGTTTACCTGCGCGAGCTTTGGCCAACTCAGGCCGAGATTGCCGAACTCGTTTCCAGTGGCCTGAAGCCGGAAATGTTCCGGCAAAAGTACAGCGACATCGCCGAGGCCAACCCGCAGTGGAAGGCCATTCCCGTTGAAGGCGGCACCACCTACCAGTGGGACGCCCAGTCGACCTACATCCAGCGCCCGCCGTTCTTCGAAGGTTTCACCGAGGACGTGGGCGCCTCAGCAGGCTTCGACAAGCCCATGCGCGCGCTGGCCATCCTGGGCGATTCCGTGACCACCGACCACATCTCGCCGGCGGGCTCCATTCCCAAGGACGGTCCGGCTGGTCGCTTCCTGGTGGAGCAGGGCGTGGAACCTGCGGCGTTCAACTCCTTTGGCTCGCGCCGGGGCAACGACCGCATCATGACCCGCGGTACCTTCGCCAACGTTCGCATCAAAAACCGCATGGCCGAGGGCAAAGAAGGCGGTTACACCAAGCTTCAGCCCAGCGGCGAAATCGTTCCCATTTACGATGCCTGCCAGCACTATGCCAACGAAGGCACGCCGCTGATCGTCTTCGGCGGGTCCGACTATGGCATGGGCAGCTCGCGCGACTGGGCGGCCAAGGGCACCGCGCTCTTGGGCGTCCGCGCCGTCGTGGCCAAGTCCTACGAACGCATCCACCGCAGCAATTTGATCGGCATGGGCGTGTTGCCGCTGCAATTCACCGATGGCGTCGACACCGACACCCTCGGCCTAGACGGCTCGGAAACCTTCCGCCTCGAAGGCCTCGAAGAGGGCATCATTCCCCGCTCGGAAGCGCAGCTGGTCGTTGTCCGCCCCGATGGCGAAGCCAAGGTGCCCGTCTCGGTGCGCGTGGACACCGCCATCGAAGCCGAGTATTACCGCAACGGCGGTATCCTGCCCTACGTGCTCAGGAACTTGCTGCAGTGACCGATTGAGTCCTTGGAGGGCCTCCAACTTTCTGGCCACCCCGGTATGCCCGACTCCAAGAGCCCCGTCTTTCTCATAGACGCCTATTCCGAACCCGCCGTGCTGCGCATTGAGGGTCGGGCAAACTATCTCAACTGCACGCCGGTGGGCCCCGCGCTCGAACAGCTCGTGCGTCAGGGCAAGGGCAGCATCGCGGTGGACTTTGGCCACTGTGGCGGCATGGACAGCACCTTTTTGGGCATCATGGCCGGTGTTGCCCTGGCCCTGCGTCGCCGCGACCCCCCGGGCGAATTGCTGCTCTGTCGCATGGGCGAACGCAATCGCGAACTGGTCCACAACCTTGGCCTGCACCGCATTGCGCGCGTCGTCGAAGGCGAGCCGCAGGGCGCGTCACACGATCCGCAACACGACGAGGCCCTCGAGTCCAAGCCCGTCACCCACGACGAGGAGGCACGCATCGTCCTGCAGGCGCACAAAAACCTGGTCGAGGCCGATCAGTCCAATGCCCGTCGTTTCGAAGACGTGATCACGTTCCTCAAAAACCAGGTTGAAGAAAGCTAGCGGCCTGCCTAGCTTCCCCAGGCTATGTGGTGGTTCCTGGCGGGAGCGCTCCTTGGCGGGATCGGCGTGTGGTGGGTGCATTTGAAGGCACGCCGCGAAAACGTTCGCCTGGACGAAGAGAAGCAGATGCTTCAGCAGGAGAAGCAGATCGTCGTCGAGTTCATGCACAACCTCGTTGAGGCGATGGGCGAGGGTGTCGACCGCAAGGAGCTGTTCAACCGCATCGTCAAAGCCGCCACCCTGAGCACCGGCGCCATGAGTGCGGCGGTCTTTCAACGCGGAGAGGACGACTCCCTTCGCGGGGCCGCCATGCAGGGGCTCTTCCCACCGCAAAAGAAACAGGCCAAAAGTCAGGCCTCGGCGCCGGCGACCCGCGCGCGCCTCATCGAGCGTATTTTTCGCTCGGAGAGCTATGCCTTGGGCGAAGGGCTGATGGGCGCGGTGGCCGAAAGCGGCAAGGCCATCCTCATCGAAGACGCCGAACGCGACACCCGCGTTTACCAGCACGAGGATGCGTCGCTGCGAGTGCGCAGCATCATCGCGGCACCCATCATGTTTCGGCGGCGGGTGCTGGGCGTGCTGGCCGTGGTCAACCCAGCCGACGGCATGGCCTTTAACCAGACCGATTTTTCGCTGGTGCAATCGCTGGCCGACCAGGCCGCCATGGTCATCCAGAACAGCGACCTGATTCACCTGCAGATCGAGAAGAACAAAATGGACTTCGATCTGACCCTGGCCAGTTCGATCCAGGGAATGCTGCTGCCGGCATCCTTTCCCAAAACCCGGCACCTGGAGATCGATGCCTGTTACCAGCCGGCCCAGAAAATTGGTGGTGACCTCTATGACATTCTCTCGCTGGAAGACGGGCGCTACGGCTTCGCCATCGCCGATGTTTCTGGCAAGGGCGTGCCCGCCTCGCTGCTCATGACCATCTGCCAGACGAACTTCCGCCACTACGCGCGGCGCTTTGACTCGCCCGCGGAGGTGCTGCGCGCCCTTAACGCCGAGATCGCCGGTGAAATCCGCCAGGACATGTTCGTCACCATGACCTACGTGATCGTCGACACCGAACGCGAGGAGCTGACCTTTTCCCGCGCCGGGCACGAGCTGCCGCTGCTCCTGCAAAAGGACCCTTTCAACGGCGGGTTCAACGCGCAGATGCTCCAGACCGAGGGCATGGCCGTGGGCATGGTCCCGCCGGAAGTCTTCGACGCCGTGCTGGTTGACAAAACCGTGCCCTTCCGCCCCGGCGACATCCTGGTGCTCTACACCGACGGCGTCACCGAAGCGGCCAACCGCGAGGGGGCCGAGTTTTCCTCGGCGCGTCTGGCCGACGTCGTCAGCAGTCTGCGTGACCGCTCCGCCCACGGCCTCAACCAAGGCATCATCGCCAGCGTCGAGCGCTTTGGTGGCACCACCGATCTCCTCGACGACCTCACCCTGATCGCCGTCAAGCGGCTCTGACCGTGGGCGCACATCGCGGTTGTTTTTGCGACGCAGCTGTATACGGTTGAACCATGGCCAGCCAAGCTCTCGCCGACCCATTGCCCACGCGCCTGCGCCTGCCCGATGAGGCCGGACGCTTTGGCGACTACGGAGGCCGTTTCGCGCCCGAAACGCTGATCACACCCCTGGAGGATTTGACCCGTGCTTACCTCGAAGCCAGCGAGGACCCGCGCTTTGTCGACGCGCTTGCCTTTCACCTGCGCGAATTCGCCGGACGGCCCACCGGTCTGTACTTCGCCGAGGCGCTCACCGAGCATTGCGGCGGGGCAAAAATCTACTTTAAGCGCGAGGATCTGCTTCACACCGGCGCGCACAAGATCAACAACGTCCTCGGCCAGATTCTGCTGACCAAGCGAATGGGCAAACGCCGCGTGATTGCGGAAACCGGCGCGGGCCAGCACGGCACGGCAACCGCCGCCGCCGCCGCCCGTTTCGGCCTGGACTGCACCATCTACATGGGCGCCGAAGACATGCGCCGGCAAGCGCTCAACGTCTACCGCATGCGCCTGTGCGGCGCTGAAGTGCGCGCCGTCGAGGCCGGCCAAAAAACCCTCAAGGAAGCTGTCAACGAGGCCATGCGCGACTGGGTGACCCACGTGCGCGACACGCACTACATCCTCGGCACGGCCTACGGCCCGCATCCTTTTCCCATGATGGTGCGCAACTTCCACCGGGTCATCGGTCAGGAAGCTCGCGCGCAGATCCTCGAGCGCGAAGGACGTCTGCCCGACGAAATTTGCGCCTGCATCGGCGGCGGCAGTAATGCCATCGGGTTGTTCTTCGACTTTATCGACGACCCTCAGGTCAAGCTGGTCGGGGTCGAGGCCGGGGGCCGCACGCTCTCGCCCGGCGAACACGCCGCGCGCTTTGCCGGCGGCAAAGTCGGCATTCTTCAAGGCTGCAAGACCTACATCCTGCAGAATCCCGACGGGCAAATCGAAGGCACGCATTCCGTCTCGGCCGGGCTGGACTACGCGGCCATCGGGCCCGAACATGCTTACTATCACGATTCAGGGCGGATTCAGTACGGCTACACCACCGACGACGAAGTCCTCGAAGCCTTCCAGCTGCTCTCACGGGTCGAGGGGATCATTCCCGCGCTGGAGTCGACCCATGCCATCGCCTACGCCGTCCGCCGTGCCCGCGAGCTTTCACCCGAGCAAATCCTGCTGGTCAACCTGAGCGGACGCGGCGACAAGGACGTGCAGGAAGCCGCCCGCCTTCTGGACGGTCACGCCCCCGCATGATGCGCAGCATGACCGGCTACGGGGGAGGCTCGGCTTCCCAACCACCGCTGGCGATCGGCGTCGAGGTTTCCTCTGTCAATCGGCGCAATCTCGAAGTCGCGCTCACCGTCCCTCGCGAGTGGCAGGCGCTTGAAAAACGCGTCACCGAACAGGCTCGTGAGCGTTTCGTCCGTGGCAAAATTTCGGTGGCCATCCGTGTCGACCGCGACAACGACAGCGCCGGACTTTCCTGGGATGATGCCGAACTCACGCGCACCCTCGAGCGCCTGAAGCAAACCGCGCACACCCTCGGACTGCCATTTGAGCCCGACGTCGACGCCCTCATCCGGCTTGTGCTCTCACAGGCGGGCGGCACCGATCTGCCCGAACTCGAACCGTTTCAAAACATTGTCGAGCAGGCCGTCGACGAAGCTTTCGCCCAGCTCTTGCAAATGCGCACGAACGAGGGAGCGGCCCTGCGCGCGGACCTGGAGCAGCGCCTCGGACGTCTGGGCGAGGCCCACGACGCCATCTCCGAAGACGCCCCCGGCTCCGTCGAGCGCTATCGCGAAGTCCTTTTCCAGCGCCTGCGTCAGGCCGGTCTCGAAATCGATCTGCAGGACGAGCGCGTGCTGCGTGAAATCGCCCTCTTTGCCGACCGCTGCGACATCTCCGAGGAACTCACCCGTCTGCGCAGTCACCTCGATCAGGGCCTGTCGATGCTCGATGAGAGCGAGCCGGTCGGGCGCAAGCTCGACTTTCTCTGCCAGGAAATTCACCGCGAGTTGAACACCATCGGCAGCAAGGCCAACAACCTTTCGATCACCCGTACGGTCATCGAAGCCAAGAACGAACTCGAGCGCTTCCGCGAGCAGGTTCAGAATGTCGAGTGAGGGCAGGGTAGCGGTCATCGGCGGGGGCCTGGCGGGACTGTCGGCCGCCATCCACCTGCGAGCCCGCGGCCACGACGTCACGCTCTTCGAAAAAAACGAGCGCGTCGGCGGCAAGTGCAACCTGATCGAGCACGAAGGCCATCGCTTCGACACCGGTCCCTCGCTGCTGACCCTGCCCGATGTGCTGCGCTCGGTCTTCGAGGTGGCGGGCCACCGCCTGGAGGATCACCTGGACCTGGTCCGTCTGAGCCCGGCTTGCCGCTACTTTTTTGCCGACAGACTCACCTTCGATGCACCGGGCAGTCACGAAGGTTTTCGCGAGGGCGTGGCGCAGACGTTCCCCGATGCCCTCGACGACTTCGACCGTTTCTGGCGCTTTTCCAAAAACCTCTGGCAGGGCGCCGGACGACTGTTTTTGTTTCACCCGTTTGAGGCGCGCACGCTCTTCAAAGTTTCGCCGCTGCAAGCCCTGGCCGGCTTGAAAGCCCTGCGACCCTGGACCCTGCGCCTGTGCCTGGAGCATCACTTTAGCGAGCCGCACCTGCTCCAATTGTTCTCGCGCTACGCCACCTACAATGGCTCGGACCCCTGGCGCACGCCCGCCACCTTTGCCGTGATTGCCTATGCCGAAATGGCCTTCGGTTCCTGGCACCCGCGCGGGGGGCTTTACGCGATGGTGCAAGCCCTGGAAAACCTGGCCCGCCAAAGCGGTGTGGACATCCGCACCGAGGAGTGCGTATGCGAAGTTGTCTTTCAGCGCGGACGGGTCACCGCCGTCGAAACCGAGCGTAGTGGAAGCATGGATACGGCAGGGGTGGTCGTCGCGGCCGACGCCGTTGCCGCGCTCACCGGCGAACTCCTCGCACAGCATCCCGACGCAGCCGCGGCCCAAAAGCGCTACGCCAAGGTGGAGGCCTCCGGCAGCGGGTACGTTCGTTTGATCGCGCTGCGCCAGCCACGTCCCGAGCTGGCCTGCCACAACGTCTTTTTCTGCGAGGATTACCGCCGCGAGTTCGACGAGATCTTCGACCAAGCCAAGCCCCTGACCGACCCCACAATCTATGTGTCGGTGCCTTCGAAGGTGGACGCAACCGTCGCTCCGCCGGGCACCGAAAACTGGTTCGTGCTGGTCAACGCTCCCTCCCTCGATCGACACGCAAACTGGCCCGAAGGCTACGGAGGCGAGGTCGACGCACAGCTTTGGCAACGGTTGGGCATCCCGCCCGGTGGTCAGGTGCACTGGACGCACGACCTCCCGCCCACCTTTTTGAGGGACCGCTACCACGCCTGGCACGGGTCCATCTACGGGCCCAGTTCCAACGGGCTGACCAGCGCCTTCCAGCGCGTGCGCAATCGCAGCCGAGTGCGTGGGCTGGCCTTTGCCGGCGGCAGCGCGCATCCGGGCGGCGGCATCCCGCTCGCCCTGCTCAGTGGCCGCATGGCCGCTGAAGCGCTCAGGCTCTAGCGCGACTTCGCAGCCGCCTTGAGGTGTTCGCCACGTACGTAGCTGCGGCCCAGTAGCGTCTGCAAATCCTTCTGGTAGGCATTGACCACCTTGGGTGGACCGGCGTGACGGATGACCAAAAGGCATTCGTCCAGCAGCACGATGTAATCGCGCACGGCGAAGGTCGTTTCCTCGACCGTCACGGTATAATCCACAAAACACCACGCGTGGTCAAAAATGTGCGGGGCTCGACGCGGGCGGAAGTTTTCCGGGTTCACCAGCTTGAGCTTCTCGCCCAGGTTCGCCTGCAGACCAGCCATGTAGCCCTGGATGGAGGCGTCCTTCAGATCGCTCAGGAACTCGTCCTGGGCAAAGTAGGTGAAGGACAACCGGTGGGCCTTGTTGCGCAGGTTGACCAGCGCCAGGGACTCCTGCGGCGACTTGTCGGCCTGTTTCCAGCCACCGGGCACGGGCATGGCCGCCTGCAGCTTGGCCGCATCCAGCCACAGTTCCTTCACCGGAATCTGGTCGTACAGGTAGCTGCGCAAGGTCGCGACCACCTCCGGGCGCGCCGCGGTGGGCCACGCGATGGGGGCGGTAACCACCTCGGAGCTGTTGACTTCAGGGGCCGCGTCGCTGGTGGCATCCGACTGCGCGGTTTGCGCCGCCAGAGCCGTTACCAGGACAGGCCACAGGAACACAGTAAGGAGCAGTTGCTTCATGTTCAGGAATTCTCTGGCGGTTGAATGCTGTCCCATTCCGCAGGAAGGTTCGCGAGTTCGGTGGCCCACTCGGTGCGTGAGAGCGACTCGTAGTCGACCTTGCGGAACGAACGCACGTTGGGCGTTCCGGGCGGGTAGTTGCCCTTTTCAAACTCGTTGTAAAAGCCCCAGTCGCGACGCGGCGGGCTGTAGTAGCTGGTGCTGATGCCTTCGGCGGCCAGTTCGCTCTCAAACAGCGCGACCATCGACCCGCGGTAGCGGAAGGTGTCGCCGCTCCAGCTTTCCAGGAAACGCGGAAAATTGTGGTTTCCGCCGCTCTGCACACTCGTGTCACCGCCTTTGAGCGAGGGCACCAGGCCGGTCAGAATGGCCGCGTTGAACTCGGTGTTCGCAGCGTTGCGACCGCCGGTACCGCCCTTGGACTTGGTGATGTCCCAGTTGTCCGAAAGCACCGTGATCGAGTCCGCCGCGAGGGCCGCCGGTGCGTTGGGCGCGCTGGCGTTGTCGGGCTCCGCGTTGGTGCCGGTGTTCAGGTCGCCGTCAGCGTTGAAGTGGCCCTGCACGTACATCGCATTGTTGGTGGCCAGAGTCAGACCCCGGTCGCGATTCGGGCGCGGTTGCCCGCTGGCGTGGTTGTAATTGTAATCCGGGTCGGGAATCTCGGCGGCGTTGGTCACCCAAAGCCCGCCCGAGGTATCATCGGCCGGCACAATTTTGTCCGAGCGGCCTGGACCCGAGCCGGTCGTGTCCGAGGCGAATTCCACGTAGACAATGCCGTTGTAATCGTCGACCGGATCGTAGGTGCTGTTCTGCCACAGCGAAAAGTCCTGGTTGGTGGTGCCGTCGCCGTCGGGATCGTAGGTGTCATCGACCACCTTGCGGAACTCCTGCATGTCCAGCTCGACCAGGTCCAGGCCCTTGTTCCGGCGCTTGTCGAAGAACGAACTCTCCGGGTCACCGTCACCATCCTCGGCATACTCGTGCGCGGTCAAGATGGCCTGAGCGGCCGCGGCGTCGATTTCCACCGGCACTTCCTCCACCTCGTAGATCTTGGCGTTGTAAGGATTGCCCGCCTCGTCGGTCAGGGTCACCTCCGCGCTATTGGATTCCAGCAGCTGCGGATCCATCTTGCTGGTCGGCACGCCGGAGGGCGGCGTCTCGCGCTGAATCTTGTTGAAGGTGACCCAGCGGCTCGAATCGTTGCCATCCTGGTCCTTCAAACGGACCGCGTGCGACAAGCCTGGATCGCCCTCGTGTATGCGAATGTTCAACCCCGACTTGTACGAGAACTTCGAGGTTTCCCCGCCCACCTTGTGGTTCGGGCTGGAGACCGACATCGTCGGCTCGATGATCGCGTAGCCGAAGTTGAGATCGTCGCCGATCACGCTGGGCGTGGACGGATCGTCGGCCACATAGTTGCTGTAGCCCACCGGGTTGAGCGACGGGGTGTCGTGTTCTCCGGTCTGCAGGTTGTTGCTCCAGCGGTTGGAGGCAAACTCGCGCCAGTTCGCGTAACCGGAGCCGTCGAAGTCGTCGTGACCGGTGTCCGCGTCGGAATACGAGCGGCTGTCGTAATAACTGGTGGCCTGCGTCAGCGAGCCGTTGCCTTTGTAAAAGTGCTGCCAGTTGCCGCCGGCGTCTTGAATGTACACGTTGTTGGCCTTCTGACCGCTGTTGAAGCTGCCCCAGTCATCGGGCGAGTTTTTCATGCCCACCAGCGCGCGTTCAGATGAGGTGACCACACCGTGGAAATGCAACGAGCTGACCGCAGCAAAGTAGATGTCGCCGTTGGCGTGCACGGGCCCGTTCATTTCCATTGCCGGACCCGGGTGAAACTCCAGGTCCATGTTGTAGAACACCGCGTGCGAAAACAGTGGCGCGTCGCGCAACTGAAAGGTCGCCTTCGCGTAGGACGTCACCGGGGACATGTTGGGACGCGACGCCGTGGCCGTGGCGTACACGTGCACGTCGCGCACAAAGACGCGCTTGCCCTTGTGCGGGTCGTCCTGATTGGCCGGGTCGTTCGGGTCGACGTAAAAGCTGACGGTTTCCTCAGGGACGATGCCGCCCACGATCGAGAACTCGTCCGACGACACATTCGTGCCGTTGTACATTCCCAAAAAGGTGTTGTCGAAGGCCAGCGGGTTGTTGCCCGGGGCCAGTTCAGTATCCGTAAACGAGGTCTGGGTGTTCCAGCGCGTTTGCAGCTCGGAAATACCCATTTCCAGGGCCGATTCCGCCGCGTTGCGCACCTCCTGGTTGAGCAGGTGACGCTCGTTGACGATTTGCTCCGACACGCCCCAGTCCAGGACGCTGGCGATGATCAGCCCGACGATGGTCGTGAGCATGATCACGGTGATCAACGCCGAACCGCGGCGGGCGCGTCCGGCGGGCAGGTGGGCAGCAGGTGCAGAGGCAGCTTGGCTATTGGATGATGTCTTCATGGCTAACCCCTTGTTGAGATGGTAAAGTTGTACGTGTTGGTCACGCGCTTGGCGGCGTTGCCGTGCACGATCTTCCCGTTAATCATCACGCTCTTGTTCCAGAAGTTGTAAAAGAGGCGGCCATCGGCCAGACCCTCGGAGAGTTCGATGACCTCATGGTGGGAGCCCGAAGTGCCCGCGTGGGCCTGGATCAGATCTTCCACTTCCCCGAAACGATCGGTAGAAGGAATCGCGACATCGAATTTGCGCACCGGTCCCTCGCTGCTCGGGTCCAGCGGGTCGGCGGGCGAGCGATAGTAGCCGATCAGCCGTTCGATGGGCCGGCGTTGCTCGATGCGCCCATCGGCGTCCAACTCGGCACTGCCCTGAAAGACCAGCAGCATGAAATCGCCGGAGTTGGACTCGCCCAGGCGGTCATCGGCGGCGTTGCAATCGACCGCGTCGAAGGACGCATACAGCAGCGCCAGGTTGGCTTCGCGCGCGAAGACCGTCATCTCCTGGGTGATCTTGCGAATGTCGGCGTTGATCTCGTTCTTCTGGCTGCTGACGAAGGAGCTCTCCGTCATCTCCGAGAAAAAGCCCAGCGCCATGAACACGGTCACCAGAGTGATGAACAGCGCGATCATCACCTCCACGAGGGTGAAGCCGCGGCGGGTCCGGCCACGCCGGATCGAAAGGTTGGGGGATACTTGCATCACGGTAGGGCGTCGACGCGCCGTTAGTCGTTGATGTGGGTCGTCACCATGCGCACGCTGCCGCTGCGCAGTTCACGCACGGCCAGAATGTTCGGCGACTGGTACTCGAAATCCAAGACGGTCTGGTAAGTCCGCTGGCCAACCTGGGTGACGTTCAGGTCGAACCAGACATCCAGGAGCAGCTCCTGCGCATCGCCCGCTTCGTCGGGCTGCAGGTCGACCAGGATGGTCTTTAGGTTGGTGGCGGCACGGCCACTGGGGCTCGTATCCGATCCGGTCAAAAAGAGGGGGTCGGCGATTTCAATCACGCCGGTGGCCTGCGCCGAAACGCTCATGGTAGGCACAGGGGTGCCGTTCGGGTTGGCCAGCGCCGCTTGCAGCTCGTCCGCGCTCATACTCTTGATCTGCTCCAGGTATCCCTGGGCCACCGTAAAGGCGGTGTTGCGCACGATGTTGCTTTCGGCCAGACGGCGTGCCTGAAAGACGCCTGCGGTCAGGCCCAGCGCCAGCAGCATGAAAATCGCCATGGCGATCATCATCTCCATCAGCGTGAAGGCATCGCGGCGACGGGCGCGACGTCCACGGGGGAACGGACGGAATGGGTTGTTCATGGTCGCTCAACGGTTTGGCAAAAAGGTATAGGTCCGGTGACGCTGCCAGACGCCCAGGACCGCGCCGCGACGGCTTTTGCGGCTCATCTATAATCGACCGCCGGCGGCCAGACTTTGTCGCTCGATCGCTGAAAATCGTTGTCTTACCGGTGCTTTACGGATACCTCGCCCAGATTCCCCTGACATGGTCTCCGCACAATCCCCGAACCAACGGCCAATGCCTCCTGAGTTGAGAGGCGGGGCGCAAGCGCCCCAAGATCCATGACGCTGCAAGGCTCCGAACGTCGGCAGCGTCCCTACGCCTTCCGGGTCGTCTTGATCTGGTTCGCGGCCTGGGTGCTGGTCGGGCTGGTCATCCTGGGCAGTGGCTCGCCGCCGCTCTTCGGCCCGATTGAGGACTTCATCTTCATCGCCCTGGCCGCAACGCTGGTCTTCGCGGATTTGGCTCAACGGCTGACCCTTCCGGGTGCCCTCAAGGCCTTTGCCCTCGTCACCATCGTTTCGAGCATCATCGAGTATCTGGGCGCGACCACGGGCGTTCCCTTCGGCGTCTACGCCTACACAGACCGTTTCGGGCCGCAGCTGGGCTCCATCCTGCCAGTGGCCATCCCCCTGGCGTGGTTCGTGGTGGTGATGCCGCCGTACCTGGCCCTGGAACTCAAGCTGGCCCGCTCGATGACCGGAGCGACCATCCTGGCATTGGTCACCGGGTTTGCCGCCATGCTCGTTGATGTTGGCCTGGAACCGGTCGCCACGCTCGCCCGTAGCTACTGGCAGTGGCAACCCGACCAGGCCGCCAGTTTCTACTACGACGTACCCCTGCAGAATTTCTTTGGCTGGTGGGCCACGGGTACGTTCATCGCGGCCGGTCTGCGCTGGCTGCTGCGCGAACCCCGCCTGCGTCCCCCCGCCGGTCGACAGTTTCCCGCGCTGCCGTTTCTGGTGCTGATGAGCGTTCTGGCGACCTTCCTCGCGGGCGCCATCGGCGCGAAGCTTTGGCTGGCGTGCTTTGTCCTGGCGGGACTGCTCCTCTTCTATACGGCGTGGATGCTGGCGGCCGCGCCACGTCCCCTGGTTTTGGTCTATCGCCAGTGGAAGGGTCTACCGGCAGCACCAGGGTTAGGGTGATGTACAGAAAAACCCCGCAGACGATCCCGATGTCAGCCACGTTGAACGTCGGCCAGGGGTAGTCGATGACGGGGATCAGCACGTCTAGAAAATCCACCACGTAGCCGCGCACCACACGGTCGATCAGGTTACCCACGATGCCCCCCAGCAACAGTCCGATCGCAATCCGGTAGGGCAGACGCTCCAGGCCCAGATGCGCACGAAAGGACCACAACCCTGCCAGGGCCACGAAACCCAGGCCGACCAGAAGCCAGCGTGCCCCGCTCAGCAGCGAGAATGCCGCCCCGGTGTTGTGCACGTGATGCAACCAGAAAAAGCCGTCCCACACGACCACCGCTTCGCCTAAGGCCAGCGACTGGTCCACCCACAGCTTTGTCAGCTGGTCCAGCACCGCCCAGACGGTGCCCAAAATCAACGGCAGACACCACTGTCGACGCGACGTGAACCTCGACGTCGGTCCATCGGCAAAGCCGTTGAGCGTCTCGGGCCTGTCCAAGACGCGTCCCTAGCTGTCGCCGTCGTCTTCGGTCAGCGAGGACTCCTCGGAGGCGTCGCTGAAGATGCCGCCGCCCACCATCGCGCGGCTGCGCCGGCGATTGCTTTCCAGCTGCCTCTGTCCTTCCAGCGAGTGGCGCGTGAACGGCACCGCCAGCAGGCGCTCCTTGTCGATGGGCTCGCCGGTGATCTCGCAATTGCCGTAAGTGCCGTTGCGAATGCGCTTGAGCGCTTCCTCAATCTCGTAGAGCAACTCCTGCTCGTTGGAGACCAAACTGAGCGCGAAATCGCGGTCGGCGCTGTCACTGCCGGCGTCGGCCATGTGCTGCCCGTAGCCGGAAAGGTCTCCGGACTCGTCCTTGCTGGATTTGCGCAGGGTTTCGCTGGTGTGCAGGTTCAGGCCGTCGCGCACGCGGTCGCGCAGCTCGATCAGCGCCTTGTGGAATTTCTTGAACTTCGGAGCAATCGACTCGGCCTCCACCTCGTCTTGACGCGGACCGGCTGGATTGAAGCCCAGGATATCCGCCAGCGAAGCCGCTCCCAGCACCCGGTTTTCCTGCGGCATGTCCTCGGCTACGGTGGCCTTCTTGGCGGCAGCCTTGGTCTTCGCGGTTTCTTCCTTTGTCTCGGCGGCGGTCTGGCGGCGCTTGTCGAGGATCTCCTTCACATCGTCCAGCGTGAACACGATCGGGGTGTTGCGCCGGTTGCGAATCTTGAAGACCGACGGGGTCTGCTTGCGTTTGCGCGCATCCAGCACGGCTTTTTCCTTGGAGGGGCCAGCGGTGGCTTTTTTGGCGGGAGCAGCGGAAGCGGTCGTCACGGACTTTTGGGCGGCAGGGGTTTTGGCGGCCTTCTTCGAGGACGCCGGTTTGGTCGCGGCTTTCTTAGGCGCCGCTTTCTTGGCTGCTGCTTTAGTCGGCTGCGCCGCGGTCTTCTTGACTGCCTTCTTGGGCGCCGCCTTCTTCGCGGCGGCGGTTTTCTTGGCCGGGGCCGCTTGCTTGGCCTGGGCGGTCTTTTTCACAGGCGCTTTCTTGGCCGGGCGACGCGCCGCCGCCGCCTGCGTCGTCGACTTTTTCGGGGTCGCGGCTTTGGTGGCAGTTTTTTTCTTGGCGGCGGTTTTGGTCTTTCGCGTTGGCATGATCGGTCCTGTCTAAAGCAGGGGTTGCGGGTTACGAGCCGTGGGCCAGATTGGACCCTCTGCGGGCCATCAAGGCTTCACGGCAGCGGGGCGAGACATCCCCAAATTCTCCGGCACTGACCAGTTGCGGCACCCAACGCCAACTGCGCGGACAACGCACGCCGTCGGCATGACGCACCTCCACCGCAACCGCGTCGGCACTGCTGGAAGGAATCAGGTGTACCTGAGAAACAATGAAAAATTCGGCCAGCGACTCCGCGTACTTTTCCAGCAGCTCGTAAGTCGCATCTCCAGGTGAGCCCTCGATCAGCACCTGCGCGTCCAGGGACTGGCCAATATGCTTGGCCCTGCGTGCTTCCTCCAGCTTCTCGTTCACGCGGTCGCGGAAGCCCAGCACCTGGTCGACCTCCGCGGCCACCGTCGGGTGAACCCAACGCTCGTCCTGCGTGGGCCAGGACTGCACGTGGACCGACGCCTCGGCGAAATCCTCATTGCTCTGAAAATACGCCCAGGCTTCGTCGGCGGTAAATGTCAGGATAGGCGCCACCAGCCGACACAACACCTGGAAAATCGCATGGATCGCCGTTTGCGAGGACCGGCGTTCGGGCCAATCAAACCCGTAGGTATAGAGCCGGTCCTTCAGGATGTCGTGATACAGCGCCGACAGGCTCGTGTTGCAATAGTTGGCCACCAACTGGTAGGCGCGGTGAAACTCGAAGGCCTCGTAAGCCTCGGTCACCTCGCCGATCAACGCGTGGGTCTTGTGCAGCGCCCACTGGTCGATGGCCGACAGTTCCTCCAGCGGCAGCGAATCCGTCACCGCGTTGAAATCGTACAGGTTGCTGATCTGGTAGCGCAGCGTGTTGCGAACGTCTCGGTAGGTCTTCGAGATGTTCTTGAGGATTCCGTCCGAGACCGGGATGTCGTTCACGTAATCCTGCGAGCTGATCCACAGCCGCAAAATGTCCGCACCGTACCGGTCCACGTAGCTGTCTGCGGTTTGCGGTTTACCGTCGCTTTTGGAGATCTTGCGCTTGTTCTCATCGACGATAAACCCGTGTGTGACCACGCGCTTGTAGGGCTTTGCCCCGTCGGCGATCATCGCCGTCCACAGTGAAGACTGGAACCAGCCGCGGTGCTGGTCGCTGCCCTCCAGGTAGACGTCCGCCGGCCACGCCAGCGCATCCTGGCGCTGTAAGACCGCCCGGTGACTGCAACCCGAGTCGATCCAGACGTCCATCGTGTCGCCGCCTTTGGTCAGCTTGGACGCGTCCCAGCCCTCGGGCAGGACAACCTCCGACAGCAGCGCCGCCGGCGACTGCTCCCACCACACATTGGAGCCGTGTGTCTCTACCTTCTCGGCCACCGCTTCGATGACCTGCGGATCCAGCAAAGGTTGCCCATCCTCGTCGCGATAAAACACCGGCAGGGGCATCCCCCAGGAACGCTGGCGGCTGATACACCAGTCCGGCCTCGACTCGACTGCGCCTCGAATCCGGTTCTCGCCCCAGTCGGGAACCCACCTTACCTGCTCAATCTCGTTGAGGGCCTGCTGCCGCAAACCGTCCTTGTCCAGGGCGACAAACCACTGGTCCATCGCGCGAAAAACAACCGGCGTCTTCGACCGCCAGCAGTGCGGGTACTGGTGGTGGTACACCTCGTGGTGGACCAGCGCCTGCCTCGCACGCAAAATCTCGAGCACTGCATCGTTGGCCGGGCACTTGCCGTTACGCTCCAGTACCGTCACACCCACAAGGTCCTCCGGAATCTGTCCATCGGCCACGTAGCGTCCCTGATCGTCGATCGGGCAATAGATATCCAGCCCGTACTTGAGCCCGGTATGGTAGTCGTCCAAGCCGTGCCCGGGCGCGGTGTGCACGCAACCGGTGCCGGCCTCCAGCGTGACGTAGTCCGCCACGACCACCGGACTGGCCCGGTCGATGAACGGGTGCCGCGCCTGGAGGCCTTCGAGCGCTTTGCCAGACACCGCCGCACCGACCTGGGCTCCCTCCAGTTTGGCGCGCGCGATGAAATCCTCGGCCAGCTGCCGCGCGACCAGGTAGACCTGTCCGTCGTGCGACACCGGCACGTATTCAAATTCCGGATGCACCGCGATGGCGAGATTGGCCGGGAGCGTCCAGGGCGTCGTCGTCCAGATGACGATGCGGGTCTTCGAGTCGAGTCCGGCTTTCGCGCCTTCCTCCGCCGGGACGTCAAAGGCCACCCAAATCGACGGACTCTCATGGTCCTTGTATTCGATCTCGGCCTCGGCCAGGGCGGTCTCGCAGGGAATGGACCAATACACCGGCTTTTTGCTGCGGTAGACGAGGTCTTTCTCCACGAAGGAGGCAAAGGTACGCAGGATGTCGGCTTCGTACGCCGGGTCCATCGTCCGGTACTCCGAGGCCCAGTCGGCCAACACGCCCAGGCGCTGGAATTGCGCACGCTGCGTTTCGATAAATCCCCGCGAAAACTCAGCGCAGGCCTCGCGCAACTGCACCGGCGTCAGCTCGCGGTTTTCCGCCCGCAGCTGCCGCGCGACTTTGTACTCGATGGGCAGGCCGTGGCAGTCCCAGCCCGGCACGTAGGGCGTGCGGTAGCCCTGCATGCTTTTGAAGCGCAGGATGAAGTCTTTGAGGATCTTGTTGAGCGCCGTGCCGATGTGGACATCGCCGTTGGTGAAGGGCGGCCCGTCGTGCAACACAAAGACATCGCCCGACGCGTTGGTCTGCTGAATCGAGGCGTACAGCCCCGCTTCCGCCCATCGCGCCAATCGCTGCGGTTCACGCTCAACCAGATTGGCCCGCATCGGGAAATCGGTCCGCGGCAGATTGAGGGTGTCCTTGAGATCCATTGCAGGGCGGACCGCGCTTGCAGCGCACTGTCCGTCGATTGAAAAGGCGCAAAAGTTTGTGTCTGGGCCCCTTAAAGTCAAGGTCAGAAGGCCCTGCCAGTGATCGCCCGGCGGCGGTCAAATCTTTGGCGCAGGCTCAGGTTTTGCTTTATTCCCGGCCCCACTTCGGTAACGTGGCCGGTTTCGTCCCAGGTCCAAAGACGACCGTGCGGCACCCAGCCACCGCGGCGTTTCCATCGACAGTGATCCCCTACAGCGAACTCTCCGTCCTCATCCTGATCCTTCTGTTGTTGGGCGGCCTGGTGATGCTCTCGTTGGGTGGTGACCTGCTCGCGCGCGGCTCGGCTTCCCTGGCGCTGGCCCTCAACGTCAATCCGGTCGTGATCGGTCTGACGATTGTGGCGGTGGCGACCTCCCTGCCCGAGTTGGTCACCGGACTGATCGCCGCCGGCGATGGCGAGGACGACCTGGCCATGGGCAACATCGTCGGCAGCAACCTGGCCAACGTCGGCCTGATCCTGGGTATTTCCGCGCTGATTTTCCCGCTCAAGATCCAGGCCCGGCTGTTGCGCAAAGAGGTGCCTGTGCTCGTGGGCGTGTCCGTCCTCTTCATGATTTTCTGCCTGGACGGGCTCAACCGCTGGGAAGGCGGCCTGCTGCTGCTGGCGATGCTGGGTTACCTCTATTTCGTGACGCGCCAGGCCGAAAGCCTGCCCCCGGAGGAGGCCAAGGAATTCTCGCCCGAATTGCAGAATCCCATCCGGTCGATGCCGCGTTGCCTTCTGTTTGTGGCCATTGGCGGGGTGCTGCTCTGGCTGGGGGCCGAATTGCTCGTCAACAGTGCCGCCGTTCTGGCCGAAAAAGCCGGCATCAGTCGCGTCATCGTCGGTCTGACCATCGTCGCCATCGGCACCAGTTTGCCCGAACTCGCCGCCTCCGTCGCGGCCGCCCTACGTAAGCAAAGCGACATCATCGCCGGCAACATCGTCGGTTCGAACATCTTCAACATCGTCCTGATCGGCGGCGGCGTGGGCACCACCTACACCCTGGAAGTGCATCCAAGCCTCTTCATGCTGGAGCTGCCGGCGATCATCGTGTCTTCTGTCCTGCTCTGGTTTATCTTCAACACACAGCGTCAGGTGGTGCGCGCCGAAGGTTTGATTCTGGTCGTGCTGTATTGTGTCGCGATCACCGTCTCCACCATCTTGCAGTGGTAACAACGTCTTTGAATCTGCCCGCTCACACAGGCGCTCAAGTTCGCGCGCCTTTTTCGGGACAACGATTCCGGTCTCGCCAGCCTCCTTCACGCGAACTTCCCTGACAAATCTCTGTCAAAACGCCTTCAACCCAATCCGACCAACCCGTTCCATGTCTCCTGTTTTGCTGATCATCCGCGATGGCTGGGGTGCTAATCACAACGACGACCACGACGCCTTCAACGCCGTCAAACGCGCTCACACGCCCCACTGCGACCGCCTGTCGGCAGAGTGGCCCCGTACCGAAATCGCCGCCCACGGGCCCGACGTCGGCCTGCGCGAGGGCATCATGGGCAACAGCGAGGTCGGCCACCAAAACATCGGCGCCGGGCGCATCGTCGACCAGGAGATCGTCCGCATCGACAAAGCCCTTGAAACTGGCGCGCTGCGCCAGAACGCGGTTTTCGCCAAAGCCATCGAACGCGCCCAAGCCGGCGGTGCCCTGCACTTTTTCGGCCTCTGCTCCGACGCCGGCGTCCACGCCATGCTCGAGCACCTTTACGGCCTGACCACCCTGATCCAGGAAGCCGGACTGTCCCGGGTGTACCTGCATGCCTTCACCGATGGCCGCGACACGTCGCCCAAGTCCGGTTTGGGCTTCCTCAAGGAGGTCGAGGCGACGTTCGCCGAAATCGGTGTGGGGCAGATCGCCAGCGTTTGCGGCCGTTTCTGGGCGATGGACCGCGACAAGCGTTGGGAGCGCGTTCAGCAGGCCTATGATTGCCTGACAGGCCGCAACGTCGAGCGCACCGCAAAGTCCGCCACCGAGGCGCTCGAGTACTACTACGCCAACCCCCTCGACGATTCACGCCAGGGTGACGAATTCGTCGTGCCCACCCAGATTGTCGACGGCGAGGGTCAGCCGGTGGCCACCGTCAACGACGGCGACGCGGTCATTTTCTTCAACTTTCGGGGCGACCGCCCGCGCGAACTCACCCGCGCCTTCATCGACGAAGACTTCGACGGCTTCGACCGCGGCCCCCGACGCGACCTCTTTTACGTCACCATGACCGAGTACGAGAAGGGCCTCTGCCCCAACGTGCTTTTCCTCAAGCCGCCGAAGATGCCGAACATCCTTGGCACCTACGTCAGCGAGCAGGGCCTCAAGCAGTTCCGTTGCGCCGAGACCGAGAAGTTCCCGCACGTCACCTTCTTTATCAACGACTACCGCGAGGAGCCCCTACCGGGCGAGGAGCGCCAGATCGTGCCCAGCCCCAAGGAGGTTGCCACCTACGACCAGAAACCCGAAATGAGCGCCCCAGGCGTCACTGCCGCCGCCAAGGAGGCCATTCTTTCCGGGGAGTTTGCGCTGCTGGTCGTCAACTACGCCAACCCGGACATGGTGGGTCACACCGGTTCGCTGGAAGCTGCCCAAAAGGCCTGTGAAACCGTCGACGCCGGCGTGGGCGAACTTCTCGAAGCCCTCGATGAGGTGGGCGGCAAGGCGCTCATCACCGCCGACCACGGCAACGCCGACCAGATGTTTGACCCCAAGACCGACGGCCCGCACACCCAGCACACCCTCAATCCCGTCGAGGTCGTCCTCTACGGCAAGCACTGTCAAGACCTCAAGCTCAGCCAGGAAGGCGGACGCCTGGCCGACATCGCACCGACGCTCCTCAAGCTCATGGCCCTGCCGCAGCCCGCCGAAATGACCGGCCAGTGCCTGATTGTTGGTTGAGGCCGACCGCCTCAGCGAAGGCCGCGAAGTTGCTCGCGAAAGCTGCGTCGTTCGGCGTCGAAACGGACCGCTTCAAACTCGGCCCAGTAATCGGCTACGTGTCGGTCCAGATCGGCTGAAGCCGCTCGGCCCACCCGCATCTTCAACCGCGCCCGGAGTCGGTAGGCTTTGGGTAAAATTGGAGCCACCGCTGTCTTCGTGTGCCGAGACAGGAACGAAATCCAGTAACGGCGTTCGCGCCTCAAGGGCACCTGCAGTTCATCCGCCGTGCTGTAGAAAAGCCCACCGGCGAAAGAGTCGTGATAGACCTTAAGCAATCCGCTCACCGTTTTGCCTCGATTGGACCAATGGCCATTGCTCTAGTCACACCCATGAAACTCGCATTCATGACGCTGGGCTGCCCGGATTGGGACCTGCCCACCATCTGCCGGCGCGGACAGCAGTACGGCTACGACGGGGTCGATTTTCGCGGTCTTCAGCAGCAACTCGACGTCACCGTCATGCCCGAGTTCACCACCGGCGCCGCGGCCACGAAAACCCTGCTCGCGGACCACGGATTGGAAATCAGCGCGATTTCTTCGTCCATTCGGCTTTGCCAGTCAGACGCGCGCGCAGACAACCTCGCCGAAGCCCAACGCCACATCGAGGTGGCCCAGACCTTTGGGGTCGAGCGCCTCCGCGTTTTCGGCGGCGGCGACCTGGCCAATCATTCCCAAGAGGCGCTGAAAGCCGTCGGCATCGAGATGATGCACGCCATCCTGGACCTCGACGGTGCCGCCGACTGCATCTGGATGTTCGAGACCCACGACCACTGGGTCGCCCGCGAGCACGCTTTGGCCCTCGTCAACGGCGTGGACCACCCCCGCTTTCAGGTGCTCTGGGACATGGCGCATTGCTTTCGCATCGCCGAGGAGAGCCCGCAGGAGTGCCTCCAGGCCTACGGAACGCGCATTACCTACGCCCACCTCAAGGACGCCGTCTACGAGCCCGAGAACCCGCTGGCGCTGAAGGACGGCTGGCGCTACGTCCCAGCCGGCGAAGGTCAGCTGCCCATCGGCGAAGCAGTCGAAGGCCTCAAATCCATCGGCTACGACGGCTGGCTCCAATTCGAGCACGAAAAGCGCTGGCACCGCAACCTGGACGAGCCCGAAGACATCTTTCCAAAGTTCGCCCGATGGGCCCGGCACTTTTGCTGACAACCCGTACAAGACCGTTTGGTCTATCTCTTGCTTCCCATGAACGACGCTGACGATCCGCCACCGCTGCCCGCACGCAATCCCAAGCCCGAACAGTCCCCGCAGTCCATCGGACGTGCCTCGCTCAAGCGTATCAACGGCATTCTCCACCGAGTGACACCTCTCTTCGACGAAGCCGGCCAGCTCGTGCAGTGGGCGGTGGCCCCGGTCATGGTCGAGTTGCGCCTGCGCGACCTCTTGCAGATTCTGGTCGGCTCTTCGCTGCTGGCGGTGCCGGTTGCCTTCACCGAAGAGACCTGGAATTTGGGCGAACGCCTCCCCCTGGCCAACGTGCTGGGCCTGTCGGCGGTGTCCATCGCGATGATCGCCGCCTTCGTCTATTACAACTTCTACCGCGTGGGCTTTCGCCAGCATATTTTCGAGTACCTCAAGCGCGTACTGGCCATTTACGGCCTCTCTTTGCTGGTGGTGGCGGCCATCCTGACCATCATCCTGCAATGTCCGTGGCAAACCGACCCTGTTTTGGCGCTCAAGCGGGTGATTCTGGTTGGCTACCCGGCCAGCATGTCCGCTGCCGTGACCGATTCGATCAAGTAAGCGGCAAACCACCTCGAACGTGCGCCGGCTCAAACGGATGCTGCTGTGGACGGCGTGCCTCTGGCTGTGGCTGGCGGCGATGATCAACCTTGGGCTGGTCATTCAGTTCAACCAGGAGCGCGTTCTGCCCTTTGGGGATCCGGAAAACCCCGGCCCGGCCATTGCCGGCATTTTTTTGGGCATGGTCGCCTGCGCCTTTGCGGCGTTTTTCCTGGTTATTTACCTGGCGCGCTCACGACCTTCGCGTCGCTGACAGCGGCCGAAGACGCCAAGCGCTTGGCCTTCTCGATACGGTCGCAGAGCAGCCCGCCCAGAATCAGTTGCAGCGGGTGGTACAGCAACAGCGGCAACACGATCAGCCCGAGCGAAGCCGACATGCCCGCGAAAATCGACTGCGCCATCGGCAAACCCGAAGCCAGGGTCTTTTGCGCGCCGCAGAAAAGCAGGGCCGATTGACCTTTGGCGCCCGCTGGCAGGAGGCGCCACCCGATCGCGTAAACCGCCCCGTGCAACAGCCCCATCAACAGGCAGACCAACACCACCGTCTCGACCACCAGGATCGGCTCGTGGGTGCTCCACACCTTGTTGTGAAAGGAGTTGGCGAAGGCCGCGAAGACGATGAAGGCGATCAGCACCGAGCAGGCGTTGGAGAGCTTCTTTTTGAACGGGTCGATCGCCCCGCGCGCCATCGGCCGCAGTACCTGCCCCAGGAAAAACGGCAGCACGATCAACAAAGCGATGCGACCGATCGAGTTCAGGAGGGCTTCGCCGTCGAACCCGCCCTGACCCGCACCATACAGGGTCACCGCCACCGGCACGAGCACCACGCCCAGCAGATTCGAGAGCGTTCCGTTGAACAGAGCCGCCGTCACGTCGCCGCCCGCGCGCAGGGTCAGCACCATTGCGCTGGAAAGGGTGGTCGGCAGCACCGATAGGTAGAAAAAGCCCATCCGCAGCTCCGGTGGCAAACCCAGCAGCGCACTCGCCGGCCAGAGCACGAGCGCGAACAAGACCGGCGCGAGGACGAAGATGCAGCCGTGGCAGATCGCGTGCAGGCGCCAGTCTTTGAGGCCCTGCAGCAATTCCTCCGTGCGCAAGAGCAGCCCCTGAATCAGGAAAATCACGAATACGCCCACCTTGGTCGTTACCTCCGTGCGCAGCAGCCCGCCTGAGCGCCCCACATCCGGAATCAGCCAGCCCAGAAACACCGCCAGCAGCAGCGCGAGAATGAACCAGTTACGTTGACTCCAGGAGAGCATCGGAATGAGCGGGCAGGGGTGACGGGAACCAACGCATGGGTGGGCCAGGCAAGCCCGGGGCGCAAGCCATCACTTGCCCGGCGGGACTTGCGGGGCCGTGCTTCCGGTGTTTGGCTCGTAGCGCAATCAGCAAACTTCGCGCCTGTCGCCGTGGCCCAACCGCCTGCCATCGTCTTTGACCACGTCTCCCACCGCTTCCAGAGCGAGGGTCCCAACGTGCTGGAAGGCATCGATCTGCGATTGGAGGAGGGCGAATTCGTCTCGCTCGTTGGTCCCAGCGGCTCGGGCAAAAGCACCCTGCTGCGCCTGGCAGCCGGGTTGATCAAACCCCAACAGGGCAACGTGCACACGCTCGCAAAGCCGCCCGTTGAGGTCCAGCGGCAGCTCGCCTTCATCTTTCAGGAGGCCACGCTCTTCCCTTGGTTGGATGCTTTGCGCAACGTCGAGCTGCCCCTTAAACTGCGACGCACGCCAAAGACCGAACGCCGGGCCGTCGCCCGCGAATTGCTCGAACTCGTCGGTCTGGGCGAGGCGGCCAGCCGTTACCCGGATGAGTTGTCCGGCGGCATGAAAATGCGCGTCTCGGTTGCCCGCGCCCTGTCGTCCAAGCCGCGGCTGCTGCTCTTGGATGAACCCTTCGCCGCGTTGGATGAGCTGATTCGCGACCGCCTCGACGAAGATTTGCTGAGCCTGCGCGAGCGTGACCGCTGGAGTGCTCTGTTCGTGACGCACTCAGTGGCCGAGGCGGTTTTTCTGTCCAATCGCGTCTGGGTACTCTCCGCCGCGCCGGCACGCATCGTGGCCGACATCGAGATCCCCTTCGGTTACCCGCGCACCAATGACTTGCGCTCCGAGCCCGACTATCACGCGGTGGTCGACCGCGTCTCTAAAACGCTGCGCGCTAACGCCGGAGACGCCTTGGAAGCCTTTGCCGGAGCGCCTCAGCGTGCGGGCCAGACCTCGTAGACCGGGTAGTAAGCATACCAGAGCCGTCCCTCAAGGGGGTGCACCCGGAACTGCATGCCGGCCTCGCGCAGCACGGCCTCCCAATCCGGGCGAGTCAGCAGACAGTTGTTTCCATCAAAGTAATACCGCTGTGTCGCCGCAAACTCCGCTTCGGTGAGCCCGCCGGTATCTGCCAGCTCCGCAATCGCGGCGAAAAGCGCGGCGTTGTCGAGCATCGAGGTGGCCCGGTCGTAATGCGCATTGAGAAATCCCGTCAGCCGCATGCCGAGGCCAAAGGCCGCCGCGTCGATGGCGCCGGCGCGGTACTGCTCAATCAGCCAGGCGGCGTCTTGCGAGGGCTGCCCCTCCCACGCCAGCGCCTTACGAAAGATCATGCGACCGCCGGGAGCTAGCACCGCCTTGAAAAGTTGCAGCAAGTCCAGGTGAGCGGCCCGGTCCGGCGTGTTGGCAAAAATTCCGTCGCCGAGAATCGCGTGAAAGGGAGCTTCGGGGATCACCTGCGTGGCCAGCTCGAACCAGCCCGACTCCACGATGCGCTCCCGGTCGGCGTAACGTGGGTCCAGCCAGTCGCGGTACAGCGCCACCGCCTCGGCATTGCGGTCGATGGCCACCGTCTGCGCGGCTCGGCTAGCGGCCAGGTTGCGCAATTCCGGCGTCATGCCCAGAACCAGCGCCGAGCCTTCGGCCAGTCCTTCGGGAAGACCGCGCGCGTAGGCCTCGACCTCTTCCGGCCCTGGACTGCCGGCGGCATGACGCTGCTTTAATCCACCCGAGGCAATACGACGCGCCAAGGTTGAGGCGCTCCAGGGATCACGGCTCGGCATGGGTGGTGGATTCGGTGGAGGGTGGCAGGCGGCTGCGGATGGCTGCCTCCAGCTCATCGGACAAACCTTTGCCCAGAAAAGCCTCGTACACCGGCACGTAAAAGCCGCGCAGAGGCTCGATTCCGCGCACGCGCTCGGGCAGGGACGCCGGGTCTGGAAAGGTATCGGCAAAGGCCTCGAGATTGCCCTGTATGGCCAGGCTTAGCTGGGTGCGTATGCATTTTTCGCAGCGCCCGCAGTTCAGTTCATCGGTCAGGTTGGCCCAGCACACCCGCAGGTGCGCCTGCACCAGCGGTTCGTGTGCAATCTGCGCCAGCTTTTCGCGCCGCCAGAGCGCCTCGCCCGTGTGGCGAATGCGCAGGTGCGCCGATGACCAGCACGGATCCAACTCGGGGTGCGAGCCCCACGGGGCCATGTTGTGTACGTTGAAGGAGGCGGCGATGAGCAGTTCGTTCACCGTTCCGGCCAGCGCATGCCCCACCGAGGCCAGCGCCGCCCCGTGAAGCATCACCCAATCCAGCCGCCGCAACGTGCGGTGTTCGCGCAGATTGGTCCGCAACACGATGGCCTTGACGCCGAGCGCGGCTGCGACCGCCCGCAGGTGCGGCTCCCAGGCGGCTACGCGCGCCCGGTCCGCCAGCGTGATGTCGAAGCCGTGCACGAAGACCAGCGCCAGCAGATGCTCGCGGTGTTGCAACAAAGCGTGAAAGGAATCGACCCCGCCCGTGAAGCAGACGGCCGAGCCGGTCGTGCCTTCGCGCAAAACGCCCGGAACCGTCGAGGCGGTGTCACGCGTGCGCAGCAAAGCGAGTGAATCGGGCTGGGCAGCCGATTTGCCCCAGCTGTCCAGCAGCCCGAGGGCACGCTCGACGTTGGCTCGCCAAACCGGGCACAGCGGCGTCTCCATCACCAAAGGACGCCCGGTGAGGGCCGCGGCCGCCACCAAGGCCGATCCCCAGGCCTCTGGCTCGGGTGCCAAAAGCGCATCCTCGCTCTCAAACCACAGCGGCTGCCCGTCGACGTTGGCCACGATGCGCGAGCGGCGCCCGGAGCGCTCCAGCCTGGGGCTTGAAACGTGGATGGCGTCCCCGGGGTAGTCCGAAAGCCCATACAGCCAGCCCCAATGACGCAACAAATTGGCCTTGCCCGGAAGCGACCGGACAAAGCGGCGGGCACGAACCATGGGTGGCGCCTTTGGCATGCGCGTACGTCTTAAGAGAACCTGTCGGCGGTTATCGATAAGTCCATCTCAAAGCGAAGGGGCCAAGCCGCGCTTGCCACCGATTCGGCGCATCCTAGCGTTCTAGGTATGTCGGAAACTTCCGTCCGAATTGGAGTCGTCAATGTCTCGGACCGCGCCAGCGCAGGCGTGTATGCCGACACCCCGGGTCAGGAAACGCTCGCCTTCCTGCGCGAGACCCTCGCCACGCCCTTTGAGCCAAGCTATGCCGTGGTCCCGGACGAGGCGGACCAAATCGCGGCGACGCTGGAACGTTTTGCCGACGAGGAAGGCTGCTGTCTCGTGCTGACCACCGGCGGCACCGGCCCCGCCCCGCGCGACGTCACGCCAGAGGCCACCGAGCGCGTCTGCACCAAGCACCTGCCGGGCTTCGGCGAGCAAATGCGGGCGACGTCCCTGCGGTATGTGCCCACGGCCATTCTGTCTCGCCAGACCGCCGGCATCCGTGGCCGCTGCCTCATCGTGAACCTGCCTGGCAAGCCCAAAGCGATCCGCGAGTGCCTCGAGGCCATCTTTGCCGCAGTGCCCTACTGTATCGATTTGATCGAGGGCCCCCGTCTGGAAACGCGTCCCGGCACCATCGATGCCTTCCGCCCGAAGGGAGCCTGAGTTCACCCGCCCACGTAGGACATCTCTACCTTTGGCGGGGCAGGGGACCCCTGCGCTTCCAGTTCCGCGCGCAACTCGGAGTAGCGGTCTTCGCGCCGTTGCCAGATGGCACCGATGAATTCGGCCAGTTGCGCGGGCTCCCAATTCGCCGCCAGCGCCGCCCTCAAATCGTGGCCCGAAGTCGCAAACAAACACGTAAAAAGCTGGCCCTCGGCACTGACGCGGGCTCGGTTGCAGTCGCCGCAGAAGGGGGCCGAGATCGACGGAATGATCCCGAATTCGCCCGCACCGTCCAGGTAACGATATCGCCGCGCAACCTCGCCCACGCGTTCGGGGGCCTGGCTCTCAAACGGAAATTCGGCCGCCAGAGCCGCGCGGATCGTTTCCGCCGGCACGACCTGACCGCGTTGCCAGGCGTTGTGATTGCCCACATCCATGTACTCGATGAAGCGCAGGGTGACCCCTCGCTCCCGGGCAAAGCGGGCCAGAGGCACAATCTGGTCCGCGTTCACTCCCTGTTGAAGGACGGCGTTGAGTTTCGTCGGCAAGCCGGCCTCGAGCGCGGCGTCGAGTCCCGCGATGACCGCTTCGGGCCGCGCCGTTCCCCCGGACATGCGCTCCAGCGCCGCCGGGTTGAGCGCGTCCAGGCTGATATTGACCCGCCGCAGACCGGCCTCGCGCAGTTCTCGGGCGAGCTTGGGCAGGCGGATTGCGTTCGTGCTCAAGGCCAGGTCGCGCACCCCGGGCACCCGCGCCAGGCACTGGACCAACTCTGGCAAACGCGGTCGCAGCAGCGGTTCCCCGCCGGTCAACCGGACCTTGTCGACCCCGTTGGCCACGAAAGCCCGCACCAGGCGTTCGATCGTGTCAAAGTCCAGCCACTTCGAGGGCGGCAGAAAAGGGTAGTCCGCGCCAAAGACCTCCGCCGGCATGCAGTAGCGGCAGCGCAGGTTGCAGCGGTCGGTCACCGACAGGCGCAGGTCGCGCAGCGGACGACCCCGGCGGTCCAGCGGCTTGGGGGGCGATGTCTCTTGGGCAGCAGGCATGCGTTCGTTGCGCAAAAATGGCGTGATTACAGGTTGGAGCAAGTCCCGTGCGCCTTCCGCGTGCCTCCAGCGATTGCCTTTCTCGTTGCTGCCCGCACACTTGCCCACGATGGACGCCACTGAACGCGAGACCCTTGAAACCGCCCTGCGCCTGAGCCACGCAGGTCAGCCCGTAGTGCTGGTGACCCTGGTCGAGGGTACGGGCAGCGTCCCGCAAAAACCCGGAGCGCGCCTCGTTGTCGGTCTGGAGGGCTATCTCGCCGGAACCGTGGGCGGGGGCAAGGTGGAGGCGGCCGCCATCCGGCACGCGGGCGAGTTGCTCCATTCTGATCAACCAGGTCAAGTCGACTTGGTCCATTGGAACTTGAACAGGGATCTCGGCATGACCTGCGGCGGGGCCGTGCGCCTCTTTTTCGAGCCGCTGAACTGCAAGCCCTGGACGGTGGCGGTTTTCGGCGCGGGCCACGTGGCCCAGTGCGTCGTGCGCAGTTTGCTGCGTCTCCAATGCCAGGTGCGGTGCTTCGACCCGCGTGAGGATTGGCTGCAGCGCCTGCCGGCGTCGGACAAACTTCAGGCCCAGAGGACCGATGAACTGGCCCTGCAGGTGGCGGGGCTGCCTGAAGGCACCTTTATTGTCAGCATGACCCAGGGGCATTCGCACGACCGGCCCATCCTGCAGGAAGCCCTGGCCAGCGAGCGCTTTCCCTACGTGGGCGTCATCGGCAGCCACAGCAAAGCCCAGGTCCTGCGCCGCGAACTCGTTGAGCACGGCCTGGACGCGACCGCCGCAAAGCGCCTGCGCTGTCCGATCGGGCTGGCCCTTGGGTCGAGCGACCCCGAGGAAATCGCCATCAGCGTGACCGCCGAATTGCTCCAGGTGCGCGACCAGCTTCGTCCGGAACCGCCCCGCAAGTCGCCTACGAAATCAACGACTCCCGCGCCCTGATGGCGTGGAAAATTGCCTCGTTCGTCGCGGGGCAGCCAAGCGGGACCTCGCGTGTGTCGTCCTTGGGGACGAAGGCCGCAACCGCATCGCGGAGGGCTTCGCGAACGGAGATGGCCAGCATCAGTGGTGGTTCGCCGACAGCCTTGCTCCCGTGGATCGTGTCCTCGTTGAGAGCATCGGGCAGCAACTCGACGTTGAAGACCGCCGGCGCATCGGAAAAGGCCGGAATCTGGTAGGTGCTGGCGCTGTGGGTGAGCAGCTTGCCAGCGGCGTCCCACTTGAGTTCCTCACGGGTGAGCCAGCCCATGCCCTGCACAAAGCCGCCCTCGATCTGCCCGCGGTCGACGCCCGGATTCAGCGAATCGCCCACGTCGTGCAGGATGTCGACGCGCCGCAAGCGATTCATGCCACTGTAGCCGTCGACCTCGACTTCGCTGACCGCCGCCCCGAAGGCATAGTAATGGAAAGGCTTGCCCAAACCCTTCGCGCGGTCCCAGTGAATGCCCGGCGTGGCGTAAAAACCGGTTGTCGACAGGCTGACGCGACGCTTGTGCGCTGCTTTGGCCAGGCTCAGGAAGGTCGGCGCGACATCGGGCTTGCCCGGGTCAAAAAAGGTGCCGTCGCGAAAAACGATGTGGCCGGGATCGGTCTCCACGCCCGCTTCGGCGAGGATATCCGCCGCGATTGGCCGCAGGCGTTCGATCAGCGTCTGGCAGGCGTTGCGGACCGCCGCGCCGTTCAAATCGCTGCCGCTGGAGGCCGCCGTGGCCGAGGTGTTGGGCACCTTGTCGGTGGCGGTTTTCATCATGCGAATGGCCTGCGCAGGCAGGCCCAGCTCACGCATGGCGATCCCCAAAATCTTCGTGTGCAGCCCCTGGCCCATTTCGGTGCCACCGTGGTTTACCTGAACGGTGCCGTCCTGATAGATGTGCACGAGCGCGCCGGCCTGATTGTAGTGGGTCAGGGTGAAGGAGATGCCGAACTTCACCGGCGTGACCGCCAGCCCGCGCTTGATCCGCGGGCTGGTGGCGTTGAAGGCATCCACTTCTGCCCGGCGATGCGAAAAGGCCGACGACTTCAGCAGTTTGGGCCAGATGCGCTGGAGCCGGTTGTGTTCGATTCGCTGGCCGTAGTGGGTGGTGCTGGTTTCGCCGTCGCCGTGGTAGAAATTGCGCTCGCGCAGCGCTTCCGGGGCAACCCCCACACGGCGGGCCACGCGGTCCATGATCTCTTCGATGATGAGCATGCCCTGCGGTCCGCCAAAGCCGCGAAAGGCCGTGTTGGAGGGCAGGTTGGCCTTGGTGGCTCGCCCGGAAACCTTCAGCGCGGGAATGTAATAGGCGTTGTCTATGTGGAACATGGCCCGGTCGGTCACCGGCATGGACAGGTCCAGCGACCAGCCACCGTCCGAGAACAGATCGGCCTCAAGCGCCAAGAGCGTGCCGTCGTCATCGAAGCCCACCCGAAACCGCGCGTGAAAGCCGTGGCGCTTGCCGGTGGTGCGGATGTCGATGTCGCGGTCGAGCATGATGCGCGCGGCGCGGCCATGACGCTGCGAGACGACCGCGGCCAGCGCCGCCCAGTGGTTGCCCTGGGTTTCCTTGCCCCCGAAGCCACCGCCCATGCGCGGCGACTGCGCCACCACGCGGTTTTTCGGCACGCCCAGGACCTGCGCCACCATGTGCTGAATTTCCGAAGGATGCTGGGTGGAGGAGGAGACGAAGACGTCGCCCTCGGTATCCACAAAAGCCCAGGCCGCCTGCGTCTCTAGATAAAAGTGCTCCTGCCCGCCAAAGTCGAAAGTGCCCTCCAGAGTGTGCGGGCTGTCCGCCAGGGCTACCTGGACGTCGCCGCGCGTCATGTAGTTGGCCGGGTAGTGGAAGGAATCCTGCTCAATGGCCTCCCGGACGCTCAGGATGGCCGGCAGCGGCTCGTAAGTGATGTCGATTTTCTGCGCACCGTCGCGGCAGGCCTGCAAGGTTTCGCCCACAACAACCGCGACCAGTTGGCCTTCGTAGAAAACCTCATCGTCGGCCAGCAGCGGCTCATCCGGGCGGGACGGCCCCACGTCGTTGAAACCGGGAATGGCGTCGGCCCAGAGCACGTCGATCACCCCGGGCACGGCCAGGGCAGCCGCGTCGTCCTTGCTTAAAATCCGGGCGTGGGCCTGCCCCGACAGGACCGGCCACAGCTCCAGCATCGGACGCTCCGCGCCCATGTCATCGACGTAGCGCGCTCGCCCGCTGACGTGACCGTGACCACTCTCATGCGCCAGGTTTCGGGAGATGTCGTCCTCGTCCCAGCGTAAATCTTCGCGGTAGTCCAGGTCGGCGTCCTGCGCTTCGCTCTGGACCCCATCCAGGAACTTCTCGAACAGACTGACCACGATACCGGCCCGATATTCGGCCGACGCGCGCCCGTCGCTGATCGGCAAAAATTCCCCGGCCAGGGTTTTCAGCGCCCGTTGGCGCGTCGGTGCATCGAGCGCATTGCCGCGCAGGACGGCTTCGGTTTGGACGGCTCGGACCGGGGTGGCCGCCACGCCGCCGTAGCCCAGACGAATCTCCCGCACCCGACCCTTCGCGTCGGTTTCCAGATAAAAGCCGCCGGCGACCGCGCTGATGTCCATCTCCCGCCGCTTCGACACCTTGAGGAAGTCCACGCGCGGCGCCTGCCCGGCGGGTGCCTCGTGGTGGGGAATCCGCACCGCCCGGATCAACTCGCCCGGCTCCATGAGGGTTTTGCGGTAGCCGGTGAAGAACGACTCGAGCGCCACGACGCGTTCTCCCTGTGCGCTGGCGAGTTCGACGGACGCGCCCAGGGCCAGCAGTAGCGGCGCGCTGTCGCCGATGGGCGAAGCCGTCGCAAGATTGCCGCCCAGGGTGGCGTTGTTGCGGATTTGCCGCGAGGCGAAGACCCGCCAGAGCTTGTCGAGGGACGGGATGTCACCATCCATGGCTTCCTCGATTTCGACCATGGTGGCCGCACCGCCGAGGCTCCAATGATCGGTTGTCCGCGTCACCGCGCGCAATTCCGGCACGTTGGCCAGTGAAATAAGCTGCGGGCTTTTGCGATTGAATTTGGCCACCTCGACGCCGATCTCGGTCGCTCCGGCGATCAGGCGTGCCTTGGGGTAGCGATGCCACAGCTCAAAGACCTCCTGGAGGCTGCGCGGGTGAAAGAAGAACTCCTCGCCGTGAATCAGATTGCCGCCGGTCTCATCCCCGGCGTCGCCCTCTTTGCGCGCCGCTTCGCGCAGGAGGCGTCCGGGAGGGGTTTGGTCGGATTCGAGTTCAACACGATGCTGCCAGATGGCTTCGGCAGCCGCGTCGCGAATGGGCCGGTAGCCGGTGCAGCGGCAGAGGTTGCCGCAGAGCTGGTCGGCCAGTTGTGGACGGGTTTTGAGATCACCGCGGTAGTAGCCTTCCAGCATCGAGACGATGAAGCCCGGCGTGCAAAACCCGCACTGGCTGCCGTAGTGATGCACCATCGACTGCTGGACCGGGTGCAGCGCCTGGTCCTTTTCGGCCAGGCCCTCGACGGTGATTACCTGCTTGCCCGCATACATTGGGAGCAGCCCGATGCAGCTGTTGACCGCGCGGTAGGTGGGTTGGCCGTGAGCGTCGCGCTCGATGACCGCCACGGTGCACGCCCCGCAATCGCCCTCGCTGCAGCCCTGTTTCGTGCCGGTCAGGCCCTTTTCGCGCAGATACTCAAGCAGGGTGGTCTGCGGGGAGCGGTCGCGGACCAAGTGCTCCTGCCCGTTGACCCAAAAGCGAAATTCGCCGGGGATGACCCGTGTCTGTTCGGTGGTTTCGAGACTCACGTGACGTCAAAAAACAAACAATGGTGGCCGACCGACGCACGGGGGGTCAGCCCAAGACGGAATTTGAGCAGCTTCCAAGCCATCCTATCGTCACTAGAGGAAGCTTTCAGAGAGGTTGCAAGTGGCGGAAATCATTCATGCGCGATTGCGATAAATCCGGCTGGCCTTGTCCGCCGCAGTTTCCTATCCCCCGTGGCCAATGAGCGGTTCGGAGAACACTTTTTCGCGTTGGCAGGAAGCGGTCGCGGGCGGTCCAGAGCACGCCGCTGCGCACTACCTGGCCCGGGTCGAGGCGCTGGCCGATGACACGCGCTACGCGGTCTACGCCCACGTGCCTGCGCGCGATGACCTGGCACAGGCCTTCGCGCAGGCGGTATCCGAACACACCGGAGCGCTGCGGGGGATTCCCGTCGCGGTGAAAGATCTCTTCGACGTACCTGGCCTTCCAACCCGGGCCAGCTCGCGTTTTCTGGCTCAGGAACGCGCGGACACCTCTAGCGGTTCTGCCGTGCAGCGCTTGATGGCCAACCACGGTCTGGTCTACGCGGGCAAGACGCACCTCAATGAATTCGCTTACGGGCTCAGCGGCGATAACGTGCACTTTGGCAGCGTTCCGCACCCAAAGAAACCGCAGGGAGGTCGGCTCAGCGGCGGCTCCAGCAGCGGTTCGGCCTTTGCGGTGGGTGCCGGGCTGACCCCGCTGGCCTTTGGTACGGATACAGGGGGATCCATTCGCGTGCCGGCGGCTTTTTGCGGGATCGTCGGTCTGCGCCTCACGCCTGAGCACTCGCTCTCCAAGGACGGCTGTTTCCCACTCTCGCCTCTGTTCGACACGGCGGGGTGGTTCACGTCCACGCCCGAGGACATGCGCCAGTCCATCGAAGTGCTGCTGCCGCAGCTGGGGGCGGACTGCGGCGAGGACTTCAAGATCACCGGGGCGTACCTGCCAGAACTTGCGGGTCCCCTCGATGCAGAAGTGGCCGCGGCCCTCGAACGGTGCGCCCGCAGCCTGTTGGACACCCCCGCCGACGCCGGCCTGGAGGCCGACCTGACGCAGGCGCTGGCCGAGTTGCACAGCACTTTTTCGACGATCCAGAGCCACGACGCCTACGGGGTCCATGCACCGTGGCTGGACAAGCATCGCAGCGAGTACGACCCCGTGGTATGGGACCGCATCGACCGTGGGCGCCGCTGGACGCCCAAACAGCTGAACACCGCCCGCGAACATCGCGCAGCGGTTGTCGCGCAGATTGGAAGCTACTTCGACGCCCATACCGTCTTGCTGATCCCGGCAACGCCCGGTCCCTCGCCCCTGGCCAAGGAAAACGACCTGCGCTACCGCCAGCGCCTGCTCGATCTCGGTGCGCCCGGAAGCCTGGGCGGTTACCCCGCGCTGTCCTTGCCGGTGCCTCTGGGCGACGGGCTCACCGTGGGCCTGCAGGTCCTGTTCCCGAGCCTCGAACGGGCGGGCGCGCGGCAAGTCCTGGAACGCTTTCAGGCCGCCGGGTAGTCCGTCGGCCCGAAACTTCAGCCGGTGGCGGCGGTTGCCGGGCCGCTGCGCTGCGACAGACGCTCGCGGTAGGCCAGGTGCCAGCGAACGGTCTGGCGGAAGCCGTCGAAGGGATCCCAGCGCGGCTCCCAGCCCAGCAGGCGGCGTGCTTTGGCAGGGTCGGCGAGGGTCGCGTGCATGTCGGCCTGGTGCGCGGGATGGTGGATCACGTCGGCCTTTTGCCCCAGCGCGTTCTCCAGACACTCGATCAATGCGTTCACGCTGACGGGCCGGTCACCTCGGCCCAGGTTGAAAATTTCATAGCCCACCGGCCGCAGCGCGGCCACCACTCCCGAGGCGATGTCGTCGATGTAGGTGAAGTCGCGTTCCTGCGTGCCGTCGCCATAGATCTGCAGGGGCGCACCTTGCAGAATTCCCTGGATGAAGCGAAAGACAGCCATGTCGGGGCGTCCGCGCGGGCCAAACACCGTGAAAAAGCGGGTGATGCTGACGTCGAGGCCGTAGAGGTGATGGTAGGTATAGGCCATCGCTTCGGCGGCTTTTTTGGTGGCCGCATAGGGCGAGATCGGGCGGTCCACCGGCTGGTCTTCGCGAAAGGGCGTGGGCTGACCCGCGTAGAGCGAACTCGTCGAAGCCAACACCATCTTGCGGATTTCATGGCGACGCATCGCTTCCAACAGATGCAGGCATCCGGTCACGTTTGTGCCGATGTAGGCCTGCGGCTGCTCCATGCTGGCGCGAACTCCGGCGCGCGCCGCCAGATTGACCACGGCTCCAAACTGCTGCCGGTGAAAGAGCCTGTCGACCGCCGCCGCATCTTCGATGTCCAGGGCCTCAAACGCGAACCCGTCCAGGCGCTCCAGATCCTCCAGTCGAATCTGTTTGAGCAACGGGTCGTAGGCAGCGTTGACGTTGTCGATGCCCAGCACGCGATGGCCGGCCTCCAGGAGGCATTCGCAGGTGCGCGCCCCAATGAATCCGGCCGCGCCGGTGACTAAAATCGGCAGATGACTCTCCATGCCCTCGTTGCCTGAGTGTTACGCCCGAATGACGACCTGAAGCAACCGCTAAAGCAGGCAGGCAGATGCGGCTTTACCGAACGCAGCGGGGCACTTAGTCTCGTTCTGGAGGTGAGGGAAACGACCGTATCAACAACGGGCGAGCCGGAGGGGATCGTGCTGCCCGCAGCCACGCGGGAGGCCATTGAGGCCTATCGGGATCACTTGGAGCACGCACGGCAAGTGGCACCAGCGACCGTGCACAACTACCTGCACGCCATCACCGGCTTTTTCGAGTGGTGGGTCACGCAGGGTGGCGGCTCGGGCGAACTGCGCGACGTCACTCCGCGCCAGCTGCGCGGCTTCATTGTACAGCTCAGCCAAGCGAGGTCGCCACGAACGATCAGCCTCTGGGCCTCGGCTTTGCGCAGCTTTTTCCAGCTGGTCGGCGAGCGTGGCTGGATCTCCAGCAATCCGGCCACGCTTTTGACCGTACCTAAAAGGCCGCGGACACTGCCACGTTACTTCACGCAGGCTCAGATCGACGACTTTCTCGAACTGCCGTTGAAGGAATGCGTCGCCGGACGCCTCAGCGAGCGCGAGGCCCGGCGCGACCGTCTGATCTTCGAGTTGTTTTATGGCGCGGGACTGCGCATCAGCGAGCTGGCCGCGGTGCGCTTCGGCAACGTGGACACTCAAGCGGGCACAGTGCGCGTGCTGGGCAAGGGTGGCCGGGAACGCGTTTGCCCGATAGGCGAAGTCGCCTTGCAGTGCTTCGCGGATTGGCGTGGGTGCCTGGAGGTTGCCCCGAGTCCGCAAGACCCGGTTTTCTTTGCCCGGTCTAGGCTCCGTCCAATGAGTCCGCGCACCATTCAGGTGAGGATGAAACATTACTTGCAACTGGCGGGCCTGCCCACGGACCTGACCCCGCACAAGCTGCGCCATTCCTTTGCCACGCACCTGCTCAATCAGGGGGCGGAGATTCGGGTGGTGCAGGAATTATTGGGCCACCGCCGGCTCTCAACCACACAGGTGTATGCCCACGTGAGCCTGGCGCACCTCAAGGATGCCCATGCACGCGCCCATCCACGAGCCTGATCCTGGGAGATTCTTGAGCAAAATCTCCAGAAAAGGGTCCACGGGGTCGACTTGTTGGCCCGATCCCTCACGCGCGCGCACTTCCTCCGGACCTTGGCACGCAAAAAGCAAAAACCCCATGGGCCACAGCGTCTTTTGCCTGATTTCTGACGAAGCGGCTGGCGTATCATGCACCTTTCCCCTAGGGTCCTCAGTCTATTCGACACGCTCATCCTGACATGATTGGAAGCACCAACGACAACCGCCTTTCGCTTGCGCTGGCCAAAGTGCTCGTGGCGGCCGCCTGGGCCGACGGCTCGCTTCAGCCCGAGGAGCGCGAGTGCTTTGAGGATTTGCTCTTTCTGCTGCCCGACCTGCCCACCGAGCAATGGCCCGAACTCAAGCGCCTGCTCAACGCGGCGCCTTCGGCAGCCGACCGGGCCGCGGCCGTGGCTGAATTGAAAACCGCGATGGCCCTGGAAGGCTCGCCGGACTTTGTCGGCTACGCCCTAGACCGAATGATCCGCGCCGATGGCGAGGTGACCGAGGCCGAAGAAGCCCTTGTGCAATCCGTCGAAGCTGCCTTGGCTTCGGGCGAAGGCGACGATGCGGCGCTCTCCGGCATTTTGGACGGCCCGCTTGAACGCCGGGCGGAATCCAATCGTCGTTCACGCCGCGAGGGTCACGACATTGAGGATTACCTGGCGCGCAAGTACAGCGACTACACCCGCGCCAACACCACGCCGCCGTTTTCGCGCAACGACCAGCACAAGTTCGTTCTCGGGGGCATCCTGATGGCGCGCGTGGTCAAGGCCGACGACCGCATCGACGAGGAGGAGAAGGAAATCGTCAGCAGATTCTTGCGCGAGCGCTGGCGGCTCAGCGCCATCGACGCCGAACGCGCCACCGAGATTGCGCTCGACGACGAGGTTGCCGGTTTCGACATCATTCGCGTCTGCCGCCTTTTTTACGAACTGACCACCGAGACCGAGCGGGTGCAGTTTCTGGACATTCTCTTTAAGGTCGCACTGGTCGACGGCCAGCTGACCGACTCAGAGGTGCACGAGGTCCTCAACATCACAGCCAACTTGAAGCTGGAGCAGAGCTATTTCCAGCAGGCGCTGTTGCGGGCGGGCGTTCAGCCTTCAGGCTTCACCGTGGACTAAGACAGACCCGCGGGCTTCGGTCGGGTTCAGGACCGCCTCGCGCGCTTGCGCCATCCAGACCCGCTTCTGCGGTGCGTCGGCCTCGAGCGGCAACTGCGCCACCCCGATGAGCCGCCGCAGAATCTCCACGCCGGCCAACTGCAGCGCGAGATCCATGTCGATGCTGTGGGGCAGGGTGCGGTAACCTTCCATAAAGCCGTTGCGCACGGACGGTGCCTGGCGCGCCAGATGCAAGTGCGCCAACGCCACGCCCACATCGAATTCGGGCCGACCCACGAAGCCGAACTCCGGGTCGATCACGCAAAGGCGTTCCTTGGACCGCATCCAGCTGCCGGGAAAGTAATCCCCGTGTAGCAGGCACGCACCCTCGTCGCTCAGATAAACGTCTTCGCCCAGTTGCTGGATCGCCGCAACCAGCGCCACTTCGCCTTGAATTTCCGAGGCCGCCTGGGCCAGCCCCGGGGTGAGGGCGTCAAGGTCCTGACCATTGTTCGCGCGGAACGGAAACGCAAAGATGTGCTCGTGGTTGAGCTGGCGCATTTCGCGGTTGGGAAAGGTTTTGCCGCCCAAATCAATCCGGTGCACCCGGGCCAACCAGACACCGAGCGCATGCGCTTCATCCGAGCCGAGCGGCTCCCGATCGTACAGACCCATCAGCGAGGGGGACTCGCCCAGGTCTTCGAACACCGCCAGGCGGTTGTCGCGGTCGAGATGGTCGAGGTGGGGCAGGGCGGCAGCGACGTCGGCATCGCCTGCCGCCAGTTCGAAGAAACGCGCCTCGGCCAGGATGCGGTCCGCAGGTGCCGGAATGTGCGGGTACTTTTCGACCCAGGGGCGCGATTGCTTGAGGATGCGCGAACGCTGGTCCGTCTGCACGCGCACCACGCAGTTCATGTTCCCGTCGCCGGCTCGGCCGGCCTGCAGCACGCGTTCATCCGGCTCGAGCAGGCGACAGGATTCGAGGTACCGGGTGATGGGGCCCAGCGCCTCGGCTTCGAGAAAGAAAAAGTCGGGATGCTCGGCGCGGAATTGCTCGGGGGTCATGAAAGCCTGAGTCACGAAAACCCGACAGGCTTCCCGCAGGCTTGTGCCGGAGCAACGTTAAAGCACCGGGTCTAGAACTTGAAGATGACCGCGCCCTGAAAGCGGTGGCTGACGGCATCGTCCTGGCCCTTGTAGCCGGTTTCGATGTAGCTGTATTCAAAGGCCAGCTCCAGCGGATCGAGCCCGCTCCAATAGGCGTTGGCTGTACCCAGGAAGTTGAAGGTGCGATCGTCGATGTTCAGGTCGCTGTTGCGCGGATTGTCGACCCCGGCGCCCGCGGCGAGTTTCCAGTCCTCGGCCGGCGTGTACAGGACCTGACCCCAACCACCGCTGGAGGCGATCTCTGTGCCCAGCGTGCCGTTGACCCCCTGGCCGATGCCGGCGAAGAAATCGTCGAGGTTGGCACCGGTCCAAACCGAGCCCTGGACGGCCAGGCGCTCCGTAAACGGCACAAAGAAACTCCCGATCAGCGACCAGGTATTGAAGTTCTGCTCGCCCGCGGCAACGGACGCCCCCCGGTCCACCTCCTCCTGGCCGTAGTGGCCGCTGAAGCTGACCTTGGCCTTGGTCTTTTCGAGGCCAAAGACCGGCTGCTCGTAGCAGAGATTCCACTGCACGTGGGGGAAACCGGCGTCGGCCCCGTCATCGGTGCTCAGGCCCTCGACGTCGTCGCCGATGGTGCGGCCCAGCCCGACTTTGGAGACGAGCGTGCCCTGGCCCAGCGGCGTGCGCCGGGTGTAGCGCACCTGAGGTCGCCGGAAGCCCACCCGGCCTTGGAAACCGAAGTACGAAAAGTTGACGCTGCGCGGCAGCACGGTGATGAGCGTGTCCCAATCCTGCCCGGCCAACAGCGACCAGTTGGGCTTCTTGTACTCGGCGTAACCCAGGCGCAGACGCGGGTTGGGCTTGTTTTCTGCGCCGCCGCCGAAGAAATCCAGCTCCAGCTTGCCAAAGACCTCGGCGTTGCCGTGGGCCGGAGCATCGATCTTCAAGCCGATGCGGGTTTGATTGGCCGTGAGATTGAATTCGTCGTCAGCCCCGCCTTCATCCGGCAGCGCGAAGAAGGCCAGGTTACCATTCTTCACCTGCTGGGTGTCGTAGGAGCCGTCGAGCTTCACGAAACCGTACAGGCAGGCGCGGTACTTGGAAGTGATGAACTGCAGCGGCTCCTGGCTGGGGACCTTCTCGCCGGAGAGGTAGGGGACGCCCTTCGAGCCGCCCTCAATGTAGGTGACCTCGCAGACGCGGTCCAGCGTGACCGTCTGGGCCTCGACGGTCTCGCTCAGGCTGGCCAGTTGAGCGCGCAGTTCGGCGACTTCCGCCCGCAAACTGGCTTCGGTTTGCGTCGAAGCTGCCGGTTGTTCGATGCGGGCTTCGATCGAGTCCAAACGGGCGTTGAGCGCACGCAGCGCGGTGGCAACGTCGGTTTCCGATGCGCTCTGCGCGCAGACGACGGTCGTTGATAAAGTGAATGCAAGGACACCTGCCCCCAGGCGCTCCCACAGCGTACCATAGCGATGTTTCATCGATTCGCTCCCCATTGAGTTTCTCCGGCCCTTTCTTGAGTGCACAGGTCCGGATAAGGAGCAGGTCGACCCTCGCCAGGACCGCCTGTAGCCGCCGCGAAAATTTCAGAAGCTTTTGACTATCAGTCTCTCGATCGTCAGAAGCGGCGCTTCCAGCCTAACAATTTTGCGCGCTTAGCAGGGTCGGGTAGGGTCGCGTTCGGGGTCGAAGACCTCACCCCGAGGACCCAGCCCCATGCGTCCCCATTCCCTGAGGTAGCCCGTGTCCACGCTGCGGGACTCCGACAGGGCCTCGACCGCTTCGGGATTCCAGCCATCGAGAATCTGCGCTTCAAGCCGCGCCTTGACCTCGGCGTGCCGGGGGGAATCGGTCAGGTCGTTCTGCTCGTGGGGGTCTTCGGCGAGATTGAAGAGACGCGACGGCATGCCCAGATGGTAGTGCAGCTTGTACGAGCCCTGCCGCACGCAGCGCGAAGCCGGGAAGCGCAGCTGCCCGAGGCGAATGCACAACTCCGCGAACACTGCTCGCTCGCGCCAGGTGGCATCCTCGCTCTGCTCCCGACCCTCGATCAGAGGCAACAGGCTGGCCCCGTCGATGGGGCAGGGAAAGGGCGCCTGGGCCACGTCGAGACAAGTGGGTAAAACATCCAGTAGGCTGACCGGCGCCGTGACGTGCTGCCTATTTGGACCGAACGGTCTACCTTCACGAAACCGCGCCGCAATCAGCGGTACGTGCAGCGACGGTTCCAGAAACGAGACCTTGCCGATGCGGTCATGGTCGCAGGCAAACTCCCCGTGATCGCTGGAATACAAGACAATGGTCTCGCCGGGGAGGCGTTTCGCGGCCTCGATGACACGCCCAAGCCGCTCGTCCAGCCAGGTGATCATCGCGGCGTAGAGCGCCCGGATCTCGCGGCGCTTGGACGAAGTCAGGCCGTGAGCGACGACATGGTCGTACTGCAGCGCATCGAAGGGGTGCAGCGCCTCGCGCGGGATTGGCGGCAACGGCGCGTCGTCCTCGGGCATGGAGTCCAAAGCCGCCTGGTAATGGGCTTCGGGCACGAAAAAGGGATGGTGCGGCAAGAAGAAGCCCGCCGTCAAAAAGAGTGGGTGCTGCGCGTCTCTGGGCTGGGACAAAATGTGTTCGCAGGCGAGGGTGACGGCCTCGTCAAACTGAAGCCCGGGACTTTCGGTGAAGCCATAATGCGAGGCCGCGCCCTTGGCATTGTTGGCGGCCTGTCGCATCGCGCCTTCGCCCATGGCATGCGGCCCACCGCCCATGCACGCGTTCAAATCGCCCACGTAGCGCTGCTGAAAACCGTGGCGCTGGTCGGGACCGGAGAAATGCATGCGCCCGGCCAGGATCGTTTCGTAGCCAGCCTGCGCCAGCCCGTGAGCCACAGTTGGCGCATCAGACGGCAGGCAATGCTCGTTGACGTAAACACCGTTGCGATGCGGGTGGCGGCCCGTCATGACCGACATGCGCGAGGGGCCGCACAGCGGGTAGTTACAATAGGCCTGAGTGAAGTGGGAGCCCGCCGAGGCGAGCGCATCGAGGTGAGGCGTCCGCGCGAAAAGGTGTCCGAGGCCGCTGAGCCAGTCACCGCGGTGCTGGTCGGAAAAGAGAAAAATGATGTTGGGCTTAGCCACGCAGGGCAGGCTGTAACAGGCACACCCAAGGTTCAAGGCCAGAGCCTCCACCGCAACACAAATTAGACATAATATTTATTGTGCGAATCAAGCAGCGAGAAGCGACCCAGCCGATCCAGACATAAAAAACCATCTACTCCGCGGGGCCCCAGCGGCTGGAGAACGGGTAAAAGATGAGGAGGGCTTGGCCGACGACGGAGGTTTGGGGCACGTAGTTGATAGGTTCGCCCTGGCGTTTGAGGCGGGTGTAGATTGATTCCTCCGGCACGTTGAGGCCCCACAGGCGGCTGTCGGAGCTTTCGGGTGAGTTGTCACCCATGGCGAAAAAATGCGCCTCGGGGATGGACTCGATACCTCCGTTGCTGAGCCAGCCGGCTTCCATGTAGCCGCGATAATCGCCTTCGAGCGCGAACTCTCGGGCAAAGACGTCGGAACCGGCAATGGGCTCGCCGTTGCGCAAGAGCACGGGCTCCTCAATCTGCAGGCTGTCGCCGCCACGCCCGACCAGGCGCTTGATGTAATATTGGTCAGCAGGCTGCTCGTCGCGCACGAGCCCCTGAATTTCGCGCGTCTCAAAAACGATCGGGTCGCCGATGTCGGGCTCAACAAAGTGGTAGCTGAAGCGGTCGACAAAGAGCATGTCACCGGTGAGTATGTCGAAGTCGAGGATGACCTCGCCTTCTTCCACGCGCACGAGCTCACCGTCGGGGGTGAAGACGCGCAGCCAGTAGATATCGATATTGCGAGGGCCCTCGGCGGTCTGCACGCGGATGCGCTCGACGTCGGCCAGCAGTCCGCGGTTTTGCGCCAGTTGCAGTTGCTCGTCGAAGCGCCCGGGGAGGATGCCGCGCTGCTGCGCCAGCCGGATTTGCCCCTCGAGGTCGTCGGGGAGTTCATCGGCCACGCTCTGGATGGAATCCTGCACGAGCTTGCGGACGAAGTATGGATAGACTTTCCACTGCCAGCGCGGCAGGTCCTCGACCCAACCTTCCAGCTGCGCCTCGACCAGCACGGTATCCAGCGGAAACTCGAAGGGCACACGCTGGGAGACGCGCGCGTCGCCCACGCGGAATTCGTAACGCCGAAACTGCGAGGGCCAGACGAAGTACTTGCGCCCGGCTTCGGGCATGAAGTGCAGGCGCAGCCCGCCGCCCTCGCGCACCACCGGAATGAGCAGTTCCCCGCTGGTCGGCGCCTTGATGGTGTAGTCGCCCGCGCCGCGAAAGATCACGTCGGCCACGTGCATGGGCAGTCCCGGCCGGGGATTGTCCTCACTGTAGACCTCGGCCGTCATCCCCGCGTAGGTCGGCCACATTGAGTTGGTCGGAATTTTGAAGGGCTGGACAAAGAACGAGCGGATGCCGATGGCCAGGATGGCCGCCACCAGCAGGATCTCGACGTTTTCGGAAAAGAAGGTGACGGGATAAATCTTGCCGCCGGAGCGCTCCAGGAGCTTTTCCAGGCGCAAGCGCGCCGAGCGCAGCTCGTCCGTGTTGATCGGCTTTTGCCCGGCCAAATCGAGCACATCCTTGGTCGCGTTTCGGATGTCGGTGACGCGGTCCGGCTCAAGCAGATCGCGGCGGTAGTGAACGACTTTTTGGGCGAGCCCGGCCAGGTGGCGGGCGTCCTTGCGGGTCTTCTGGTCGGCGGATTTAAAGGGCCACGGCATGATGGAAAGCACTTACCACGGAGACTCGGAGTTCAGCAGAACGGCTCAGGGAGTTTCCGGTCAAGGTCCTGAGTGTCTTCGTGGTTCAGCGAACAGCTAGGCGCTGGTTTTGAGAATTTTGATGAAGGCATCCTGAGGGATTTCGACGGAGCCGATTTGCTTCATGCGCTTCTTGCCCTCCTTCTGTTTTTCGAGGAGTTTGCGCTTGCGGGTGATGTCGCCGCCGTAGCACTTGGCCGTGACGTCCTTGCGCAGGGCCGAGAGGGTTTCGCGCGCGACGACCTTGCTGCCGACGGAGGCTTGAATGGCGACCTTGAACAGCTGGCGCGGCAGAATGTCCTTCAGCTTCTCGCACAGCGCCCTGCCCTTCGACTCAGCCTTTTGGGTGTGCACAATGCTGGCGAAGGCGTCGACGGTCTCAGCGTTGACCAGGATCTCCAGCTTGACGAGCTTGGCGGGCACGTAGTCGGCCATCTCGTAATCCATTGAGCCGTAGCCGTGTGTGATAGACTTCAGCCGGTCGTTGAAATCGACCAGAATCTCGTTGAGCGGCAGCGTGCACACGAGCATGAGCCGCGATTCGTCGAGGGTTTCGGTATGGTCGCAGGTGCCGCGTTTCTCGGTGATGAGCGCCAGCATATCGCCGATGCTGCTGTTGGGAATGTGGATGGTGGCCCGGATTGTGGGCTCGCGGATGGCTTCGATTTCGGAGGGGTCCGGCAGGTGGACGGGGTTGTCGACCTCGATCTCGCGCCCGTCGGTGGTGGTGACCTGGTAGACGACGCTCGGGTAGGTCGAGATGATGTCCAGCTCGTACTCACGGCGCAGGTTCTACTTCACTATCTCCATGTTCAGGAGCCCGAGGAAGCCGCAGCGGTAACCAAAGCCCAGCGCGGCCGAACTCTCGGCCTGATAGACCAGCGCGGCGTCGTTGAGCTGCAGGCGCGCAAGGCTGGCCTTGAGCTTCTCGTAGTCGGAGGTGTCCAGCGGGTAGATACCGGAAAAGACCATCGGGCGCACCTCGCGGTAACCCGGGAGCATCTCGGTCGCGGGCTCGGCATTGAGCGTGATGGTGTCGCCGATCTTCACCTCGGCCACCTCCTTGATGCTGGTCACGACGTAGCCGACCTGACCCGGCTGCAGCGAATCCTCTTTGACCATGGCCGGCGAGAAGCGCCCCACCTCCTTCAGCTGGGCCTTGCGCCCGGTGCCCATCATCAGCACGTCGGTGTTGGCCTTGAGCGACCCCGAAAACACGCGCACGAAGCAAATCACGCCCTTGTAGCTGTCGAAAACGCAGTCGAAGATCAGGGCGCGCGTTTGCGCGTAGTCGGCCCCGCGCGGGGCTTTCAGACGATGGACGATCGCCTCGAGGATCTCCGCCACGCCGATGCCGGCTTTTCCGCTGGCGTGGATGGCTTCCTCAGCCGGGATGGCGAGGATGTCCTCGATCTGGCGCTCGCAGACTTCGGGGTGCGCGCTGGGCAGGTCGATTTTGTTGATGACGGGAATGATCTCGAGGTTCTGCTCCACGGCCAGGTGCGCGTTGGCCACGGTCTGGGCCTCCACCCCCTGGGCCGCATCGATCAGCAGCAGCGCGCCCTCGCAGGCGGCCAGGCTGCGCGAGACCTCGTAGGAAAAGTCGACGTGGCCGGGCGTGTCGATGAGGTTGAGCAGGTACTCCTCACCGTCCTCGGCCTGGTAAAGCATCGACACCGGATGGCTTTTGATGGTGATGCCGCGCTCGCGCTCGAGGTCCATGGAGTCCAGCAGCTGGTCCTGCATGCGGCGCTGCTCGACGGTGCGCGTGGACTCCAGCAGGCGATCAGATAGGGTCGTCTTGCCGTGGTCGACGTGGGCGATGATGCAGAAGTTGCGGATTTTCTCGAGGCTGCGCATGGGCGGCGTGGGCAATCAAAAAGGCGGGGCGGCCCGTGCCGGACCACTCCGCGACTTATCGATCACGATACACTTCGACCGGTCCCTGTCCACCAGTAAGGCACAGGGGGCGCTGCGGCAGTCCAGGGTCTGACGCGAAGCTGTTGGCCGCCCTTGCCATTGGACACCCCAAGCCGTTAGATTCTTCGAAATGGCTTCGGATCCCCAATACGTCACTGAACCGGAGGTAAAGCGTACGGCCGTGCTCCTGCCTTTGGACACTTATGAGGCGATGCTAGAAGACCTGCGTGACCTCGCAGTCGTGGCCGAACGACGATACGAGGAACGGGTCAGCCTTGATGAAGTGAAGCGAAAGCTGAAGGCGGATGGCTTTCTACCAGATTGATTTCGCCCGCTCGGCTGTGCGCGATCTCAGACGAGTGAATCGCGAGATCGCTGCCAGACCGAATCTCCGGCATCACCGGGCAGATCAGGTTCCCGAACTTGGGCACCAGCTAACGTACGCGGGGCGCACAGCTGCCAAAATACCCTGCCAGTACTCAAGGGTATTGCGTCCAATCGCGCTGCTGCAGCGCCTCTAGCACAGCCGTTCAAAATCCTCCGCTTCGGCGAGGGCGAGGACCTTGGCGTCGCGGTCGATGCGTTTGGCCAGGCCGGTGAGGACAGCGCCGGGGCCGCATTCGTAAAAGGCAGTCGCGCCAGTGGCGATGGCCGCGTTGAAGCAGTCCTCCCAGAGGACCGGCGAAACCACCTGCTTGACCAAGGCAGCTTTGATTTCATCGGGCTCGGTCACGGGGGCGCCGGTGGTGTTGGAAAACACCGTCAACTTGGGAACGTCAACCCTTTGGCCGCTCAGAAAAGTCTCGAAGCCAGCGCGGGCGGGCTCCATCAGGCGGCTGTGGTAGGCCCCGGCCACGTTGAGTTCCTTGGCCAGTTTGAAGCCGAAGTCCTTCGCCTTGCCCACGGCTTCGGCGATGCCCGTTATGCTGCCCGACACAACGATTTGCCCCGGGCAGTTGAGGTTGGCCACGTCGATGTCGCAGGCGTCGGCCAGTTCCTGGGCCTTCTCGCGGGTGCCGCCGATGAGGCTGGCCATGCTGCCTTCGCTTGCCTCGCAGGCGGCCTGCATGAGCGCGCCCCGTTTGGCCACCACCGTCAGCCCCGTTTCAAAGTCGAAGGCGCCGGCAGCGGTCAGCGCGGTCAACTCGCCCAGCGAGAGCCCCAGCGCCACAGTGACGTCGTCCAATAGCCCGCGCTCCTGCAAAATGGCCCGCACGGCCAGCCCGTGCACGAAGAGCGCTGGCTGGCAGACGCTGGTGTCGGTCAAGCGCTCGGGTGGCCCCTCAAAGCATGCCTGCTTCAGGTCGAAGCCCAAGATGTCGTTGGCCTGGTCGAAGACGGCGCGGGCCGCCGCTTCGGTGTCGTACAGGGACCTGGCCATACCCACGGCCTGCGCGCCCTGCCCGGAAAACAATAAACCACTCACGCAGGTGACCCTGCGGGGACAGATTTTGAGGAGCAAGCCTTTGGTACGCCCGCTTTGTGGCCTGACTGCCACGGGACCTAGCCGCTAGGGCCGATGGTTTGTGGCATGACTGCCACGGGACGCATCTGCTCCGCAGATGATTTGGGCAGGCCTGGTGGATGCGGTTGAAGCGAGGTTGCGGGCTCCTCGCCGGATTTGGAGGCGCACGGCGTTTGCCTGGATTGCGACGTCGCTTTGCTCCTCGCAAGGACGCTATGAGCGAACTCATGAGTCTACAATGTGCCTCGTGAGTAGATCAGATGCGAGGCGACGAGAACACGATTTGCGGAACGCACATCCGTCCCGTGCCGGTCACGACACCCATTTTCCACGGAGGACCCGTTCCTTTTAGGAAAGGGGTTGTGGCATGACTGCCACGGGACGCATCTGCTCCGCAGATGATTTGGGCAGGCTTGGTGGATGCGGTTGAAGCGAGGTTGCGGGCTCCTCACCGGATTTGGGGGCGCAGGGCGTTTGCCTGGATTGCGACGTCGCTTTGCTCCTCGCAAGGACGCTATGAGTTGGCGGGTGAAGAAACTCAGCTGCGACCGCGCAGCTGGTCAAGGCCGGTCCTAACTGCGGACTATGCCGTTAGACTGAGGCCGTAGCCTATTTCAGCAGGCGCAATGCGATGGGATAGCGGTAAGGCTGGCCGTTGCTGACGGTCAGCGTTGCAATGATGATGAAGACCAGGTTGGCCACCAACAGCGCGGGGAGCAGCAGAAAGCCGATGAACACGAAGGTCAGCATGAAGCAAACAACCGTGGCGATGGTGACCGTAATCTGGAAGTTCAGCGATTCGCGCGACTGCTCTTCGATGAAGGGGTGCTCATCTTTTTTAACGACGTACAGGATGAGCGGCCCGATGAAGCCGACCAAGCCCAACAGATGGGCGATCATACCCATGTTTTGCACGTCCTTGGGAACCGCTCCGCTCGTGGAAGCAGCTTGAGATGGGGCCTCGCCCGTGTTGGTTTCCTCTGTCATCGCAGCGCCAGTGTACGCCGCAACCCGCCCTGCTTGAAAGCCTAAACCGAAGCGGTGGCCGACTGAGGACGCAGCTGCTTGAGCGGCAGGTTTGGCGCAAACCTGCTCGATGGAGTTGCACTGAAGTCAGGGGCTCGAATCCGAACTCTAAGGGCAGGGCGTTTGCCTGGATTGCGACGTCGCTTTGCTCCTCGCAAGGACGCTATGAGCGAACTCATGAGTCTAAAATGTGCCTCGTGAGTAGATTCGATACGAGGCGACGAGAACACGATTTGCGGAACGCACATCCGTCCCGTGCCGGTCACGACACCAATCCGTTCTGTCGAAGGGACTCGACTAATTGACGATGCCGCCGCTGGAGAGGAAGATACCGTTGAGGTTCATCTCGAGGGCCTTGGGATTGGGCGAGTGCTTCAGGCCCATCTCGGCGGTGATGACCTCGGACTGTATGAGGCGCAGCAGGTCGGCGTTGAAGGTACGTGAACCGTTCTCGGCACCGGCTTCGAGCGCGGCGGGGATTTTTTCGAAGGTGCCTTGGGAGATGAGACTGGCGGCCAGCGAATCGACCACGAAGACTTCACAGCACGGCACGCGGTAGTCCCCGTCGGCAGCCGGCACGAGCTTTTGGGTGATGGTCGCGCGCAGGGTCGTGGCGATCTGGCGGCACATGTTGTGTTGCATGTCGCCGGGGAAAAACTCGAAGAGGCGCTGGACGGCCTGCTGGGCGTTGGAGGCGTGCAGGGTGCCGAAGACGAGGTGGCCGGTTTCGGCCGCGTGCAGGGCGGTCTCGAAGGTCTCGGCGTCGCGCATTTCCCCGATGAGGATGACGTCGGGGTCCTGGCGCAGGACCGCGCGCAAGCCCTCGTGGAAGGACGGTGCGTCCAGGCCGATTTCGCGCTGGTTGATGATGGACCGATCGTCGGTATAGTTGAACTCGATCGGGTCTTCCAGCGTGACGATGTGCTTGTCAAAGGTCGTGTTGATGTGCTGCAGCATCGCCGCCATCGTCGAGCTTTTACCCGAGCCGGTCGGTCCGCACAGCAGAATGATACCGTTGGGCAGCGCTGACAGTTCCTGCAGGGTCTCGGGCTTGTGGTGCAGGTCCTCGAAGGTGGGCGGGCGATCCTTCACGTGGCGGAACACCATGGTGGGCGCACCGCGCTGCAGGAAGGCATTCACGCGAAACCGCGAACCGTCGCCGCCTTCGGTGCAGTAACTGTAGTCGATCTGGCGCTTTTCTTTCCAGCGGTCGTAGAACTCCGCGGGCACGGTGTGCTCGATGAACTGCTGGATCTGCTCGGGCGGAATGGGCTCCATCTCCACCGGTTCGAGACTGCCGCGCAAGCGCAGGTGAGCCGGCTTGGCCGACTTCAGGTGGATGTCACTGGCGTCGTTTTCGACGGCCAGGCGCAGCAGACTTTCAAAAAGGTCGAGGGTTTCCCCGATGGGCGGACATGGCGGCATGGCGCAAACGTGGGACGCGGCGGCATCCCGTACCGCAGATGTAAGTCGTCCGGAATCGGCGCGTCCTGAGGAACTTGACGTGACCCGGGGCTCTGGGCACGATCCATCGATGCACGCGCAATTGGAACGCTTCGCCGGAGTCCATACGGCCCTGCTCACGCCAATGGAAGGCGGGGCGGTGTGTTACCCGGATCTGGAGGCGCTGGTGGAGCGCCAGGTGAGCGAAGGCATCCGCGGACTGGTCGCCGTGGGCACCACCGGGGAGTCGCCCACCCTCTCCCACTCCGAGCACGCCGATGTCATTCGCGCCGTCATCCAGACCGCCGCCGGACGCGTGCCGGTGATTGCGGGTACCGGCTCCAACGCCACCGCGGAGACCCTCGACTTGACCCGCCAGGCCGACGCCGCCGGAGCCGACGCGATTCTGCAGGTCGCGCCGTATTACAACAAGCCGTCGCAGGAGGGCCTTTTTCAGCATTTCGCGGCGGTGGCCGAGGTGACCGAGAAGCCGATCATCCTGTACTCCATACCGGGGCGTTGCGGGATCGAAATCGGCGTGGAGACCTGTGCACGCCTTTATGAGAAGTACCCGCACGTGCTGGGCATCAAGGAAGCCGGCGGCAACTGCGACCGCGTCGCCTTGCTGCGCGACACCCTGGGGCCGGATTACCTGATTTTGAGCGGCGACGATCCGCTCACCCTGCCTTTTATGAGCCTGGGCGCACATGGGGTGATCAGCGTCGGGTCCAACCTGGTCGTCGCTGACTGGGTGAAGCTGGTCGACCTGGCACGGCGCAACGATTTTGACGCGGCGGGCGCAATCAACCGTCGCTACTTCCAGCTTTTCCGTCAGCTGCTCTCGCTGGCACCCAATCCGGTACCGATCAAGCACGCGCTTTGGCGCTGCGGGCAATTACGCTCGCCCGAAGTGCGGCTGCCCCTGGCGCGTTTGGACGCCGAACCGGCGGCCCGGCTGGATGCGGCGCTGGAGGCTGCCGGCTTGCTTGAGGCCGCCACAACGTCCTGACCCGATGGCCATCCGCGTACTTCTCAACGGTGCCAAAGGGCGCATGGGCCGGGCGATCCTCCAGGCCGCCGAAGGCAACGCCGCCCTCGAAATCATTGCTGCGCTGGACCAGGGCGATGCGCTGGCGAAACACCTGGAGGGGTGTGACGTCGCGGTCGATTTTTCGCACCACACGGCCACAGCCCCACTGGGCGAAGCCGCGGCCAGGCTCGGTAAGGCGGTCGTGATCGGGACGACCGGTCACGATGCCGAGGAGCGCGAGCGCATCGACGTATGCACACAATCCATCCCGATCGTTTGGGCGGGCAACTACTCCATCGGCGTCAACCTGCTGCTCTTTCTGGTGGAGAAGGCCGCCGGGACGCTCTCCGAGGCTTACGAACCGGAGGTGTTTGAGATGCATCATCGGCACAAGGTGGATGCGCCGTCCGGCACAGCGGAGAACCTGATTCAGACCATCCTGCAGGCGCGCGGATGGAGCGAGGATACGGTGCAGCACGGGCGTTCGGGTATCACCGGCGAGCGACCGGCACGGCAGCTGGGCGTGCATGCCCTGCGCGGCGGTGAAATCGTCGGTGAACACACCGTTTTCTTCACGGGCGAGGGCGAGCGACTGGAACTGACGCACCGCGCGTATGACCGGCAGATTTTTGCCCAAGGTGCGCTGGCGGCGGCACTTTGGGTCACGGGCAAACCCGCCGGCTTGTACGCGATGCGCGACGTGCTCGGGCTCAACGGATGATTGCGACGCTGGAAGGAACGCTGGCTGAGACCGGGCCGTTGCAACTTGTGCTGGAGGTTGGCGGCATCGGCTACGCTGTCAGCATCCCCCTGACCACGGCGGAACGTCTGCCCACGCTGGGCCAGCGGCTGAAGCTGTTCATCCACGCGGTCTACCGCGAAGACAACCAGACACTTTATGGCTTCGACCGGCGGCACGACCGCGATTTCTTCATTTTGCTGGTGGACAAGGTGTCGGGCATCGGCCCGCGCATCGCATTGAGCATTCTCAGCCGCCTTTCGGTCGAAACGCTGGAAGGCGCGATCACCGCGGGTGACGTCGGTTTGTTGTCCCAATGCAAGGGCGTCGGCAAAAAGACGGCCGAACGGCTCGTGGTCGAGTTGCGGGACAAATTGCAAGCCGGCGGGATGGCGGCACCGGTCGACGTGGGTGCCACGGCGAGTCCACTGCCAGCCGGGTCGAAGGTGGCCGATGCAGTCGCCGCGCTGGTGGCGCTGGGCTATAAACTGCCTGAAGCTGACAAGGCCATCCGCAAGGCAGTCGCCGAACTCGGCGACGACGCCAACACCGAAGCGCTGATTAAAAAAGCGCTGGGTTAGCGGCTCTCGCTCGCCAGACCGGACAGGTCGATGGTGAAGCCTGACCGCACCGACATGGGCGCGGGTACGGCGCGCAGCGGTGCAACGTCCACCGGCGCGAGTTCGCGTAGGATTGCGTCAAAAGGTTCGCCGTCGTCAGCGGTCAGTGGGCCGGTAAAGACAACCTGGCCCACGGCAAGACCCGCGCCGTTGGGCTCGAAGGTCAGCCATTCCCCGCCTGCAAGCAGCCGAAACTCAGACTGAGCCGCCGCGTTGATTTCGTTGAGGCGCGCCGCCGGGACTGTCGGTTGCTGCCCAAAAATCGCATCAGGGGCTGTCTCGAACGAGATGAGAACGCTGCGCGAGTTTGCCTGATTGGAGGCACCGGCGACTGCGGTGGCGACCTCAGACTCGGGCGCGGTACCCAGAAACTGACTGGCATCTTTGGGCAGGCGATCCCAGGAACCGGTCAGCACGAGCGCGCAGAGCAGACTGAAACATGCAGCAATCGCGGTGAGCTGATTGGCGCGCATCCAGTTGTGGCGGCGGCGTTGCCGACGCTTGGCCGTCTGGACCACGGCCATGATGGCCTTGGAGCGTTGAAGCTGGTCTATCTGGACGCCAGGCTTGGCAGCCGGCACGGCAGTAGCGCTCTTCTGCGAGACCGACCGTGAAAACAGGGCCAGCTGGACCGCCGAATGCAGGCGGCAATGATCGTCGAACTCCTTGCGGCGCTGAGGATTGCGTTCAACCTCCTCCATGAGGCGGCAGCAATCGTCGGACTCAATCTCGCCGTCGAGGTACAGATTTACCAGATTCTCAAACGCCTCTTGCGTCATCAGCGGAAATCGCTGCCCAGCTTCTCCCGAAGGCTTTCGCGAGCGCGGGCGATGCGGCTTTTCACCGTGCCAACGCTCAGGTTCAATTTCACCGAGATTTCCTCGTAACTGAGGCTCTTCACGTTACGCAGGATCAGGATTTCGCGGTGTTTTTCGCTCAGAAAATCCATGCAGCTGTCCACCTGCTCGACGAATTCCTGGGTCAGGTAGGCATCGCCGGGGTCTTCACCCTCGGCTGGCAGCACATCGCCCAGGGTCATCTCGCCGTCTTCGACGAGATTCTGGTCGATGGAGAAGGATGAACCACGCTTGCGGCGCCACCAGTACCAATAGCGATTGTGCGAGAGGTTGGTGGCGATTTGGTAGAGCCAGGTCGAGAAGGATGAATCTCCCCGGAAATTCTCCAAACCTTTCTGCGCGCGCAGAAAAGTGTCCTGGGTGACCTCCTCGGCATCTTCGCGGTTTTGGAGCAGCTGGTAGGCCCGGCTGAAAATGCGATCCCAATAACGAGTGACGATCTGCTCAAATGCAGCATCGTCCCCGGACTGATAGCGGTGGACAAGCGCCTGATCGGCGATGGCCTGTTCGGACTTCGCGAGCATAGGTTTCAAGGGTGCGCCTTTTGAGAGCCTTCGTTGTGACGGAAGTTCCGGCAAAAGGCAATTATTGTTGAGTTTACGAAATGAACGTTCGTTTGAACGTCAATACGGGCAAACCGCCAATTTCTTAGAAAGTTTCAGTAGCCTGCCCTCGTGGCAAAGAGCGCAGACTTGAAGGTGTATCACTTTCGGCCCCGATTTGCCTAATTTGCCACTGGATGGGCCGTTTCGAAAACGGCATCAAGTACGTCGGATGTACCCATACCGACACTAGAGGAAGGTCTCGCCTGCCCCCTTGACCTTGCTCTGATTTTTTCCTAATCAGTTTAACTTTGCAAAGGTCTGTTCAAGGCTGGGCAGTCACCTTGGGTCGATAGCTCAATCGGTAGAGCAGTGGCCTTTTAAGCCATTGGTTCTGGGTTCGAGTCCCAGTCGGCCTACCATCTTGACTGGGTGGAAGCGGGTGCTTGGGCCCCCTGAAACTGGTCCATTGCCGATGAGATGGTTTTCCGGCAAAAGCAGGAGAATCATCGACATGAAAAGAGCCGACACACGACCGAACAGATCATCCGCATATTGCGGGAAGCCGAAACGAGCGCGCAGAGGACCCAGCCGGGACCGCGAAGTTGGCCACGTCCAGCGAGGCGACGAAATCAAATTGTTGGACCGGGAACTGGTCGAAAGTCAGGAAAACCCCGTCGCCAAACCCCCCGCTAGTGTCATAGTCGAGGAAGTTCACGCCACCGCCGAGCGAACCGATCGTAAAGGTGTCTGTGCCGATCGGTGCCGGGGCGAAGAAATTGTCGGAGAGGGAGCCGTCGAACGTATCGAGGACGCTGATCTGCGCAAAGGCAGAGGAGGTGGCCAAAGCCGCCACCACGGTTGGGATGAGGGTGACTTTCATTGGGATCTTGTGCTTAGGATGTGTCCTGAGGATGCTTTAAAATTTTAAATGCGGCAAGGGTAACTCGTCGATGACGTGTCAACAACTTCCGTGCCTTATGCGACCTCAGGCAAAACATTAGCGCTGCTTGTTTAAAATATTGTACAAAATCGACCAGGTCGCGGAATTCAGAAACTGCCGGTGGGCGAAGGTGCTTTAATTTGCGCAGAACTCGGCTAAGCTGAGGCGTTTTTGGGACATCCTGACATGGAAATTGGCGCCGAGTTGAAAGTATTACGTAAAGCGCGCGGGCTGTCCCTGCGCGCCCTCTCGGAGCGCTCGGGGGTCACCGTGGGTGCGCTTTCGCAGATCGAGAACAACAATTCGTCCCCCTCGGTGGGCACCCTTCGTCGCATTTTGGCGGCGCTGGACTCCAGCATGGGTGAGTTTTTCTCGGCGGTGGAAACTGGCGGGGGCTCGGGCAATGGCGGCGTGGTTTACCGCAAGCACGAGCTGATGCGGGTATCGGCCAACAACGGCCTGAATCTCTTTACGTTGCCGCAGGGCGAGGAACTGCGCGCCATCCAGATGATTCACGAGACCTACGAGCCGGGAGCCGACACGGGGCCGGAGCTCTACACGCATGACGGGGAGGAATGCGGCTACTGCATCGAAGGAACCATCGAGCTGACGGTGGACGGGCGCGTCGAACTGCTCTCGGCCGGCGACAGCTATTACTTCAAGTCCACGCAGCCGCATCGCTTCCGCAACGTGGGCCAAAAGAAAGCCATCGTACTCTCGGCCTGCACCCCGCCGACGTTTTGACACTACGACCAGTCGCTCGCTCGCGGAGACACTGGGGGCGGTCGTGCGTGATTTGACTGACCCAAACAACCCACCGGCTTTGCGTGGACCGACAGGACACTGGCGCCGTAACGGTGCGAGCTGAATTGCGCGCTTGAGTCGAGGCAACGCGCCGGGCGATAGTCCGGGCTTTGTCGGAAGACCCCCACAGAGAATTAACCGTCCGTGCGATTGCCACGGGATTCGTCCTGGGTGCGCTGCTGGTGCCGTGCAACGTCTACAGCGGGCTGAAGATCGGCTGGTCCTTCAACATGTCGGTGGCGGCGGCGTTGTTGAGCTACGCTTTTTGGAATGGGCTGGCGCGGGTCGGCTGGGCCCGCCCGATTGGCCTGCTCGAAAACAACATCAACCAGACGGCAGCCTCGTCCTCGGCCTCCATCATTTCCGCCGGGCTGGTCGCGCCCATCCCCGCGCTGACGCTGCTGACCGGCCAGGAACTGGCCTACCCCGTTCTGGCCATCTGGGTCTTTGCGGTGAGTTTCACGGGGATCATCGTCGCGCTGGGCGTGCGGCGGCAAATGCTCCTGCGCGAGGGCCTGCCCTTTCCCAGCGGCGTGGCGACGGCGGAAACCATTCGCGAGATTTACGCCACCGGCAAGGAAGCCGCCTACCGCGTGCGGCTCCTGCTGGGCGCGGCCATCGCCGCGGCCGTGACGAAAATCACGGTGGGCGCCTTCAATGTCGGCAGCCTGGCCTTGCCGGGCGTACCGGGGCTGGCGGCTCCGGCCAACCTTGCAGCCAAGGGGATCTCCACCATCAGCTTGCAGAACCTGGGGCTCACGCTCAACCCGTCGCTCTTGATGCTGGGCTTTGGTATGATCGTGGGCTCGCGCGTGGGCGTGTCTTTGCTGTTGGGAGCCCTGCTTGCCTGGCTGATTTTGCCCGCTCCCCTGCTGGAGGCAGGCTGGGCGTTGCCCGGTTCGAGTGATCCGACGGCGTCCTGGTACCTTGTTCTGCTGGAGTGGCTGCTGTGGCCGGGCGTGGTGCTGATGACGGCGGCTTCGCTGACGTCCTTCGGCCTCTCCCTGGTCAAGATGGCGCGCGTTCGCTTCTCAAAAGGCGAGGACTCGGGGCGGACTGAAGCGGCGGACGATGACGGCCCGCGTCGCAGCAATTACGTGCCGCGTTCCTGGTTTCGCGCGGGTTTGGTGCTGGCGCTGATCCTGGCGACGGTGGCGCAGATGGTCATCTTCGACATACGCCTGGACCTGGCGTTGGGCGCGTTCGCCTTGACCTTCGTGCTGGCGATTGTGGCGGCGCGCGTTTCGGGGGAGACGGGCATCGCGCCGATTGGGGCTCTGGGCAAGATCACGCAAGTGAGCTTTGGGGTGCTCTCGCCGGGCAACCAGACCGTCAACCTGATGGCGGCGAACGTGACCGGTGGCGCGGCGGGTCAGTGCTCGGACTTGCTGCATGATTTGAAAACGGGCCTGCTGATTCGCGCGACGCTGCGCTACCAGGCGATCGCCCAGGTCTTTGGCGTGCTCTCGGGCTCACTGGCAGGCACGGCGGCATACCTGCTCATTGCCGATGATCTGCCCGCCATGCTGGCCTCCGATGACTGGGCCATGCCCGCGGTCTTAACTTGGAAAGCGGTGGCCGAGGCGATGGCGCGGCTGACCGACGGCGGGCTCGATGCTCTGGGCCAGGTCCTGCCGACGGGAACGGGCCTGGCGGTGAGTCTCGCGGCGGGCATGGGCGTGTTGCTGGCTGTTGCCGAAAAGCTGGTGCCGGAGTACCGCCGTAAGTACGTGCCCAGCGCCAGTAGCCTGGGCTTTGCCTTCATCATCCCGGCAGACATTTCTATCGCGCTGTTTTTGGGCGCGATGATCGGCGAGGTCGTGCGCCTGTTCAACGCGCAGTGGAAGCGCAAATACCTGGTGGTGGTCGCCGCCGGTTTGGTGGCGGGGGAAAGTCTCACCGGTGTCGGTGAATCCATCCTCAAGATTGTCTTCGCCTGAGGTCCCTTGAACGACCCATGCACGCCTATCGCCAACCCGAGGACCGCTACTGCTACACGCTCTGGCAAGCCCACGCGCCCATCGCGGCGGTGACGCCCGGCGAAGTCTTTCGCGTGCACACCATCGACGCCTTCCACGACGCACTGGAAGCGGACACCGACCTGCCTTCCGAGCACACGCCGGGCTACCCTTACGTCAATCCGCTGACGGGTCCGTTTCAAGTGACGGGCGCGCGTGCTGGCGACACGCTGGAGGTGACGATTCACGAGGTTGTGCCCGCTCGTGAGTTCGCGGTGACGGCTCTAGTAAAGGACTTTGGCGCGCTGACGCGCACACCTGCCACCGCCCTCCTGCATGAGCCTCTGCCCGAGCGCACACGGATTTTGCCGATTCGTGAGGGACGCGTGCACTTCAACCAGCAACTGAGCTGCCCGCTGAAACCGTTCATTGGTACCCTCGGCGTGGCGACAGCGCTGGAGGCGGTCTCCAGCCTGAGGCCCGGGGTGTGGGGCGGCAATCTGGACTGTCCTGTGCTGGCACCCGGGGCGAGGGTGAGGCTGCCCGTTTTTGTCGATGGCGCACGGCTCTTCGTGGGCGATGCCCATGCCTGTCAGGGCGAGGGCGAACTCTCGGGCGTCGCGGCGGAAATGCCCGCCGTGCTGACCTTGAGCGTGCAGATTCGCAGGGGTGAGACGACAGCGACCCCACGCGTGCTTGACGCCACGCACCTGCACAGCCTTGGTTGCGCGCGACCCTTGGAAGATGCCGCCCGCATTGCCGCGCACGACTTGACGCATTGGCTGGCCACGGACTACGCGATGGATAAGCTCGATGCTTACATGTGGCTGGGTTTGTGCGGTGAACTGCGGGCGGGCAATCTCGTCGACCCCAATTACACCATGATGGCTTCCATTCAACGCGATCTCCTGCCGGGAGGTTCCAACCCAGCCCTCTAACAGAGCCCGTTCTAAACAACCTATGTGTGGAATTTGCGGAGAAGTTTCTTTGAACGGCACCGAAGCCAGCCTGGAGCGCGTCGAGCGTATGGCCGACTCGATGCAACCCCGCGGTCCGGACGCGCGGGGCGCCGTCCTGCGCGGTCAAACGGCCCTGGGCCACCGGCGGCTGAAGATCATCGATCTGACGGAGGCCTCGCAGCAACCCATGGTCGACTCCGAGCTGGGCCTGAGCATCGTCTACAACGGCGCCATCTACAACTACCCCGAGCTGCGGCAGGAGCTGGAGGGCAAGGGCTACCGGTTTTTCAGCAAGGGCGACACCGAGGTGATCCTGAAGGCCTATCACGCCTGGGGCCTGGACGGGGTGCAACGGCTCAACGGCATGTTCGCCTTTGCCATCACCGAGCGCGACTCAGGGCGGCTCGTGCTGGCTCGCGACCGTCTCGGGATCAAGCCGCTGTACTACAGCCAGACAGCGGACAGTTTTCGCTTTGCCTCGTCGCTGCCGGCCTTGCTCAAGAGTGGCGGCGTCGATACGTCCATCGATCCGGTCGCACTGAATTACTACATGAGTTTTCACGCGGTGGTGCCCGCGCCGCATACGATGGTGCAGGGCATTCGCAAACTGCCACCGGCGCACGTCGCCGTGCTGGAGCCCGACGGCGCGCTCAAGCTTGAGCGTTACTGGACGCTGCATTTCGGCACCCCCAGCGAGCGAGCCGCTTTCACCGAAGCCGATTGGGTCGAGGCGACGCTGGAGGTGCTCCGGCGCTCGGTGAAGCGTCGCCTGATTGCCGATGTGCCGGTGGGCGTACTGCTCTCGGGCGGCCTCGATTCGAGTCTTATCGTGGGGTTGCTGTGCGAACAGGGCGCGACCGGCCTGGAAACCTTTTCAATTGGCTTTGAGACCGTGGGCGAAGAAGCGGGCGATGAGTTCCAGTACTCCGACATCATCGCCGAGCATTTCGCCACCAGTCATCACAAGCTGCCAATCGACTCCACGAACACGCTTTCGGCGGTCAAGGAGTGCATCGGGCATATGTCCGAGCCGATGGTCAGCCACGACAACGTGGGCTTCTACCTGCTCTCGAAGGAGGTGGCACGTTTTGTGAAAGTGGTGCAGAGCGGTCAGGGGGCCGACGAGATTTTTGGCGGCTACCACTGGTACCCGCCGATGCTGACCAGCCAGGCACCGCTGGAAGATTATGCCCGGTACTTTTTCGATCGCGACTTTGCCGAGTATCAGGAAGCAGTCGCCGCTCAATACGTGCGTGAGGATTTTGCCCGGCAGTTTGTGCAGACGCATTTCGACGAGCCCGGCGCGGACCAGGCGATCGACAAAGCCCTGCGCATCGACAGCCTGATCATGCTGGTGGACGATCCGGTGAAACGCGTGGACAACAACACCATGGCGGCCAGCCTGGAAGCGCGCGTGCCGTTTCTCGATCATGAGGTGGTCGAGTTTGCCGCGCAGGTGCCGGCGGCGCTGAAAATCGAAGGCGACGGCAAGCACATCCTCAAGGAAGCCGCTCGCAAAGTCATTCCTCATGCCGTCATTGATCGTCCCAAGGGCTACTTTCCCGTGCCCGCGCTCAAATACCTGCGCGGCGAGTTTCTGGACATGGCCCGCGACGCCGTTACCAACCCGGCCGCCCGCCAGCGCGGGCTCTTCAACACCCCCCATCTGGAAAAGCTCCTGGCCGACCCGGAGGCTCACATCACGCCTTTGCGCGGGTCCAAGCTCTGGCAGGTTGCCCTGCTGGAGCTGTGGCTGCAAACACACGGCATCTAACCGACCAAGTACATGAGCACCGACCAAGCTAACGGGAAGACCGAGCAAACCAAGGACGGCGGGGTGTGCCTGCACTGCGGTTGGGGGCGGCTGATTTTTGCGCACACCTTTCCGAGTCCGGAATCAGTCGCGAAGGCAGTCCTGGAAGAGACGCCGGGTGAACGCGACATCGCCTTTTACCTCAACGACCCGCACCTGGTCCTCAACATCGCGCCGCAGAGGCTTTTTCTCGACCCGTCCAACACCTACCGGCTGCCCTTCGAAAGCTACCAGCCCAGCCAGCGCGAGCACTGTGGTTTCGTCATCGAAGCGCTCAAGCACAAGGAACAGATCGACGAGGTTAACCGCATCTACAAGAGCAACCGGATGGTGCCAGTGGACCTGGAGCGCGTCTGGAAGGACCGCGACAACGGCACCTTCCTGTACCTGCTGGCGCGGCGAAAGGACGCCGAAGACGTACTGGGTGTAGCCATGGGGGTCGACCACAAGGCGTGCTTTGAGGACATCATGAACGGCTGCAGCCTCTGGGCCCTGGCGGTCGACCCGCAGGCCGAGTTGCCCGGCATTGGCGAGGGCCTGGTACGCGCCTTGATCGAGCACTACCGCGATCTGGGTCGAGCGACCCTGGATCTCTCCGTCCTGCACGACAACGAGTCGGCCATTCGCCTGTACACGAAAATCGGTTTCGAGAAGGTGGGCGTCTTCGCGGTCAAATGCCGCAACCCGATCAACGAACAGCTCTTTTTGGGTGACCCGGTCGACAGCGACTACAACCCCTACGCCGCCATCATCATCAAGGAGGCGCTCCGGCGTGGCATCGCGGTTGACCCGCTCGATCCGCCCCGCGGTTACTTCGCGCTGGACCTGGGCGGTCGCTCAATCACCTGCCGGGAGTCGCTCACGGAGCTGACCACGGCCATCGCGCTGAGCCGCTGTGACGACAAGGAAGTCACGCGCGGCATCCTGGTGAAGGCCGGCTTGAAAACTCCCGAGCAGCAGACCGCCGGCAATCGCGAGGAAGACCTGCGCTTTTTGGAGCAGCATCGCAGCGTGGTCGTCAAGCCCGCGCGGGGTGAACAGGGTCACGGTGTCTTTGTCGATTTGCGGACGGCCGAGCAGGTGACCGAAGCAGTTGACCTGTTGCGCGAGGCCGACGAAACGCCGCTCATCGAGCAGTACGTGGCCGGGGCGGATCTGCGCATCATCGTGATCAACAAGGAGGTGGTGGCCGCCGCCGTGCGCAAGCCCGCCGAAATCGTGGGCACGGGCCAGCACACCGTGCGCGAGTTGATCGAGAGCCTCAGCCGGCGTCGCAGCAACGCCACCCGCGGCGAAAGCAACATCCCCCTGGATGCGGAAACCGAGCGCTGCGTGCGTGCCCATGGCGTCGAGATGGACACCGTGCTGGACGAAGGTAAACGCCTGTCCGTGCGCAAGACGGCCAACCTCCACACCGGGGGCACGATTCACGATGTGACCGAGCAGTTGCACCCGCAACTGGGCAAGGCGGCGGTCCGGGCCGCCGAGGCGATCGGCATCCCCGTCGCCGGCCTCGACCTGATTGTGCCCGATGTCGGTGGGCCGGACTACGTCATTATCGAGGTCAACGAACGCCCCGGTCTGGCCAATCACGAACCGCAGCCCACCGCCGAAAAACTGATCGACTTTCTCTTTCCGCAGTCCGTGGGATCCTGAGTCCCGTAATCTCCCTCATGAGTGCCTCCATTGACTCTGACTACCTGAGCAAGGTCCTGCTCAAGCTGCTCTCCATCCACAGCCCAACCGGCTACACCGACCCCATCGTGCGCGAGGTGTGCGGACTGCTCGAGGAGCTGGGAATCGGCTACGAGATGACGCGGCGGGGGGCCATCCGCGCGAACCTCCCCGGTAACGGCTCGGCCTCGACCCAGGATCGAGCCATCGTGGTGCACCTGGACACGCTCGGTGCCATGGTCAAGGCGCTGAAGCCTAACGGGCGGCTGGCGGTCGTGCCGGTGGGGACCTGGTCGGCGCGTTTTGCCGAGGGCGCGCGTGTCTCCGTCTTTACCGACGAAAACGTCTATCGCGGCACCTTGCTCCCGCTCAAGGCCAGCGGGCACGCCTTCGACGCCGAGGTGGATACGCAGCCGGTGAACTGGAACAACCTGGAAGTGCGCGTGGACGAGACCGTTTCCGATCCGGCCGGGTTGTCGGCTCTGGGCTTGAATGTGGGTGACTTCATTGGTGTGGACGCGGGTGCCGAGCTTGTGCCCAACGGTTACATCAATGCGCGGCACCTCGATGACAAAGCAGGCGTGGCGGCGGTGCTGGCAGCGGCCAAGGCGATGGTCGAGCAGCCGCTGTCTTTGCCCGCGGACCTGCACCTGCTTTTCACCATTTCCGAGGAGGTGGGTTCGGGCGCCTCGTCGGTGCTCTACAACGACATCGCCGAGATGATCACGGTCGACAACGGGACCTGCGCGCCGGGACAGACCTCGCGCGAGACCGGCGTGACCGTGGCCATGGCCGACTCGACCGGTCCCTTCGACTATCACCTGACGCACTACCTGCTGAAACTGTGCGAGGCCAACGCGATCCCATACGTGCGCGACATCTTTCGCTATTACCGCTGCGACAGTGCCTCGGCCGTCGCCGCCGGCAACGACATTCGCACTGCCCTGCTGACCTTCGGCGTCGACGCCTCGCACGGCTACGAACGCACCACCCTCAATGCGCTGGAATCGGTCGCCCGCGTGCTGGTAGCCTACGCACAGAGCAGCTTACTCTACGAAGCGCACAGCGACGACCTCAACACCATCGAAAGCTTCCCCGTCACCCGCAAGGTCGACTATCAGGGACAGCTGCAGGAGGAACCGCGCAAGGAGATTCAAACGCCCCCACCCCTGGCTTAGGCACCTGCCCGGCGAATGTCCGTCGACGTTTGCCTTTGGCGACGGGCGCGTTCTGCTGCGTGGAGGCGAGTTTGGCGGCAATCCTTATCCTATGAAAAATGATTCGCGTTTGAAATTTCGCCAATTGGCTTGCGCCCCGCATTCGGCTCGCTTCTTGTACGGATTTTGCTCCTTCTAACCCGCTGATGTACCGCTTTCGAAAAGTCCTGGCGCACCTGGGCCTGCGCGACGGTGACGAAGACGCCGCCATCGTCCAGTATGCCTCGAAGGTCAGCCACCTGGCCCAGTCGCAGCGTGTGGAATTCATTCACGTGGCGGCGAAAGTGGACGTGCCCACGGAACTCAAGCAGCGCTACCCGTGGCTGATGGAACCCATTGACGAAGCCGCGCGCCAGCGCATGGAGCAAACCGTCCAAGCACACTACAACGGCTACGAAGGTGCCAAGATGTCTGTGGAAGTTGTCGATGGCATCCCTTCGCAACTGGTTCTGGAACGAGCCAAAACCGACGACATCGACCTGATCGTGGCCGGTCACAGCGAGGACGACGGCCTGCTCGGGACCAAGCTCGCGCGCAAAGCCACCTGCTCGGTGCTGACGGTGCCCGCAAAGGCCAACCCCGAATTCGAGCGCGTGCTCGTTCCGCTGGATTTTTCCAAATACTCCAACAACGCGATCGACGTGGCGGCGGCGTTTGGTCAGGCCCAAGGGCTTCAAGCACTGCACGGCTTGCACGTCTACAGCGTGCCGGTCGGCGCACACCGCGCGGCGATGAACAAGGAGGACTTCGCGCGCGACTTGAAGGCGCACTGCGAGCGGACCTTCAACGATTTTCTCAAGAAGGCCAACTGCCATGGCTTGCAGGTGGAATCGCTGCTGGTGGAGTCACCGCTGGTGCCGCAGGCCATTCTCTCGGCGGCCCGGCAAAACAAAGCCGATCTGATTGTGCTGGGCTGCCGCGGCAAGGATTCGTTCACCGCCGCGCTGCTGGGCAGCAACACCGAGGCGATCCTGCGCGAGGCCACCATTCCGGTGGTGGCGGTCAAGGAAAAGGGCACCGGGCGTGCCCTCTTGCAAACCCTGCTGGGCGCCTAGGGGCCTATTGACGGATGCTGCTGGCGATTCTACCGCTGTCCCTGATCGTTGCCGGGTTGCTGGCTCCGCTGCTGGAGAAGGTCCTTGGCAAATGGCTTGGCGTGGTGTTGGGGGTGGTGCCTCTGGCGGCGTTTGCCTGGTTTGCCGCTCAGGTGGGCGGCGACCCGGTCAGCTATCAGGCCACCTGGTTTGGCACGCTCGGGGTCAACGCGGACTTCCGCCTGATGGGCATGGGCCATCTCATGGCCCTGCTGATCACCGGCATCGGCTTTTTCATTTCGCTGTACGCGAGTGGGTACCTGGGCGGGCACGCGCTGCGGGGGTATTTCTTCGTGTACCTCTACGCGTTCATGGGCGCGATGCTCGGCATCGTGGTGGCCGACAACATTTACCTGCTCTTTGTTTTCTGGGAGCTGACCAGCATCACGTCGTACTTGCTCATCGGCTTCAATCACAAGGAGTCGATCAGCCGCTGGAAGGCCCTGCAGGCGCTTCTGGTGACGGGTCTGGGCGGACTGGCCCTGCTGGCCGGACTGATTCTGTTGGCCAATGCGATGGGCACCGCGCGCTTGTCCGAAATGCTGGCCCAGGGCGTCAGCGTGGCCAATCACCCGCATTACCTGGCCATCCTGATTTTGGTGGTACTGGGTGCCTTTACCAAGTCGGCCCAGGTGCCCTTTCACTTTTGGCTGCCCAACGCGATGGCCGCGCCCACGCCCGTGAGCGCCTTTCTGCACTCGGCCACGATGGTGAAGGCGGGCGTGTACCTACTGGCGGTGTTGCATCCGCTGTTGGGCGGAACGATTGCCTGGGAAGGTCTGCTGGTGACCTGCGGCATGATCACCATGCTCGCCGGCGCGCTCATCGGCCTCTTTCAAACCGATTTGAAGCGCATCCTGGCGTTCACGACGCTCAGCGTTCTCGGGCTGCTGACGATGCTCCTTGGGGTCGGTACCGATCTGGCCGTGAAGTCCGCGGTCATCTTCCTGTTCGGTCACGCGCTCTACAAGGCCGCGCTCTTCATGGTCGCCGGCTCCATCGATCATGAAGCGGGCACACGCGAGGTGACCTCCCTGGCCGGCCTGCGTCGGGCAATGCCGTTGACCGCGGCCGCCGGCGCTCTGGCGGCGCTGTCCAAAGGAGGCTTCCCGCCGTTCTTCGGTTTCCTCGGCAAGGAGTACGTTTACAAAGCCGGACTGGGACTGGAATGGCTGCAACCGCTCGTGCTGGGTTCGGGCATCGCGGCGAACATGCTGCTGTTGGCGCTGGCCTTCAAGGTGGGCTTCCACCCCTTCTGGGGCAAAAAACAAACCGCCCCCAAGGACCATGTGCACGAAGCACCGTGGACCATGCTCGCCGGGCCGATCGGGCTGGCCATCGCCGGGCTTACCTTTGGCGCTTTGCCCAAACTTCTGGCCTCCCCGATCATCGAGCCGGCGGTCTTCGCGGTGGCGGGGCACCCGGTGGAGTTCAAGCTCGTCCTCTGGCAGGGCTTCAACCTTCCGCTCCTGTTGAGCGTGGTGACGCTGGCCGGGGGCCTGACGATTTTCTTCCTGCGCGAGCGTATTTGGCGTCAGACCAAGGCCGTGCATGAACAAGGCTGGCGCGGCTTCGACGGCATCTACGAGCGCTGCTTCAACGGCTTGGTGGCCTTGGCCAAATGGCAAACCGGCCTCCTGCAATCCGGCTATCTGCGCAATTACCTGATCATCATTCTGGGCACCGCGGTTACGTTGATCAGCATACAGTTGTGGCGGGTCGGCGGCCTGACCGACGTGGTCCAGATGGGAACCATCCGCCTGCACGAAGGCATCCTGATCGTGATCATGATCGGCGCGACGCTCGGTGCCCTCTTTGCCCGCGCTCTCTTATCGACGCTGCTGAGTCTGGGCGTGGTTGGCCTGGGAGTGGCGCTGATTTTCGCGCTGTTTGGCGCCCCCGATCTGGCCATCACGCAGGTGCTTGTCGAATCGCTGACGGTCGTACTCTTCGCCTTGGCCGTTTACAAACTGCCGCGCTTCAAAATCTACTCCCAGCGACGGACTCTCATCGGCGATGCCATCTTTGCTCTGCTCTGCGGGATCGCGGTGACGCTACTCGTGCTCAAGGCCAACTACATTCAGCTTTCGCCCACCATCTCAACGGAACTGGGTCAGTGGAGCTATCCGCTGGCCAAGGGCAAGAACGTGGTCAACGTCATCCTGGTAGACTTCCGGGCGATCGACACCTTGGGCGAAATCGCGGTACTGGCGGTCGCCGCCTTGGGGATCGCGTCGTTGCTTCGATTCCGACCGCGCAAGGAGGCCGCGGATTCTTCCACATGACTTCGGTGATTTTCAACGTGGCCGCGCGCACGCTCAGTCCGGTCTTCGCGCTGCTGTCGCTCTTTGTCCTGTACCGTGGGCACAACCTGCCCGGTGGCGGTTTCATTGGCGGGCTGCTCGCGGCGATTGCGGTGGTTTTGCTGATCCTGGCCTACGGCCCCGAAGCCGTGCGGCGCCGTTGGTGGTTCCAGCCCGTGCAATTCATGACTGTGGGACTGCTGGTGGCCCTGGCCAGCGGCGCGCTCGCCCTCGTGGCGGGACAGCCGTTTTTCGAGGGCCTCTGGCTGCCAACCTTCTCGCTGCCGCTGTTGGGCACGGTCCACCTTGGCACACCGCTGATCTTCGACATCGGCGTGTACCTGGTCGTGGTCGGCTTCACCGCGCAAGCCATTGTCGAACTCAGTGAGGCGCGCTGAACGATGGAAACCCTCCTGGCAGTTTTGATTGGTGTGATGACGGCGGCGGGCGTTTTTTGCCTGCTGCGCCGAAGCATCGTAAAACTGGCCATCGGCATCATTCTGATCAGCCAGGCGGCCAACCTGACGGTCTTTGTTTCGGGCGGATTGACGCGCGGGGCACCGCCGCTGGTGGCCAGCAGCCAAGACACCCTCGCCGCGACCGCGGCCGACCCGCTGCCGCAGGCCCTCGTTCTGACGGCCATCGTGATCGGCTTCGGGGTTGTCGCCTTCGCCCTCGTGCTGATCGCGCGCGCCTACCAGGAAACCGGGGCCGATGACGTCAATGAATTCCGCAAGACGGAGGAGGATCTTTGATGCTGGTCGCCGCCCCCATCGTCTCCTCGCTCGTGCTGGCAATTGCCTGCCTCTTTGCGCGGCGCAGCCCTACGATCCAGCGTGCGCTGACTGTCGGCGGCTGCGCGGTGCAGCTGTTCCTGTCGGTGTGGCTCTTGTTGGAGGTGCGCGACGAGGGCGTGCAGGCGCTGGTCTTTGGCGGCTGGCCGGTGCCGCAAGGTATTGTGGTGGTGGCCGATCTCTTCAGTGCGATCATGGTCGTCATCACCGCGCTGATGGGATTGACCGTCGGGCTCTACTCCTTTGGCAGCATCAGCCGGGACCACGAACGCTTTTTCTTTCACCCGCTGTATCACTTCTTGTTGATGGGGGTGAACGGCGCATTTCTGACCGGCGACCTCTTCAATCTCTTCGTCTGGTTCGAGGTGATGCTGATCGCCTCCTTCGTGCTTCTGGCCTTGGGCGGGAGCCGGCCGCAACTGGACGGGGCCATCAAGTACGTCGTCCTCAACGTGGTCGCCTCAACTCTCTTCCTGATTGGAGTGGGTATCCTCTACGGCAAGCTCGGCACGCTCAACATGGCCGACATCGCGCTGAAACTGGAGGCGGCGCCCGACAGCGAACTCATCAAGTCGTCCGCGGTGTTGCTGGTGGTGAGCTTTGGGCTGAAGGCAGGTATCTTTCCGTTTTTCTTTTGGCTGCCGGCCTCTTACCACACGCCGCCCACGCCGATCGCCGCCATCTTCGCCGGGTTGCTGACCAAGGTGGGCGTCTACGCGTTGGTCCGCACGTTCACCCTGCTTTTCCCGGCTGATGACGGCTTCTTCCAGGAGCTGCTCATCGTTCTCGCCGCTTTGACAATGGCCACGGGTGTTTTGGGCGCGGCGGCCCACTACGACATCAAGCGCATTCTCTCCTTCCACATCATCAGCCAGATTGGCTACATGATCATGGGGCTGGCGATTTTCACGCCGCTGGCGCTGGCCGGGGCAGTCTTTTACCTGGTGCACCACATCATCGTGAAGACCAACCTCTTCTTGATTGGCGGGATCGTTGAGCAGCTGCGCGGCAGCGGGCAGTTACTGAAGATTGGCGGTCTCTACCCGGCTGCGCCCGTCCTGGCGGTGTTGTTTTTCATCCCGGCTTTTTCCCTGGGCGGGATCCCTCCGCTGTCCGGCTTCTGGGCGAAGTTCGCCGTGGTCAAGGCCGGGCTCGAGGCCGAACACTGGGTCCTGGTTGGCGTGGCCCTCGCGGTGGGTGCCCTCACCCTGTATTCGATGACCAAGATTTGGGCTGAGGCGTTTTGGAAACCCGAAGGTGACCCGCCCACGCCCCTGCCGGTCCAGCCCAGCTTGCCGCGAAAAATTCTGCTCTACGCGCCGGTCGCCGCCCTGGCTGCGTGTACCATTGTGCTGGGCCTCTTCGGAGAACCGGTCTTCGCGCTGTGCCAACAGGCGGGCGAGCAATTGCTCGGACGTACCGAGTATCTTGAGGCCGTCTCGCAGTTCAACACCTCCCCGATGGATGCCGCCGCACCCTCCAAGCCATGAGACTGCTGCACTTCATCAGCTTTTTGCTCTTCTACGTGAAGGAGGTGGCCATCTCAAACCTTCGAGTCGCCTACGATGTGCTCACGCCGACGATGTACATGAAGCCGGCGTTCTTTGCGATCGAACTGGACGAGCTGACCGACCTGCAGATCGCCAATCTGGCCAACCTCATCACGATGACGCCGGGCACCTTGAGCGTCGATGTCTCCGAGGACCGCAAGCGCCTCTACATTCACGCCATGTACGCCGAGCCGCTCGACGAACTCAAAGGCGACCTCAAGGAAGGCTACGAAGCGCGCATCAAGAAAGTGTTTTAGCCACCGGTTCCATGGAGAGCGAATTCCTCAACGTCTGCATTCACATCGCCTACGCGTTTCTGGCGCTCGCGCTGGCCTTTGCCTGCTACCGCTTGTACCGCGGGCCGGACCTGACCGACCGCGTCACCGCGCTGGATTCCATTGCGGGCATCTCGCTGGGCTTTGCGCTGGTGCTGTCTGTCGAATCCAATCAGGAAGCCTTCAAGGACCTGGCCATCGCGATCGCGGTGGTTGGTTTTCTGGGTACGGTTGCGCTGGCCCGGCTGATCGAACGCCGCGCCCTGGACCTGTAAAGCACCCATGGACTACGTCGTCGGTATCGTACTTGTCTTGGGCGCCTTCTTCGCGCTCGTAGCGGCACTGGGTCTGGTGCGGCTGCCGGATTTTTATTGCCGCATGCACGCGGCGGCCAAAGCCGGTGCGTTTGGCGGCGCGCTTCTAGCCATCGCCACCTGCCTGTTTTTCCAAGACGTGCGCGCCTTTCTCGACGCGCTGTTGATCATCGTCTTTTTCTACCTGACCACCCCCGTCGCCAGCCACCTGCTGGGGCGTGCAGCCTACCTGCGCGGGGTCGAGGTGTGGGAAAAAACCCGGATGCACGAGGCCCCGCCCAAACCCGAAGATGCCCGCGAGCAAAACCCTGAAGAAACACCGACGCCGCGCCCGGGCGTCCAGCGGTAGTCCCAGCGAGGCCCCATCGCTCCAGCATGATGCGTGAGCGCAGAGCCGGTCGTCAGGCGTATTCGTGAGTTGGATACGAGGCTTACCCGGCGCCTCCATTACGTGGAGCGATCCGGCTCTGGAGCATCATCATCGGCGGCATCGCTTTGAGTCGAGGACTGCGCAGGACCATCGACACGCACAGGCTCCGGTTTGCTGCCCGAGACAATACGCCGAACCAGCGTGTAGAAGGCTGGGGTCAGCAACAGTCCCAACAGCGTGATCCCGAGCATCCCTCCAAAAACCGCCGTGCCGAGCGACCGACGCATTTCCGCCCCGGCTCCCGAGGCCACCACCAACGGCAGCACCCCAAGGATGAAGGCGAAGGAGGTCATCAGGATCGGGCGTAGGCGCAAGCGCGCCGCCTCAACGGCCGCCTCCAGGCGGTTCCTGCCACCGTCTTCGAGCTGCTTGGCGAACTCGACGATCAGGATCGCGTTTTTCGCCGCCAATCCGATCAGCACCACAAAGCCGACCTGAGTCAGGATGTTGTTGTCCAAGCCGCGAAAGTCGATCAGCCAGATGGCCCCGGTCAGGCAAAGCGGCACGATCACGATGATAGCCAGCGGCAGCGACCAGCTCTCGTATTGCGCCACCAGCACCAGAAACACGAACAGGATCGCCAGGACGAAGACCGCTGTGCCGCCGCTGGCCTGCTTTTCCTGATAGGCCAATTCGGTCCATTCGTAACCCATGCCCGGCGGCAAAAGTGCATCGGCCAGGGCCTCCATCGTTTCGAGCGCCTCCCCCGTCGAAAAGCCGGGCGCGGCCGACCCTTGCACTGCAGCAGACGAAAACAAATTGTAGCGCACAAAACGATCCGGACCGGAAATGTCCTCCAACTCCACCAGGGAAGCCAAGGGCACGATAGCCCCGTCGGCGCTGCGGGTTTTCAGGCGGAGCAAGTCGTCCGGCTCGTCGCGGAACTGCGCGTCCGCCTGGGCCGTCACCCGGTAGGTGCGCCCAAACAGGTTCAGCTCGTTCACGAACAGCGAGCCGAGATACACCTGCATCGTCGAGAAAACGTTATCCAGGGGCACGTCGAGCATCTTGGCCTTCGTCCGGTTGACCTCGGCATTGAACTGCGGCACCGACGAGCGATAGGCGGTGAAGGCGCCGGTGACTGAGGGCTCCTGCTGGTTGGCGGCCATCGCCAGTTGCCAGGCGCTTTGCTCGAGGGCCTCGGGCCCCAGGCCGACGCGGTCTTGCAGTTGCAGCTTAAAGCCGCCGCCGCTACCGATGCCGCGCACGGACGGGGGTGGAATGACAAAGGTCACTGCTTCCTGCAGCCCGCCCATTTGTGCGCGCAGGTCGGCCATGATTGCGTCGCCGGTGCGTCCGTTGGCCACGCGCTCTTCAAAGGGCGCAAAGACTGGGAAGAGCGCGGCCGCGTTGGGGCTGTTGGTGAACGTCGCACCATTGAAGCCGGCGAAAGCCACCACGTGGTCGATGCCTTCCACCTGCACGGCCCGGTCCACAATGTCGCGCACAACCGCATCCGTCCGATCCAGCGACGCGCCGTCGGGCAGCTGTGCCGCGATGATCGCGTAGCCCTGGTCCTGCGGCGGAATGAACCCACCGGGCACCCGGAAAAAACCGAAGGCCGTCAGGATCAAGGCAACGCCGTAAACGACACCTACAATCCACACCCGGCGAAGCAGCCCCTTCACGGTGCCGGTGTAGCCGCTGCTCAAGCGCTCGAAGACCCAGTTGAAGCCACGGAAAAACCAGCCGAACAGGAACATGTACAGCCGGGTGAAGGCATCCGGTTTGGCATCTTTGGGGCGCAGCAAAATGGCTCCCAGCGCCGGGCTCAAGGTCAGCGAAACGACGGAGGAAAGCACGACCGAACCCGCGATGGTCAGCGCGAACTGCTGGTAAAACTGCCCCGTGATGCCCGGCACAAATCCCGTCGGCACAAAGATGGCGCACATCACCAGCGTGGTCGCAATGATCGGTCCGCTGACTTCCTCCATCGCCTTGAAGGCGGCTTTGCGCGGCTGCAGACCTTCCTCGATGTTTCGCTCGATATTCTCGACCACCACGATGGCATCGTCGACCACGATCCCGATGGCCAGGATGAGCCCGAAGAGCGTCAGGTTGTTGATCGAGAAATCCAGCGCGCTCATGATCGCGAAGGTCCCCACCAGGGAAACGGGGATCGCCAGCAATGGAATGACCGCCGCCCGCCACGATTGCAGGAAGACCAGGATCACAATCACCACGAGGATGACGGCTTCGAAGATCGTGCGCTCGACCGCCGCGATCGAATCCTCGATGAACTGCGTCGGGTCGTAGATAATGCTGTAGACCAGGTCGTCGGGAAAATCCGCGGCCATCGCTTCCATCGCTGAGCGGATGGCGTCCGCGGTCTCCAGGGCGTTGGAGCCCGGCCTTTGGAAGATGGGCATCGCCAGCGAGGGAATGTCGGTCGCGTAGTTGATGACGCCGTAGTCCAGCGCGCCCAGTTCCACCCGAGCCACATCGCGCAAGCGCACCACCTGGCCATCGTCGCCAGTCTTGACCACGATCTGCTCAAACTGATCGGTCTCGGTCAAGCGCCCCAGGGTGGTGATGCTGTACTGAAAATCGCTGTCGCCTTCGACCGGCGGCTGCCCGATCACACCGGCGGCCACCTGCACGTTTTGCTCGCGCAGGGCGGCGACCACGTCATTGGGGACCATTTCCAGCGAGGACAGTTTCTCCGGGTCGAGCCAGACGCGCATCGAGTACTCCCGCGCACCAAAGAGCCGCACTTCGCCCACGCCCTCCAGTCGCCGCAACCGCTCGCGCACCTGCAAAATCGCGTAGTTGCTCACGTACAACTCATCGAAGGTGTCCTCAGGCGAGTACATCTGCACCACCATCAGGATGTCAGGCGAACTCTTATTGACGGTCACACCGATGCGTCGCACTTCCTCGGGCAGGCGGGCCTCGGCCACGGCCACGCGATTTTGCACAAGCACCTGAGCGGTATCCAGGTCGGTGCCCAACTCGAAGGTGACGGTGATCGACAGTGCCCCGTCCGCGGTCGCCTGCGAACTCATGTAGAGCATGTTCTCGACGCCATTGATCTCCTGCTCCAGCGGAGCGGCCACGACCTCGGCGATCGTTTCGGGCGTGGCACCGGGGAAACTCGCCGCCACAACCACGGTAGGCGGGGCCACCTCGGGAAACTGGGAGACGGCCAGGGTGCGGTACCCGAGGGCACCGACGATCACGATCACCAGCGAAATGACGATCGCGAAGCGTGGCCGGTCGATGAAGAAGTGCGCCAGATTCACAGGGAGATCTCACCCTGTTGAGGATTGACGGTCGCCCCTGGCCGCACGAACTGAATCCCGCGGATGACGATGCGTTCGTCCGGCTGCAGGCCCGAGCGCACCACCCGCAATCCTTCGTGACGCGGCCCCAGTTGCAGGGTCCGCCGCTCGGCAGTGTTGTCTTCGCCAATCACCCAGACAAAGCGCAGCGCTTGGTCGGCCCCGACGGCTTCGTCAGGAATGAGCAGGGTTTCCTTTTCGCCGCTGATCGGCACGCGCACCCGAGCGAACAGACCCGGCGTCAGGAACTCATCGGCATTCTCGAAAATGGCGCGCACGGTGAGCGTGGCCGTATCCGCATCGAGCTCGTTGCTGGCAAAATCGATGGCCCCTTCGTGGGGGAAGCCCTGCTCGTCGTCCAGGCCCAGAAAAGCTTTGAGCCGCACGTCCTCGCGTCGGCCCGGAGCATCGCCCTCCATGAACATGCGCACGTTGCGCAGGAACGAACGCTCGTCGATCTCGAACACCGCGTAAATCGGCGCATGCGGCACAATGGTGGTGAGCAAGGTCGCCGTTTGGGCTTGGCCGGTCACCAGATTGCCTTCGGTGACCAGGCGTCGACCAATGATACCATCGATCGGCGCGCGCACCTCCGTGAAGGAAAGGTCGAGCTTGGCGGTTTTGAGCGCCGCGTTGGCCGCCTCCAAATCGGCTTCGGCTCGCTGTGCCTCGCTGCGGCGAATATCCAATTCCTCCACCGAAATGGAGTTGGTCTTGATCAGCGATTCGGCGCGCGAAAGATTTGCCTCTGCCAGCGATTTACCCGCCTTGGCCTGGTTGACCTGAGCGGTGCGGCGATCGACCTCGGCTTGGAACGGGCGCGGATCGATGATCAGAAGCAGGTCGTTGGCTTTCACGTGCCGACCCTCGGTAAATCGGATGGTCTCGATATAGCCGCTCACCCGCGGGCGCACATCCACGCGCTCAACCGCTTCCAGGCGGCCGGTGTACTCGTCATACTCGGTGATGGTGCGTTGCAGCGGCGTGGCCACAGTTACCGCCGGTGGTTGTGGCGGCGGAGCTGCTTCCTCCGCGCAGCCGGCCAAAATGCACAGCATTGCAGCCGACGCCAAAAGTGAAAGCTGTGTTCGATGGTGCATGGGAAAAATCGGGGAAACCGTGACGAAGGCCAGGATCAAGGCTGAGCGAGCGGGCCCCAACTCCCGCCGATCGCGCGGATCAACAGCACCGAGTTTTCGTACTGCGCGCCGATGACTTGGAACAACGCCCGCTCGGCGTCGAGGGCCTCGCGCTCGGAGTCCAACGCCGTGATGAAGGCGATCACCCCGCTGCGATACTGCTCGTCGGAAACACGCTGGGCGCGCCGGGCTGACTGTGCCGCACGTTCCAGCGCCGCGCGTTGCTCCGCCAGGTAGCGGGCGCCCGAGAGCGCGTCCTCCACCTCGGCAAACGCTTCAATCACGGCTTGCTTGTACAGTTCAACCGCTTCGGCCAAGGCAAACTCGGCCACCTCTCGCTCGGCGCGCAAGCGGCCCCCCAAAAACAGCGGCGCCGAAACCTGCGGACCAACGCTGTAGAAGCCCGAAGCGCTCTCAAACCAGTCGCTGGCCTCCAACGAAGCGAAACCGCCCTCCCCCACCAAGGTAAACCGCGGATAGAAATTGGCGACGCTGACGCCGAGGCGGGCATTGGCCTCGCGCATCGCCTGTTCCGCTTGCCGCAGGTCAGGACGACGCAGCAGCAACTCCGAAGGGATGCCCGCGGGCACGATGACCGGTTCGCCGTCGAGCAAGGCATACTCCGGTCGATAGTCGGGCGCGGGTTCGGCCAGCAACACCGCCAGCGCGTGCACAAGCAGGTCGCGCGACCGGCGCAGGTCCGCCAAATCGGCTTCGGACAGAGCCAGCAGGGTTTCCGCCTGGGCTACGTCCAGGTCGCTCACAGACCCGCTATCAAAGCGATTGCGCACAATTTCCAGCGCGGACCTCCGCGTTTCGACACTGCCCTCAACTGCCTGCAGCTCGCCTTCGATTGCCCGCAATTGGAAGTACACGGCAGCCACCTCCGTTTCCGTCAGCAGCAATAGATCGTTGTAGGCCTCGGCGGTTTCATCCGCGTCGGCGCGGGCCGCTTCAACCAACCGGCGCACCCGCCCAAAAACGTCCAGCTCCCACGTTGCCAGCGCCGAGGCCGAAAAACTGTTTTCCGCGCCAGTCGCCCCGCCCACCGGTCCCAGGTTTTCGGAATTCTCAAAACGCGCGTAGCTGCCGCCGGCATCCACTTGCGGCAGACCTTCGGAACGCTCACTACGGATGAAGGCGCGCGCCTGTTGGACTCGCAGTAACAGCGCTCGCAACGAATGATTCGCCGCCGCCGAGCGCCGAACCAGTTCGCTGAGGTACGGGTCGCCATAGGCTTCGACCCAATGGTCGACTTGCGGCGCCTCGCCCAGCTCAGCGCGCGTGAAGGACGCCGGTGCCACAATCTCCGGGGGCGTGTAGTCCGGACCGACCGTGCAGCCGCTCCACAGCAGCAACGCTCCGGAAAATCCAGCGGCAAGGGACCGCGGAGGCGGACACCCTTGAGGGCAAAGACGTTTGGGGGACAGCATGCGCCAGGCGGTTCGACTACAGCGAGCCGACGTCCCCTCCTCAGCGCAACCCAAAAAATGAATCCACATGATTCAGCCTGCATCGCTTCGCCACCACCACGATGATCCCATCCGCATATCCCTATCCGCGAATCGGAAAATGGTCGGCCTACGGGGATGGCGTTACGAACCGATTCTAACTTCTAAAAAAGAGCGAACATCCCCGCAGCCTCGATGGGGATGGCGATGCAAAAGTTAGAATATTTTCGTAAATAAATGATGCTCAATTAGCTATCAATTTCGCCAATTTTCGGACGTAAAATCACCTCAAGGATTTTTTGAACTCCCTTATCACCGCAGGTCACCTGGCGGGATAGTTCTGCAAACTGAGTTTTTCTACGCTGCCCGTAGCTCCTCCTTTCCGTTTTCTCGGTGATAGTAATTTAACAGCCCTCCCAGCCGTTCAAATTTTACGACTGAACCCCTCCGCCCTTTGTATATCGGGGCATATGGGAATGGGATCATATTATCTAAACCCTGATGGTTTCTCTCGTGGTGATAATGCAAAACGTAATTTTCGACAGCTCTCCGGAGTGATTTTTCACCCAGGAAGATCATACGACCCAGGCACTCTTCTTTTATGCTTTTGACGAAGCGTTCGGCATATCCGTTTTGCTCGGGTGTCCCGACTCGGGTTTGAATCACACTAACTCCAGAATCTTTGAGCGTCTTTTTAAATTCCTTCGTGAACAATGGATCGCGGTCGCAGACGAAGTATTTCATGCCATCCAGAAAGCCATCCTCGAAATCGGTCAGGTTCCTGGCTACCTGCGCCATGACTTCTCCGTTCATCTGACAGCTGATTTGCGCAATCTCAACCTGACGCTTGGCAAGGTTCATCACGAAAAAAGTGTGATAGCGAACGAGTCCTCTCAAAGTCCAAACCTCAGGTGTCAGAAAGTCGGCTACGCACACGGTCGCCATGTGCGAGCGCACGAATTGCTTCCAAGTGCTTTTCTTCATGCGCTCTTTCGAGGGAGGCACGCCAGCTTCTCGAAGAATGTTACCAACAGTAGCTTCGCAAACTTCGTAACCAAGGTTGAAGAGCGCTCCTTGAATGCGACCATAACCCCAGCTTGGATTCTCCTCCGCGAACTTCACGCATAGCTCTTTGATGACCTCCATCTCCTTTTGGCGGTCCGTTTTGATTTTGCGTTTTGCGGTGTATTTGAGCGCTACCAGCTTTCGGTGCCAATAGAGTATCGTATCGGGTGACACGATATTCGCGTATTGCATCAGTCCCTTGCGGCCAAGCTTCTTACCCTTTTTCGCCAACTTGCGTCTTTGGGTGTTGCTCAACTTCAGCTTCACGCCTTTCGTCTCAAGCTGTTCTTTGAGTATCTCGTTCTCGGCTTGCAGGTAATCGATCAAATCCTGCTGTTTGCGGTTCATCCAACCAGCCAATCCGGCCAAAAATAGTGTCAATTGCGTCTTCAAGACGCTTTTTTCTTAAATACATAAGTCATTGGCAAGCAGAACAGATACTAATTTTGAAGGATACACGAAGTTGTTTCAGTGGCAAAATCACGTTCTTAAACTTAACTTCCACGGCCAATCAGAAGCTAACAGACTTTCTTTAGTCGTCTGCTCATCGCAAGAGCCATCGTGGATAGGCCTAAGATGACCGCGTAGGCGCTCGGCTCTGGAATAATGTTGGAATTAAAGGCTACGTTGTCGATCACAGCATCTGCACTATCTAAGTTGAAATTTAACCTCGCAAACAGTGGTTCATCCTCCTCAAAGAATAAGGAATCAATAGACGTAGAGAAAGTTTGTTCACTGCTAGTTAGCGTATAGCTGTCGGCAATAGCATAACTTGCACCGTCCGTTGAAAATTCTAGAGTTACGTCGATATCTGCCCCGGTGCTCTGGCCTGCAAAGGAGAACAAACTATATTCAGTCATTACTCCTACGGGAGTTGAAGCAAATACAAGTGAAAACACTTGAGAGTTCGCTGTAATACTGAGGCCGAATGCGTTGGCATTTGGCTGACCTTCATTGCTCAAAGTAGACAGAGAATTAAATGGAACCAGAGCCCCATCAGACCGGCTTACATTTGTATTTGCTGTGAGGTTGCTGGTGGTTGGCACCACTTCGGGGAAAAGCGCGGGTGTTGAACTAGATGAACCAAACGATCCATCATAATACAGTCGGCCAAAAGAGGAAGCGGAAGGACCAGCACCAAAACTACTAGACGCCAAATCAGAATAGTTTGCATCCAAGGTTTGCACGGGCGTGAAACCAGCCAGCGACGAAAATCCTGCTGAACTGTATTGTGAAAAATCCCACCCTGCTGTTAGAAAACTTTGAGCGTTAGTGGCTACCGCAGTTGAAAATACGGCTAATGAAATGATGAAGATCTTTTTCATGGAAATGAAAGCTAATTGATTGTAACGGTCGTAAATATTCCTTGGCTGGCATTGTAGAATGAACCGCTTCCAGTGCGTTTTAGAGCAATGGCGCGAACCATGAATTTGTGAGCTCCTGAACTGAGTCCTGTGTCCGTGTAATTTAAAGTATTTATCGGCGAACTAGTCAATCGTTCGAATGTTCCGTTATTGTCACGGTAGACGTGATAACCGACGATATCTGTATTAGGTGAAGCAACCCATGTCAGTGTAGCAGATGACCCACTCGGGCTACCGGAAAGACCTGATGCCGGTTCACACACAAAGACTCGCAAAGTCGGGTCACCCATTAGATTAAGATGTATGTCTCCATCTCCACCGCGACTGCCAATGTAGGTGTCACGATTGTTTTGCGACAAAAGAAGGCATTCGCCTAGTGAGTAGCCTAGTCCCATTCGGTGGAACACCCAAGGATCGATAAACGATCCATTCGATCCCCATAAGCATGATAAACCATATGTGTCAGCCGCGAGCGGTGCGCGTAGCAGGCTATTGTTGATGCTCCAATCACCGAAGTAACTTCCAAACAGAGCCGTAAACATGATCTGTGGGTCATAATCAGCAAAATCGCACGTGTAGCCAAAGCTGGTTGTTGTTGAATTTGAGCTACAGCGCGAAGGCGTTGCAGCTGTTCGCCCGTTGAAAAGTCGATTCGCCCGAACAGCGCTCACTGCTCCAGTTCCGTAACCAAATAGGTAAGATTCACCTCCTATGCTTGCGATTGTTGAGCCAAAGAAATCCGCACCATTTTTATTGCTAGCATCTACGTTCCCGTGACCAAACATCGCTGACAGATTATTA
>JBHJGQ010000013.1:0-145623 GCA_050331595.1 Opitutales bacterium
TGATCGCGTTGGGAGTAGTTCGGCGCTTGTGCTGACGCGATGAAGATTGATACGAGTGTTCTTTTATGGCCCGTGCGCCGCGCATCGTCTTTCCCGGGGCGGACTACCACGTTCTCAGCCGGGGAAACTACCGCAAGGACCTCTTCACTGCGGACGTCCATGGGGCGGCCTTTCTGAAGACGCTCCTTTTGTTGTGCCAAGAGCGCGGCTGGCGGCTGCATGCATACGCGGTTATGTCGAATCATTTTCACTTATGCCTGCGCACGCCGCAGGCCGACCTGCCCGAGGGTATGCAGTGGTTGTTGAGCACCTTCGCCGCGCGCTTTAACCGCTTCCGTGGCGTCACCGGCCACGTCTTTCAGGGGCGCTACAAGGCACTCGTAATAGAGCCGGGCCCGCACCTGCTGCGCGTGGTCGACTACATCCACCTCAACCCCGTGCGAGCCGAGGTAGTCTCGCTGCAAAGGCTGTGTGCGCACCGGTTGTGCAGCTACGGTCGTTTCGCGCGGGAACAGGATCCAGCACCCCTTGACGGTCAGGCTTGGCGCGAACCAAATGGCTATGCCGGCGCGCAGGGCTGGCAACGCTACGAGGCGCATCTGGAAGACAAGCTGGCGGGGGAACTCGCTTCCACGCCTGCCCAGCGCCGCCGCGACCACAACGCAGTATGCCGAGGCTGGTGCGTGGCCTCCGAACGCTACCGCGAATACCTCTTGCAGCGCATGGCGCAAAAGGATAAAAAAGCGTTCCTTAACCACTCGTGCGATGACGACAACCCTGACCAACTTGAACTATTCTCGGAGGAGGTCTGACCCCTTTGGGGGTTCCTGACCCCTTTGGGGGTTCCCCGGCTGGGACATCAACTTCCTGTTGGAGCGTCCAGAGCATCCGGAGACGCTTCGACGCAGCGTTGACTTCCACGAGGGACATCAACTTACTGTTGGAGCGTCCAGAGCATCCAGCAGGCCACCGACTAGATTTGGAGACGGGGTTCGCTAGCCGCACGGGTCCCCTGCCGCCCCCACGACAACTGCCCTCGGACGGATGCGTCTGCACGATTGGCAGACGGTTTTGAAGAACGGCGGCCGGCCCTCCTGGCCTTTCCGACAGATTTGCCCATGAATATCCTCGTTGTCGACGACGACCGCAATGACTTGGTCACGACCGCTGGCGCCTTCCAGGCGATGGGGCATGAGACCTTTACCGCTTTCAAGTCACGGCAGGCAGCGCGGACTTTGGTGGAGGAGCAGATCGACACGGTTTTTCTCGATTTGATGCTGAGCAGCGAAAGCGGTCTGGACGTGCTCAAGTCCTTCCGAAAAGAGCACCCGAATCTTCCCATCATCGTTTACACGGCCCATGCGACAATCGAGTCGGCTGTGGTGGCAATAAAGTCGGGCGCCTACGATTACCTCCAGAAGCCGTTCGTGCCTGACGACGTCGAGGTGAAGCTCAAGCGCCTGTCCGAAAACATTCAGCTGCGCTCGGAAGTGGAGGACCTGCGTTCGCAAATCGCCGAGTCCAACCCCACCCTCTTCTTTGATTCGAGCGAGCCCTCCGTGCGGGCCGCCTTTGAAGTCGCCTTTCGCGCGGCAGCGTCCGACGCCAACATTCTCCTGCTCGGCCCCAGTGGAACCGGCAAAACCGTTTTGGCCCGCAACATCCACGCCAAAAGTGCACGGGCCGAGGCTCGCTTCGTGACCGTCAACTGCCCCAGCCTATCGAAGGAACTGCTCGAAAGTGAGCTGTTTGGTCACGTCAAGGGCGCCTTCACCGGGGCGCTGAATGACACCTGGGGCAAAGTCGCCGCGGCCTACAAAGGGACTCTGTTTCTTGATGAAGTCGGCGAGCTGCCTTCCGAGATTCAACCCAAGCTGCTGCGCTTGTTGCAGGATCAGGAGTATGAACGGGTCGGCGAAACGAAAACCCGACGGGCCAACCTGCGCGTGCTCGCCGCAACCAATCGCGATCTGGCCGCCGAGGTCGAAGCCGGCCGTTTTCGGGAGGACCTATTTTACCGGCTGAAGGTGATCACCGTAACCATGCCGGCCTTGGCCGAGAGGCCCACCGATATCATTCCGCTGGCTGAAAGCTACCTCACCTTTTTCGCCCGCAATGGCGGTCGTCGGGATCTGACGCTGAGCGCGGAAACGCGCGCCGAACTCGTCGACTACGAATGGCCTGGCAATCTACGTGAACTGCGTAACGCCATCGAGCGGGCAACCATTTTGGCCCGTGGAGACAAGATCCAGCCGCGGGACCTCCCGGAGGAATTTCACGAAGAAACCGATTCGGCGGTCCGGCCAGGCCATCACATTACCCTCCGCGAATTAGAAGAGCTTCACATCAAACGAATCATCGCGAAGACCGACAGTCTAGAAGAGGCCGCCAACGTGCTGGGGATCGATAGCGCCACGCTGTATCGTAAGCGCAAACGCATGCAGCTCGATGTCTAGGATTTGAGCCATCGCTGTCCTTCCCCAGACGGCACCCGTGTATTTGTGCTCGAACGGTCCGTTTCTTTGGCGTTGGCGAATTGGGTTCGACAATGACCTTAGGCAGGGCGCTCTTGTCCACTTAGCAACAGCCAAAGACCATGAATGAGTCCCGGGAAGTAACCCAGCAGGGTCAGGATCAGGTTGACCCAAAAATGCGTTGAGAGGCCCACCTGCATGAAAGCACCGATGGGTGGTATGAACAGGGTCAGAATAATTTGTATCAATTTCATTTCGATTCCTTGAAAATAAAGTGGCGAGCCTCACCGGCCCGCCACTTTCCCTTGGTTTGTCGGTCACTCATGCACGAGCAACCGTCTGCTGTGTCAGCTGATCTCCTGACGAAGTTCGGTCATCTCTGACTCGAGATTGTCCCAGGCTTCACGGACTTGATCCTTGGCCTCGTCCCATTGGTCGGCCGAGGCATCTTGAAGGTCGTCGACCTCCCCGACCAGACGCTCGCGGGCTGCATCGACCTCGGCTGAGCTTGTTTTCCAAGCTTCCTTGGCCTCGTCCGAAAGACTGTCCGCCTGACGCTCCAGGTTAGCGAACTGCTCGTCGAACTCCGACATCGCCTCATCGACGCCGTCGGTAAAGTCATCCTTCTGCCGGCCCGAGAAGTCCTTGAGTTCATCCCACGAACCCTCGAGCGACGAAGCCATCTTGTCGGATGCATCCAGGAATGACTCTTTGGCATCGTTGAAGGCGTCTCCCACATTTTCCGCACCGTCCTCCAGGGCGTCCTCGGCTTCGGAGTGATCCGAGCATCCGTTAGTGAAACCCAACGCAAAAAGAGCGGCTGTATATACAATTGTATTCTTCATTTTACCTGTATCGTTCTTTATTAAATAAATCTTGCTAGTTCTAACCGGTCGGTCGTTTTCCGCGAACGGCCCCCGCAACAAGCGAGATGACCAAAAGAACCAGGAAGACAAAGAATAGAATTTGCGCGATCCCGGAAGCCGCTCCAGCGATTCCTCCAAAGCCCAAAACCCCGGCAATCAAAGCGATGACAAAAAAGGTGATAGCCCAACTAAGCATATCGATTTACTTTCTCCTTATGATTAACGTTGATGATTCGCTCGGTTTTTAACTGGAGGTCGACTTTTCAATCAGACCGGTCGAGAAGATGCCGCCGTTGGCCAGCTTCTCGAGATTCGACACCGAGCTGTCCGCTGCAGAGTGATTTTCTTTCAGCGTGTCCTCGTCACCATCCTGTCCCAGTGCATCGGCCATGGAGGCTGCAATGCGATACCCCGCCAGCTTGTAGTGAAGAATGCGCAGGCCGTTCGCCACAAGGTGGACGTCGATTACCTCAGGGTCGCCCGTCTCGCCCAACGCTTCGTTGGCTTCTCGGATCAGGCCGGCCATTGCCTGGCAAACGTGACCTCCCGGTGCTTTGTCTGAGGTAGCCCGAATGAGTTTTTCAAGGCTTGCGATGTGTTGCTGGACATCGGATGCCTGGCTCCGAAACTCATCAGCCAGGTCTTTGTGCGAAGCTTTTAGTGCCAGCGTTGGCAATGTCTCAAGCAGTTGTGTCTCCGCACTGTAGAGATCCTGCATTTGTTCCACGTAGAGTTCTTTGAGCGTATTCATTTTTTTCCTTTCTTTTGATTACTTAATTTGTTTTCAGAAACGCATCCCCTTGTAGATAGGCCTGTGCCAGTTTCCTAAATCCCTGTTTATCAACGTTCCAATTTTGCATGGCCGATTTCATTCGCAGGCTGCAGGACGTCTTTGGAGACGATTCCTGCACTCCGCATGATTTTGAAAGCGCTGAAACGTTCCGCCCGTCGGCGGCCTTCGAACCAACGGCGTAGTCGTTCAGTCGCATTCTGCTTTCGCGTTCCCTAGGCACGATTTTCGATCGCTCTCGATGCGAGGAAACGGCCTTCTACGACAAACCGCGCTTCAGTTGACATGGGTGCTCGCCAGGCGCAATAGAGGCACATGAAAGACTCTAAAAGGGGTCAGGCCTCGGTAGCTATTCCATCGACGTCATCGCCATCACAAACACCAGAGCCGTGCCCAGCGTAGTTTCTTTCTCAAAGGTAAAAACACCAGCGCGCGGCCCCAGCACGTCGATGTTCACAACCCTCAGCTTGCCTTCAGTTCCTGTACCTTCCGGAATCAGATTGTGCGGGTAATGCCCGCCGCACTAACCTTCGCGGATGCAAACGCAGCAATGCTACTGGCGGCAAATCCCCATCGGCGGAGGCGGCTACATCCGCCACGTTGCCATCCATCCCAAAAACCCCCGGATTGTTTTCGCCTGCTGCGATGTCGGCGGCGTCTTCCGCAGCCAGGACGGCGGACACACGTGGACCGGCAATCACTGCGCGGGCATCGAGCGCCCCGGAGATTTCTGTGTGGCCTGTGCGGTCTTTCATCCCAACGACGCGCATACTGTCTTCATCGCCACCGGTGGTGGGAATCACTCGGGCAACGTCTATGTGTCCCGGGACTTGGGCATGCAGTGGGAGCGCCTCAACGCGGACCCCCTGCCGCATCTGCGAAGCGGTGGCATCGGGCACTTTCGAGGCCTGCGCGAAATCCTCCGCGTCGATCCCGAAAACCCCGAGACCCTTCTGCTGGCCACCGCCGAAGCAGGCCTGCTGCGCTCCATCGACAACGGTCGCACCTTTGCGCCGCTGGCCCTGGCTGGCGAAAAACTCTCGGGCATTTATCCGGCGCCTGGTCATCCCCAGGTGCTTTACGCGCCTGCTTTCCGCATGAACGCCAAGGACCCCGGCAGCATCTGGGTTTCGCAAGACGGCGGTTCCTCCTGGACCCATGGCGGCCAGAACCTCGACGTCACCTCCGTGGCGGTCTCTCGAATCAATCCCGCCCGGGCCTATGCCTCCTGCCGCTGGGATGGCGTCTGGTTCACCGAGGACTCCGGCACCACTTGGCAACCGCGCAACGGCTGCGGCGAAACCGCGCTCGACGTCGACTCATCCGGCCGATTCGCCGATGGCCCACGGTCGCACCTGATGATGCGCCAGCACTTCTCCAACGTCGCCCTCGATCCTTTCGACGAAGACCGCCTCTACGTCGCCACCAAGATCCACGATGGGCTCTGGGGCAGCCGCGACGCCGGCCAATCCTGGACTCGGTTGATGCAAGGCCCAGTCAACGGCGACGGCACTTTCAGCGGAAGCCAGAACACACCGCCCGGCCCGAAAATTCTGGCGGCGGCCCTGATCGCTCCAGACCCCGTCCATCCCGGTCGCTTGTTCACCAGCGACTACTACGGCGTCTACCGCTCCGACGACTACGGCGCGCAATGGACCTACGGCTGGCGCGGCATGGAAAACACCTACATCCAGCATTTTTGGCACGGGCGCCCCGACAGCGACGAGCTGTTCATCGGCCTCAACGACATCACCCTCTTCCGCAGCGAGGATGCCGGCGAAACCACTCAACTCGTGCCCACGCACCACGGCATCGACAAACCCTGGCTGCGTGTGAACATCCCCAGTGCCCTCGTTCTTGACGACAGCCAGTCACCCCGTCGTATGTACGCCTCGGTCCTGCAATGGAGCCCCAAAAACCGTGAAGGCGGCATCATCGTCAGCAACGACGACGGGCAATCCTGGCGCTTCCTCGAAGGTGGTTTGCCTCACGCACGCATTCACGGGCTGGCCCAGCAACCCGGCCAACCCAACCGCCTGCTCTGCGGCATCGAGGACGAAGGCATTTTCCGCAGCGAAGACGCCGGCAAAACCTGGACCCGTAGCGACACCGGTATCGTACCCGCAGAACGTCTCTACGGTCGCAAGGGCCTCTACCATGTGCGTGGCGAACGCTTTTTCCCGACGCATCGGGGCGACATCGTTTTCGACCCCGACGCGCCCGACACCGTCTACCTGGCCGCCGGCGAATTCGGTATCTACACCTCCGCAGACGCCGGCCTGACCTGGACCTCCATCAGCGAAAATCTGCCCGTTGACTACGTGCAGGCGCTGCGGCTCACCCCCAGTAAACGCCTCCTGGCGGCCTGCGGCGACACCGGCCTTTTCGCCTCGGCCAATCGAGGCCAGTCCTGGGGCAGACTCGGACAATTTAAGTGCCACGCGCTAGCGGTGCACCCCCGCGATGAAGCTCACCTGCTCGCTGGCGAACCCGGGGCCCTCCGCTGCTCGCGTGACGCCGGTGAAACCTGGGCCGACGTGCCCATCGCCCCCGAAATGCTGCGCCTGTCCCAAGTCTGTTGGGACGCCCGCCGCTTCGACCGTCTCTACGCCGGCACCCTCGGTCACGGTGGCTTCATCGGCGAGTTTGCCAACACCTGAGGACGTGCCACGAAACGTTCACGCCGCCGCCTCAATCCCGCGCAACGCAACCCGCGTATCCGTCGATTCGATACACCCGCGCAGGGCAATTTCCGCGATCCGGTCAGGCGTGCGCTTTCCCCGATGCCAGCGCCACGCCGCGTAATCCGTTTCCAACAGCGGCGCGAAGGTATCCCGACCGCGACGGGGTGCCGAGCGTTTGGCCGATCCCACGTTGTACGCACACAGTTCCATCCGCGCGCCGTAGCTCAAAGCCAGTTGCCTGCTATCGAAGCGCAGCACGACCCCCGCAGCCGCATCCCCGTCCTTGCGTACCAGCATCGCCTGCCACGCTTCCGCCTGAGCCGCACGCACAAAAAAGAACACCCGCGCATTCAGCATCCGCAGCCAATCTATCGGACGTAATCCATCGTCAAGGCATTGTGCCAATACGCTCCAGTGCAGCGGCGAGTTGTCTCCCAAAACCGCCCGCGCACAACCTCGTCCCGCAACGGGCAGCGCCCTCGGACGCGGTCGCTCCAAGGCTTGCTGCTGCACATTCGAAGGCGCGCCCAGCTGCTCCAACAGGGCTGCCGGCGGCAGCAGCCCCCAACGCCGAATCCCCTCCAGATTGGCCTGCCGGGTCACGTGATACAGTCGCGGATGTCGCCGTGCCAGTTCTTCCGGAGTCATCGTCCGGAAAACCTGCCGTACTTTCCCGCCAATTCAACCCGACTGCATGTGCGCCGGCACCACTTCCTTCGAAGCCGCCTTGCGCTTTTCCTCTTCGTCACGCTCGGCCACCGTCTTGATCCGCTGCCGGGCCGCCCCGCGGTTCCCCGGGAAACGCCGCAAGTCCGGGCCCTCCGCCAGCGCCGCCTCCGCTGCGGCAACGGCCCCGCTTTGGCGGTACTGAGGCAGCCACGCCGCCTGCGCCGCCAGCATCCGGTCGGCCATCTGCCACACCTCCGCCGGATCGCAAACGGCCCCCGTCAGCGGGTCCAGCAGCATCGCCTGCTTCAGCAATTCCGCATCAGCCGACAGCGCCGCCTGCACGCCAAGACGCTGCACGTTGACCGACTGCTGGCAGATCGCCGCGCAACCCTCCGGAAGCGCACCCACCACCGGCATCGAGATGCCGTTGCCGTCCACGTAGCCGGGCGCCTCGATGATGCAGTCCTCCGGCAGGTTCGCGATGATCCCCGCGTTGCGCCGATTGAAATGTCCGCGGTAAATCTGCCCCGTTTCCAGCCCCTCGATGATAAAGCTCCCGTGCTCTTCCGACCGTGGACGTTCGTCATAGCGCCACGCCGGCGCGCTCATGATTGCCTCGAATTCGCTCTCAAACCAGTGGTTGCGCTCAGTACAGCTGCGTAGGTATCCGCCGGTCTCGCCGTGTATCCAGTGCTCCAAATCGATCCAGTCGCGGATCGCCTCGGGGCGTTTGCGGTACCACGGCAGGTATTCCGAAAGGTGGCCATTGGACTCCGTCGAATAGTAACCGAAGCGCCGCAGCACATCGATGCGCACCTTCTGCGTCCGCGCGCTCCATTCATCCTGCTCAAAGGCGGCCAGTAGATCCCCAGTGCGGTCGATGCCCTTGTGTTTCACCTGTATGTACCAGGTCTGGTGATTGATACCCGCGCAGACGATGTCCACGTCGTCTTTCGCCAGACCCAGCACCTTGGCGATTTGGCGATGCCCGCCCTGGACCCCGTGGCAGAGCCCAATCGTATTCACGCCGCCGTGTTCGATCGCGGCCCAGGTCAGCATCGCCATCGGGTTGGCGTAATTCAAAAACAGGCAGTCTGGTCGTGAGACCTCGCGCATGTCTCGGCAAAAATCCAAAATCGCCGGAATGCCCCGCTGCGCATACATCAACCCGCCGGGCCCTAGCGTGTCGCCCACGCATTGGTCCACCCCGTACTCCAGCGGAATCTCCACATCGTGCACGTACGCTTCCATCCCGCCAATGCGCACCGTCGCCACCACGTACTTCGCGTTGCTCAAGGCTTCGCGACGGTCCAGCGTCGCCAAAATCTGGATACGTACGCCGTTTGCATCAACGTCGCGCTGGCACAGTCGCCGCACGCGCTCCAGGTTGTCCGCGTCAATGTCGTGAAAGACCACCTCCGGCGGGTCCTCCCGAAATGCCGGTACGCCCATCAGGTCTCCCAGCAATTTGCGGGTGAAACCGAGGCTGCCGGCGCCAATAAACGCGATTCGAAAACTCATGATTCGGTTCTGCGGATGGGGTTGGTTCTGAATTGAATACCCACTGTCTCAGTGTGCGCCGGGTGCTTCTATCTTCACTTGATACACCGTTACGAGGTTGAGGGGCTTCAAGGCCGCGGGCCTCAGGTCGAGGCCTGTAAATTACCTGAAAATGTCATTCTGTCTCGCCAGATCGAAGGTGAAAAGCGAAGAGTTATGCCATGACTAGCACAAATGTGCTGCAAGCCCTTCAACGTCGACGTGTCACCCGTCCAGTCCTCTTTCCCAGAGATGCCTACGCGCTTCCCGCCTCGGTCACGAGCACAGGCGTCGAGCAGCGGCAGGCCCCGGAAAGTTATTCCTGGGACGGTCGACGACGTGGCTCGGTCGCCTTTTGCCTCTTTCAATACACCCTACAGGGAGAGGGAGCTTTGGCGATCAATGACACGGTCCACTCGATTCGCCCCGGCCAGGCAATCCTCCTGACCATCCCCGGGGATCACCGCTACTACCTGCCTGCTGCCGGGCGCTGGCGTTTCTTTTACCTGTGCCTCAACGGTGCCGAGCTCATGCGAGCGTTTCACGCCTGTACTCGGGCAAAAGGCTCTATCTGGACATTTGAACCATCAAGCTTGGCCCTCCTGCAGGCGGCCTCGCTGTGTCGCGACCTGCTGAGTCGCAAACCGCCCAACCGCTGGGAAACCTCCGCCCGGACCTATGCTTTGGCCATGGCGCTCTTGGCCCAGGCCTGCCCGCACGGTCCGGCCTCCGCAGCCTCGTCCCGACGCTCCCGTCCGGTGCGCGAGGCCTTGGCCACCGGTCGCGTTCGGTTCACCGATCCGCAGTGCGGTGTCGATACCCTGGCGGAGGCCGCCGGGCTCACCCGTTTTCACTTCACGCGCTTGTTCAAGCACGAGGAGGGTCTGCCCCCGGGCGAATGGCTGCGGCGCCAGCGCCTCGCCGAAGCCGTACGCCGCCTGCAGACCACGCGTGTGCCCATCGCTGACATCGCGCGCCTCAGCGGTTTCACCGACCCAAACTACTTCAGCCGCGCCTTCCGCCAGGCACACGGCGTCACCCCGCAAGCTTTTCGCGATTCGGGCATGTTCTGACAGCTTCAGAAACGTCGCGGCTGCCGAATTTCAAGCATACCTGTATGTGCAAAGTATTGTCATTTCAAAGTAAATATTCGCACACTACAGTAATGGAACATAGAATCGTTTCCTGGCTCACTGTCGCTCGATCGTCCGCCTTTGCGGCTTCCCCTCCGTGCGGGCTACCGGCTAAGATCCACGCATGACACCGCCCTCCGGTTCCCCCGCGCCGCCCATTGCCGTACGCTATCACGAAACAGGCAATCCCGCTGAAGTTCTCCGTATCGAGTCCCTGGATACACGACAGCTCCAGGCAGATGAGGTACGTGTGGCACTGCGCTGCGCCGTCATCAATCCCTCCGACCTGGGCATGATCGGCGGCTCCTACGGACGCCTGCGCAACCTTCCCGCGGTTGCTGGCCGCGAAGGCGTGGGTGAGGTCATCGAAGTCGGCCGGGACGTTCAGCGACCCGCCGTGGGCACGCGCGTGCGCATGCCCGAAGCCCTCGGTGTCTGGCAGAGCGAAGTCATCGCGCCAGCGCAGAGCCTGCAGATCGTTCCGGATAATCTTGCGCTGGAGCAAGCTGCGATGGCCTTCGTCAACCCGCCCACCGCGTTGCGCCTGCTCACGGATTTCATCGATCTGCAGCCGGGTGACTGGGTCGCGCAAAATGCCGGCAACTCCGCGGTGGGCGTCTACGTTGCGCAGCTCGCCCGCAAGCGCGGCCTTAATTGCCTTTCGCTGGTACGCGATGCTGCCAGATGGGAAAAACCGTTAAAGGATGCCGGGGCCGTTGCGGTGGCTCAGGATGAACCCGATTGGCCCAAGAAACTCGATGCGCTCACCGGCGGGACGCGCCCGCGCCTGGGCCTGAACTCCATCGGTGGCGAAAGCGTTGCGACCCTGATCAAGGCGATGGCCGACGACGGCGAAGTGATCACTTTTGGTGGAATGGTGGGCGAGAAGGTGCGTTTTCCCACGCGGTTTCTTATCTTCAACAATGTGGCGCTGCGTGGCTTTTGGCTCGACCGCTGGATGCGCACGCAGTCGCCCGAGGCGGTGCAGGGGTGCCTCGATCAGGTCTACGCGCTGATAGCCGAGGGCACCTTCAAGGCACCGGTAGGCGCGACGTTTCCGCTGAGCCGAGCGGTGGAGGCGGTGGCGGCTGCGAGTGCGGGCGGGCGTGACGGCAAGATTCTGCTGGTGCCCCAGGAGAACTGACAACGGGCTTATTGAGGCTGGCTTCCCACGGGAAAAATCCATTGACGCGCGGGCCCGCGCCAGCCATTTTCTGTAGTTTCGGCAGGGTTGATTCGTGCTCTGCCAAAGGAACACGGCCGGATAGCTCAGTTGGTAGAGCAGAGGACTGAAAATCCTTGTGTCCCCAGTTCGAATCTGGGTCTGGCCACCATTTTCAACGGGGCTGCGCTGGGTTTTGGGCAAAGCGCGCAACTGTTGGGCTGGTCGAGGTGGTTGCTTGAATGGAAGGGAAGGACCGACAAGGGCGGTTGATTTGCGAGACGCCGCCCTATGGGCGACTGACCGACTCCTCGCGTCTTTGCTGAAACTGAGGCTGCGCTGGGAATGTTGGCAGTCAGTTGCCTGCGTTGGAGCGCCTTGGGGCGTATGGCGGGACCTTCGTCAACGGACGTCGGTGGGGTCGTTGTCGGGTGGCGCCGGTTACGGCGGGTGACTGGTTGTCTGAGGGTGGTTCATGCTTGTAGTCTACCGTAAGAGGCGTACGCCCGCAACGCATGCGTTGGGAAGCGGGTATCCGTTGGCGAAAAATTTCCAAGGCGGCCTGGAAGCCTGTGTCCGCCAAGAAAAGCCGCGGAAAAAAGTCCGCGGCGGCTTGGATCGGTTGGCTGCGCATGGCGCATTGGAAAGGAGATCCACAGATTGCACCGATGGACACAGACTTTTGGGGGTCAGGCGCGGCGCGCAGCTGGTTGCCGCAGGGGAGAGGGAAGGTGATGGCCCTATGGGCGAGGTTTTGGATGAAGGCTCGACAGGGATTGCGCAGATTCTGGAGATGGGACGTGTGTCGCTTCGGAAACTGAACTGAAAGGGGCTTTGATGGGTGACTTATTGTGTTGGATTATCGGAAAATGAATTGCCTGCGGTTGTTTGGGAAGCTGTCCACAGATTACACAGATAGACACAGATTTTGTGGACTCTGTTGTGGGCTGCTCGGGTGCATTGCTGAAGCCGATCCTCCTGGATTTTCATGAGTGATTGACGTCGATTCACTGGATCACGGGCTCTACTTGGAAAGGTATACGGTAGCTAAATGTGCCGTTTTTGTGACGAGACGTGTCATTCGTTGACGGGCCATATGTTTCCACTGTAAATCACAGGCCATGCCAAAACTCACACTCGATATTACTGGTTTCTATTACGCTTTGACGGTAGAGGGCGGAGACGCTGCGAACCTTTTGGGGGATACAGTCAAAGCACTGACTTCGTTTGCCGTGGGAAAAAATGGTGTGAACGGCGGAGTTTTAACTCGGGCTGATTTTGACGCGAAAGGCTTTTTGAGCTGTGCAACGGTTGATTTCACTGGTGAAGGGGCTCGGCCTGCATCTCGTCAACAAAGACCAGACGGTAAACCCCCTCTGCCCAATCCACCTCGGGGCATCTACAGCTACGATGACACGATCTCAAATGTGGTCGCACCTGGGTGTGGCGGGACCATTAGCTTCAGTCTTGTTTGGCAGTATTATATCTTCGGCAAAAATAATGTACTCAAGACTGGCAACGCTGGAACGACCGTGCGTACTATTTTTTCTGCAGGGAATTCCAACAAAGAAGCGCCTTTAGAGGATGGGGACCGCGTTGTCTGGCGCCTGGTGGCCATCGGTGGGCTGAAAGAACGCGTGGACAGAATGAACGAAGCGAATCTGTTCCCCTACAATAAGACGCAAACCATCCGTTCCTTCCTGGGGTAAGGCGGGTCGGCAATTCCCGAACCTCCCTAGCCCTTCAGTTCTTGTCGCCAAGTAGCTTGCGGGTGATACCCGCAAGGGTTCTGCTTAACTGTGCGTTCGAGCCTGGGTATGGAGAACTCGCTCTTTTGCTTTAGGCCTTTGTGGGTGCGGCCTGGCTCTGGCGGGTGCGCATGCGGTGGGCGTCGGCGACTTGTTTGCGGCGGGCGAGTTCGCGCATGTCCACGGCGGGATCGTCTTTTTCGAAGATTTCCTGGCCGAGGATGTGTTCGATGATGTCCTCCATGGTGATGACGCCGGACATGGAGCCGAACTCATCGACGGCGACGGCGAGTTGCTGCTGGTTTTTGAGGAACTGCTGGAGGGCTTTTTCGCCGGTGGCGTTTTCGGGAATGAACAGGATCTCCTGCATGAGCTGGTCGACGGTGGAGGAGTCCTCGTCGTTGGCCTTGGCCTTGAGCAGGTCGCGGCGGCGGATGAGCCCGACAATGTCGTCCATGTTTTCGTTGTAGACGGGCATACGGGCGAAGGAGAGGTTTTCGAAGGTCTTGAACACTTCCTCGATGGTGCGGTCTTTCTGGATGGCGGTGACGACGGTGCGGGGGGTCATCATCTCGGAGATCTGGACCTGGTCGAGGCTGAGAGCGTTGGAGATGAGGGTGCTTTCCTCGTTGGTGAGGGTGCCGTCCTGGGCGCTTTTTTCGGCCAGGAGGATGATTTCTTCGTCACCGGTTTCCTCGGTCGGGCGCTCGCCGGTGATGGCGCGTATCATGTTGCGGGCCACGTAGGAAAAGGGCCGCATGGACAGGCGCACGGCGTGCAGCGGGTAGATGAAGTAGGGCAGCAGCGCGGGCCGGTAGAGCACGCCGATGTTCTTGGGGATGACCTCGGAGAAAACGAGGATGCCCAGGACGAGTCCGCCGGTGAAGTATATGACCTGGTGCTCGGTCATGAGGGCGGCGGCAACGGCTCCGCAGATGGAGGCGCCGGCGGTGTTGGCGATGGTGTTGAGGCTGAGGATGGCCGAGCTGGTTTCCTCAATCTCGGTGCGGAAGATCTCCAGGAGTTTGCCGCGTCGAGGGGCGCGTTTTTTGAGCGACTCGATGTCGGCGGTGGTCGTGCTGAGGACCATCGCCTCGAGCAGGGAGCAGAAAGCCGAGACGCCCAGAGTGAAGGCCACGGCGGCAAGAAGCAGCGCGATCATATGCAGACAACACCGCGCCGGGACCGCCAGCGGGCGGTTCTGAGCGTTTCCCGAGACTCAGGTGTCGGGAGGGTGTTGAAGGGAATCATTAGACGTTCAAAAATGTGTGGACGGTAGGGAAAGGGCAGGAAGGCGGTGCCGAAGGCGTGTGTCCGCCGATCGCAGCCGATGCGGTTCGATGCCTGGGGCAAGCCGGAAACGTATTTTTCCGGTATCCAGGCAGGCTACCCACAGCGCGGCAGACTGCCTAAAGGCGCAGGACATGGACGCGGCTGCCGTGGTTGCAAAGCCGAAGGGGCGTCAGCGGTTGGGCTGCGTTGGCGGGTGTTGGGCTCCAGCGAAAACGGACAAATGCGCTCATGAGCGGCTTAAGGAAACTGAATCAGCGGGCGGGTCCTGACAAGCCAATCTTTGGCGGGCAACCTCGTTTGAACGAGCGTTTGCCCGGGTGCATCGGCGCAATGGGCGGATTCGTTTAGAGGTTGACCGAGGGAGGGGGCGGTTGTTTGGTCGATTCAGATAATCCCCCATGAAAAACTCGTTTTTGTTTGTTGCCGCCGGGCTTCTTGGGCTTTCCCTGCTGAGCGGTTGTGGCTCAAGTGGAGGCATTGCGTCCCAGGAGGTTGAGGTGATTTCGGTCCCTGCCGGCGCAGATGTGCTCATCAACAACGAACCGGTCGGGCAGACCCCCCTGAACGTCAGTCTGGACCGGAGCGGCTCCTACCAGGTGGAGGTGTCCAAGCGGTTCTTTGAGCCGGCGCGCGCCATCATCGCCCCGGCCGGCGGGCAGCAGCCGTTCTTGAAATTCGGTCTGCTGGAGGAGTTTGGCTACTACGACCGGCTGGGTCCGGACCCGCTAGAGGTGTCGCTGCGCTCGGACATTTTGCCGGCGGCCAAGGCCTTCGATTCGTTCAGCGAATTCGCCTACCTGACCACCCTGGTGGATCAGCTGCTGGAGGAAGGCGAGATCACCAGCGGCGAGCACGAATACATCAGCCGGCAGTTGATTGAGTTCTACACGAACTAGTCGCGGACTTTTGACGGCGGGACCCCCAGCATTGTCCGCGTGAGCGAGGTCCCGCTCAAACGCACCCCGCTATTCGAATTTCATGAGCAGCGCGGGGCTCGGATGGTACCGTTTGCCGGTTGGGCGATGCCGGTGCAGTACACGGGTGTCTTGGAGGAGCACCGGGCGGTCCGCATGTCGGCGGGGCTTTTCGATGTCAGCCACATGGGCCTGGCCGGGGTGGATGGCCCGCAATCGGCGGCGTTTTTGGATCGGCTGCTGACCAACCGCGTTGGCAACGCGCCAGTGGGCAAGGCGGTTTACGGGCTTTTTTGTCGCGAGGACGGTGGCGTGGTCGATGACCTGATCGTCTACCGCCTTTTGGAGGATTCCTTCCTGCTGGTGCTCAATGCGGCCAACACCGAGAAGGACACCGCCTGGATGCTCGAGCACTTGGAGGCTTTCGATTGCGCGCTGACGGTGCCGACGCCGGAACGTTCGTTGCTGGCGTTGCAAGGGCCCAAGGCGGCGCAGGCGCTCGACGCGGTTCTGGGCGAAGGGACGCAGGCGGGCATCCGGCGCTTTCGGCTGCGGACGGTGGAGTGGGAGGGCGCGGAAGTTTGGGTGGCCCGCACCGGGTACACCGGCGAAGATGGCTTCGAGTTGTTTGTGCCGGAGATGGAAGCGGTGGCCCTGGCGGAAGCGTTCTGCGCGTTGGAAAGCGTTGTTCCGGTCGGCTTGGGGGCGCGCGACAGCCTGCGTTTGGAGGCGGGTTACCCGCTGTATGGGCACGAAATCAGCGAAACGCTGGGGCCATTGCAGGCGCGGTTGGATTTCGCCGTTAAACTGGACAAGGATCCGCCCTTCATCGGGCAGGCGGCCCTGCAGGCCCAGAAAGCGGCGGGGTCGGACCCGCTGGTGCGGCATTTTATCCTTGCGGGCAAACGCATTGCTCGGGCGGGCGATCCGGTCTACGCACAATCGAACGGTGGCGAAGCGATCGGTGAGGTGCTCTCGGGTACGCTTTCGCCGATACTGGAGCGTCCGATGGGGAGCGTGCGTTTGGCCGCGGCTGTGGCGGAGTCTTCCGCACCGTTGTACGTGGCGATTCGCGGGAAACGTTATCCCCTGCACCTGGCGCGCCCGCCGCTGCACAAAGTTGCTTTCGGAGATTGAAACCGGCTGGGTCCGGAGGTTGTGTTTGGCTTTCCCAAAAGATGAGCGACTGCCCTGAATCACTGAAGTACACGAAAGACCACGAGTGGCTACGCCTGGAGGCGGATGGCTCGGCCACGGTGGGGATCACCGCGCATGCGCAGGAAAGCCTCGGCGACATCACCTTTGTGGAGTTGCCGGGCGTGGGTGAGCGCTTTGGGCAGGGCGACACCTTTGGGGTGGTGGAATCGGTCAAAGCGGCCAGTGACTTGTACCTGCCGCTGACTGGGAAAGTGTTGGCGGTGAACGATGCGCTGGAAGACGCGCCCGAGACTGTCAATCAGGACCCCTATGGCAAAGGGTGGATGATCCAACTGGAACTGGAAGATGCCGCCGAGGCCGACGGTCTGCTCACGGCGAGCGATTATCAATCGCTGCTTTGATGTCTGGTGACCCGGAGAGGACTGATTTGAGTTTCGCCCCCGCTCAATTTCTTCGACGTACGCAAATCGTTTGGGAAAGACAGTGAGCGTGCGCTCACGCAGGCGCGGAGGCACGCAGAGATGAAGGGCGTTGTTTAAGCTAAGGGCGGGCTTCGAGCGGCTGTGGGGGCGATTCAGGACGTTGTGTTTCTGTGTCTCCGTTAGGAACTCCTGTATGGGTTCAAGTCCTTGGAGTTTGGCACAGAAGCTTTGTGGCTAGAAGAGGGTGCTGCCGAAGGCGTCGGCGCGGACCCGGTAAAACTGCTGATCGAGCACGGGGCTGGTGTCTTCGAAGGAGAGCGTACCACCTTCGCCGTATTCAATGTCGCCGCTGATCTGCGTCCAAACGGGGTTTTCGGCGAAGGGGTCATTGGAGCGGAAGACCCCGAAGATGTCGGTGGAGGTATTGGGCCAGGAGATGACGCGGTTACCGTTGGGCTGAACGGTGATGGTCGCGCTTTGCACGGTCTTGTGCTCGAGAGTGGACACAGCGTTGGCCGTGGCCGCGAGAATCTCATCGAGGTACAGGAACAGGCCCGTGTCGAAGCTCAGGCGGAGGTTAACATTTACCGCGGAATGCACCCCGACGATGGCAAGCTGGCCGTCGATCACCACGAAAGACGGGCCTCCACTGTCAAAGAGAACGAGTAAGGCCGCATCGCCTCCCAAGAGATTTTGCGCGTTTGTCTGATTGTAGGTGTAGGTGTCGGTGAAATTCGTGAGGATACCGGCGCCATTGACGATGGGGATGGATAAGAAGCCTTGGATCACGCCGCGACCCACCCGCATGTTGGTGAATTGATTCGAGTCGGTGTCCGAACGGCCGACGACGTAGACTTGCGCACCTTGATAGGCCGATGCGCTGGGGAAGCTCGCAATCGGATACGTGGCGATGGCGTCACTGACCGGAGAATCCAGCTGGCCCAGATAGACGTCGGAGGTTTGGTCATCGACGAAGATCCGCTGGAAACCGATCACGGTGCGTTCTTCGAATGGGCCGTCGGGGTCGTTGGAGTGATAGAAGCGGAGCGTTGTGCCCACTGCCGGCGCAAAGTGATCGGCCGAGACGAAAGTGGTCGGGGTCAGCAGCGTGCCCCAGCGTCCGGCGCTGCCGTTGATCCGTCCGACGCCGGTGAGGTCGAGGTCTTCGGCCAGAAAGTCGCGGTCGGGGCCGACGTAAAAGCGGTCGTGGCGGGCGGGATCGTAGCCCACAATTTCCAGCTGCGCCTGCAGCCCCTGTATCCCCAGCAGTGTCGCGAGCAGACACACTGCGACGCGAGCGCGGGCCCGCAGGCCCCGCGAAGGGTAAGGGTAAAGGCACATGCAAAAGGTGAGAGTCGGAAATGTTAGTCTCTCTTCCCTGCTTTTGCCAGTCTCGGGCAGCCGCGCAAGCACAGGCCGGGCGGCTTTTACGCGCCTTTTACCGCATCGAGTCGCTAAAACGGGCGCTGCGTATCCTGTGCGGGGGTGTCCGTAGGAATCCGTGGCGGCGGCGGAGGTGGGGGTCCCTCCTTCAAGGCCGGGCTTGACGCTGCGTTGGGAGCGGTTGCGGTTTGGAGGGAGTTGGACCAGCCAAGGTCCTTGAGCCGGTTTTTCCAGACGCTGCGCACGGCCAGCCAGGTCAACAGGACGGCCAACACGAGGCTGCCGAGCCAGAGCGCGAGGCCGACTTGAACCGCGCCGAGAATGTAATCGGCCTGCAGGAAATACGGCAAGGGTGCGGCTACGGGCACCGGGGAGGCGGGTCCGTCGGACTGGGGATTCGGCTCAGCCTCAGATGAGGCATCCGTCGCGGCGGGGGAAGGTGCTGTGTCGTTGCCGGAACCGGCGCCGGAACCGATGGCCGCCGCCGATACATTGGCCCCGACGCGGACCTCGTAGCCGAGGCTGTCTTCGACCTCGCTGACGTTGGCCAGGTAACGTTTGAAGCGTTCGGGCGCGACGGCATCGCTGAGTGAGCGGTAGGTGTGGGTGATGGCCAGGGTCTGTTCGTCGCGCCGACGCACCTTGAAGTCGTAGGCGAAGTGAGGGTCGTCGATGGAGAAGTCCTCTTCCACGAAGCCGTCCGCGTTGTCGGGGAAAACGAGCTCGAAGGTCTGCTTCCAGTGGTCGGGGTGATCGAGGGCCAGGGGCATGGTGCGCAGCCGGGTGGAGGGCACGATGATCTGGTTGTCAATGGAGTTGGCGTAGAAGGTCCGGTAGCCTCGACCGCCCGCGCCGCGCGGGCGGTACCACAGGTCTTCGAGCGAGTACTGCTCGGTCACGGTGAGGACGTTGCGCGTTTCCAGGTCCTCGATGTGCAGGGGGGCGGCCAGTTCGATGGAGGGAAAGGTGCTGGCGTAGTAGTTGAGGTAATCGTTTTCGATTTCGCGGCGACTCGTGCCCCGGACGTAATCGCGCATGTAGTCGGCCTCGACGCCGTAGTAGCGGGTGACGACATCCAGGGTGGCCTTGCCGGAGTAGTCGGGGAAGGTGAAGCGCTCGGTCAGGTCGACCAGGCAATGCTCGTGGCCGGCGGGTTCGACGGGGGTGAGGGCAGCTTCACCCGGGCGGACGACCAGCGCGTAGCCAAAGCTTTCGGCGTAGAGGGCATCGAGGCGTCCCCGCTGCAGGCTTCGCGTCCCGTCGAGCCAGTAGGTGCGCCCGTTGTGGTCGAGCGCGGTGATGCAGTGGTCGAAGGCGAAGGGGGTGGGCGGCCAGTCACCGATGACGTGCTGGAGGTCGGTGTCGACCAGGGCAACGTGGGCCTCGAAGCCGAGGTCGCGCAGCATGGTGGTGAGCATGAGGGCCTTGTCCTTGCAGTCGCCAAAGCGCCGGCGCATGACCGTTTCGAGCGGGTAGGGCTGGTGCGAGTGCGGACCGATGAACACACCCACGTAGCGGATCTCATCCTGGACGAAGCGGAGCGCGCCGAGGATTTGCTCCTCGGGTGTATCCAGTGCGCGCAGGCGGTCGACCTCGCTTTGCAGGCTGGAGGGCATGGCATCGGGGATGGCAAAGAGCTGGAGTTCGCGTTGGACGAGATCGTCCCAGCCGGTGAACTCGGTGAGGACGACGTGGCCAAAGGGGTCATGGTAACCGGGCACATCGCTGTCCAGGCGGATGGAGGGCACGTCCTGGTCCTGCCAGCGGTATTCGGTGTAGGGGCCGGATTCGTCGATGGCGGGTTGGAGGTCGGTGCCGAAGTGTTTCCAGGTGAGGGCGGGGCCGTTGTTGGGCCAGAGCAGGCGGCGGTCGAGGCGGGCGACGGGCACGCCGTACCTGAGGGAAAGGACGTTGGCGTAGCGCCCCTGGTAGACGGGGTTGTAGCCCTGGATGGTGAAGGCGTACTCGATGGTGTCGCCCACGCGGATGTCTTCGAGCACGACGGTGACGGCGTAGCGGCCGTCGAACATCTCGCGCTCGCGCCCATCCTCGACCTTGTAGAACTGCAGGCGGTGGCCGGGTAGGAGGTCGCGCGTTTGACCGTCGCGGTGCAGGCGCAGGAGGTTGAAGGTGAAGGTCTGGTAGGTGGGGTCGAAGTTGAAGGAAAGGTCGGAACCGTCCTGCACGCCGGCGCGGGTGACGAAGGTTTTGGCGTAGTGGTAGAAGGCCGTCTGCGCGTCGGGCTTTTCCTGGGAATTGACCAGCAGGAAAGCTTCACCGCCTTCGAGTTCGTCGGGGTCGATGTCGGCGTCGAGCGGGACGGGGAGGATCTCGACCCAGGCGGGGGCCGGTCCTTTGGTGGCGCGTGAGGCTGGGTTGACCGAACCGGTCTGGGCGGCCTCGCGCGCGCTGGTTTCCGGCTGAGCCTGAAGGGTGGAGAGGCTCAGGGCAAACCCGCACAGGCCGAGGGCTGCGAGCCGGCGTCTATGAAGTGGCTTTACGCGCGGCCACGGCGGCACGCTTGCGGGGGCGGGCCGGCTTTTTCCCGTCGGTGTTGAGGTAGGTTTTGCTCTGCAGCAAATCTTCATAAAGGCCCAGGAGTCGGATGCCTTCGCGGGGGCGCACGCGGTCCTCGCGGGTGGCGCGGTCGACCTGCTTTTTGAGCAGGCGCACCAGGTCCGAACCCTTATGTTGGACAAAGGGCATGACCTCGTCCACTTGAAATGCCCGCAGGGACTCCTCGATGTAGAAGTCATCCTCCTCGTCTTCCTCCAGGTAGACGTGGGCCTCGCCGACGCGGCCAAAGAGGTTGTGCAAGTCGCCCATAATGTCCTGGTAAGCGCCGACCAGGAAGACACCGAAGTAGTAGGGCTTGCCGGGCTCGAGCGGGTGCACGGCGAGGGTGTGCTTCACCTCCTCCTGCAGGTCGATGAACTCGGAAATCTTGCCGTCGCTGTCGCAGGTGATGTCGACGAGGGTGGCCTGGACGGTGGGTTCCTCGTTGAGGCGCTGCAGGGGCACGACGGGGAAAAGCTGGTCGAGGGCCCAATGGTCGAGCAGGCTCTGGAAAACCGAAAAATTGCAGACATACTGCTCGGCCAGGAGTTCCTGCAGGTCGGCCAGTTCATCGGGCACGTAGCCGCGGGAGGGTACCTCGGACTGGAGCTTTTGGCAGATTTGCCAGAAGAGGTTTTCGGCTTCTGCGCGGGTGGCCAGGTCGAGGTAGCCGAGGGTGAAGAGGGAGTAGGCCTCGTCTTTTTTCTGCTGGGCGTCGTGAAAGCGTTCGAGGCGGGTGTAGTTTTTGCCGCCGGCGAGGATGCTCTCGAGCTCGTTGAGGATGGGGTGCTTTTTGCGGGCGGTTTTGCGGCGCTCGGAGGGCTTGAGGTGGTCGGGTCCGCGGGTGACGCGGTCGACGGCTTCGATGACCAGGATGGAGTGGGAGGCGACGATGGCCCGGCCGGATTCCGAGACGATGTCGGGGACGGGCACCCCGGAGGTGTCGCAGACACTCTTGATGTTGGCGACAACGTCGCGGGCGTACTCGTCCAGCGAGTAGTTCATCGAGCTGTCGTAGTTGGTCTTGCTACCGTCGTAGTCCACGCCCAGGCCCCCGCCCACGTCGAGAAAGCGCAGGGGGAAGCCGGCCTTGACGAGTTCGGCGTAGTAGCGGGCGGCTTCGACGACGGCCTTTTTGAGCGTGATGATGTTGGGCACCTGCGAGCCGATGTGGAAATGCACCAGTTGCAGGGCACCGACCTGACCGGCCCGGCGCAGCTTGACGCCCAGGGCAACGATTTCGGAAGCGGTGAGGCCGAACTTGGCCTGGTCGCCGGAGGAGGTGGCCCACTTGCCCTCGCCCTCGGCCCTCAGCTTGAGGCGCACGCCGATGGCCGGCGGCACGTCCATCTCTTTGGCCACGCGGAGGATGCGGTCGACCTCGGAGAGTTGCTCGACGACGATGATGACCTGCTTGCCCAGGCGGCGTCCGAGCAGGGCCAGGCGCACGTAGTCATCGTCCTTGTAGCCGTTGCAGACAAGCAGTGCGGTGCGGCTTTCGAGCATGGCCAGGGCGACCATCAACTCGGCCTTGCTGCCGGCCTCGAGGCCAAAGTGGTAGGGCTCGCCGGCTTCGAGGATCTCCTCGACGACCTCGCGCAGCTGGTTGACCTTGATGGGGAAAACCCCGCGGTAATTGGCGGCGTAGGCCTCCTCGTGAATGGCCCGGGCGAAGGCCTCGTTGACGTCCTGCACGCGCTTGCGCAGGAGGTCCTGCACGCGGATGGTCATGGGCGGGCGGATACCCTTTTCGCGCGCCGCTTCGATGATGTCGACCAGGCTGATGGCGCGGCCGTTGCCCAGGGGGTGAACGCAGAGCTGCCCGCGTTTGTTGACCGAGAAATGCCCGGCCCCCCAGCGGCGCAGGCCGTAGAGTTCTTCGGCCTGGGCGGGGCTCCAGGTTTTTTTGGAGGTGGCGGTAGCCGGGCGGGTCATGGTTCAGGCCGGGACGGGTCGGGAGGACGTCGCGGATGTGCGAAGTTCAGCGCGGGTCAGGAAGGGAAACGGTGGGCGGTCAGGTTACGCCAGCGTCAATGTGGATGAAACGGCAGATTCGTAAAGGGAAAAGGCGGATTGGGGCCTCTGCCGTCGGGACTTGCGCCGGCGAGGGGTTCGCGGTTTGATTCTCGACTCAATGACAAGCGAATCGATTTTGAGCGGTGCCACGTTGTTGGCGCAATCAGGGGGTGGCGGGGGCTTCGGCATGTTATTGCCGATCGTGCTGATGCTGGCGGCGATGTACTTTTTGCTCTACGCGCCGCAGCGCAAGAAGCAGAAGGAGCATCAGGCGCTGGTCGACCGCCTGCAGCAGGGCGATGAGGTGATGACCAACGCGGGCATTTACGGCACGGTGACGGCGGTGAAAAAGGACCGGGTGACCGTGCGCGTGGCCGACGGGGTCAAAATGGAGTTTGCCCGCATGGCCGTGCAGCAGAACGTGACCGAGGAAAAGCGCAAGGGGGCTGCCGACGACACAAAGGCGTCCAAGAAGGCCGAACGCATGCCCAAAGGCGGCGAGGAGGCCGAAGCGCTGGAGGTGGAATCCACCGAGGTCGCCGGGAAGAAGTAGGGCTTGTCCGTCACTCGTGCCTGCGCTGATCGGCGCTTGCCAAGGGCGGTGACGGGGCTATTGTTTTCCGTTTCGACAGCGCCTGCGGTATTGTCCGGCAGAGCGGCTGCACCCACATCCACGAAACCCGCCAAACGCGTTCGTTTTTCATGACCGGCAGCATCCTCTGGAAACTGGCCCTCTCGTTGCTCATCGTCGGCTGGGCCGTCAGCAATCTCTTTCCGCTGACGGACACGGAGTTCGAAGACTTCATTCAGCAGGAGACGAACTTTGCAGACAAGACGGCGGAGGCTGAGTTTGAGCAGGTCCTGGCCTACGCGCAGGCACAGGTGGCGATCGCCGGTGAGATGCTGGCACGGGATGAACTGACCGATGCCGAGCGCAATTGGGCGCGGAGCCACCGCAGTGTTTATCGGGCATTGCTGAGCTTGGGCGATGACCCGGAAGGGCGCTTGACCGCGGGCCTGCCGCCCCTGGAAGTCGAACGCGAGGACGGCACGGTGGACGAGGTCTACGAGCTGGATTTCGCGCGCTTTTTCACAAACGTCGAGGTCTCCACGCGCAATGTCATCAAGCGCAACGAGATGCTGCTGCGCTTTTTGCAGCGCAAGAGTGGCGGAGCGCTCAACCCCGGGTTGGACCTGGCCGGGGGCGTGGCCTTTACCCTGAAGCTGGAGCAGGACCCGGACGCAACCACGAGCGCGCAACGCGACAGCCTCGACAAGGCGGTGGAAATCATGACGCGTCGCGTCGACGCGCTGGGGGTGGCCGAGCCGATCGTGCGCCCGATTGGCACCGACGGCATCGAGGTGCAGCTGCCGGGTCTGGCCGACGCGGATCCTGACGACTTGGCGGCACCGGCGCGGTTGAGCTTTCATAAGGTGTACCGCTGGGCGCGCCCGAGCGGCCCGAATCCGCTGCCCACGGAGATCCCGCGCGGCTACGTGCCGATGACCCTCGAGCGCGAATTGACGCGGCAGCGCGAACTGGAGGGGTTTCCGGGTTCGCAGATCGGCGACATCGTTGAGGAGTACTATTTCCTGCGTGAGGAACCGGAGGCCACCGGCGAGATTGTCTCAAACGCGTTTCCCTCGAGCGACGAGTTTGGGAATTACCTGGTGTCGATGGAGTTTCGGGACGTTCCCGAAGACAGCACAAGCAAGTCCTTTGAGCAGATCACGCGGGAGGTGCTGCAGGCCAACCCGGGCTTTCAGCAGCAGGCGCGCGAGACGGGGCGCCCGCTAGTCTTCCCCGAGGGGCTGGTGGCGATTGTACTCGATGGCGTGCTGTACTCGGCCCCCCGCGTAAACGGCGTGATTCGCGACAGCGGGCAGATTACGGGGAGCTTCAGCCCGCAGCAGGTCACCGAGATTTCCAACGTGCTGAACAACCCACTGGATTCGACGCTGCGGGTGGAGGAGATCTACCGCGTCAGCCCGACATTGGCCGAAGGCGCGCGCGATAGCTCGGTTCAAGCCGGCATTTGGGGCGCAGTGCTGGTCATTGCCTGTATGATCGCTCTGTACCTGGTGTCGGGGGTGGTGGCGGTGACGTCGGTCATCACGGCGATGCTGATGGTGGTCGGGATTCTGGCGAGCATCGGGGCGACCTTTACACTACCGGCGGTGGCGGCGCTGGTGCTGACGCTGGGCATGGCGGTGGACGCGCAGATTCTGATCTTCGAGCGTATCCGTGAGGAAACACGCGCGGGAAAGGACGCGCGCAACGCCCTGCAGGCCGGTTACGACAAGGCGCTCTCGACCATCATCGACGCGAACGTGACGACGCTGATCACGGCGGGCATTCTGTATTGGCTGGGGACCGGCCCGGTGAAGGGCTTTGGTGTGACGCTGGCCATCGGCATCGGCTCGTCGATGTTTTGCGCGCTGATCGTGACGCGCCTGATGCTGGAGGTGGTCGTGCGGTTCAACCTGCTCAAGCAGCTGGTGCCCTTCCCGAAGCTGAACCTGGCACCGGGGACGGCGTTTTTGAACTACGCGCGTAAGGCGGCTCCGTCGGCGCTGGTCTTGATCGCCATCGGCTGGGTGGCGGTGGGCGTGCGCGGCTCGGACATTTTGGGGATCGACTTCCGTGGCGGGGCCAAGGCGTTGGTCAGCTTCCAGGAACGCATCGACGTGGAGGCGGTGACCGCAGCCGCGCAGCAACTGGGTCTGGGCGAAGTGGCCGCCGGTTATCGCAGCGAGGTCGGTACGGCGACGGAGGTGTTGAGCCTTCAGACCGAAGCCGGGCGGGCGCAGTTGCAGGATGACGGTACTTACCTCGTGATTGAAAATGCGCCTGGCCAGGAAGACATGGCAACCGTCCCCGAGGCCCTGGTGGCGGAATTGAACAAGCGTTTTCCCGGTTCGGACGCGAGCACGCCCAACCTGGTGGTGGAGGAAGAGACGCTGATCGGGCCCTCCGTCAGCGCGACGATCACGGCCAACGCAGTGTACTCGGTTTTGGCGGCGCTGGTGCTGATGCTGCTGTACGTGGCGCTGCGCTTCGAGTTTGGCTTTGGCATCGGGGCGGTGGTGGCCACGGTGCACGACGTCTTGATGACGATCGGGATCTTCGTGCTGTTTGGGAATCAGTTTTCGGCGCCGATGGTGGCGGCCATCCTGATGGTGGTGGGTTATTCGATCAACGACACCATCGTCGTGTTCGACCGCATTCGCGAGGAGTTGGACCTGCAGCCGGACATGAAGCTGGCCGACGTGGTCAACCTGGCGATCAACCGCACGCTCAGCCGTACATTGCTGACGAGTGTGACGACGATGGTGGCCACGCTGACACTGCTCATCTTTGGCGCGGGCGTGATTCAGGACTACGCGTTCGTTTTCTTCGTGGGTATTTTGACGGGGACGTTCTCGTCCATCTTCATCGCCAGCCCGGTCTTCTACTGGTGGCACAAGGGCGACCGCGAACACGTGACCCGGCATGAGCTGTTGCCCAAATACGATTGGGAAGCCGGCTCGCGCGCCTCGCGTCAGGAAACCGCCACGACAACCAACGCCTGAACGGGTGGGTCGGCGCCGGCCCTGCGACTTTACACAAACAACACATCACACACGAAAACACGACAAAGCGTTCCCGGCGTCATGAGCGATTGAGGCAAATCGGGTGGTCTGGGCCGCCCGCAAAATGGGAGCCACAACGGTGGCTTCACAGGGGCATCCGTGGCCGCGACAGGCGGCGCGGAGGTGCTTTGGCAGGTTTTCGTATCCGTTTTTCTGGTACGAATCTGGCTGTATGCAGTGGAACACCATAGAGGCGCCGGCGGAGGCGCTCAGCCGGTTGAATTCAATTGGCGTACATCCGGTGGTGGCGCGCCTGCTCGCCAGCCGCGGGTTTGAGTCGCGGCACGAGGCCGAGGCCTTCCTGCATCCGAAACTGGCGCACCTGCGCGACCCGTTTGAGATCCACAACCTGCGACCGGCGGTGGAGCGGATTTTGCGGGCGTTGGAAAAGGGCGAGCGCATCCTGATCTTTGGCGATTACGACGTGGACGGGATCACCTCGACGGTGCTGCTGGTGAGCATCCTGCGGCAGTTCGGCAGCTTCCCGCGTTACGCGGTGCCGCTGCGCCTGGAGGAGGGCTATGGGCTCAACCGCGCGGCTTTGGAGCGGGCCATCGAAGTCGAGGTGCCGGACCTCTTGATCGCGGTGGACTGCGGGACGAAGTCTATAGACGAGGTGGCCTGGCTGCGCAGCCTGGGGGTGGACGTGGTGCTGGTGGACCATCACCGGGGAGCAGACACGCTGCCGCTGGATTGCGTGATCGTGAACCCGCACGTGAGCGGGCGCGACGACGAGACTTCGCAGGCGCTGTGTGCGGTGGGTCTGACCTTCAAGGTAATCCACGGGTTGCTCAAGGAACTGCGCGAGCGGGGCGACCGGCACGCCTACAAGGTGCGCATCAAGGATTATCTGGATCTGGTGGCGTTGGGTACGATTGCGGATTTAGTGCCACTACGGGACGAGAACCGCATCCTTGCCCGGCATGGGTTGGGCATGCTGGCACAGTGTCAGCGGCAGGGCGTGCGCGCGCTCTTCGACGTGTGCGGGCTGAGTTTGGGCCAGCCGATCCGGCCGACGGACATCTCCTTTCGGATCGGGCCGCGAATCAACGCAAGCGGACGCCTGGCCGACGCCACCGTGCCGATCGAAATGCTCCTGTGCGAGGATTTCGGGCGCTGCGCGGAGGCAGCAAGCGATTTGGATGGCATGAACCGCGAACGCCAGGAGATCGAACGCACGATTTGCGCGCAGGCTGAGGCGCAGGTGTTACAGGAGCAGCGCGACGACCCGGCGCTGGTCGTGTTCGACGACGACTGGCACACGGGAGTGGTCGGGATCGTGGCGGGCAAGCTGGCGCGGCAGTTCAACCGTCCCGCCGTGGTGCTGGGGCGCGAAGGGCAGTGGGCGCATGGCTCGGGGCGCAGCGTGCCAGGCATCAATCTGGTGGAGGCGATGTCCTTTTGCGCGGTGGACGGGACCGGTTGCGCGCTGCTGGGCAGCTGGGGTGGGCACCCGATGGCCGTGGGCGTGGCGGTGCAGGCGGACAAGCTGACGGAGTTTCGCACGCACCTGCACGCAGCGGTGAAACAGCAGATGGATTGCGGGCTGACCGAGCCGTGCCTGCCCGTGGCGGGAACCCTGCGGGCCGACCAGTTGGGCGCGCCCCTGCTGAAGGAGCTGGAACTGATGGAGCCTTACGGGGAGGGTAATCCGGAGCCGATTTTTGCGGTGCCGTCGGCGCAGCTGGTGGAGGAACCGGTCATTTTTGGCGAGGGCGACGCGCACTTTCGCTTTCACCTGCCGACGACGCCGGGGCGCAAAGTCAGTGGGGTGGCTTGGGGTCAAGGCTGTCGGGTCCCGCCCGTGGGCGAACCGGTCGACCTGGCGGTGAAGCTGGCCTGGAACGTGTTCAACGGGCGACGCTTCCCGCAGATTGAGCTGGTGGACTGGAAGCTGTCCAAGCGAGTTTGACTGCGCGTTCGCGGCGGCGTCAAAAAGGCGTCAAAAGGGGTGCGGTGATTGCCCGGCAGGCGGCTGCAGGCGAGACTAAGGCGGCTTTCTAATCCGACCCAACCCCCACTGCCCATGGACGTTGTCCACTCGATTCCGCGCGAAACACACTCGGCCTCGGCGTCTTCGCGCGAAGGCCTGCAACGGGCCGAGGCTCAGGCCGTGCACGCGGCCGAAAAGCTGGCCCAGGGCGAACTGAACCCCAAGCACATGGTCTCACTCGTGGCCGCCGGCCACGTTTACTCAGCCAACGCCAAGGCCGTCCAGATGCACGACGAGCGCACAGGCCAGCTGCTGCAAATGCTGGCCTGACCGACGCGGACCATCGCCGATGACCGGGCACGTCGCGCGCGGCGTCTCCCATGGCATTGTGCCGGGCCGCGTTTGCGCCCGGCGGGTTTTTGAATTGTGTTTGTCAGGTGGGCAAGGCGGGGGCGATTGGTTTGTGGCTGTTGGGCGGGTTGCTCTGCGCGGGCGTGTTGTGGTCGCTGTGGCAAGCCGGATCGAAGTCGGACGAGCGCCAGGCGAGGTCTGAAAACAGGGCCGAAGTCAGCTGGCAGGCGGAGAGCTCGAACGAGCGCAAACCCTGGGGGGTGTACCAGATCCTCTGGCAGGTCTCGCAGTTTTCCACGGAACTGGACAGCCAGATCGACCTGCTTGGAGGCCAGCCGAACTACGTGCTGTTTTTCCGCGACTTGTCGGAGCGTCGTGGCTTTCCGGTGCGACCGGTACAGGTGTCGCTGCAGCGTGGGGCGATCCCGATCATCAGTCTGGAACTCGAGGAGTGGGGCCGGCGCGGGCCTGAGGCCGACATCCTGGAGCGGATCAACGCCGGGGAATTCGACCGGTTTTTCCGGATTTTTGGCGAGCAGGCCGGTCAATACGTGCCCGAGGGTCAGCACGTCATTTTGCGTTTTGGCTTTGAGATGAACGGGGACTGGTTTGCCTGGGGTCAGCAGCCGCAGGCTTTTGTCCGGGCCTGGCGGCGGGCGCACGGCATGGTTGAGCCGCTGGCCGGGAGCAAGGTCCGGTGGATGTGGAGCCCGAACATTCTCTGGGGCGAGCGCACGCCGGAGAAGGACCTGTTCCCGTACCATCCGGGCGAGACCTACGTGGACCACATCGCGCTGGATGGCTACAATTTTGGCGACAACCACAGCCAGTGGCACCGGTGGCAGAGCTTTTCGGAGATTTTTGAGCGCTCGATCGAGGTGCTTTACCAGCGGTACGGGCAGCCGGTTTTTCTGGCCGAGGTAGGCTGTGCGGACGACCCGCGCAAAGCAGCGTGGCTCACGGATTTTTTTGAGCAAACGATGAACGATGACCGCATCGCCGGCTGGGCCTACTTCAACTACGACAAGCGTTCGGAGGGTGAGCCGAACTGGCGTTTGGACAGCGACATGGAGAGCCTGGCGGTGGCTCGGGTCTTCCTCTCGGGTCGGCGCGCCGAGGCTGCCGTACTCAATGAGTAGCTGCGGTCAATCCTCGTCGCCGTCGTCACCGATGGCTTCGACCGGACAGCCTTCCAGCGCTTCCATGCACTCGTCAATCTCCTCCTGGGTGCTGGGTTGCTTGTGAACGAAGGAATAGCCTCCGTCCTCGTTGCGACTGAAGAAATTGGGCGCGGTTTCACGGCACAGGTCGCAGTCGATGCATTGCTCATCGACGTAGAACTTGCCCGCCACGTTTTCCGGGAACTTGTCGGCTTTATCTGCCATCTCAGAGCGAAGTATTTTCTGGCTTTATGGCAAGTCAAGGGGGGATTATGGAATTCCCCCGGCTGCCGAATAGCGAAGCAACAGAGTTGCGGGCATGGGCCCCGGCGCTATCCTTAAATTTTTCGATGCCGCTCTACGATCGACCCTACATGCGCGACCCCATGGCGCCGGATGGACCGAGCGCAATGGTCATCATCATCGGGACCTGCGTGGGCGGCTTTGCCCTGCAGGCGCTGGTCGGCATTGGCAGTGGGAGCCTGGACCGGCTCAACCCCTACCTGGCGTTGAGCATCGACAACCTGCGCACGGGATTCATCTGGACGCTGGCCACCTACTCACTGCTGCACGCGGATATTCTGCACCTGATCTTCAACCTGATCACGGTGTTCTTCATCGGGCGGATTCTGGAGCCTTCGCTGGGGCGCACGCGGCTGCTGCAACTGTACGGCGGTGGTGTGCTGGTGGGCGCGGCCTTTTGGCTGATCCTGAAGGCGATCCACTACCAGTCGGCCTCGGACTTTTTGGCGTCGCGGGTGGCGTTGACGTCGCTGGTCGGCGCGAGCGCGGGGGTCTTCGCGATTTTGGCGTACTTTTGTATCGTACGGGCCAATGAGTCGATCACGCTGCTGCTCTTTTTCGTGCTGCCGGTGAAGATGAAGCCCAAGTGGCTGGGCTGGGGTCTGCTGGCCTACACGCTGTTCTCACTGGCTTTTTACGAGGCCCGCCTGGACCCGCGCGGGGGCAGCATCGCGCATTCGGCCCACCTGGGCGGTATGGCCATGGGTCTGGCGATGGTCCTGTGGCAGCGGCGCGGTGAGCCGGCGCCCGCCTTCAATCGTCCGGGACGCGCGCCGTTGATCGAGAAACCGCGCTGGCTGCAGCGCAAGCGCACCCGCCGTGCCCCGCCGCCCAAGCAGGTGGTCAACATCACCGACCGCGCGGAGTTGCGCAGCGAAGTCGACCGCATCCTCGACAAAATCAACACGCAGGGCTTTGGCTCGCTCAGCGACGAGGAGAAACGTGTACTCGACCGCGCGCGCGACGTGTTGAATCGTTGAGGCGTGTCGTTTGCCAAAGCCATGCGTGCCGCCCTCACGCAAGGGGGTGCGCCGGAGGAGTCGTTGCCGCCGCCCGCAGCGGACGCACGGCTGAATGCCTTTGCCGGTTGGTGCGTGGTCTACCGTCAGCAGATCGAGACGTCACCCGGATTGTGGCTCTGGTTGGAATCGACGGCGATCCGGGGCGTGCCGCTGCGTTTTTCGACGCTGAAGCAGGACTGGGCGCGCGACCACCGTCCGCGGGGCAGTGTGAGCCACGACCCGAAGGCCTGGGTGGCGCGCCTGCGTGCGTTTCGGCGGCAGCAGAGCCTGCGGATCGCCTACCGCGACCTGGGCGAGCAAGCCGGGCTGGACGCCATTGTGGCCGACTTGACCGTGCTGGCGGAATTTGTTTTGGCCACGACTTACGACTTTGCCTGGGAGCGCAACGCCGCTCGCCTGGGTGAACCGTGGGATGCTGCGCTGGAGGCGCCGGCGCGGGGCTGCGTTCTGGGGTTGGGCAAGCTCGGCAGCCAGGAGTTGAATTTTTGCTCCGACGTGGACCTGATCTTTTTCTTTGAAGGGCAGGGGCACTGCCGGCGCCCGGACGGACGCGAGGGCGTGGACAACGCGGAGTTTTTCGGGCGGGTCTTTGGCGACCTGGCGCGCTTTCTCAGTCAACGCGGACCCGAGGGGGTGCTTTACAACGTGGACCTGCGCCTGCGTCCAGAAGGCGAGGGCGGGCCGCTGGTGCGCACGTTTACGGGGCTGGCCAACTACTATTGGGCCAACGGCCAAACCTGGGAACGCCTGGCCTTGATGAAGGCGCGGGCGGTGGCCGGCGACCGAAGCCTGGGCGTGGAGTTGCTGGAGGAGGTCAACCCCTTCCGCTATCCGCGGCACCCGCCCCCACACCTGCTGCCCGAGATCATGGGGGTGAAGCTGCGCATCGAGAAAGAGGTGGTCGGCGCGGCCAACCTGGAGCGCGACATCAAGAACGGGCCCGGCGGCATCCGCGAAATCGAGTTTCAGCTGCAGGCGCGGCAAATGATCGAGGGCGGACGCAGCCCATTCCTCCAGACGACATCCACGCGCGAAGCCCTCGAACAGCTGGAACGATACGAGGTGATCGCGCCGGAGGAGGCCGCGGCGCTGCGGGCGCACTACGCGTTTCTGCGCACGGTTGAAAACCGCCTGCAGATGCGGCGCGAGACGCGCACCCACCTTTTGCCCGAACCGGGCAGTGAGGAACGTCTCGGATTGGCGCGGTCGCTGGGTTTCGGTGATGTTGCCGCTTTTGAGGCGAAGCTCGAAGCGGTGCGTCGCGACGTCCGCGCGCGGTACGAAGCGCTCTTTGGCGCCGATGACCAGGAAGCCGAGTTGCAGGACTGGACGGTTTACTTGTCCGGGCACGCGCCCTCGACCGCCATCGAGGCAAAATTGACGGCGTGGTTTCCGGGCGAGCAGGATTGCGCAGAGCGCTTGCGGACCTTCGCGGTCGGTTCGGGCCGGGGCCACCTGATGCGGGAAAACGTGCAGCTGTTTCTGGACAGCTCGCGTTGTTTCGCCGACGTCTTCGCGCAACTGGCCGAGCCGCTGACGGCGCTGGAACGGGTTGGGGGCTTTGCTGGCAGTTATGGCGCGCGCAAGCAGTTTTACAAAGCCTGCAACGCCAACCCGAGTTTCTTCAAGGCGCTCTGCCTGCTCTTTGATCGCAGCGCGTTCATTCACCAGCTGTTGGTGAAGCACCCCGGTATCATGGAGGAGCTGCTCCATGAAGCGCCGCGAAGGAGCAAAGGCGTGGCTGCGATGGAGGCGGAGATCGCGCACCTCTCCAGCGACCCCGAGCGTTTCGCGGATTTGTTGTGGCTGTACGTGAAAGCCGAGCAGGTGCGCCTGGCGATGGGTGAGTTGCTCTACGAGCGTACCGTTGCCGAGGTGACGGCGGATCTGAGCGACCTGGCCGAAGCGACGGTGCGCACGGTTTTGCGGCGAGTGGATCCGCAAGCCGAGTTGACCCTCGTGGCGCTAGGGAAGTTTGGCGGGCGCGAACTGGCCTTTGGCTCGGACCTTGACGTGATGGTGTTGGGCCCGGTGCAGACGGAAGGCAAGCTGGCGAAAAAGGCCTCGGCCTTCATCCAGCAGATGCAGTATGGCCAGCCCTTGGGCCGAATCTTCGAGATGGACCTGCGGCTGCGTCCGCATGGGGCGGCTGGAGCGCTGGTGACGACGCTGCCCGCCTTCGAGCAGTACCACGGGCCCGAGGGTGCCGGGCAAAGCTGGGAGCGTACGGCGCTGAGCCGGGCCCGGATTGTCGCCGGCAACGAACAATTGGGCGCACAGTTTGTCGAAAGACGCGATGCGCTCCTCTACGAACGACCGCTCCGCGCCGAAGCCGTGGCGCACCTGCGCACAATGCAGGCACGCATACAGCGGGAAAAGGTCAAGTGCGCGCCGCCGCAGTTGGCCTTCAAAGCGGGTCCAGGGGGGCTGGTCTGCATCGAGTTCATGGCACAGTTGCTGCAGCGTTGGTTGGGTGGGTCCGACGTCGACTTCCGCCAAACCAACGTCCGTGGCAATTTGCAACGTCTGGCCTCGGTCCCGGAGCTTGGCCAGACCGTGGCTACGCCGCTGGTGGACGCCTACGATCTTCTCCGCCGCGTCGAAGTGCTGCTGCGTTGCGACGCCTGGACGGGCGTCAGTGAGATTCCGGCGGACGCTCGCACGCAGCGTCGGTTGGCCTCTTGGCTGGGCTACGCTTCGTTTGAAACGCTGCTGGGCCAAATGCAGGCGCGCATGGCTGAGGTGGAGGCCGCCAGCGAACGTATCTTTGCCTTTTTGCCTGGGTCCTGAAATCCTCAACGAAGGCGTCTGCGTCCTTGCCAACGCATCGCCTTTTGCGCATGTTTTTCTAGCATCCAATCGGCCATCCCCTGCCGGGACCTTCCCGGTTTAAGGTTCGGGGGCGTTTGGCCGAGTTCATTCTAACCGCGTATTTGCCGATGTTGCCCATTCGATTGCTTGTCTTCAGTGTGCTCGTGCTGGGAACGGTGATGGGGTTTGTGCCCCAGACCGAAGCCTCTTCCAAGAGCAAGCGTTTTGCCCAGACCAACGCGATGGCCGACGAGACGAAGCTGCTCGTCCACTGGCTGGAAAACACGCACTACCGTGGTCACCCGATCGGCAAGATCGAGGGCGGACACCTCATTGAGGAGTATATCGACACCTTCGATTCGCACCGGCTGTTTTTCACGGCGCAGGAGGTCGATACCTTCAAGATGCGCTTCGCGGGCAACATTACCGAGAACCTGGAAGAAGGGAATTTGTATCCGGCATTCCGAATTTTTGAGGACTACCGCGACGCCGCACGCGACCGCATCGGCTGGATCGAAGACCGTTTGGCCGAGCCCTGGGATTTCAGTTCCGAGGAAACCTTTGCGCCGGACCGGTCGGAATTGTCCTGGCCGCTGGACCTGGATCAGGCCGACCGGCTCTGGGAGAAACGCCTGAAGTACGAACTGATCAACGAGATTCTCGGCAGCGTAGAGCCTGCAGCCGACGAGCCCGAGGCTTCTACCGAAGAGGACAGCGAAGCGGTGGTCTCGCTGGACATCGACAACCCGGAAGATTTCAAGACACTGCTCGATGAAGCCATCAGCAGTGTGGGCAAGCGCTACGCCAACATGCTGCGCTCGGTCGAATCCGTCGAATCCAGCGAGGTGCAGGAGATGTTCCTGACGACGCTGGCCAACATGTACGACCCGCACTCGACCTTTCTCTCGGCGGACTCGCTCGAGGAGTTCGCCATCGCCATGCAAAATTCGCTGGTGGGGATAGGCGCGATTCTGTCGGACATCGATGGCTATTGTACCATCCGCGAGCTGCTCCCCGGGGGCCCGGCTGAACGCAGCCGGTCGCTTGACCCGGAGGACAAAATCGTGGGCGTGGCGCAGGGGCGCGACGGCGAGATGGTCGACGTCATCGGAATGAAACTGCGCAAGGTGGTGAAGATGATCCGTGGGCCCAAGGGGACGATCGTGCGCCTGTCGATTCGTCCGGCCAAGGGCGACCCGTCGGAACGCCGCGAAGTGATTTTAGTCCGCGACCAGATCAAGCTGACCGCGAATTTGGCCAAGGCCGAGGTGCACGAGGTGCCGCACGAAGACGGGACCTCCACCCTGGTTGGCGTCATCGAGCTGCCGGCGTTTTACGGACCCGGCAAAGCGCTCGACGACCACTCGTCGACCACCCACGACGTGCGCGAGTTGCTCGACAAGCTCAAGGACATGGGCGTGGAAGGCGTCGTGCTGGATTTGCGTCGCAATGGCGGCGGTCTGCTGTCCGAGGCCATCGACATGACCGGTTTGTTCATCCCGCGCGGACCAGTGGTGCAGGTGCGCGATACGATTGGCCATGTGCGCGAGTTCAAAGTGGACGGCAACAAGGTGGCCTGGAACGGACCGCTGGTTGTGCTGGTGTCTCGTTACAGCGCGTCGGCTTCTGAAATTGTGGCCGGGGCGCTGCAGAATCACCGCCGCGCCATCGTCGTGGGCGACCGCACCACGCACGGCAAAGGCACCGTGCAGGCGGTCTTTGAGATGAACCGCAAAGCCTACTTTCGGCCGCAGGGCGTGAACCTGGGCGCGGCAAAAATCACCGTGCAGAAGTATTACCTGCCCGATGGTAGTTCGACGCAGATTGAAGGCGTGCACGCCGACATTGCGCTGCCGTCGTTCAACGAGTTTTTGCCCATTGGCGAGGGCGATCTGAGCAACGCGCTGATTTGGGATTCCATCGAGTCCTCGCCGTTCGATTTCGACGCCAGCGTGAAGGGCTTCGGGTTGCCGGTACAGCCGGAGCTGGTCGAGGCGTTGCGCGCATCGAGTGCCGAGCGCCAGGAGTCGCTGGAAGAGTTCGCCTACCTACGCCGCAACATCGATTGGTTCCGCAGCAAGCAGGAGCAGAAAGAGATTTCGATCAACCTGTCCGAGCGGCGGTTCAATCGGCAGGACGATGAAGATTTCCGCGACGCAATGGAAGCGCGGCTGGATGCCCTGACTGAAATGGCGTGGGCTGCCGAGGAGGTCCTTTTGGAGGTCACGCTGAAGCAACAGGAAGAGAGTGACGCCATCCAAAACGGCGAGAAACCCCTCGAAACCAGCGCTGAGTCTGAAGAGGCCATCGCGGAAGCGGACGAAGAGGATGGTCCCGACTTCGACATCCACCTGCGAGAGTCACTGCGCATTTTGGTGGACTGGCTCGACTACGTGAAAGGGGTGGATTCTCCCGGCACGATCGCGGCTGCCGAAGCCAGTTCAACATCGTCTTAGGGCGGTTCCGAAATTGGCGACGCGGGGCTTTCGCGTCGGCGGTGGAGCTGCGCGGGTAATGCCGTGAACGGGCGGCGACCGATTTGCGTTGCCAATGTGGCGCCGGGCGGCGCAATGCCCTTTGTATGGCAAAAATTCGGACGATCGTGGTGGGTACAGGTGGCATGGCGGGCCACCACATGGGATTCATGGTCAAGAACCGCTCGACGCAGCTGCAGGCTTTTGTCGAAGTCAGCCCAGCCTCGCGCAAGCGCACGAAAAAACTGTTGGCCGAGAAGGGCGTGATCGACTGCCCGCCGTTTTATGACAGCATCGCTGACTTGCTGGCGAAGGAAGCTCACTTGCCGGACGCCGCACTGATCGTCACCCCGCACAAGTTTCACCTCGAGAACGCCAGCGACTGCCTGAAGGCAGGGATCGATGTGCTGCTGGAAAAGCCGATGGTGTTGACCGCGGCTGAGGCCAGGAAGCTCATCGCGCTGACAAACAAAACCGACAAGTTGCTGGTGGTGGCGTTTCCGGGGAGCCTTTCACCCGGCGTGCACAAGGCCAAGGCGCTGATTGCCGAGGGCGCGATTGGCGAGGTGAAGGGCGTGACCGGGCTGGCTCACCAGAACTGGCGCACAAACACCATGGGCACCTGGCGGCAGGACCCCGAGTTGTCTGGCGGCGGCTTTCTCTTCGACACCGGCTCGCACATGATCAACACGATGGTCGACTTGATTGGCGAAGACGTGACCGAGTTGATGGCACTGATGGACAACCGCGACACGCCGGTGGAGATCGACGCGGCGCTGGCGGGGCGTTTTCGTAGCGGGAAACTGTTTTCGCTTTCGGGCCTCGGCGACACGTATGGCTGCCTTTCGCAGATCCGCATCTATGGCTCGGAGGGGTGTGTTGATGTCGGGATGTGGGGCGAGTATTTGATGCTACAGAAAAAGGGTGCGCCTTTTAAAAAGGTGCCCTTTGGCAAGGCCAAGCAGGCTTGGGATCAGTTCGTAGCGGTGCGCCAAGGCAAGCTGGAGAACCCGTGTCCGCCGGAGGTGGGCCTGCGCTTTGCCAAGCTGATGGATCTGATCCGCGCCAGCGCCAAGTCGGGCAAACGCGTCGTCGCGCGTTAGCTCGCCGGTTTTCTCGCAAACAAGAAGCGCGGCCGCCCTTGCAGGTCGCTCCGGCTTTCAAGGTCGGTCAGGCCCCGCTCGCGTGCCAAGACCTGGAGGGCATCGTGCTGCGCGATCCCGGTTTCGAGGGCCAACAGTCCGCCGGGTGCGAGGTGTTGGGGGCTGCCGTTGAGGATCTCCTGGAGGTCGGCAAGGCCCTCCGGATCGCCGGGCCACAGTGCGGATTCAGGCTCGTGTTGCTGGACTTCGGGCAGCGCGCTTTGCCATTCGGTATTTGTGAGGTAGGGCGGGTTGGCGACGATCAGATCGAAGCGCTCGTCTGCTTGAAGCGGATACCACCAGTGCCCGAGGCGGAACTCGACGCGCTTCTCCAGCCCGTTGGCGACCGCGTTTTCGCGGGCAAGGTCGAGGGCTTCAGCAGCTTCGTCGACGGCCACCACCCGCGCTTCGGGAAAGGCGGCGGCCAGCGTCAGGGCCAGCGCGCCCGTGCCGGTGCCCAGATCGAGCAGGTTGGCGGGCGCTTGAGATCGAAGGCGCTCGCTGAGGTGTTCGGCGAGTTCCTCCGTTTCGGGGCGCGGGATGAGCGCGCGGGAGTCGCACTTGAGTTCGAGTCCGAGAAACTCGGTGCTGCCGAGGACATACTGGAGGGGCTCGCGTCGGGCCCGGCGGGCGACCAGCGGTCGTAGGGCGTCGAGCTGGGCTGCGTTCAGCGGGCGTTCATGCTGCAGGTACAGATCGAGGCGCTTGCACCGGAGCACGTGAGCGAAAATGCGTTCGGCGTTGAGGCGGGCGGATTCCACCCCGTGTTCGTTGAAAAACGCGGTGGTTGTCTCCAGCAGCTGCAGCAGGGTTTGCATGGCCCCCGCAGCTAAGCGCTTGGCGCATCGGGCGGCCATGCTATATCGGCGTTGATCGAAAAACCCGGAGGCTCAAGGCCCCCGGGTTCCGCGGCTATCCGCAACTGAAAGTACAGGCTTCGCTCTAGGGCGAGTACGCTTGTCTGAGAGACTGCTCAGCGGGTGCCGTGGGCGGTGTTGACGGCGGTGTGCTGACCACCCGGAAGCAGCCGGACGGCCCACTGTTTGAGTTGAGCCCGTCGGATGGCTGCCACCGTGATGCCGGCAAACAGCACCACCCAGGCGAGGATAAAGAGCGAGGGATCGCCGCCGGGTGCGATACCCAGAGGAGTGAACAAATGAGAGCCAATCGCACCCACCATCAGCGCGATGGCCCCGAGCCCGCCGAGCGCGGCGGTTGCAGGAATGAGCAGCAGCAGGCCCACGATCAGTTCGGCAACGCCCACGGCGTAGCGTCCAAAGGGTTCGGCCCCGAGCGCTTCAAAGGTGGCCTTGGCCTCGGCGGCGCCGGTGAACTTGAAGGCGAGCGTTTGCAGGAGGATGGCCGCGGCGACGACTTGGGCAATCCAGGTGGCGATCTTCAGAGCGCGCGGCGTTTGGGACAGGGGACGTGTATTCATATTCTTGGAGGTAGACGTTTTATCATTCGTTGGTTTCGGATGTGAGGCCACCAACGAAGCGCCTATTCCAGGAAAAGGGAGCGACACGCTTGACACGCTCTAGCGTTGATAGCGCGCTTTCAAGGTCAGCCGGTGAATTTTCGCATTGTGTCGGACATCTACCGGCAGGCGTTTTTGGAAGACGAACTCGGTGATCCGGCTGGCCTGCTCGCCTTTGGGGCCGAGCGCGCGCAGTTCCTCAATGAAGGCGACTTGTGCGCTAGTGCCCTTGGGAAAGTGCTTGGGCTCGGGCTCGACGACGACCATCGGCTTTTCCTGGCCGGGCTCGCCCAGGCCGATGAGCGCACAACGGGCAACCTTGGGGTGGGCGTTGAAGACGCCTTCGACCTTGTCGGTGAGCAGCGTGCCCGTCGAGGTTTGCACGCGCTCGACCATGCGACCGCAAAACCAGAGGCGTCCCTCGGCATCGAGGTAACCGAGATCGCCCATGCGGTGCCAGTGTGGCGGGCGGTCGGGATCGGCAATCTTGGCGCGGGACGTGGCTTCGGGTTGATCGAAGTACTGCTGCGTGACCGACGGACCGCGCACGATGATTTCGCCGACCTGGCCCGTCGGGCATTCCCAGTCGCCCTCGAGGGTGACCAGCGGCCCTTCGTGCAGGCGGAGGATGCGCACTTCAACACCGGGAAAGGCGCGGCCGACACAGGTGCCATGGCCGGTTTCGGTGAGGCTCCAGGTGCGGTCGAGCACCTCCGAGCCGCTGATGGTGGAGACGGGGAGGGCCTCGGTGGCGCCATAGGGCGTGTGGACTTCGCCGTGGGTGAGTATCTGGCGAAACTGCCGCAGCACATGGGGAGGCACGGGAGCCCCGGCCATGAGGATGCGCCGCACGGAAGGAAGCGTCACGGAATTTTGGATACACCATTGGCCGACCTTTGCCCAGATGGCCGGCGAGCCGAAGCTGGTGGTCACGCGGTGCTCCTGAATGGCGGCAACCAGGCGTGCGGGGTTGACCGCGGCGGGCTTGCGCGGGTCGATCGGCGGCACGACGGTGGTCATGCCGAACGCCGGGTCAAAGAGCGCGAAGACCGGCAGCAGCGGCAGGTCGATCTCGCCGGATTCGATGCCGTAATGCGCGCCGATGAGGCGCACCTGCTCGGCGAACATCGGGTGTGTGTAGACCACGCCCTTGGGCGGACCGGTCGAGCCCGAGGTGAAGAGCACGGCGGCGGTTGCTTCATCGGTTGGGGCGGTTTGGGGCGCGGGCAGTTCGCGGCGCGCGAGGCGTTTCCAAAGGCGCGCTTCGACGGTGACGCGTGTCTGGACCGAGGCAAAGTCCCTGGGGAAAAGTCGCGAGAGCAACTGGGCCGGGGCTATCGCCAGCAACCCGTCGGGGCGGGTCTGGCGGACACAGGCGCGGGCTTTTTGCAGACCCATGCCCGGGTCGATGACCACCGGGGCAGAACCGCTTAGAAACAGCGCGAAGACCGAGCGGATCAGGTCGGCTCCGGGAGGGACGGCCAGCAGAGTGCGCGTCCCGGGCCCCAGTCCAAGCGCTTGCAGGTGGGCGGCCAGACGGGCCGCCTGGTCGGCGAGGGTCTGGTAATCGACATCGTCCAGTCCCGGGCGACGCGGCAGGCGCAACGCGACGGAGTTCGGAAGCTCACGCGCGCGTTGAAGCAGATACTCGGCGACGTTGCCTGAATCCACGGAACTGACTCAGGCTGGCGCTGGACGATGCAGGCGAGTCCGCTGCCCGCAACGGTTGCGGTGAGCGGAGCTTGGAGCGCCTAGTAATCTGCGATGGTGCCGAGGCCCCAGAGCAGGGTGATGCGGTCCCCCGAGGGGTTGAAGCGCGGGATGATTTCGTCGGTGTACAAGGCGAGGGTGGTGTCGTCGATTTCGTCAAACGACTTCTTCTCTTGCTTGTAGATGCCGAGGAAATTCACTTCGCCGCTACGGAATCGGTAGTCGTCCTTGGCAGTGAAGGTGGTGCAGCCGGTGCTCAGAAGGGTAACGGCGCCAACCGCAACGAGGGCGGCCAGCGACTTCAGGGAAGACTTGCGCATGCTTGTTTGAGGGGTTGCGCGCCGGAGCGCTTGTTCACTTTTGAGAAAAGCACCGCGGTCACCGGGCTGTCCAGCGAAAAAGCGGGGCCGACGCTTTGACGAAACCAGGGGTACTCCTGAAATCGGCGCTGAAGGCACGCTTGTCATCGCGTCGGAAAGCTGCATGCTCGGCGTCTGTTGCAGTTACCCATGAGTGCACTTGGCAAGGTTTTGGCGGGCGTGGCTGTTGGCTCGGCGTTTGGCTTCGCTGCCGGTTACTGGTCGGCTTCAGAGCCAAAAAAACCTGCCCCGGTGATGGACGTTGCCGCAGAACCGTCCCCGGAGCGTCCGCGTGGGTCTTCGCAGGACTTTTCCGAGCCGGCTGCCACGGAGGTCGAAGAACCAGTTCCAGTTGAGGGCGAAGGGTTTGACGCGGTTGCCGGCGACGCAGCGGCGGCGGATGGGTCTGCCTCGGCGCAGGACGGCGCGGTTATTTTGGAAGCGGAGGTCATCCAGGTCGCGCCAGTGACGGAGTTTGTCGACTTTGACGGGCTAGGGCGGGAAGAAAAAATTGTCTACCTCACCCAACAACTCATTGCCGCCTCGGAGTTTAGCAACTATGAGGATTGGGAACGTGAGGTGTCTTCGGCCATCCGCGAGCTGGCTCGTCTGGACCCGCAGGCCGCGATTGCGTTTGCCGAGGCTGAGACCGCAGCCCTTGCGCGCGAGGTGTTGATGGAAGCCGCGTTGGAAGGCTGGGTGGACGAGGACCCGGCGGGCGCGCTGACCTATGTGAACGAGCTGCCGCCGTCGCGTGGGGAACGCGACATGATCAACGACATGCTCCGCGTCTGGGCGGTGGATGATTTGCAGGGTGCGGCGGCCTTTGTGTCGAGCATGCACCCGAGTTACCGGCAGGTGGAGGCGGTCTGGTCGATTGCCGAAGCCTACGGGCTGACGGACCCGCAAGTCGGCGCGGCGTGGGCGGCCACGTTGCCCGAAGGACGGCAACGCCAGGACGCCTACGAGACGCTCGCCCTGAGCTGGGCGGAAGTCGATGCGCAGGCCGCGACCGATTTTGCCGAGAGCACCGTGCCGCATCTGGCAAGTCGGGTGGTGGAGCGGGGTGCCTACACGCTGGCGCTGACGGATCCGCAGGCAGCGCTGCGTTTTGCCGAATCGCAGGAGGTCCATTCGCAGCAGGCGATTCAGGGGGCGATCGACGGCTGGTCGGACGTGGACCCGGCCGCGGCGGCCGAAGCGATTTACGATTTGTCGGCCCGTGATCAGAATTGGGCGGCGCGCAACATCAGCGGAAAATGGATTCGCCAGGATACGCCGGCTGCGGCGGCGTGGGTGGCGACGCTGGACGAGCGTCCCCGCCAGTACGCCATGTCCCAAGTAGCACGGGAATACGGCGCGGCAGATCCCTACGGGGCGATGGACTGGGTGGATTCACTGCCGCAGGACGGTTCCCACAGTCGCAACATGGCTGTGAGCATGTTCAGCTACAACGCCTGGATGGTTGACCCGCCGGAGGTGCTCAGCCGGGTGGAGACGATCACCAACGACGGCTGGCGCAACCAGAATTTGCGCAACATCGCCCGGCAGTGGATGGAGGTCGACGCCGCCTCGGCTAAGGACTGGGTCAGCTCCAGTTCGCTGCCGGATCACTACAAGCAGCAGTTGCTGGGTTCGGACTTCGTGGCCGGGGGGCACCAACGCGGGCGCGGATAACGACGGTTGAAAACGCGGCGCGGTTGCGGCTCAGTCGTCAGTAGGGCGGTCGCGTTTTGGATTGCGCGAGGGTGCCTTCGATGCAGCGGCGTAGCTCGTCGACGCTGAAGGGCTTGACCAGGCTGGCGTTGCAACGGATGCGCTCGGGTTCGAGCACGCAGGGGTCCGTTGACGAGCCACTGCACACGACGATGACGAGCTCGGGCTCGCGCTCGCGCAGTTTCGGCACGAGGTGGCGGCCGTGTACGCCGTTGGAGAGGTTGAGGTCAAGCAGGACGACCTTGATCGGCTGACCGCGCGCACGCTGGGCCGAGAGCTGGTCGAGGGCTTCCTGGGGGCCGGCGGCAAAGCTGGGCTTATGGCCAATGGCGTCAAGCAAGTCGCCGGTGGTTTGGCGGACGATGGGATTGTCTTCGACCAGGAGGATGTTCAGGACGCGCTCACGCGAGACAGACGCAGCCGGAGGCACGGTCGGCAGGCTGACCTCGGGGAGCGCCGGCAGCCAAAAGGTGAAGCACGCGCCCTTGGCCGAGGCGGGTTCCAGGCAGATGGTGCCGCCGTGGTTGTCGAAGATTTTCTTCACGTTGCTGAGCCCGAGGCCATTGCCGTTGGACTTGGTGGTGAAGAGGGGCTCAAAGATGCGCTCGCGCAAGTCCTCGGGCACACCGGGGCCTTCGTCCTGAACGTTGACCCGCACGTAGGTACCCTCGGGCAGGTGGTAGGGATTTTCGGCCTTCAAGCAGATGTTTTCGCCGCGAATGCCGAGGGTGCCGGTACCGTCCATGGCTTGCATACCATTGACCAGCAGGTTGTTGAAAGCTTGGCAGAATCGGCCCTCATCGACCGGAACCGTCCAGAGGTCCTCTGGCAATTCCACGGTACACGCACAGGGCATGCCGCCGAGGGTTTCGGAGACACACTCCTCGACCAGATCGACCAGCCGCACGGGGTGCTTGACCAGGGCGCGCGGTTCCTGGGTGGAGAGAAGTTGCAGGACCAAATCCTTAGCCCGCTGGGCGGCGGAGGTGGCGGCTTTGAGACGTTCGGCGGCGGTGGAGTCTTCGCCCAACTGGCGCTGAGCCAGGGAGAGATTGCCAACGATGCCGACCATGAGGTTTTTGAAATCGTGGACGATCGACTTGGCCTCCATCGAGAGCTGCGCGGGTGGAGGCGCTTCTTCTGCCTCGTCCTCGGGTGCAGGTGTGTCTTCGTTGGCTGAAGGCTGGGCCGGCGCGGCGGCTTTCTCGCGCGGGGGCATGGCCAGATGCTTGCCCGTGGCGCGGACGCCGGAAGCCGGCGGGGACGCCTCCGGTTGCAGGGTCAGGCGGACCGCGCCCTCGGTTTCGCAAAGGGCCTCGCCGGTGACGGAGAAACGTCCCTGTGTACCCGGCAGGGTGACGACCACGCCGTTGCGCCGACCTTGGTCGGGCGATTCCCGGCAGATCTTGGCCAACTGGCGCAGTTGTACGCTGGTTTCAGGATCGAGGCGTGCGGACCAGTCGGCGGCTTGCATGCGCCGCCCGGGCAGAAACGCGATTTGCAGCAGCGAGGCCGCCGTCTCGGCCATGCGCGTGAGGTTGTCCTCGCCGTCGAGTTCCAGCCAGAGCGTCGCGTAGCTGTCCTGAATCAGGAAAAAACCACGCGTGCGCGTAAACGTATCAGGGCCAGAGGGGGACATCGACCAGCAGCAAGGAACTTCATAGGGCCGTCCAAAGAGACTGCCACACTGCATCAGTCGTCCAGGTGAGGGGCCGTTTTCACCAACACCTAACGTTTTTGCAGCTTTTTGAAGCGACTGGTAAAAGTCTTCTCAAAGGTGCGCCCAAGCGGTGATTGCGCTTAAGGCCGCGGCTGGCGTCACCGAGCCCGGAAAGCTATCACGCTTGACCGATGCAGGGGCGGGTTCATCCTCAAGCGTTCACCCGATTCCGACTGCCATGAGCCCCTCCGCCGATCCTGCCGCCTCTTCACCCACCGACTCCGCCGCGCGCGTGATCCCTTCGATGGAAACGCTGGTGGGCCTGTGCAAGCGCCGCGGATTTATCTTCCAGTCCTCCGAAATTTACGGCGGCTACAACGGTTTTTTCGACTACGGACCGCTGGGCGCGGAGGTGAAGAAGAACATCAAGGAAGCCTGGTGGCGCGACATGGTGCAGCGCCGCGACGACGTCGTTGGGTTGGACTCTTCGATCATCATGCACCCGCGCATTTGGGAGGCTTCGGGCCACGTGGAGGGCTTTTCCGATCCGATGGTCGACTGCAAGGCCTCGAAGATGCGGTACCGTGCCGACCAGTTGTTCTTCAGTCCGGTGGTGGTCGATGGCCAAGTGATTGGCTACGTCTCGGTGCTCGAAGACGGCGGCATGGAAGCCGAGGCGCAGAAGATGGCCGCGTCGATGAAGCGCAAGCAGTCGGTGCAAGGGACATTGGAGCCGTTGCAGCTGAGGGAATACACCGAGGCCACCCCCGAGCAGCACGCGCTGATCCCCTCACCGGCCACGGGCGAGCCGGGCTCACTGACCCCGCCGCGCGACTTCAACCTGATGTTCCAGACGCACGTGGGCGCGCTGGCCGATGCCTCGAGCGTGGCCTATCTGCGCCCGGAAACCGCGCAGGGGATTTTTCAGAATTTCAAGAACATCGTCGACACGGGCCGGGTGAAGGTTCCCTTCGGCATCGCGCAAATCGGCAAGGCCTTTCGCAACGAAATCACCCCGCGCAACTTCATCTTCCGCAGCCGTGAATTCGAGCAGATGGAGATGGAGTATTTCATCGCGCCGGAGGATGATGTGTGGCCGCAGGTCCATCGCGAGTGGATCGACTGGTGCCTGAACTGGCTGCAATCCATTGGCCTACCGGCGCAGATGCTGGGCGAGGACGTGCACCCGGCCGACAAGCTGGCGCACTACTCGCGCGCCTGCACCGACATCACTTTCCAGTTCCCCTTTGGCGTGCAGGAGTTGTGGGGGATCGCCGCGCGGGGGTGCTTTGACTTGACCCGGCACCAGGAGTTTTCGGGCAAGTCGATGGAGATCTTCGACGAGGAGCGCAAGCAACGGGGCAAGGAGCCGTTCAAGTACGTCCCGCACGTGATCGAGCCGGCGCTGGGGGTGGACCGCACGTTTTTGGCCGTGCTGACGGCGGCCTACCACGAAGACGAGATCGACGGGGAGAAACGGACACTCCTGCGTTTTCATCCGCGCATCGCCCCGTACAAGGCGGCGGTTTTCCCGCTAGTGAAGAACAAGCCGGAACTCGTTGGGAAGGCCCGTGAGGTGTACGCGCTGGTGCAGCGACGTTACCACACGTTTTGGGACGCCTCCGGGGCGATTGGCCGGCGTTACCGCCGTCAGGACGAAATCGGTACGCCCTACGGCATCACCGTAGACTTCGACACGCTGGAAAAAGACGACGCGGTGACCGTCCGTGATCGCGACACCACCGAGCAGGTCCGCCTCCCCATCGCCGAGCTGATGGTGTGGCTGGAAGCGCGCCTTGATGGGTAGGGCGAGTGTTTCTATCGGCTTAAAGGCTGGTGAGTGGCAGGTCCATCTGCGCTCGTTCGAGGCCGTGGTCGCCGATAAACTTCTCGGTCTCGAAATGGAGTTTGCCCACCAGGTAGCAATAGATTGCCGATGGCCAAAAGTAGATGGTGGTTCCCTGGTCGAAGGATGATTGCTTTTGGATTGTTTTCGTCGTGACAACAGCCTTTTCAAGCGAGTTGTCCCGACAGAACTGCAGCACTGCTTTGAGCTTGTGGGTGTGCCCAACCACACCGTCGGACCACTTGACCTCCACACAATGGACAGGCCTGAACCTTTCGTCCACCTCGACTAAATCAACCTCCCCTTTGCCACCATCCCAGCGCCCATAGAAAAGACGAGCCCCGGCGGTTTCTTGATGAAAGTACTGGGCGAAGATCGCCGTCTCAGTCAAATGACCAAAGGCAGCTTCATCAGGGTTGAGCAGGCCATAAAGGGAGGCGTAAATCGAGGGGTTGGTGAGATAGATTTTGAAGAAATTGTTTCTCTTGAAGCTCTTTCCAGTTCGGTCAACGCGACGAACGGAACGAATCAGGAAAGCGGCCTCAAGGTACTCGATGTATTTCTTGAGAGTGTTCTTGGGCAAACCTGTCCGCGTGCACACATCCTCAAGGCGTAGCTCCTGTCCAGTTTGATAGGCCAAGGTAGCAAAAATCCGGTTTAACTCTTGAGTATCACGAATTCCGTAAACTGAAGGAAGATCTCTCAGCAGAACCTTGTCCAAGATATCATGCTTGATGAAACGGCCCGGATCCGCCTGGATGGCTTCACTGAAAATGGCTTCAGGGAAACCCCCGTAGTTGAGGTAGTTCACAAACTCTCTGTTCAGGGCGTCAATATCTTTGGCTTGAAAATAAAATGTATGCTCGTTTTCGCTTTGGATTAGCGACTCCTCTTTATTCAGAAGCTTCAAGTACTCACAAAATGTGAGTGGAGGCAGAATGAAGTGGCTGAATCTTCCAGCGCCCGATTCTGTGCCTTGACGAGAAAGCGCGCTCGCCGCCGACCCTGAGACAATGAAACGAGTTTTTTTATGGGTATCAACCAAGACTTTTAACTGCACGTCCCAATCTTTAAGGTATTGTATCTCGTCGAAGATGACCCAGCAGTCTTTGAGAGTGTCTTTCTTTACCGACCGCGTGAAGATGTCCAAGAGTTCGGCGAGCGAGAATGGATGCAGGACCGGATCATCCAGGCTCACGTAGACAATGCTGTGTGGACGCAGTCCTACTTTTAGCATTTGGTCAATCAACTGCCAGAGCATGACCGTTTTGCCCACGCGACGTGGCCCCATCAAAACGATCGCTCGGTTGACCGTGCGGTTCTTTGCCAAGTCAGCGAACAAATCGAAGTAGTACCGGCGAGGCTTGCTGGAAAAGTAGTCTTCGACTTTTCCCGTCGCCCAGAAATCGTTCACTGACTCTACCTTGCGCTGGACATCACTTTTGGAGATTTGGCGCATCTTTAAGTACTTATGGATTATGGGCTTGGAACCTTTTTTTCAATAAGGTCAAAAAGATGACCTTAAGTCAAAAAATAAGGTCAAGTTTTTGACATAAATCGATTTTATTGCATTAGACGCTGTTAAACAGCTACTTACAGTAGCTTCGGAACGATAGTCCTAGCTAAAACGCTTCCAGAGGCTGGGGGAGAAGAGGACGAGGATGGCGTAGAACTCGAGGCGGCCCATGACCATCAGCAGGCTGAGGAAGGTTTTGGAGAGCGGGTCGTAGAAGCCGTAGGTTTCGGATGGGCCGACCGCACCCAGGCCCGGGCCGATATTGAAGAGGCAGGCGAAGATGGAGGAGAGCAGGTCCTCGAAGGCGAGGGCGGGTTGCAGCAAAGTCAGCGCACCCATCGTGAAGAAGGTCATCAGCGCGCAAATGAGGAAGTAGACGGCCACATCCTGCTGGTCCTCACGGTCCAGCACGCGGCCGTTGGCGCGGATGGGTCGCACCACGTGGGGGCGGAAGTGCAACTCCACGTTGTTGAAGGCCACGCGCAGGCCGACGACCACGCGCACCACCTTGATGCCGCCAGCGGTCGAGCCGGAGCATCCGCCAATGACCATCACGATGAGCAGAATGACGTGGGCGCCGCCAGGCCAGAGGTTGTAGTCCTCGCTGGCGTAGCCGGTACTGGTCATGATCGAGACCACGTGAAAAGCCGCGCGCCGAAACGTATGCAGGAAGGTGTCCTCGCGCCCCTCGGTCAGCAGCACCAGCGTCATGGCGGCGATGCCGATCAACAGGAAGGAGAAATAGGCGGGGACCTCGGTGTTGGCTTTCATCTGGGAGCGGTTGCCACGCAGTCCGCAAATAAAATACAGAAAGCTGGTCCCTCCGATGATCATAAAGACGATGGCCACCCACTCCAGCGCGGCGTTGTCGAAGTGGCCGAAGCTGGCCGAATAGGTTGAAAAGCCGCCGGTAGAGACGGTGGTGAAGGTGTGGCAGAGCGCGTCGAAAACCTCCATGCCGAACAGCAGGTAGCCCGCGAAGCACAGGCCGCTGATCATCATATAAAAGACGAAGATGCGCAGGATGCCATGCTGGATGCGGGCCGAATCGATTTCGGCGGAGGTGGCGGAGGCCTCGTTGGAGTAGAGGATCTTCGCGCCGCCGCCGAGGAAGGACAGGATGGCTACGAAGAAGACGACGACGCCCAGGCCGCCGATCCACTGCGAGAGGCAGCGCCAGAACAACAGGCTGGGCGGGAAGCTCTCGAGGTTGGTGAAGACGGAGGCACCCGTCGTTGTCAGCCCCGAGGAGGACTCGAAGAATGCATCGGCCAGCAGGTTGAGCCAGCCGCCGCTGACCGAGGCCGGCAGCAGAAAAATGTAAGGCAACGCGCCGACCATCGTGGCCAGCAACCAGCCTAGGCCAATGACAGCAAGCGCCTCTTTGCGAAAAAGCCGGTTGGGGGACCCACGGCCAAAGAGAAAGAGCGCCAGGGCGATGGCCGTGGCCAGACCCAGGGAAGCGACCCAGCCCATCGTGATCTCGTTCCAGCCCTGCGCGTCGCCCATGACGAAGCCTGCCGCCAGACTCGTGGCGAAGGCCAGCGCGACGGTGGCGAGCACCAGCCCAAGCAACTTGCAGAGGAGTCGGTAGTTCATGGCCGGGGGCGGCGAGCGTTCAGGTTCACGAAACCAGATCCAGCAGCGTTTGCAGCTGTTCTTCCTGCACGATGATGACGGCGCGGTCGCCGGGCAGGATGGTGTCGTCGGCCCCGGGCACCTTGGCCTGATACTTGTGCAGCAGGGCCACCACGACCGAGCCGCGCGGCCAGCCCACCTCGCGAATCTTTTTGTTGGCCGCAGGGCTGCCGTTTTCGACGGTCACCTGGATGACCTTGGCAGCACTGCCGGCCAGGCGGGCCAGTTCGAGGAAGGGCTCGCGTGAGATCAGGCGCATCATCTCGCTGGAGGTGACCACCCGCGGCGAGACGACCTGCTCGATGCCGATGGTGCTCTTGATATGGCCCAGCACTTCCTCATAGTCGGGCTTGTTGAGGACCAGGTGCACGTGCGGACAGCCCAGCTGGGCCGCCTGCAGGCAGGTCATGATGTTGTCCTCGTCGTCCTTGGTGCAGGCCACGAAGTAGTCCGCCGAGCCGACCTGCTCCTCCTCCATCAGGCGCAGCGAGGTGGCCGAGCCGTGGATGATCGTCACCTCGCCAAAGCGTTCGGCAAGCGTGCGGCAGGTGCCCTCGCGCCCCTCGATGATGCGGATGCGAAAGCGCGGATTTTTCAGCAGGCGGACCAGGGCGATGGCGGTCTCGGTGCCTCCAAAAATAACGACGCGGCGGGGCTCCTTGTCGGTGTCGGGATCGAACTTGGTCTTGAGGTCGAAAATGGCGGTGGGCGCGCCGACGAGGGTGATGAGGTCGTTGGGCTCGAGGACGCTGTCGGCATTGGGTACGGTGACACTATCTTCGTGCTGGATATAGCCGATGCGCACGTTGCCCTCGAGCTTGAGTTCGTGCAGGGGCTTGCCGGTGAGTTTGCTGCGCTTGGACACGCGCACCTGCTGCATCTCGATTTCCCCGCGGGCAAAATTTTCGACCGCCACGCGTCCGGGATTGCGGATAGCCTTGGCGATTTCGACCGCGCAGAGGGCTTCGGGATTGAGCAGGTGGTCGATGCCGAAGTGCAGCTGATAGTTCAGCACCGAATTGTCGGAGAAGGTTTCGTCGTGGATGCGGGCGGCGGTGGCACTCACGCCCAGTTTTTTGCCGAGGGAGCCGGCGACCAGGTTGGTGGTGTCATCGCTGGTCAGCGCCAGAAGAAAGTCGGCCTTGGGCGCGTCGGCGCGCATGAGCGTGGAGGCCGAGGAACCGTTGCCCTGAATGACCCGCACGTTGAAGGATTCGTCGGTCTGGTCGGCGGCCTGGGAGGCGGCTTCGATGACGGTGACCTCGTGGCCTTCCAGTGAAAGGCGCTGACTGAGGTAGCTGCCGACGTCTCCGGCGCCGACGACAAGGATCTTCATGCCCGGTGAATCTAGGCCGGTGCGCGGTGGCGATTCCAGCGCAATCTCAGGCGCGTGAACACTCGCCCAGGCACGCGTTTAGCCGGCGGCGGTTTTAACGGCCAGTTCGGGGGCCGGGCGATGCCCGTTCTCCAGTTGCTTGAGGGTGTCGCGCATGCCGGTGATGTTCAGCGGAGTCTGAATCGGGCCGTGTCGGCAGAGCGATTGAATGATGCCCAGAGCAGCGGCCAACTCGTTGCGGTCTTGCTTTTCGACGGCGGTCTCGGCCTGGTAGACGGCTTCGCCGCCGCGGATGGCCAGGTTGAGGTTGAATTGCTGGTCGGCCCCCAGGGGGGAGTTTTCCAGCATCAGGCCGCGGGCCTCGCTTTCGAGTTGCTGGTAAATACGCTGAGTGAAGGCGGGGTCGTCGAGCATGTCGGAGGTCGGCACCACAGTGTCGGGCGTGAAGGCATCGAGCGCGCTGCGCAGGGCGCGTTGACCGTCCTGGGCCACGTGGAGGATATGCACGTGCTGCAGGAAGCGAAAGATGCGCACACTGTTGGGCAGTTCCCAGAGCATGATCGCCATGTACAGGCAGAAGAACATGTTCTGCCAGGTAAAGGGCTCCACGATGAGCGAGCCCAGCAGAAAGACGACGTTGAGGATGAGCCCGGAGAAAATGATGATCATCGCGATCACGGCGCGGTCGAACATCATCGAAAAGGGGATGGGAAACGGCTCGAGGGCACCGAGGGTGTAGTAGCGCGCGGGCAGATCCTCGAGGTTGATCCCTGCCAGGTAAAACATCGGCGGGATGAAGATGAGCAGCCACATCCAGTCGGCCAAGGTGCGGACTTCGACCGGTTCGGCGGCGGCGGTCGTGCCTTCACCGGGGGTTGCCAGATCGGACTGGGCGGACTCCACCGCGTCGACGGGTGCAGGCGGCACATCCCCCGGACTGGGCTTGTTGATCAGCCAAACCAGCGTCAGCAGGAAAAACAGCAGGAGAATCCCAACCGAGAGGGTTTTCCAGAGCTTGATCTGGTGCTGTGGTCGTCTGCGGAGGGTATGGGCCATGCTCGGGCGGGCAGCGTCGCAGGCTAAATGGCTAGAGTCGAAAACGGAGGCGTCCTGGCCGCGTCTCCAAAAGAGTGCATTGAAGCGATTCAGAGAACGGCAGATTACGCGCCGTTTTAAGGACGATAAGTCGGCAGATCCCTCAGGTCAATGGTGGGAAATCCAGCGTTTGAAACGCCAAAAGGGGTTGAAACCGGTCGAATCCGGTCAATCACGGGCGGGCTGCGGATCTGTGATCGGCCTTAACCCGAGGCGGAGTGCTTGGGCTGCCAGGGGTAGGTTTCGATGGAGCGCAAGGTCTGGTGGGCCACGCTGGAAAACTCCGGCCAAAGCGGGTAGACGCTTTCGAGATTGCCGCGGGCAGCGGCCTCCAGACGCCGGGCCTGCTCCTGCAAACGCGGTGCGCCGATGTTGAGCGCCGTGCCATGCAGGCGGTGGGCCCCTTTGGACAAGCCATCAAGGTCGCCGGCGCGCCAGGCCTTTTCGATGGATTGCAGGTCGTCGCGGTAACTGTCGAGCAGGGTGACCAGCAGGTGGCGGAGGGTATCGGCTTCGCCGCCGGAAACATCGTGCAGGATCTGCGGGGAGAAGGGCAGGTTGCGGTCGCCCGCGCCGGTCTGCGGCGCTGACGGGTCCAGGTCCAGCCCGTGATCGGTTACGGGCGGCTCGACCAGAATTTTGCGGTTGTGGCCCAGGTGACGCTCGAGGCAGTCACCCACGCAGTCGAGCGTGATGGGCTTGGCCACATAATCGGCCATACCGGCCTCGCGGCAGACGCGTTCGTAGCCGAGCATGGCGTTGGCGGTCATGGCGATGATCGGGGGAGGATGTCGGCCGTTGGCACTTTCGCGAATGAGGCGCGTGGCCATAAAGCCGTCCACCTCGGGCATCTGCACGTCCATGAAGATGAGGTCGAAGTCGTTGGCGAGCGCCTGGCGGGCGGCTTGGGCACCGTTGACGGCGGTGACAACCTCGCAGCCATGAATCTCGAGCATACGCGTGGCGGTCTCGCGGTTGATGGCGTTGTCCTCGGCCAACAGCACACGGGCTTTGAAACGCGGACGCTGACCGGGACTACGGGGACTTGGGGTGACGCCGGGCAGGCCCTTGGTCTCGCCGCAGGCGGCTTTTTCGCGGGTTTCAGGCGCGAGTGTCAGGACAAACGCTTCGGCGGTGACGGGCCGGGTCAACACACCGTCCCAGTGCAGTCCAGGGACGTGTGTGCCGCTACGGGTGCCGAGGCGATCGAGCAGGAAACACTCCGCGTGGGCCAAGGCCGGGAGGTCGAGCAGTTCCTGAAAGTGTTCGGCACCGCCGTTTTCGAGACAGCGGGCGTCGACCGCGACGGCATCCAGCTTCGGGCGTTGCCGCAGGGCCTGGTGCGCCTGATCGAAGGAGGAGACGGGTATGAGCACCAGCCCCAGCCAGTCGGCGACTTGACGCAGCGCATCGGTTTCCGGCTCGCAGCGGTCGATGAGCAGCAGGCTGCGGCCGCGCAGGGAGGGCGGAGCTTCAAGTTCGACGCGGGCCTCGGTGTCGTAGGGCAGGGAGAGGGTGAAGGCGAAGGTCGAGCCAGCGCCGCGTTCGCTCTGGACGGTCAGATCGCCGCCCATGCGCCGGACGTATTCGCGGGTGATCGACAGGCCCAGGCCGGTACCGCTGCCCGCGCGGGTGAGCGAAGGGTCCACCTGGGTAAACTTCTCGAACAGGCGCGGCAGAAAGGCTTTGTCGATGCCGATGCCGGTGTCCTGGACGCGGAAGGTGAAGTTGCCGCGCTGCTGGTTGCAGTCCTCGCAGGCGATTTCCAGGACGATGTGGCCGTGTTTGGTAAACTTGACCGCGTTGCCCACCAGGTTGACCAGGATCTGGCGCAGCTTGAGCGGGTCGCCCAGCACCCAGCGCGGAGCATCCGGGGCAAAGCGCACAACTATGTCCACCTCCTCGGAGGAGAGGTTGGTTGCCAACAGGCCGCAAACCTCGCTGGCCATGCGGGAGAGGTCGAAGCGCTGCTCGACGAACTCCATCATGCCGGCCTCGATTTTCGAAAGGTCGAGCAGGTCGTTGATCAGCGAGAGCAGGGCCTGGCCGGAGTATTGAATGGAACGGAGGAACTTGCGCTGTTCGGGCCGCAGGGGCGACTCGCCCAGCAGCTCGGTCATGCCGAGGATGCCGTTGAGCGGAGTGCGGATTTCGTGGCTGATGTTGACCAGGAACTGCGTTTTCTCGCGGTTGGCCGACTCCGCCGATCGCGTGGCTTCAGCCATCCTGGCTTCGCGGGCCTTGCGCTCGGTGATGTCCTTGGCCGTGCCGACGAAGTGCGTGATGCGGCCTTGCTCGTCTTTGATCGGGCAGATGGAGACATGCTCCCAAAAGAGGCTGCCGTCTTTGCGCCGACGGTGCAGTTCGCCGTTCCAGGTGCGCCCTTGCTGCAGGGCCTTCCAGAGGCGCTCGTAGATGGCGGAGTCCTGGGTGCCTGCGTCGAGGATCAGCGGGCTGCGACCCACGATCTCTTCCGGTTCGTAGCCGGTGGCCTCGCAGAACTTTTCGTTGACGTAGTCGAAACGCCCAGCGCTGTCGGTGATGAAGACCGAGGAGGGACCATGCTCGACAGCTTCCTGCAAGAGAACCAGCCGCTGCTGGGCGCTGCGGGTCTGGGTGACGTTTTGCAGAATCCCGCTGACGCGGACGGCCTGACCGTCGCGGTGGCCCCGCTGAACGATGCGCGCGCGCAGGCGCAGCCAATACGGGCGCCCCTGTGGATTGTGGCCGGAGAGTTCGGTTTCGATGCAGTCGGCGCGGCCCAGGGCGTGCTCGTAAAAGCGCTCGCGCAGGCGGTGGAGACTTTCGTCATCGAAAAAGCGGTCGAAGCTCTGGCGGCTGATCGGGCCGGCCTTCGGATCCAGGCCGAGGATGGGAGCGACCTGCGGGTCGAGGTGGACGAGATCGGTGTCGACTTCCCAGTCGAAGGTGCCGATTTCCGCGCCCAGCAGGGCCATTTCCAGGCGGTGCTCCTTTTCCTCCAGCAGTCGGCGCGCTTCGATGCTGCCGACGGTGTCGTGGGCGATGAGCAGCAATCCGTTAGGCTGGCCTTCGTTGTCGAAGAGCGGTAGCCGATCCAGACGCCAGGGACGGGCGTTGGTCCCGCCGAAGAGCCGCCCTTCCTGGTCCAGCAGGGGCTGCCCGCTGACGGCCACCTGCACATTGGCTTCGTGGAGGGCGGCGCCGTCAATCAACGCAGGCAGCTGGTCGAAGGATTTTTCGAGGAGGGCATCGCGGGAAAACCCGCTGGAAACCATGGCCGTTTCGTTACAGCCACGGATGCAGGCATTGCCGTCGAGCTGCCAGACTTGGGCGGCGCAGGTCCCCAGGAGGGAGCCGGCATTACCGTTCAAGACTTCAGCCAGGGCGGCGTCGACCGCAGGAGTCACCGAGGGCGCTCCGCTTGGGATGTGCTGGGGCCAGGGAGTTCGTGGCTTCATCGGGCATTCCCCGACGCGGTTGGGGCCGCCGGGAATTATGGATGGGGGGAAAGATACGCGCTGAATTCCCTTAATAAGTAGCAATAATGGGGGCACGGGGAAAGCTTTTTTTCCGCGATGGAAGCCGACCTTGGGGTTTTGCGAAGTCGCGTTTCCCTGAAATCATCGGGGATTGTCGCAGCGGGGCCTTGTTAACAGGCCGTTCTCATCGCGAACGGATTTTCATCTATGGACGGGCGCCAACGCGTGGTGAGGTCTCTTGCCGTAGAGGAAACCCTGATACGTGCAGAATCCTGTTTTTGTCATTTGCGCGGGGAAAGGCGTAAACGCGATCAGGGCTTACCCGATAGGGTGGTGGCGTCTCGCCTGCTTGTGGAGCGTGCGCGATTTCGGTATCCTAAACGCTCTCTTCTTCTCTGACGCATGCTGAAGAACCGCCAGGAAGGCGTCATTGCCCTCCATTGCCTCTGGATGACCCTGTTGGTAGGGGCTGTCTTCAACCTGTGGCTGGCGCTCTTCGATGCCTCGGGCTACATCAACGTGGAGGAGACGCGGGTCTGGGACTACGCGCTGGTCTTTTTGGGGGCGACGTTTCTGAGCTTCCGCGCCTACGCGCGCTGGGGCGAGTCGATGTTGCGATTGAGCTGGGGCCAGGCGTTTTCGGTGACCAAGCAACAGGGTCTGCGACTGGCGGTGCTGGTGTTGGTCTACGCGCTGGTGCGCGGGGGGACGGAGATCAGCCGCGCTTTCCTGGTTTCGTTCATCACGGTCGAGCTGTTGATCTTTTTCGTGGGCAACCGCTACCTGCCGGGATTCATCGCGCGGCGCGTCTTCAAGGCCAGCAAGGTCTCGACGGTCTTCATCGGCAGCCCGCACAACCTGGAGCGCCTGCGCAACTGGATCGACAAAAAGTCCAATCTCGGGGTGGAGCCGGTGGGAATCTTTGCCCGGGACGAGGACCTGACCGAGGAGGACCGCCAGCGGCTTCCGATTCTGGGTGACCCCTCGGAGGTCGAAAGCTACATTCGCGAGCATTCCATCGCGCAGATCATCCTGCTGGCGCAGTACATTCCTCGGGCGCAGGCGCGCTCAATCATGCGTACCTCGCAACAGTTCGGCTGTCGCCTGCAGATTTGCAGCGACCTGGCCGAGGAGTTTCACCACCCGATGCTGGTGAACCAGGAAGGCACCTACACCTTCTACACGCTGACCGAGGAGCCGCTGGAAAACCCGGTCAACCGCTACATCAAGCGGGTCTTCGACATCGCCTTTTCGCTGCCGATCGTGGCCTTTTTACTGCCGCCGCTGGTGGCGATGGTGTGGTGGTTCCAGCGCAAGCAGGCCCCCGGCTCGCTGTTTTACACCCAGCCGCGTACGGGCATGAGCAAGCGGACCTTCAACATCATCAAGTTCCGCACCATGTTCGACTTTAAGCAGGACGGGAACGCGACCTCGCGCCAGGCGACCAAGGACGACCCGCGGGTGTATCCGTTTGGCTCGTTTCTGCGCAAAACCAGCCTGGACGAGTTGCCGCAGTTCATCAACGTGTTGCTGGGCGACATGAGCGTGGCCGGGCCGCGACCACACCTGCTCAAGCACGACGAGGAGTTCAGCCGCAAGCTGCGCAACTACTACACGCGCCACTTCGTCAAGCCGGGCATCACCGGGCTGGCCCAGAGCAAGGGCTTTCGCGGGGAGATCTCGGAGTTGGCCCTGCTGGAGAAACGCATTCGTTACGACATCGAGTACATCAACGAATGGTCCATCCTGCTGGACTTCAAAATTGTGCTGGAGACGGTTCGCCAGATCGTTTTCCCGCCCAAAACCGCGTATTGAGAGCGCCGGTACGGCTCCCCCACCTTTGATGGCTGCCCATCCAAGTGCCATTGACACTTCGGGTGTCTGGCCGATAAACGATTCTCGGAGAGAGGCCTTGTCCCCAGCGGCGAAAGCCGCGGTCGGCCCGTCCGGATTGCAAACTGTCGCTACTATCCGATGATTGATCCCTTGCGCACCCTGTGGACTCCGCTGCTGACTGGCGGAGCCCTTCTGATGTGTCCTCTGACCAGCCACGGGCTGGCCCGCATTCTGGGGGGCGATTTCTTTGTCAATTTGCAGGCGGGGGTGGAGTACGACTCCAACGTCGACAGCTCCAACACCGGCGAGGCGGATTTTGCGTTTTTGATCGGCCCGGGTTTCCAATACGTCCGGCCTGACACGCGCGCCGAGTTGACGGTGGAGGGTTTTTTGCAGGTGCAGGAGTTTATCGAGAACGAAGCCGAAGATGCGGTGAACTGGGGCCTGGAGGGCTCGGCGCAGTTGCCCCTGGTCGGCTCGCCGCTGACGGGCCAGTTGACTGCAGGCGTTTCGCAGCAGACCGCCAGCGACAGTCAGGTCAACGAGCGCCTGGAAACCTTCCGGATCGATATTCTGGGTGAACTCAGCTACCAGTTCCGGCCCAAGATCGCGTTCACGTCCTCGGCAGGGTTTGAGTTCGAGGACCCGGATACATTCAGCCAGAACACCGAGTACACCTGGCGCAACGAGCTGGTGCTGACGGAGATCATCGGCCAGATTGGGGGATTCGCCGGGGTTGAATTGGAGCGGCAAACCACCGAAGGCACGACCGCCTCGGGCGAGCTGACCAACAACAACATCGCCTTTTTGTTCGGTCTGAATGGCCAGCTTGTCCCCGAGGGGCTCTTCAGCAAGCTGGAGTTGGACATCGGCTTTGGTTTTCGCACGGTCAACAACTCCACGGGCAATGGCTCGGACGAGACGATTTTCGTGGTCGACGGCTCGGCGGTGTGGCAGGCGCGGGTGCGCACGCAGGTGGGGGTGCAGGCCTCGCGCGACATCGACCTGGCTCCGGATGACACCTCAAGCGTCGAGACCAACGTGAATCTCTTTGTTATCCAGGAGGTTGGCAATCGCACCATCGTCCGGGTGGAGGTCGGCTACGAGCAGGATGACTTTGTGAACATCGACCGGACCGACGACGCCTTTTACGCTGAGGGGCAGGTGGAATTTCAGGCTAATGAGCGATGGTCGATTACTGGAGGGTACACCTACGAAAACCGGGACTCCGACTTGGCGACCAGCGAATTTGATCGGCACTTTGCCACCGCTTCGACGGTCTACCGCTTTTGATTGCCGAAGCTTTGGTCCGCTCCGGGCCGATTGCCTTGTCTACAAACACCTCAAACCAACCCTACTTGACATGCCTTTGAACTGGAAACGGCTCCTGTGTGCGAGCCTGTTGCTGGCGGCAGCGCTACCCGTGGGCGCGCTGGCGCAAAATGACGAACGCCTTTCGGCCACGCCGCGATTGGGCGAACGCGACGCTATTGTTCTGGTGCAAGACCGCGGGGATGGCGCCCGCTCGGAAGCCACCGAAGAGGAGCAACGGGCCCGTGCCTACAAGCTGCGCCCGCAAGATCAGGTGCGCGTGGAAGTCTTTGAAGAGCCCGAAATCGGCACCACCCAGCGCATCGACCGCGCCGGCCGTGTGCGGGTGATGTTTCTGGGCACGGTGGAGCTGGGGGGCATGACTGCGCGCGAAGCCGAGAAGCACCTCGAACAACGTTTCATCGAGGAACGTTACCTGCGCCGACCGATGGTGAGCGTAGCGATCACCGAGTACGCGCCGCGCTTTGTCCAGATTTCCGGCGCCGTGGTGCGCCCGGGAGACGTTGTTTTCAAGCCGGAGGAGGAGAGGATTGAGCTTATTATCGCGATCCTGCGTCAGGGCGGCTTCACCGAGAAGGCCAACCTGCGCAAAGTCGCCATCTCGCGCACCCTGGACGACGGGACCGAGGAGGTCTTCGTCAAGGACGTCAACGACAAGGTCAAGGGTCGTCGCGGGGCCGCCGACTACGAGCCGTTTTTCCTTCAGCCGGGTGACCTGGTCTACGTCTACGAACGTGTGATCTAGCTCAGGCTAGGCTACGCTGTATCCCGATGAGCCAAGCTCCTGAGCAACGCTACCACAACTCCCCCGGCTACGGCAGTGGGGACGGCGAGCCCGTGCGCACGGGCGACTTTGGTGTGCAGAGCATGGTGCTGCGTTCGCCGCGCGACTACTTTTTGATGTTCCGCGAGCGCTGGCACTGGGGCCTGCTGGTGGCGATCATTTTGATCAACGTCTTGGTCTTTTTGGAGCTGCGCAAAACCGAGACCTTTTACACGGAGGCGACCCTCGAGATTCAGACCGCCGAGGAAAACGTGCTGCCCTCCGAGCGGCTTTTCGCCGAGTCCAACGACGCCGAACTGCTGATGAACAAGCACGTGGCGCGGCTGAGCAGCCGGAAGTTCTTCAGCTACCTGATGCCATTCTTTACCGAGGAAGAGCTGCAACAGGTGGGCGAGCTGTACGTCAACCCCGATAAGCCGAACAAGAAGCCCAACCCCGCGCAGATCATTCGTAGCGGGATGGAAGTGCAAATTCGCGCCGACGACACGCTCCTGATTCAGGTGGGCATGATGCACCGCGACCCGGACCTGGCCCCGATGCTGGCCGACCGCATCGCCGAGAAGTACATCGACTACCACAACGACTTGATGAGCCGCGACCTGCGCGAGGCCGTTTTGGACCTGCGCGCCAGCAAGCGCCAGAAGGAGCAGGAGCTGGAAGACAATCGCAAGCGCATCCAGGACTTTCGCGAGCAGAACGCGATGGTCGACAATCTGGGCGAGTTTTCGAGCGTCATCACCGAGCGGGTGAAGGACCTGAGCGCGCGCGTGATCGAGGCCGACGCGGAGATCCTCAATGCCACCAACGTGCTCGCGGAAATTGCCCTGTACCGCGAGGCCAGCCGCGATCTGACGCAGCTGGAGGCGATTGCGTCGCACCCGTCCGTGGCCCCGAACGTCACGTTGCTGGAAGAGTTGCAGACCGAACGGCGGCAGCTGGAGCAGCGCTATTTTGAGCGGCACCCGCGCATGAAGGAAAACACCGAGCGCATTGGCGCGATCGAGGCGTTGATCGAGGACAACATTGACGAGGTGGCCAAGACGCTCGAAGTGAACCAGCGCCTGATGACCGACCGGGTCGCGCGCCTGCGCACCGAACTGGCCGAGGCCGAGCGCGAACTGCTCAAGCTGGAGAACCTCGACAGCGAGCTGGCGTCGCTGCAGATCGACGCGGTCAACACCGAGGCCGCCCTGGCGCGCCTGACCGAGCGCCTGGAAGACGCCAACGTGGAAGCCAACCTGCGTCCGCGGCACCTGACGATTCACGACTACGCCTGGCCCCCGCAGGACCCCGAGCAGCCCAACCTGGAGAAACAGGCGATTTGGGCGGTGATGGCCGGTTTCCTGTCGCTGGTGCTGGTCCCCGTCGGGCTGGGCCTGCTGGACACGCGCCTGAAAACGCAGTGGGAGATCGAGGAGTTTCTGGGGACCCAGTTGCTGGGCGAAATCCCGCGCTTTGATAACGTCAACCGCAAGAAGCGCCCGCACCTGGCGGCGGGGAACAACCAGCCCACGCTCTGCGAGGCCTTTCGCGGTTTGTACGGTCGCATGGAGCTGTGCACGCGGGTGGATTACCCGAAGATTGTGCTGGTGGCCTCCACGGTGCCGTCGGAAGGCAAGTCGCTGGTGGCGAGCAATCTGGCCTACACCTTTGCCCGACACGGACGGCGCGTGCTGTTGACCGACGTTGACTTTCGCGGTCCCAGCCAGCACCTCTACCACGGCCTGGACAACAGCACGGGCATCCTCCCTTGGTTGAAGGAAGGCAAGGACGCCAGCCCCGACGTGGTCCAGGAAGCCACGCTGGGCATCCACGAGGTGACCGAGAACCTGCATTTTCTGCCTTCGGGCGGGGTCGATAAGCAGCCGACGGAGTTCTTCAGCAATCCGCGGCTGAAGGGGCTTTTCGACCAGCTGCGCAAGGACTACGACCTCATTGTGCTGGATACGCCGCCGGTGGGCGTTTTCCCCGACACCCTTTTGCTCAAACCCTTTGTCGATGAGGTCATTTACGTGTGCCGTTTCCGCAAGGTGAACAAGTTTCGCGTGCGCCACTTTTTGGAGAAAATACACGAAGCCGGCCACAACCTGGAGGGGGTGGTCCTCAACGGGCTGCCGACCGGGCGAATGTCGGCCTACTACGGCTACCACGGCTACGGCTCCAACCGCGAAAGCGAGTATCGCTCCTACTACGCCAAGAAAAGTTAGCCGACCGCCTGAGGGGCATTTTTCGAAGCATCGGGCCGGAACGCATGAAGAAGTGGGGCGAAGCCTTTAAGCGCCGTTGTGAGCTTGTCGATGGTGCCACGAGTCCGTGCACTTGGAGCGAACGCACACCTGACCCTGTTTGACGAAGCATTGCACTCATGAGGATGAAACTGCCGCCGGACTTTTTTGAGGGCGTGGGCAAGCCTATCGTGGTTTGCAGCCATCCGCGTTCGGGCACGCACCTGACTTTGGATACGCTGCGGCGCAATTTTCCGGCCTGCCGCACATTGACGCGTCCGCTGGAAACGGTGCACAACCACTACTTTGCGGCCGAGGCGCTGAATCTGGAAAAGTACCGCCGGCGTCCGCAGTGGGTGAAGAAGATACTCCTGCGCGGCCAGCGCCCGCTGGTGAAGACCCACATGGAGCCGGACCTGCCGCACCTGGTGGAGTATGCCGGGGAGTTTCGCGAGTGGCTCCTGAGCGAGGCCGATTTCATCTACGTGGTGCGCGATGGCCGGTCGGTCATGAGTTCGTTTTACCTGTTTTTGCAGAGCTTCAACGAGACCGCGCGCTGCCCGTTTCCGGAGTTTCTGCGCGGCGCACCGCAGGAGCCCGGGACGCACCTGCACTACTGGGTGCGTCACGTGGAAGACTGGAAGAACAAGCCCGGGGTGAAGACCATTCGCTGCGAGGACATGCTCAAGCGCACGCCCGACACCCTGAAGGAGCTGGCCGAATTTCTCGGCGAGGAACTCGTCCTGCGCGACCCGGCGTTGCCGCCCAAGCCCAGCAGCCGCTGGCAGGTGCGCCTGCGCCGGTTGTACCCCGAAGCTGACACCACGGCGATCCTCTCCTTTTACGGCGGGGCCAAAACCGAAGACTGGCGCAAGCTCTTCACGGACGAAGATATGGCCTACTTTCTGGAGATTTGCGCTCCCCTGATGGAGCAGTTCGGGTATCTGAAATCGGGGCAGGCTGCCGAGGTGAAACCGGGATGAAAAAGCTTCGCGGGCTGGTCACCTTTTTCAAGAAGCTGGCGGCGCTGATGGTGCCGTACGGGCGCCGCCGCATTGCGCTGGTCTGGATCATCGGTGTGAGCCAGGCGATCCTGCAAGTGACGGCGATTTTGATGGTGATGCAGTTCCTCTCCATCGCGCTGAATCCGGAGGAGTTTTTGCAGTCGGGCTGGGGCGAGACGATGACCTCGGTGCTGCCCTTTGTGAACAGCGAGAACATCGTGCTCCTGCTGGGCTGCACGGCGATTGCCTTTTTGCTGGCGAACGCCGGGGTGGGGCTGTTGGGCGATTACGCGCGGGCCCGCTTCGCCCACTTCACCTCGATGGGCCTGGCGGTCGAACTGCTCAACCACTACTCGCAGAAGCCCTATCTCTTCCACGTTGAGAACAATTCCGCGGAGCTGATCAAGCGCATCCAGGGTGACGTGGCGCTGTTCTGCACCTTTGTGCTGCTGCCGCTGTTGGACACCTTTACGCGGGTGGTTATCGCTCTGGGTATGATCCTGTTTTTGATCGCGCTGGAGCCGCAGGCGGGGCTGGCCGCGATTTTGGTCCTGGGGATCTGCTACGCGGCGATTTTCCTGATCACGCAGCCGATTTTCCGCAAAATTGGTCAGGAGATGAACCCGCTCTTCAGCGAGCGTTTCAGTTCGTCGCAGGAGCTGCTTTCGGGGATCAAGCCGCTGCTGGTGCACCAGTGCACGGTGCGGTTTTTGTGGCGTTTTCGAGCGGCGGCGATTCGCCTGGCCAAGCTGCAATCGCGCGTGCCGATCTTTGCCGGCATGCCGCGCTACAGTCTGGAGGCGCTGGCGTTTTGCGGGGTCATTGGGTTGTGCCTGTACTTTGACCAGACCGGGCGCAGCCTGATCGAGATCGTGCCGCTGTTGTCGGCCTATGCCTTTGCCGGCTACAAGCTGCTGCCAACCGTGCAGCTGATCTACAACCAGACCAGCCACATCCAAACGCACATGTTCACGGTGGACGGCCTCTACAACGACCTGCGCGTGGGCGAAGCGCCCTCGCAGCCGTTGCACCTGCAAAAGGACACGCCGATGCCCGAGCGCCATGTGCTGGCGCGCAACATCGAGTTTCGCGGGCTGAACTTCGTCTATCCCAACGCCGCCCGCACCACGCTCTCCAACCTGAGCCTGACCATCCGCAAGGGCGAGCGCGTGGCCTTCATCGGCCCTTCGGGCTCGGGCAAGTCGCCCCTGGTCGACATTCTCCTGGGCCTGTTGAAAGTTGAGCCGGAACAGGTCCTGGTGGACGGGCGGCAGCTCGACGGCGAGTTCCTGCGCCAATGGCGGCAGTGCGTGGGCTACGTGCCTCAGGAAATTTTTCTGATCGACGCAACCCTGGCCGAGAACATCGCCCTGGGGCAGAGCCGCGAAGAAATCGACGACACGCGCCTGCGCGAGGTGGCCGAGATGGCGCAGCTGAGCGGCTTCATCAACGACGAACTCAAGGACGGCTTTGACACGGTGACCGGTGAGCGCGGGGTACGCCTGAGCGGCGGCCAACGTCAGCGGGTGGGTCTGGCCCGCGCGCTGTACCACCGTCCTTCGGTTCTGATTTTGGACGAAGCCACCAGCGCGCTGGACAACACGACCGAGGCCCAGTTTGTCCGCGCGGTCGACAGCCTGCCCGGGGAGATGACGATCATCGCCATCGCGCACCGTCTCAGCACGGTTCGCAACTCGGATTGCCTGTACTTTTTGCGCGAAGGCAAGCTGCTGGCGTCCGGCAATTTCAGCGAATTGGCCGAGAAGTGTCCGGAGTTTCGGGAACTGGCCCAGGAGGCGGTTCGATGAAAGTGTCGGTCATCATCCCGTGCTACAATCGGGCCGATGTGATCGGGGCGACCCTCGACGCGGTGCTCAATCAGCATCGCCCGCCCGAGGAGGTCATCGTGGTGGACGACGGCTCGACGGACGGCTCGGCCAATTACCTGCGCACGCACTACGGGCACCGCGTGCGGGTGATCGAGCAGCCCAACGGGGGTCCGGGGTCCGCGCGCAACACCGGCCTGAAGGTGGCGCAGGGCGAATACGTCGAGTTCATGGACAGCGACGACATCCCGACGGCTGAAAAGCTCTTTTGCCAGGTGCGCCAGATGGACCAAACCGGGGCGGACGTCGCTTATGGGCCGTGGACGAAGGTGCGCATCGAGGCGGATCGATTGAGCGGCGATGGCATGGTGCTGCAAAGCCGCGGGCTGCCGCGCACCACCGATCTGGCCAAGGCGCTGATGACGACCTGGAGCGTGGTTTTGCAAAGCGGGTTGTTTCGCCGCGCCACCCTGGAGGCCAACGGCGTTCGGTTTCCGACAGATCTGTTCGCAGGCGAAGACCAGGTTTTCCTGACGCAGACGCTGCTGATGGGCTCGAAGATGGTTTTCTCGCCGCGCTCGCTGCTCTTGTACCGGGCCGAGGGGCCGGCCAACAAACTCACCGCCGACACGAGCAAGAAAGAGCGCTTTTTCCTGCACTGGGGCGAGGCCCAGCTGCGCCAGCGAGCCCTGTACCTGGACCACAATCGGGACTGCGACCCGCTGCGCTGGTACCGCTACCGCCTGCGCCTCTGGGACACGGCCAGCACACTGGAAACCTTTGGCACGGCTGGCGCCCTGGCCAAGGCATGCGAGATTCGCGCGTTGCTGGACCCCTATCCGAACCGGCTGTCGTACGCGCTCGGCATGACCTTGCAGCAAAAGGGGCGTTCGCTGAAGTCGCGCCTGGTCGGGCATCGGCATCCGGTGGAGCAGCGCGTGGCCCATCTGGGAGGCCAGCAGCGCAAAATCCTGGAGGCGGCCGGTTGGCATTGGGCCAGCTAGACCCTGTCTGAAAATTTCAAAGATGTGCTGGCCGCGACTCCAACTTTTCGATTTTTCAGACGGACCTCGACGTTCAAGCCATGTAGGGATTCGCCGATAGCACAACAGGCCTCTTTTCTTTTTCACGCGCTGGCCGCGAAGCCACCCCGCCGCGCCGGCGCGCCGAACACAATCTGAGCAGACCTATGGAGCAATTTTACAAGGACAAGCCGGTCGCGGTGACCGGAGGGCTGGGCCTGATTGGGTCCTTTTTGGTGACCAAGCTACTCGAGGCCGAGGCGCGGGTGATCCTGGTCGACGACGAGTCCAAGGGCACCTGGCACTTTGTGCCGCAGCTGCGCGACCGCGTGGACTACCGCCACGGCACGCTGGAGGATCCGGACTTTGCTGAAGCATCTCTGGAGGGGGCCGAGGTGGTCTTCCATCTGGCCTCGCGGGCGTACGGGGTGGGCTACAGTCAGGGGCATCACTTCGAGATGTTCCGCTTCAACGACCGCATCAACACCAACACGCTCGACGCCATCGCCGCGCACAAGCCCAGGCAGGTGCTCCTGACCAGCACCAGCTGCGTCTACTCCGACGACGGGCCCACGCCGATGCCCGACAGCGTGCCCTGGAGCGGTGAGCCCGAGCGTGCCAACTGGGGCTACGGCTGGGCGAAGCGGATGCTCGAGATGAAGGCCGACATCTACAAGCGTGAGACGTCGATCCCGATGACCATCGTGCGGCCCTTCAACATTTACGGCGAGCACTACAACTGGGCCGGTGAGTATTCCCAGGCCATCCCGATGCTGGTCAAACGCGTGCTGGACGGAGAGAATCCGTGCGTGATGTGGGGCTCGGGCAACCAGCGCCGCAACTACGTGCATGCCGAGGATTGCGCCCGCATCATGATGGCGCTGGTTGAAAAAGGTTTCAGTGACCGTCCGGTCAACATCGGCTTTGAGGACACCATCGCCATCCGCGATCTGGTGGCGTTGATCGCAAAGGCTGCCGGGCTGGACATCGTGATCGAGGCCGACCGCTCCAAGCCCGAAGGCCGCTTCATCAAGAGCAGCGACAGCAAGCTGCTGACCGCCGTGCTGGGCAGCGAGTTTAAGCGCAACGTCAGCCTGGAAGATGGCATGCGCCGGATGGTCGGCTGGTACCAGCGGGTCTTCGCCGAGGCCGGCGTTGCCTCGGGTTAGGCCCGGTTTCCCGCCAGATAAGCGCCGTTGTGAACGCCGAAGCCAGCAAAGACGCCGGGCCGCGCAAGCTGGTGATCGTCGAGGAGTGCCTGATCGGTCCGGCGGGGCATTTTTTTCAGTGGAACAAGTCGATCAAGCGCCTGAACGAGGCGCGGGGTCACACGGTCAAGGTCTACGCCCACGCCGAGTTGACGGACGAACTGGCGCAGGATCTGGGCGCGGTGAAGCACTTCAAGCGCTCGTGGTGGTTTCGGGGCGGACCGGCGAAAACGCCGCTGCACGGGCTGTATCGGTTTTTCTACTACACCTGGCACAACTGGCGCGAAAACGCGGCCATCTTGAAGCGTGAAGGCACGGCCGACTGCATCCTGATCTCGACGGTGCGCGTGCACCAGCTGATCGCGTGGTACCTGCTTTGCCGCAAGCATCTGGGCAAGGACTTTCAGCGCTTGTTTTTCTTCGTCATTACCGGGCAGGGGACCTACGAGAAGGGTGACCCGGAGCCGAAGTTCGGGCGTTCGGCCGCGCTGGTGCGTTTCTTCATTCGGCGCTTCGCCAAATGGGAGGCCGAGGGCAAGGTCTGCTTTGCCAACGACAGCGACCAGACCTCGAAAGAATACGAGATTCTGGCAGGCGTGCCGTTTAACGAGATTCCCTCGCCGGCAGTGCCGGTGAACGTGCGCCAATCGCGCGCGCCGCAAAACGGAGCGCCGGTGCGTTTTGTCACGCTGGGGCCGGTTCGCCACGAAAAGGGCACGGACCTCTTTCACGCGGCGATTTTGAAGTACCTGGAGCGTTACCCCGAGGACCCGGTGCGCTTTGTCTTTCATTGGCCCAATCAGATGCGCGACGGCAACGACGCGCCGATGGAGCCCGCGGCCGCCTTTCGCGATGACGAACGGGTCGAACTGGTCACGGATTTTCTCAGCTCGGAGCAGTATGAAGCGCTGTTTCTCAACGCGCATTGCGTGGTGCTGCCGTACCGGTGGACCTCCTACTTTGCGCGGCAGTCCAATCAAGTGGCCGAAGCCGGGACCGCTGGTCTGCCAATGATCGTGACCGATGACACCTGGCTTTCGCGCGCAGTTGACCGCTGGGCGCACGGCTTGAAGGTGCCGGACGGCGAGGTCGAGCCGCTGGTGAACGCGCTCAAGCAGATGCACGACAACATCGGCGAGCACCTGGCACAGGCCGAGGCCCGCCGCCCGCAGGCGCAGGCGTTCAACTCGCCGGAACGTTTCATGGCTTTCCTGTGGGGCGAGCCTCAAAGTGACGCGGGATGAATCTACGCCTGCTCGCTGGCACGCTGCTTTCCTACGGCTACACCCATTGGGTCGGCTCGTTTCCGGTGCGCTGGGTCCGGCGACTGTACCTGAAGGCGTACCTCGGCCAGTTCGGCAAGGGAACGGGGGTGCAGATGCGCTGCCGTTTTTTGAACGGGCGCCGCGTGTACCTGGGCGAGCGCTGTGTGGTGAACTTTGGCTGCACTTTCGACGGGCGGCACTACGACATTCGCCTGGGCCGCGACGTTTCGATTGGCCCGGAGGCAACCATCCTGACCCTCGGCCATGACCCGGATTCGCCGGAGTTTGCCAACGCCGGCGGCGACGTGGTGATCGGCGATCGGGTGTGGATCGGCTACCGCGCGGTCCTGCTGCCTGGGGTGACGGTGGGGGAGGGCGCGGTGGTGGCCGCGGGTGCGGTGGTCACGCGTGATGTGCCGCCCTTCACCGTGGTGGGCGGTTCTCCGGCGCGTCCGATCAAGGAACGCGCACGTGAGCTGACCTACACGCTCGATTTTGACCCGCCGCTATTGTAGCCTTTCCAACTGATGGGACTGTACGAAATCGTCTTTCAATGGGTGCTGCTGGCGCTGGTGACGCTGGTGGTGGCCATCCGTGGTCAGCTGACGATCTTCCATCCCGTCACGCACTACCTGGCTTTCCACGGCATGGTTTTCGCGATGCGGCCCACGCTGATTTACGTGGGCGAGCTGAACAAGGTCTGGGACTACATGGAATTTCATCCCAGTGGCGAACTGCTGACGGAGGCGCTCCAGATCACCAGCGCCTGCCTGATCGTGTTTGTCGTGGCCTTCAGCCTGGCGTGTCCGTCGCAGCGCATTTTCAAAATGCCTCGTTTCGCCGATCTGACCGGGGGCGAGAAACGCGCGTTGTGGATGACGATTGGCCTGCTGGCGCCGCTGGGGCTGTACTCGGTGTTTGGCGCGAACATGAGCGGGGAGATGACCGCCAGCGGAGTCTACGTCATGACGGGCACCTCGGGCTATCTCAACGACGCCCAGCGCGTGCTCATTCCCGTGTGCATTCTGGTGGCCTGGTATTTTAAATGGCGGATTTTTTCGCTGATCCCGTTGGTTGTCTTTTTGGGCTACCGTTTTTCGCAGGGCTGGGGCCGGTGGACCATCCTGCTGACGATGGTGGCGATCTTCCTAGTCTACATGTGGGACAAGCGCCGGACGTGGTTCAAGGGCAAGGACATGATCCTGGCGGGCGTGGTGGGCACGGGCATCGCGGTGGGTTTTCACGAGCTGGGCAAGAACCGCAACGCCGGCCAGGAGTGGATGCGCTCGGTGATGGAAGACACCACCATTGAGAAAGCCTACAAGCGCGGCATGACCTCGGTCACCCTGACCAAGGATCCGACCAAGGACGCAGAGTTTCTCAAGAAGATCGACGGGCTGGACTTCGCCAACTTCGACTTCCTGGTCTACATCATGGACAAGGTGCCCGAGGAGACGGGCAAGTACTCGCAGGGGGTGCAGCATTTGCAGTTGTTTACCGAGCCGATCCCGCGCGGTTTGTGGAAGGGTAAGCCGATTGGGCCGCCGGTTCCGTACTTTGACCTGAACGACTACGGCAACTTCATTGGGCTGACCGTGAGTATCCTGGGCGATGGCTGGATCACCGGGGGGCTGCCGGGCGCGCTCTTCAACGTGCTGATGGCGGCGGTTGCGCTGGCGACGTTGTACCGCTTTTTCCTGGCGCACCAGACCTCGCCCTTCGTCGTTTTCCCATACCTTATTTTTTGCGCGATGCTGGTGCAGTTTTTCCGGGACGGCAGCCTGGTTGCGATGCTCAAGTTCATCCTCTTCACCATCGCGCTGCCGTTCTCGATGTGGTGGTTTTTTGCCAAGGTGCTGCTGCCCACCCCGGAGCTTAGGCCGATTGCGGAGGAGGCCGATGAAGCTCCAGCCAAGCCCGTATCGCGCGCGCGCCCTCGCCGGCGTCCCGTGCGGGAGTTGGCCGCACGCTGACGATGAAACGGATGGTCTTTCTTTGGGGGTACTGGGGGCCCTACCACTACGCGCGTTTTCGCGGTGCGCGCCAGTGCGCGGGCGAGGGGTTTTCCGTGCACGGGCTGGAGTTGTTCCGCCGCAGCGGCATTTACGATTACACCACCCTGGAGGGTTACCACGACATCGAGCACGTCAACATGGGTGCGCACGAGATGCAGTTCTACCCGCTGGGGATGTTGCGCGAAGCCCTGCCGGCGCTCAAACGGCTGCGCCCGGATGTGCTCTTCGTGCCGTCGTACTGGCACTGGTCGCTGGTGATGAACCTGCGCGCGCGTCTGCGGGGTACGCGCATCGTGATGATGAACGAAACGCACGCCGGCACCGAACGCGCGACGGGCCTGAAGCGTTGGGTCAAGCGCCAGATCGTTTCGCGGTTTCATGCCGGGTTGGTCGGTGGCACGCCACACCGGCGCTACTACGCCAGCCTGGGTCTGGACGAAGATCGTATCTTCCCCGGATACGATGTGGTGGACAACGGCTTCTTTGAAACGCAGGCGGCGAAGGTGCGTGCGGATGCCGAAGTAGCCCGTGACCAACTCGCGCTGCCGCCGGACTTTTTCCTGAGCCTGGGCCGCATGGTGACCAAGAAAAACCTTCCCCGCCTGGTGCGCGCGTTTTTGCAGGTGGCGCAACCCGAGGGACGACCGGTGCACCTGGTCTTTGTCGGTTCGGGAGACGTGGAGCCCGAACTGCGACGCCTGTGTGCCGAGGGCGGTCTGCCGGTTGTCGATCACACACGCGCGCCGGAGGCACCCGAGCCACAGCCCGACTACGACCGCGAGAAAGCCGCGGCTCACTTTTACGGTTTTCGACAGATTGACCAGAATCCGATTTTCTACGCATTGGCGCGCGCCTTCATTCTTCCGAGTTTGTATGAAGAATGGGGACTGGTGGTCAATGAGTCGATGGCCAGCGCAACCCCGGTCATCGCCTCCGCGACGCTGGGTTCGACGGAGGACCTGGTCATCCCCGAGCAGACCGGCTTGGCCATCGATCCCGAGGACGAGTCGGCCTTGAGGGCGGCCCTGCAGCGCTTTGCCGACGATGCGACGTGGGCCCGGCAGATGGGTCAGCAGGCGCAGACGCACGTGCGCGGTTTCGGCCTGGAGCACTTTGGCAACAACGCGCGGCGGGCCGCCGAAGCCGCCCTTACCGTGTAGACATTGCCGATGTCCTCCTCTGACGGCCACCTGCATTTTGTCCAGTCGACCGAGCCGCTGGAGGGAGGCGGTTTGGGCCGGGCGGCGTTGGCGCTCAACGACGCCTTCAACACGGCCGGTCGTCCTTCCTTGCTGGTCTCGACGGATGCACGCGAAGCACCCCCGGCTCTCGACAACGCCCGACTGTACACACGGCAGGGGCCCACGCCCTTGTTTTACGCGCCAGGTCTGCGGCAGGAAGCGCGTGGCCTTGTAGAAGCGCGCCGGGTGGTCCATGCGCACGGGTTTTACGTGTACCCCAACAAAGTGCTGGGCGGTTGGGCTCGGCGGCTCAAACGCGCACTGGTCTGCCACCCGCACGGAATGTTCGAGCCCTGGATCCTGAAACGCTCGCGCTGGAAAAAACGTCTGGTGCACTGGCTTTTTGAGGACGCAAATTTTCGGCACGCTTGTCTGTGGCGGGCGTTGACTTCGAAGGAAGCCGAACAGGTGCGCGCGCTGGGCTTGACGGGCGAAATCGTGGTCGCGCCCAACGGCATCGACCTGGCGCCGTTCGAGGACGCGGCGATTGCACCGGCAAGCAAAGAGCGGCGGCGCCTTCTTTTTCTCGGGCGCCTGCATCCAAAAAAGGGCATCGACCTGCTGCTGCGCGCTGCGTCGCAGAGCCCGGCGTTTCAGGCAGGCTGGGAAATCGTCGTGGCCGGTCCCGACGAAGGCGGTCACCTGGCCGAGTTGCAGGCGGTTGTGCGCGAATTGAGGCTGGAGGCGCGCGTCACTTTTCCGGGAACCGTGACCGGAGCGGATAAAGTGTCCTTACTGCGGAGCGCGGATGTGTTTGCGCTGACATCGCACTCGGAGGGCTTCTCGGTTGCCATTTTGGAATCGATGGCCTGCGGTGTGCCGGTGCTTGGCTCGCATGCCTGTAATTTTCCGGAACTTGCCCGCGACGGCGGTGGCTGGCTGTGCGAGGCAGAGGTGGCCTCGGTGCGGACCAGCCTGGAGGGCGCCCTGGCCTGCACCGATGAGGAGCGCCAGCAGCGCGGACGCACCGGCCAGGAGCTTGTGCGCCAGCGTTACACCTGGCAGGCTGTGGCCCAAACGCTGTTGGAGGCTTGCGATGCCCACTGTCACTGAGTCCGCCGAACCCACGCCCGCAACGCGGATGCGCCTGGATACCTTCGACGCCACGAAAGGCCTCGACCGTGGGCGTCCGCGGTGGTTCGAGCTGCTGTGGTACCTGACCAAATGCTGCTTTTTTCTGAGTGCCTTGCCATGGCCGGGTGCGCTCAAGCGCGGGCTGCTGAAAGCCTTCGGTGCGAAAGTGGGGCAGGGCGTCGTCATCAAGCCGCGCGTGAACATCCATCTGCCCTGGCGTCTGGAGCTGGGCGAGCACGTGTGGATCGGTGAGGAAGCGTTCATCCTGAATTTCGAGCCGGTGACCGTGGGCAGCCACGCCTGTATCTCCCAGCGCGCGTTCCTGTGCACCGGCAATCACGACTACCGCAAGCCTGACTTTCCCTACCGCAACCGGCCCATCGATATCGGGGCGGGAGCCTGGGTGGGCGCGATGGTCTTCGTGGGTCCGGGCGCGGGACTTGGTGCGGAGACGGTGGCCACGGCGGGCTCGGTCGTCGTCGACTTTCTACCTTCGGGCATGGTTTGCGCGGGCAATCCGTGTAAACCGGTCCGGCCACGCTGGCCGCAATCCCAATCTTCAAGCTGAGGCCGTATGCCTTACGTTGTTGCCTTTAACGGAAATCGTGACCGCTACCAGCTGCCCTGGGCACTGGCGGAGGACGATGCGCTGGCGGCTTTCGTAACGGATCGCTACGCGCCGGATTGGCGGGCGAAGTTGCCCGGGCCGGTTGGCGCCAAAGCGCGGGCGCGGCATTGTCCTGGAATCACCTCGGCGCGGGTGCAAACGGACCCGCTGGCACCGCTGCCTAGGACACATCGAACGAACCGTTCGGGCCATTCCCAACAGGCTCTGGCGAGGCTCGCGCAGCGAACCGTGACCGCCGCGCGGCGAACGGATGCCGGGTTGTTGCTCTACGCCGAGGAGGCTGCGCTGGTCTTTGCTCGCGAGGAAATGCAGGCACACCGCAAAGGCGTTTTTCTGCCTTGGCCGCTCAGTGGCGCCGTCGCTACCGACCCGCTGGGCCCTGCCGAGCCGGCCTTGGGAGACGTGGAAAAAGCCTGCCGGGCGGCGGACCTCGTCATTTGTCCCAGCGAGCACGTTGCCCGTTCGTTGCCGGAAATCGGGGTGGACGCGAGCAAGGTTCGGGTCGTTCCCTACGGCAGCTCCACGCTGGACGTGCCTGTCGATTCGGCGACGCGCTCGGGGGAGGTCTGCCGGTTCGTCTTTGCCGGTTCGTCCGAGGCGCGCTCCGGGTTGCCCCATCTGTTGGCCGCCTGGGAGGCGCTGGCGATGCCCCGCAGCGAGTTGCACTTGATCTGCGACGCGTTGAACGGTTCCGAGCGCACGCACCGGATGAACAACGTTGTCGTGCACGCCGGGTTGCGTGAGTCGGAGGTTATCGAGCTGCTGCAGGACGCCCACGTTTATGTGCAGCCGTCGCTGTACGAGGTCGGAAAAACGCGTTTACCGGACGCGCTTGGCCTGGGCGCCTACGTTGTCGCGTCGACCCACACGGTCTTGCCTGATTTGAATCCGCCCGAACACGTTGGCGTGGTGGTGGACGCCGGGGACCGCCTGCGTCTGGGGGGTGCCTTGAGCGAGGCGCGCGAACGCTTTGAAGACGGCGCGATCGAACCGGGCGCGATCCGCGACTTTGCTTGGAAACTAAGTTGGCCTGCCTTCCGCGCGGGCGTGCGCCAAGCCTGCGCGGGTGTTCGTCCAGCAACTACGTCCAACCCATCGGCCTGCGTTGTCTCGTGAAGTATCCCTGGGTGTGCAGTCAGCTGGGCTCGCGCGAGCATTACAGCATTCCGCGGGTGTTGCGGCGGGACCGGGCGCTGGCTTTTTTCCTGACCGACTTCTGGAACGACTATCCCGCCTGGTTTGGCAAGACGCTGCCGGCGCGCTTCAAGAAGGTGCTGGAGCGTAAGCATCCTGAGTTGGACGGGCAGGCGGTTGTCCACCTGGGACTGGGGCGGCTGCGTTTCGACCTCACCGCGAAGGCGCGTCAATGGAGCGCGTGGAAAACCATCGTCCAACGTAACGCTTACTATCAGCGGCAACTGCTCAGTGAGTTACGCCCGTTGCAGGACGATCTGCGCGCGAAGGCCCCAGGCGTGTTCTTCAGCTACAGTTACACCGCCGACCGGCTTTTTGAGTTTTTTAAGGAGCTGGGCTGGTACTGCGTCCTGTGCCAGATCGATCCCGCTCGCGAAGAAGAGGACCGGGTCATGGCCGAGACGAACGCCCACCCGGAGTGGGCCGACGCTGCCACCCGCGCGCCCTCCATCTACTGGGAACGCTGGTCACGTGAATGTGCGCTGGCAGACCGTATCCTGGTGAACTCGCCCTGGTCGGCCGAGGCCTTGCAGCGTCAGGGCATTGAAAAGGAGCGGCTGCAGGTCGTGCCCTTGGCCTACGAGTCGCCCCCCAAACCTCCGGATGAGTCACTGCACGCCTTGCCAGCGTCGTTCACGATGGAGCGTCCGTTGCGCGTGCTTTACCTGGGGCAGGTCGTGCCACGCAAAGGCGTGCGCCTGTTGCTGGAAGCCATCGATGCGCTGCGCGAGCGGCCGATCGAATTGTGGATGGTTGGGCCGGTGCGCATGGAGGTGCCTGCGGCGTGTCTGAATCATCCGCGGGTGCGCTGGACCGGAGCGGTTTCCCGCAGCGAAGCGCAGGCTCAGTACCAGCAGGCCGACGTGTTTGTGCTGCCGACCTTGTCGGATGGTTTCGCGATCACTCAGCTCGAAGCGCAGGCCTATGGCGTTCCCGTCCTGGCCAGCCAGCGGTGTGGCGAGGTTGTCCGCGACCGCGAAAACGGCCTGCTTCTGGAGCCGCTCTGCACCGAGACGATCGTGGAGGCGTTTGCGCACTGCCTCGACCATCCTGCGGAGGTGGAGCGCTGGTCGCGGCAGAGCCAGGTCGACGCGGCGTTTTCGATGGAAGCGCTGCAGGCGAATCTGCGCACGGTGGAGGCGCACCTTCAGGGAATGAAAACTGCTCCCGGCAGGCACGCATGAGCGCAAAACCCGTACGCATTGTTCTAGTCACTTTCTACGAGCCGGGCGGTGGCCTGCCGGGCGAGTTCACGCATTATCGCGACCGGTTGGGCTTTCGCCTGGCGAGCGATGCGCCCAAGCTTCCCTGCCCGGTGTACGAAAATGATGACGGGATGATCGCTCTGATCACCGGGCCCAGCGGCCTGGCGACGGGGCACTCGGTCAGCGCCTTGGGCTGGTGCGGTCATTACGATCTAACGCAGTCGTACTGGATTCTCAGCGGCATCGCCGGCGCCAATCCCAACGTCGTCAGCCTGGGCAGCGCGGTCTGGCACGACTGGCTGGTGGATGGTGAAATTTGCTACGAGATCGACTCCAGCGAAACACCGCAAGGTTGGCCGTACGGGACGTTTCCCATGGGCTGTCGCGGACCGGTCAACGCGTCGATGCCAGTCGCGCCGCCGGCAGCGGGCTTTCGGGAGTACGCCTTTGAAACGCCCGCCTCGCTCCTGCGTTGGGCGGTCTCCGTCAGCCGGGATGTGCCGATCGACGACCCGGAGGACTTGCAGGAGTTTCGCCAGCGTTTTACCGGGCATCCCGTCGCGCTGCAGCCGCCATCCATCTCTGTCGGCACGAACCTCTCGGCCAGCCGCTACTGGCACGGGCCGGTGCTCAACCAGTGGGCCGAGGATTGGTGCGCGCATTTTTCGCAGGGGCAAAGCAGCTTTGCAACCTCGGCCATGGAAGACTTTCCGGCCCTGCGCGTGATCAAAGATTTGGGTGAGGCCGGACGCGCCGATCCCGAACGTTTTCTGTCCCTGCGCTGCGCGAGCAACTTCACGTTGCCTGCGCCAGGCGTGGACATCTTGACGAGTCTCTGCGGGCCCGAGGGAACCGTGGGCGAACCGGATTTTCCGAGCCTGGCTCCCTGCCTCGAGAACGGCTATCGGGCGGTCAACGCGGTGCTGCAGGCGCTGCTGTCAGACTGGGCGACGCACCAGCACACGCCCCCGACGGCCTAAATTCTCGCTCTCGATTTGAGCCCAACAATGCGCATGGGCAGGCCGGTTTCGTCGAACTCGAGTGGCACCTGTTCCGGCAGCACGCGCCAGCGGCCGGGCACCGAGGCGGCGTAGGTCAGCATGGCGGCGTCAACGGCGTCGTCGGGAAGGAGCTCGGAGCGGCGGTGTTGAGCGAGAATGGCCTGCACAACGGGCAGCAGTTCCGGTCGGTTGTCCTGGATTAAAGCGAGGCGTTCGTCACGTCCCTGTTCGGTTTTTTTCGATGAGGCCAGCCCGGCGCCGTCGACCAGTCCGGCGAAACAAACCTCCGGGTGCGCCTCGACGATCTTTTCCCGTGCCGCGGCATTGCCCTGTAGCAGGGCATCGCATTCGCGTATCTTCGGCAGGATAAAGTAACTTTGCTTGCTGAGCTTCTTGCCGAGCTGTTTCAGGTTCAGTTTACAGGCCTCGGGGTAAGCGCGCGCTTCGAGCGCGGCTCGGCTTGGACACGGGAAAACGCGGCTGCCGCGGCGCGGCCCCAAAATTTGCCGGGCTTCGCTGTCACAGTGGCGGTGCAACCGGTGCGGCAGGCCAATTGGCATGTCGACGAGGATGTGCTCGGCATGCCCCAGCGCGGTCCACAGTGCGGTCATGCTGGCGAAGACCGCGGCGCCGGTTTTTCGCGGCGCGCGCTTGGTCAGCCAAAGCGCGATCCAGCCCGCGCGGCAGCCGTCCACGCCAACAACAAAGGATTCTGGTTTGCGCGGAACGGGGATCATTGGTCGGGCGTGAAGGGTGCGCGGCCTTGCCAAGTCGTAGCGGCTTCGTTAGCTGCCATGCACATGGAGGAGAGTAAGCCACGGGGGACCAGCGAGGGCAACCGCCCGCGCGTGGGCGTCATCATGGGCAGCAAGTCCGACTGGGAAACGCTGCGACACGCGGCGGAAACACTGACCCAGTTGGCGATTGCCCACGAATGCGTGATCGTCAGCGCGCACCGCACGCCTGAAAAAATGCGCACCTATGCGCGTGAGGCTGAAGGCCGCGGGCTGGCCGTGATCCTCGCGGGGGCCGGCGGAGCCGCGCATCTGCCGGGAATGGTCGCCGCGCAAACGCACCTGCCCGTGTTGGGCGTACCCGTGGAGAGCCGGGTGCTGCGGGGTGTCGACTCGCTGCTCTCGATCGTGCAAATGCCCGCGGGTATCCCTGTGCCGACCCTCGCCATCGGCAAAGCCGGTGCGATCAACGCCGCTTTGAGCGCCGCTGCCATTCTTGCGCTGAACGACGCGGCCCTGCGCGAACGCCTGCTGGCCTGGCGTGCCGCGCAGACCGAGGCGGTTGGCAACGATTCACTCCCCTCGCAATGAACGCGCCGGCCGGTTTGAACTCCCCGCTGCCGGGACCGGCGCTGGGCATTTTGGGCGGCGGCCAACTCGGCCGCATGATGATCCTGGCCGGACGTGAACTGGGGCTGCGCTTGCACGTGTTCGATCCCGACCCCAATTGCTGCGCCGGTGCGGTGGCCGACATCCTGTATCCCTATGCCTACGACGACCACGACGCGCTCAAGCGTTTTGCCGATGGACTGGACTGGGTGACGCTGGAGTTTGAAAACGTGCCGGCGATGGCTGCGAGCACGCTGGCCAGGAAACTGCCGGTTCGTCCGAACACGCGCGCACTCGAGATCTGCCAGCACCGCGTACTGGAGAAGACGTTTTTACGCGAGCGGGGGATTGCCTGCGCACCGTTTGCAATCGTGCACGACAAGACAGGCCTGCGGTCGGCGGCCCAGTCGCTCGGCCTGCCCGCAGTGCTCAAGCAGGCGGAGAGCGGTTATGACGGAAAGGGACAGTGTAAACTGGAATCAGAGGATGATTTCGACGATGCCGAAGTGCTATTCGGGGGCGGGTCGTGCGTCCTGGAAAAATGGATACCGTTCCGCCGGGAACTCTCGATCCTCTGCGCCCGCCGCCCGTCCGGTGAAACCCAAGTCTTCCCCCTGGTCGAAAACATCCATCGCAACCACATTCTGCACGCGACGATTGCCCCGGCTGATGTTCCCGAGTCTCTTGTTCGGAAGGCGGAAGTAATGGCTCGTGCCATTGCCGAGGCGCTGGACTATGTCGGTCTACTAGCGGTGGAGTTTTTTGAGGACGCCGATGGCGAAATACTGGTCAACGAGATGGCGCCGCGACCGCACAATAGCGGACATTACTCGATCGACGCCTGCGCGCATTCGCAGTTTGAGCTGCACTGCCGGGCGGTCTGCGCCTGGCCGCTGGTGGCACCCACGCAGCGTGCGCCTGCGGTGATGGTCAACTTGCTGGGCGATCTCTGGCCGTCGCCGACCGAGCCGCCTGACTTCGCCCCACTGTTGAGTCAGCCGGGCTGCCACCTGCACCTCTACGACAAGGGCGAGCCGCGAGCCGGGCGCAAGATGGGACACTTTACCGTGGTCGACCCAGACCCGCGTAAAGCGCGCGAACGTGCTCGCGAAATTTTTCGGGCGCTGGGCGGCGAGCCGGCTTTTTAGCCACGCTCAGGCGTCGGCGGTGTGACCGCGTACCTGTTCGACGATCCGCTGCACGACATCTACCGGGGACAGCAATCCCGTGTCGATGCGCACCGCGCCTTCCGGGCAGGTGAGGGGAGCACTGGCCCGGCGCGAGTCGGCGGCGTCGCGCTGAGCGATGGCGTCCTGCTGGCCTTCTTTTTCGCGACGCTGCTGGCGCGTTGCTGTATCCGCCTCTAAGAAAAATCGGTACCGCGCATCGGGCAAAATGACGGAGCCAATGTCGCGTCCCTCCATCACCACACCCTTGAAACTGTGGCTGCGGGCCACCTCGACCTGGCCGCGCTGATAGGCCTTCAGAAACTTGCGGACCGCTGGTTGGGCGGCCACCGCTGATACCTGCGCGTTGACCGTATCCGCTCGCAACGCGGTCGTGCTATAGGTTTTGCCGTTCAAAACGGTTCTCGCCTGACGGTTATCAAGGCACGTGGTCAGCTCAAGGGTTTGCAGCGCACGCTCGACCGCGTCGGGCCGCTCCAGGTCGACGCCCTGATCGAGGAGGGCCGCCGTGACTGCGCGGTAGTGCGAGCCGGTGTCCACGTGCAGCAGATGCAGCGCTTCGGCCAGGCCGCGCGCGGTGGTGGATTTGCCCGAGGCCGCGCCGCCGTCGATTGCGATGACGATGAATCCGTCACCCTTTTCTGGATACGTTTCAGGCATCTTGGTTTGCCCGCAGGCGGTCGAGTTTCACAAAGAAGTCGGGAAAAGTTTTGCCGCAGCAATGCGGGTCGCGAATGGCCAGCCAGGGGCGACCGTCGCCGTGCAGATCGTGACACCCCAGGATGCCGAAGCTCATCGCTACGCGGTGATCTTCGTAGGTGTCGATCGGCACCGGCGCCGCTTTACTCGCCGCGCGCATCGCTTCGAGGTTTGGGGTGATCTGAAGAAAGTCCTCACCCTGATCAACGCCTTGGCCCAGTCGCTCGAGCTCGGTCGCCATGGCCGCGATGCGATCTGTTTCCTGGTGGCGGGTGTGCGCAATGCCATCGATGCGGGTCGTCCCCTGCAGGAGCGGTGCCAGGGCGGCCAGCGTCAGGAAGGTGTCCGAGATGGCATTGAAGTCATCGGTGAACGCGCGGGGTGAGTCCTTCGCGGCCTGGACCGTCAGCGTGTCCGCGTCCGTTTCCGCAAGGACCGACACCAGCCCTCGCTGATCCAGACGCCGGGCAAAATCCGCATCGCCCTGTAGCATCGCCTCAGGCCAGGGCTCCATCGTTTGATGCCCGCCCACCGCGATCGCAAGGGCGATAAAGTAACTGGCGGCCGTAGCATCGGGCTCGACGACATAGCGACTGGCGTTGAAGGTATAACCCTCGGGCGCGGTCGGCGTGTAGATGCCGTTTTGCCCCGAGGTTGCATCCACACTGCCGATACGAGCCATGAATTCGGTCGTCATGCGGATAAACGGGGCCGAGACGGTGTTGCCGATCTGTTCGATGCGTGCGGTTTCCCTGGCGAACGGAGCCACCATGAGCAGCCCCGAAAGCAGCTGGCTGCTGGCCTGCGCATCGACCGGCAGGGTCCCTCCACGCAGGCCATCGGTCTGCATCACAAAGGGCATGTACCAGCGTTCGCCCAGCCATTGAAAGGTGGCGCCCTGCGCCTTGAGCACACGCAGCAGGCCTTCCATCGGGCGTTTGCGCATGGCTGGGTCGCCATCGATTTCGTAGCGTCCGCCCTTTCTCAGCGCGGCCAGGGCGGTGACGAAGCGCGCTGACGTGCCGGAATTGCCCAGGTGTAAACTCACCTCGGCCCGGGGCACATCACCCCCCGCGCCGCGCACGCGAAAGCTCCGGGCCTTTTCGTCGTCAAAGACCTCGAAGCCCAACCGCTTCAGGCACTCGCACATGACCTGCGAATCGCGCGAAAACAGCGCGCCTTCCAGCGTCACCTCCTGCCGGCTCAACGCGGCCAGGATCAGCGCGCGATTGGTCAGGCTTTTGGACCCGGGCAGGCGCACGCGCGGACCTTGGAGTGGCTCACGAAACGGCAGGATGGGCAGCGGGTCGGTCATCGTGGGTCAGGTGCTCTCCAGGGTTTTCCGGTAGGCCTGGCCGCGTTCGAGAACCTGCTGCACGGTGGCGTCGTCCTCTGTTTCGACGGCGTGCGCCAAGGCGTTGAACACACCGGAAAAACTGCGCAAGGCTTCGCCGATGGCCGCGCGATTTTGCCGCACGATTTCGAGCCACAGGCCGGGTTCGCCGCCAGCGACGCGCGTGGTGTCGCGCAGGCCGGGTCCACTGGCGCCGGCCCAGTCCGCTGGCGTGTGTGCAAGTGCATCGGCCAGAGCCGAGGCGACCAGGTGCGGCAGGTGGCTGACATGCGCCACGATGGCGTCATGAGTCTGCGGGTCGGCGTGGCGAACGCGCATGCCCAGGCCGGTCCAGAAATCGGTCAAATGCCGGGTGGCGGCGGGTGGCGAATCCGCCGTGGGCGTGACAAAGCAGGTGCGCCCTTCAAACAGATCTGCGCGCGCGTACTCGATACCGGTTTTCTCCGAGCCGGCCATCGGGTGCGAGCCCACGAAGGCGGCCGCGTCCGGGTTCAATTGCGCGGGGACCTCACCGCAAATGGTACCCTTGGTGCTGCCCACGTCCGAGACCAGCGCCTGCGCCTTCAGGTGTGGGGCCACCTGACCGATGAGGGAGGCAATGCGTTCGACCGGAACGCAGACCAGGAGCAGGTCGGCCTCGCGGGCGGCGTCTTCAGGAGTTTCGTAAACCACATCGCACCAGTCTTTTCGAGAACAGGCGGCACGCGTCTCCGGTCGGCGCGACCAAGCCCCCGTGTGCCGGCAGAGCCCTTTTTCGCGCGCCGCCCACAGCACCGATCCACCCAACAGACCCGCGCCCAGAATCGTCAAACGCTCGAACACCCGGCGACGATTTTAGGCACCCGCGCAAATGTCGAACCTTTTACCAAGCCCCTTGTCCATGAGCCTGCAGCGTGCCGATATGCTTTTGACTCCGCAGCGGATTCCGCTTCGCTTGAGCCATGCCGTTTGAAGAAGAAACGCGCGGTTTTTTTGGCCGATTCAAGCAGCCTTTCCGGGTTGTTTTGGTGGTCCTGCTGATCGGCGGGACCCTCGGCGCGGTGTACTACCTTTCCGAGCGGCTGCAGCCCGCGCCCATCTCCGAAGCGTCGATTGTTTTGAACGACGAGGAGATACCCGACGACGCCCTGCTGGCCGAGGTGGCGCAGCTCGAGAGCGAATTTCTCTCGGCCTGGGATCTGGGCAACATCACCGAGGCGGACCGGGGCAAGATCGAACGCGCTGTGGCGCTGCAGGAACGTTTCAACGCGCGTCGGGGTTTTGACCAGGACGCGGTGAAGCGCTTGAGCGAATTGCGCAAGCTCGAGCACAACGCGCAGGCGTTTCCAAAGAATCGCCGCATCGAGCGTCTGCTCGGCGACGTACGGATGATTGAGAGCGAGGATGGCGACAAGGAGGAGCTCACGCGCAAGCTCAAGGATGCGCTCGAGCTGCAAAACGACATCAACGACCACCACGGCCTGAGCGTGTATCAGGACCTGGAAAAGGAAGCCAACCTGCGGGCGCGCATCGTCAACATTGAGGTGGCTCCGCTGCGTCGCGAAGCTGCCGCGCTGGAACAGGCTGCCGCGCTCGCGCGCACCGAGGAACGCTATACCGATGCCATCAGCAACCTGACCAAAGCCGTCGACGTGCACCGCGCCATCATGTCCAAGGCCGGAACAGCCACGACCTCCAATCACAGCCGCGTGATCGCCCTGCAGGCTCAGCTGGAATCACTCAAGTCCGCCGGCTTGCACGAAAAGGTCAACGCGCTGGTGGCGGAGGCCAAGGACCTTGAAGAGAAGCGGCGCTCGCTCGAAGCCGCTGAGTTGTACCTCGAGGCGTACGAGACGCAGGTCGAACTCAACAACAACTTTCCCCGAAGCGATTTCGAATCGCGCGATCGCGCCAACGAGTTGCTGAATCAGATGCAGATGGCGCGCAGCCGGGAGCTGGCGGAGGAAATCCTGAGCGACTCCAAGCGGCTCGATGAGCATTTGCTGCGCGGTGAAATGAGCCGCGCCAGTCGCCTGGTCAGTGAGTTGGCCGACAAGGCCGATCGCTTCAGCTCCGACTTTCCCGACAGCGGCGTCATCACCGAGGAGCAAATCCTCAAGCTCAAGGTGCTCAAGCTGCTGCGCGGCAACTTCGGCTTTCTGCAGCAGCACATCGTTTCGAACCTGCGCCCGGTGCCGGACTTTGAAGGGGTCTACATCTTCGACCACGAGGTAACTCAGGCCCTCTACAACGCGGTCATGCAAAACAACCCCAGCCAGGAGCCGCGCGGCGACGATTTTCCGGTGCACGCGCTGTCCTGGACGGAGGCCGAACGCTTCTGTCAGCGCCTGGGCTGGATTTTGGCGCGGCCGGTGCGCCTGCCCAAACGCGATGAATTCCGTTCGGCGCTGGGCAGTCTGCGCTACCTGAGCGCGGACCCGCGCGACGCCGACACCAGCCTCAATCTGGACGCCATTTCGTGGAACTTGTCGAACTCCCGCGGGCGTATCCAAAAAGTGGAGACGAGTCAGCCCAACCCCGCCGGTTTCCACGACCTGCTGGGCAACGTGGCCGAGTGGATACAGCCCTCCGAGGAGGCCATCGGCAATCAAGTTCTGGTGATCGGAGGCAGCGCGGTCGACACAACCGACAGCCTCTTGCAATTGCCCGAGGAGACGCGCGGACGCGGCGAGCGCACGCGCTTCATCGGCTTCCGTTTCGCTGTTGAGTGGGACCAGGGCACGGAGTCGACGGCATCGCTCGACCCGTAAGACGGCGCTGTGTGCGATGAACGTGGATGAACCTACCCCGGACGAAGCGCCGGAGACCGCCTCCGTGCCGCCCGAAACGCAGCGACGCGCCAGCCGCGACCTCGTGATCCTTTACTGGGTGATGGGCATTTTCGTGTTGCTGCCCATGGTCGTGCTTCTGGTGAAGTTTCTGGGCCAGGAGTGACCGGATTTACCGGCGGCTGACCCGTTCGAGCAGATCGTAAACGCGCCCGACCATCGCCCGCGGGTCCTCCAGCATCCCAGCGGCGGCCAGCGCATTGTCGTGCAACTGCTCGGCCACCAGTTTGCCCAGTTCAGCGTCGTTGTCCTTCAACGTGGCCAGGTTGCGCACCAGGGGATGGCGGGGGTTGATTTCGAGGTTCACCGCCGGGGGCGGCAGCGTTTCCGCGCCTTCGCCCTGCATGGCCTGCATCAGTTTGCGCATGGAAGTGGACATGAACTTGTCGGCGTTCAGCGCCACCGCCGGGCTGCCCACCAAACGCTCCGAAGCGGCCACCCGCGTCACCTTTTCCTCGCCGAGGGTTTCCTTCAGCCAGGCGCAGAGTGCTTCAACTTGGTCGCGTTCGAGCGGCTCGCCCTCGGGGTCGGCGTCGGCCTTGCCCAGTTCGATGTCGGCCTGGTCAGCGCTGGCGAATTCCTTCTCGGCGAAGCGCCCGAGGTGGTTCGCGGTGAAATCGTCGATCGGCTCGTAGAAAAAGAGTACCTCCAACCCGCGGGCTTGAAACGCCTCCAGGTACGGCCCGTTTTCGAGGGCTTGGCGGCTGGGGCCCGACAGGGTGTAAATGGCCTTTTGCTCCGGTTTCATCCGGTCGACGTAGGCCTGCAGGCTAGTCAATTCGCCGGCTTGCGTCGTGCTGCTTTCAAAGCGCAACAACGGCGCGATGGCGTCCTTGTTGTTGAAGTCGTTGACGATGCCCTCCTTCAAGTAGTGCCCGAACTGGCGAAAGAAGGTCGCGTAGCGCTCGGCGTCTTTTTTGGCCAGGTCTTCGAGGTGCTTGAGAAAACGCTTGGTGATGACTCGGCCCAGCTTCTGCACCAGCGCGCTGTCCTGCATCGACTCGCGCGAGATGTTCAGCGGCAGGTCGGCGCTGTCGACGACACCTTTTAGGAATCGGCACCACTCCGGCAGCAGCTTGTCGGGCGCGGCGTCGATCAGGACCTTGCGACAATATAAGCCCACGCCGGGGTCCGAGCGCCCGAAGCCGAAGCGCTCCGCGTTGCTCGCCGGAATGTAGACCAGCGCGTTGATGGCCAGGGGCGCATCCGCGCTGAAGTGGAACCAGTCAAACGGGTCCTCCGTAGCGTGCGCCTGGTACTTGTAAAATTCCTTGTACTCCTCCTGCTTGATCTCGTTTTTGGAGCGCAGCCACAGCGCCTGCATCGTGTTGATTGACTCTCCGTTGAGCGCGATCGGAAACTGCACGAAGCGCGAGTACTGCTCGACGATCTGCTTCACGCGGTGGTCGCGCGCGAACTCCTTTTCCTCGCCCTTGAGCGTGACGACGATCTTGGTTCCGCGCCGCAGTCCCTCCGCTGGCTCAATTGTGTAGCTGCCCGAGCCGTCGCTGCTCCAGACCAGGCCTCCACCGTCCGGCTTCCAGCTGCGGGTGTAGACTTTGACCGAGTCAGCGACCATGAAGACGCTGTAAAAGCCCACGCCAAACTGCCCAATCAGGTTGTCGTTACGCTCGCCGCCGCTTGCCTGGAGCGCCTGCAAAAATGCCTTCGAGCCGGAATGCGCGATGGTGCCCAGATTCTCGACCAGCTCCTCGCGGGTCATGCCCACGCCAAAGTCCTGAATCGTCAGCGTGCCGGCGTTGTCGTCGGTGGTCAGTGACAGCTCCAGCCCGAGGTTGTCGTCGAACACGTTCTTCTCGGTCAGCTGCAGGTGCCGCAGTTTCTCCAGCGCGTCGGAGGCGTTGGAGATCAGCTCGCGAATGAATATCTCTTTGTCGGTGTAGAGCGAGTGCACGACGATATCGAGCACCTGCTTCACCTCGGCCTGGAATTCGTGCCGCTCGGGCGCAGTCGTGGACATGGATCAGTACGGAATTCGGATTGCTTGAATTTGTCGGAAGCCCGAAAGGTTAACGCAGCTTGTCCGCGTCTTTCAAGCGCGTCTGTCCGCCCCTCCACTTTCGCGCTTCACAGCGTTGGTGGCGCTGGCGTAGGCTTCTGTCCCCCTTACCCAATGAGCCAGACCCTTTCTTACGACCCCGACGCCCCCGTTTACCCTGCCGGCGAACACACCCTCAGCATCAACGAGCTGCTTGAGAGCGCTGTGCATGAGGACTATATGGCCAACGGCCTGCCGCGCATTTCCGATTTCCACTTCAAGGTCGGCCACCCCGTGCGTTTCCGCCTGGACGACGAGCTGGAAACCGTGCCCGACGGAGCCGCGCTCGATGCCGAGATGATCGAAAAGCTGGTCTTTGCCCTGCTGACACCGGACCAGGTGAATCTGCTGCGTTCCGACCCCATGGTCGACGTCGACGCCGGCTACGAATTGCCCAACGGTCAGTTCAACTTCCGCCTGAATATTTTTCGCGATCGCGACGGTCCGGCGGCCGTTATCCGCCTGCTCACCCCCTCGGTGCCCTCGCCCAATGAACTCGGCTTTCCGTCCGACGAAATCTGGCAGGACATGGTCCACGCCAAACAGGGACTGGTGCTGCTGACCGGCATCACCGGTAGTGGCAAGTCGACCACCATCGCCAGCCTGCTCAACGAGATCAACCGCACCCGCCAGGTGCGCGTGATCACCCTGGAGGACCCGGTGGAGTTTGTTTTCCGCTCGGAGGCCGCCCTCATTTCCCAGCGCGAGGTTGGCACGCACGCTCGCAGTTTTTCTGCGGGCCTGACCAGCATCCTGCGCGAAAACCCTGACGTGATTTACGTGGGTGAAATGCGCGCCCCCGAGACCGCCGGTCTGGCCCTCACCGCCGCCGAAACCGGCCACCTCGTTTTCTCTACCCTGCACACACGCAATTGCGTCGGTGCCATCACGCGCATCCTCGACATGTTCCCCCCGGAGCGGAGCAAGGAACTCGCCACCCAGCTTTCCTTCAGCTTGAGCTACGTGGTCGGCCAGAAGCTGGTGCCCCTGCGCGACGGCCCCGGGCGCTGCGTCGCGATGGAGGTGCTGCGCAACGTCACCGGGCTGGGCAACCTCATCCGCACCGGCAACTGGCACCAGATCTATTCGATGATGGAGACGCGCAACCGCGATGGCATGATCACCATGGAGCAGTCGCTCATCGAGTTGCACAGGCGCGGTCTCATCTCACGCGACGAGGCGATCATTCACGCCAACGACGAAGCCATCATCGATCGTTTGCCGCTGGAGAATTGAGCGGGCTGCTTCCAGGCCATCAGCGAAGCACGTCCAAGTTGGGGACCCGCTCATAATGCGTGTCAAGAGTGAGCACCGTCAGTGCGTGTTGCTGGCTTTGCGCGGCGATCCAGAGATCAGGATAGGGCACCGGGGTGCCGCGACGCTGCATCAGGTGTCGCAGTTGCCCGTACCGCATGCTGGTCTGCCGGTCGATCGGCAGCACTTGTTCCGGGCGAAAGGTGGCCTCAAGCGCTTCGATGAGCCAACGGCGAAAAGTCATCCCCTCCTGCAGGGCGACAATTTTAATAAGATGTAGTAACTTATCATTGATTTACACCTTCGTCATCACTAGTTTTCTGTACCCATATTCATGGGACCTTGTCAAATGAAGCTTTCTGTGAGGTAGTTGCCCAATGTCATTGCGCTGCTTTCCTTTGCTGCTGGCCGCCGTGGTTGGCGGCGTCCTCGCGATCACCGGCTTGTATTTGTTCGATGAATACATCGACATCGAGAAGAAAGAGGTACCCTTGCCCACGCAGCTGTTCGTGCCGGAGCCCAGGCCCCTGCCGGGTCAGGCGCTCGTTTTTTCCGAGCCAGCTCCGGCGGATCGTGAAGGCTGGCTGGAAATCGCACCCGCGCAGGCGCGTCAGCACCTCAATCGTGGCGAAAGCATCCCCAATGGCGTACTGCGTTACGTCGATTACGGTGGCATTGCGGAATGGGTGACGTTTGCCGAAGACGGCACCCAGCGTATCAGTGTGGAGGCCGGCGGCATCCCCTCCAAAGGCGGCTACCCGCGCCTTCAAGTGGAAGTGCGCGACCTGGACAACGAAGTCCTCTTTGAGCGCAAGTTTACGGTCTTCGCCTCCGATCCCGCGTTGCACGACCTGGAATTTGAAGCTCCCGCCGGCCCCGCCGTCGTCCACGTGTACTACATGCGCGGCGTTTTTCCCGAGGGCAAGGGCGACCGTCTGGACATCAGCCGCGTGGCCGTTGAGAACGCGCGCTTGCTGGACGCCGTCCCGCCGCAACCCACCTTGCGCGACATCACCGACCCGCTCATTCAGCAACACCGTACCGGCATCGTTCGCGTGCTGGCCAAGCCCGGCGCGTCGGTTTCGGTTCAGCAGACGCGGCACCACTTCCGCTTTGGCGTGAACATCCCTTCGACCATCCTGCGCAAGGATTTCTCGGGCAAAGATTTCACTAAGGAGGACGCTGACCAGCTCCTCGCACTCACCAAGGAGTATTTTAATTCCGTGACCCCGGCGACACTGTACTGGTCTAGTATTCAGAAAGATTTCGATGATTTTGGCATCGAACGGACCGATCGCGCCATCGAGTGGGCGAACGAAAACAACATGCACGTGCAGGCGCACACGGTTTTTTGGGGCAGCGACGTGCACGGGCGCATTCGACCCTGGCAAAAGGAGATGGGCGACAACGACCTGCGTACGGTCATCCGGCAGCACGGCTACCGCATCGCCGAGCGCTACAAAGGCCGCATCGACGAGTACGATTTCCTCAACGAGATCGTTCACCATAAGTACTACCGATTCCGCATGGGAGACATTGTGTACGATATGGTCAGTTCCATGCTGGCGGCCGATCCCAATGCCGGTCTGGCCCTCAACGAGTTCAACATCATCACGCACGCAGCCATCGACGAGTACATCGAGATTGCCGAGGAGTTGCTTGATATGGGCGTGCCGCTGACTTCCATCGGACTGCAGTACCGCACCAATGGCGAAGTCCGCCTGGAGCATGCCTGGGATGCCTTCGACCGCATCAGCGAGCTGGGTCTGCCCATCCACCTCTCCGAACTCGATTACGTCGTCGCGGACGAGGTGCAGCGGGCCGTAGCCTTGGAGCGTGGCATGCGTGTCGGCTTTGCCCATCCAGCCGTGCACGCCATGACGCTTTGGGGCCTCTGGGACACGGTGAAGTGGAATCAGGATGCGGCCCTTTGGGATGCCGACTGGAACCGTCTGCCCGCGGGCGATGCGCTGCACCGTCTCCTGCGCGAGGAGTGGTGGACGCAGTTCAGCGGCGACACGAACGCCGCCGGTGAACTCGAAGTACGCGCCTTCCACGGTAATCACACCGTCACCGTCGATGGCCAGGAGTTCTTCATTACCCTGACCCCGGAAGATGAAACGGTGATCGTCGATGCGCGCTAGCGAATTTCATCGCCTGCGGAACATGCCTTTGTAAGCGGCGTTCAGAAGCAGGCGCCCTCAGCTGGGCTTGACGACGTTGGCGCAGTCTTCCCCTTTGGCGACGGCGCTGATGTTGTCCACCGTGGTTTCGGCGATGTTCTCCAGCGCATTCGAAGTAAAGAACGCCTGGTGCCCAGTAATCAGCACGTTCGGAAACGTCGTCAGGCGCATGATCACATCGTCCTGGATGATGTGCGCCGAATGGTCCTCAAAGAACAGCCCGGATTCCTCCTCATAGACATCCAAGCCGAGGTGCCCCAGCTTGCCAGAAAGGAGCGCCTCCAGAGCCGCCTCGGTGTCCACCAGCGCACCCCGTGATGTGTTGATTAGCGTCACACCGTCCTTCATCTGCGCGAGCGCTTCTGTGTCAACCAGATGCCGCGTGTCTTCGGTCAACGGGCAGTGCAGGCTCAGGATGTCGCACTGCTGGAAAAGCTCGGATAACTCCGCGTAGCGCACGCCATCCTTTTCCAGATCGGCGTTGGGGTAGGGGTCGTAAGCCAGCACCGGACAGCCAAAGCCCCGTAACATGATGCGTGCGAAAATCGCTCCGATTTGCCCCGTGCCGACTACGCCGACGGTCAGGCCATGCAGGTCGAAGCCCAGCAGTCCTTCCAGCGCAAAGTTGCCTTCCCGTACGCGGTTGTAGGCGCGGTGTGTTTTGCGCGAAAGCGTCAGCAGCAGCGCCACAACATGTTCGGCGACCGCGTGCGGTGAATACGCGGGTACACGCACCACGGTCAGACCCAGTTCCTGCGCGGCCTGCAGATCGACGTTGTTGAACCCCGCGCAGCGCAGCGCAATCAGTCGCGTTTTGCCAGAGGCCAAAACCTCCAGCACCGGCCGCGACAACTCATCGTTCACGAACGCGCAGATGCCCTCGTAGTCCTTCGCTCCGGGCGCAGTCGAGGCATCCAGCGGGGGCTTGTAGAACGTCAGCTCGTGGCCGGCGTCCGCGCGGGTGTTGGCCTCGCTGAGGAAACGCTCATCGTAAGGCTTGCTGGAGTAAACGGCGACCTGCATGGCGCGCACGTTTCCACAGCGGCCGAGGCAAGGCGAGTTTTCTCAGCGACTGGCGACCTTCTTCGGGGTCGAGGCGTTGCGTGTCCGCTCAAAACGTTTGTGCAATCGCAGCACATTGCGCCCGTCCTGGCGTACATAGTGCAACTCGTCGAGCATGCGCCGCATCAGAAAAACGCCCATGCCCGCGTCGTTCGCGGACTCGTCTGCATCCGAGTCTTGAACCGCCCGCATCGAGTGGCCCACCGACGCTTCGCGCAGCGGGTCGAAAGCCTTGCCCGAATCCGTCAACGTGGCCGTCACCCCGTTCGCGTCGATTTCCAACTCCAGCTCGATCGTCTGGCTTTCGCCCGGCGCGTAGCCGTGCGCAATCACATTGCTTAGGGCTTCGTCCAGGCAGAGTTGAAGCGCTGAATGCACCTTTGCCCCAAGGCCCTTGCGCGACGCAAAATCAGCCAGGTCGGATTCAAGACGGTCGAGCGAGCCAGGCTTGTTGGGGTAGGAGAGGTGCACTGCAGAGGAGTCGAAACAAGCTTCAAGACCCTTGCAAGAAACCCGATTCGCCCATGAACGCAAGTACAGGCGCGCATTGCCGGGAGGCTACCCCTTCACAGCTTCGGGCAGATTCGCGTGAAAATCGGCGCCGTTGCCGGAGGCGGCGATGTAGCCTTGCCGGATGACAAAGTCGCCGAAGCGCTCGCCGGACTGCCGCGATTTGGCGTAGTCCTCGAGAATCGGCTGCAACAGGGGCACGATGTCTTCCTGCTTCACCGACTGGCGGTAGAGCTTGTTGAGGCGGTTGCCCGCAAAGCCCGCGCCCAAGTACACGTTGTACTTGCCCGGTGCCTTGCCCACGAAACCGATCTCGCCCAGATACGGGCGGGCGCAGCCGTTCGGGCAGCCGGTCATGCGAATGTTAATCTCCTCCTCGCGCAGTCCGCAGGACTCCACTACGGTGTCCAGCGCGTCGACCAGGCGAGGCAGGTAGCGCTCGGACTCGGCCAGGGACAGTCCGCAGGTGGGCAGCGCCACGCAGGCCATTGAGCGCCCGCGCAGCCCGGTCGGGTTCTGCAACGCGGCAATGCCGTAATCCTCGAGCAATTGTTCGATTTGCGGACGGTTGGCCGGATCGATGTTACCGATGATCAAATTCTGGTTCGGGGTCAGTCGAAAGTCCCCGTCGTGGATTTCGGCAATGGCGCGCAGACCGCTTTTGACCCGGTGCTTGCCGTCGTCGCGCACGCGCCCGTTTTCAATGAAGAGGGTGAGGCTCTGGCGCCCGTTGGTCTGGTCGGCCCAGCCGTAAAGGTCGCCGTTGCTTTCGAAATGATAGGGCCGAGCCGTTTCCAGTTTGAAGTCCAGGTGCGTCTCAACCAGTTCGCGAAAGCGCTCCAGCCCGAGGTCTTCCACGGTGTACTTCAGGCGCGCGTGCTTGCGGTCGGTTCGGTCGCCGAAATCGCGCTGCACCTTAACAACGGCTTCGGACACCGCCACCGCCTGCTCTGGCGTGCAGAAACCCAACACGTCGGCCAGGCGCGGGTAGGTTTCGGTTTTTCCGTGGGACATGCCCATGCCGCCACCGACGGTCACGTTGTAACCCACAACCTGCCCGTCCTCCACGATGCTCATAAAGCCCAGGCAGTGCGCAAAGATATCTACGTCGTTGCTCGGAGGCACGGCCACCACGGTCTTGAATTTGCGGGGCAGGTACGTCTTTCCGTAAATGGGCTCTTCCTCCTCGGCCCCGCCGGAGACCTTCTCGCCGTCCAGCCAGATTTCGTGGTACGCCCGTGTGGCCGGGGTCAGGTGCGCCGAAATCGCCTTGGCCAGCTCATAGGCCTGGGCGTGCGCATCGCTGGTGTACGGATTGGGATTGCACATCACGTTGCGGTTCACGTCGCCGCAGGCCGCGATGGTGTCGAGGCACGCCCGGTCGATGTCCTGAATGGCCGGCTTCAATTCGCCCTTGAGCACGCCGTGAATCTGGAAAGCCTGCCGCGTGGTCAACTTCAAGGTACCGTTGGCCCGCGCATCGGCGATGGCGTCCATTTTCAGCCACTGCTCGGAGCTGCAAATGCCGCCGGGCACGCGCACGCGCACCATGAAAATGAAGGCCTTTTCGAGCTTCTGCTTACGGCGCTCGCTGCGCAGGTCGCGGTCGTCCTGCTGGTAAATGCCGTGGAACTTCGTCAGCTGCGTGTCGTCGTCGCTGATGGCGCCTGTGGTCGTGTCCGCCAGCCCTTCCAGTATGGTGCCGCGCAAAAAATTGCTGGTCTCTTTCAGGCCTTCGTTCTTGGAGAGCTTGGGGGCTTGGGTCGCTGTCTCTGTGGTGGGTTTGATCATCTTGCCTCAATCGAATCTTGGCTTCCTCAGTCAGGATAACCTGTTTTGCAATCTCCCACCATCCTCAACTCTCCGCCCCAAGTCAAATCTCGCCTTGCCCCCTAGCGCGCCCTGCTACTCCGCCCCACCAACAAGCGCGTTTGTGCAGCGCTCCCTTCACAGGAAAAACGCCGAGCTTCCGGGCCTTGGCCCAAGCGGTGCGAAATGCCTAGTGCCCCGCCTTGCCGCGTTGCAGGCGGGTTTCGCGCAGGGCGTCGTAGGCCTGGGTGGGGTCGCCGTAGCAGGTTTGCCCGGAGAGATTCTTGCCGCGCGCCAGGTACAGCTGGTGATAAGCCTGATTTTTTTCGGACAGCTTCACCGATGACGGCATGAACCGCATGGTGTAGCCGCACCGGCGCAGGTCGCTGGTGTTGGCCTCGGAGCCGTGCATCAGCTTGGCGTCGTGCAGCGAGGCTTCGTTGGCCTGCAACTCGATGTCGACCGCCAGCGCGTCATTGCGCTGCTTGGGCGTGATCTCGGTTGGAAAAACGTTCTGATTCGGGTCGACGTCGTCGTAGTCCGAAAAGCCGGCTTGCGCGGTGCCTTCGTGAGTGCGCGGGATGACGCGCATGCAGCCGTTGGCCTTGGTCGAGGGGTCGATCGCCAGCCACACCGTGACGACCTCCATCGGCTCGAGCGCAGTTTTCCAATAGGCCGAATCCTCGTGCCAGGGCACGCGGCGCCCGTCGCCCTTGGGCTTGCAAATGAAGTGCGTGGAGAACAGCGCGATGTCCGGTCCGATCAGCGGCTCCACCAGGTCGAGGATCGCATCGTCAAAAATCCATTCGAAGAGCGCCGGGTCAGTGAAGTGGGGCACGTCCATGCCCTCGGGGCGCTGGTCGGCGGGCCACTGCGCCAGCTTCTGGTCAAAGTGCGCCTTGAGCGCCTCGAACTTCGCCGGAGCCAGAATCGGCTCATTGAGAATGGTGAACCCTTCGCGGCGGTAGTCGGCCACATGGCGGTCATTCAAGCGGGAGCGGGTAGCGCCAGGGTGGCGCCCAGAGGTTGTGGATGTGGTCGTCATGGATGCTTGTGCCGTCAAAAGTGGAATTGTATCTCGCGTATTCGTTTTCTTTATACCTTATCTAAATTGATTTCGCTTGCAGCTGAGCGCCTTTTTCTTTTGTTTTTTTGATACGTGAAGGTTCTGTACTGGCGCGATGTCGCAACCACCGGTGCGGCCTTCCACCTTGTGGAAGGCGAGTTGCCCCGCCGCGCGACCGACCGCGGCTATCATGGCCACGACTTCAGCGAGTTGTTCGTAGTGCACCAGGGCCGGTGCCGTCACACCATCAATGGCCAGACCGAATACCTGCAGCCGGGCACGCTGGCTTTCATTCGGGAGTCGGATTTCCACACGCTCGAGCCTAACGGGCCGGAACCCCTGCGGATCACTAACCTTGCCTTTCCCACTGGTACCGCTGACTTCGTGCAGGCGCGTTACCTGGCGGAGAAATCCCGCTTCTATGCCGCCGCCGGCAATCAGCCCGAACTCGTCGAACTGAGCCCCAGCGTACTCGGTCGTCTTGAAAGTGCCCTGCGCGAACTGGCGGCGGCTCCGCGCGAACGCTTTTTTCTCGAGCGATTTCTGCTGAACCTGCTCTACGAATTGCGCGATCCTGTGGCCAACGCGCTGCCGGCCGGGACGCCCGACTGGCTTGTCGATGCGCTGAAAAAAGTCGAGCAGCGCGCCCTCTTTGCCGAAGGGGTGCCGGCGTTTGTGCGCCTGTGCGGTCGCAGCCACGAGCACGTCACCCGGGTCACGCGGCAGTTTGTGGGCCGCACGCCCTCACAACTCATTCGTGACCTGCGCCTGGACCACGCTGCGCGGCAGCTGGAAAGCAGCGACGAGCCGATTATGGAAGTCGCCGCCAACGTTGGTCTGCCCAACCTCAGCCACTTTTACACGCTCTTCCAAAAGCGTTTCGGGGTCGCCCCCCGCCAGTACCGCCGTCAGCACCGCCAGGTGGTGTGTTGAGGGCCGCCCTAGAACTTCTTCACGTAGCCCATGCCCTCGGAGTCCTGGAAGATGAGCCGGCCATCTTCCTTGCGGTAGTCCACCCAGCGCAGTTCCAAGTCAGGGTTGATCGTCTGACCCAGCAGAAACACCTGACCGTCGACCATCATTTTCGCACTGCCGGAGCCGGTCATGAACACACCGGTGATGTGCAGCGAGCGCAGGTAGTGGACCACTTCGGGCTGCGGCTTGAGCTTTTTGATCGGCGCGGGAGGCGGGGCCGGCGTCGTGGGCTCGGCGGCAGCCACGGACGGGCTTTTGTTGCCGTTGGACGGTGTTAACGGGCGCGGCTGAGCGGGCGTGGAGCCCGAGCGCAGGATGCGGTTAACCTCGATGGTGCGTTCGGTCGCGGCTGCGTTGTTACGCACCTGCTGTTGCGCGGCCAGCACCGGATTACTGACGGCGGCAAAGGGGTCTTCGGCTTCGGTGCCGTCAATGTCGCGGGTTTCAGGGCCGCGGTCGCCGGGGTCACTGTCCCCGGCCACATCCTTCAGAAAATCGCCTTCCATCACCGCATCGACGCCGTAAAAGAACATCGCTCCAGCACCTGCCAACAGTAACAACAGGATGAGCAGCAGGATCAGGCTGGCCTTGGTGCCCGAGCGCTCGGCTGCGGCACCCGCCGGCGCGGCGTCTTCTGACACGAACGGTGGCGGAGCGGTCGCTCCCTTGCGTACACGCAAACCCGCACGCGGCCCGGGCGGCGGAGCGGTAGCGGCCGCTTCCGGATTGAGCGTCTGGTCCAGCGCCTGAGCGGCCGGATCGGTCGAAACATCCGGATTGAAACCTGCCCGAGACGGACTTCCTCCAAAGGGCTGCGCGGGCTTGTCCGGCAAGCCACTGAAAGCTGGCGGATGCGGCGGAGCGCTCGAGGTTGGGTTGCCTGGAACTTGGGGCCGCGACTGGCTCATAGGCGGCAACGTCACCCCCTTGGCCACGCTTTCACGCGGCGGGCCCTTGCGGATTTCAAAACGGGGCGCGGTGCCGGCTGTCTGCGCTTGCGGCGAAGACGTCTCCACTGGGCTCGGCTGTTGCGCCGAGGCGGGCGCCGCGGGCGTTTCCGCCACTGGCGAAAGAGGCGTGGCCGCTGGGGCAGACGATGCCGTGGGCAGTTCAGGCAACGGCGGCGTAGTCTGCAGGGCTTGAGGCGTTTGAAGGCCCGGATTCGTGGTTGAAAGCGGTTCGAGCGGCGGCAGACCTGGAGGTAATTCCGGCTTCTGGGCTGGTTCAGGCGTGGCTGGCGGAATCGACTCGGCGGCGGCAGCTGGCTCGGGCGTGGACAGCGGTGCGGGCGCGGGAGCTTCAGGCGTGTCGGGGGCCTGCGGGCGCAGTTTCAACGAAGGTTTGGGCTGCGGCTGCTGCGGTGTCGCGGGCTGCAGCGCACGCGCCGTCGAGGCTTCCGGCACCATCTCACCGCTGCTGGGCGGGGTCGGGGCCGGGCTGAGATTTTCGGGCGTCGCAGAGGAATCAGCGTCCGAGGATTGGCTTCCTGAACTCACGTCCTGTTTCATCGACCAAAATGACGGCGGATTGAAGGATACGGGCGATTTTCAGTTCCGGATTTTCCAGGAACAGGTCCCCTTGGCGCAGCAGCCGGTTGGCCGCGAAAACTTTGTTGCGCGGATCGTCAGGCCCGTAAAAGCGCAAGGCCTGCACCGGCGTGCGTCGCACCAGGTGCAGCGTCTCGTCGGCGCGGGCGGCCACGGCGGCGGGCTTTTCAAAGCTGGCCAGCGCGTCGACGTCCATGACGACCTCAGGCGATTGCGGTGGGCTCTCGGGTGTTTCGGCTTGGGCAGCGGGCACCCCGGCCGGCTCTGGCGCGGGCAGGCTAAAGGTTTGCGGTGCCGACGCGGATGCCGGGGCCGCAACCGGAGCGTTGTCCGCGGGCGCTGTTTCGGCGAAAAGCGCCTCAGTGTCCGTCCCGTGAAACGTGTTGTTCAAGTACAGCGTCGTTTGTGTCGGTGACGGCGTCGGGGAACTGCCGGGGCTTCCCGTCAAAAAGTAACCCGCGACCGTGAACAGCGCCGCCAGCGTCAGTAGCCCCGAGATGATCGCCAGCGTCATCAAACGCGCGTTCACCCCGCCTTCCTTCTTCGGGGTGAGTTCGATGGTCTCCACCGGGATCAGCTGCGAGGCGCCGCGTACGGGCGAGCGCGACGCGCCGCGGCTCCCCGGGCTTCGAGGAACCGCCGAGGGCGTTTTGGAGTGCTTGCGCAGGGCCTGTTGAATGAGTGACACGGGCTATATGAGGAGAAAGACGGACAAAGAAATGAAGAAGTCAGGTACTCGCATGTAGAAGAGAGAAGCGCCTTTCGAGTGCGGTCAGCGAATGGCCCCTGGCTTGTTGCATACAGATGAGATCAGGCGCGTAATTAGGAAACACTGTTTCACGCAAACACTCCAAATGTGGAACCAAATAACCCGAAAGGAAGCACCGAAACCCTCGCTAAAACTTGCTCATCTCCTTGAGGCCACGGCGCACGTCCGAGGAGCGCACCACGTCGGCGCTGCGCACGAAAGCCGACAGCAGCGACTTGTCGCACAAGGTGTTGATCAGGCGAGGGGTGCCCTGCGTGCGTTTGCTGATGGTGTTTAAGGCACGGGGCGTAAATTGCGGGCGGCCTATTCCGCCGGCCAGGGTCAGCCGGTGCTGAATGTAGGCGTTCACCTGGCCGCGTCCCTTCAGCGGCTTCAGTTCGAAGTAAACCTGAATGCGTTGACGCAGCTGGCGCAGGCGTTTTTCGGCCAGCTTCTCCTTCAGCTCAGGTTGCCCGATAAGTACGATCTGCAGGAGCTTGCGGTCGTCGGTTTCCAAATTGGAGAGCAGCCGTAACTGCTCCAGCACCTCAAAGGACAGGTTTTGAGCCTCGTCGATGATCAGCACGATCTCCTTGCCTGCGGCGATGCGGCGCAGCAGTGCTTCATTGAGTTCGCCGGTCGGGTCGATGACGGAGGCGGGGTCCACGTCCTCGCCGATTTCGCGCAGAATCGTCAGCACCAGCTGCACCTCGTTGATGCGAGGATTCATCACCAGCGCGGTCTCGTAAACGGCGGGGTCCAGCTCGTTGAGCAGCGCGCGGCACAGGGTGGTTTTCCCGCAACCTACTTCGCCCACCAGCACGATGAAGCCTTTGCGGTCCTCGATGCCGTAACGCAGGTGCGCCAACGCCTCCTGGTGCCCAGGCGAGAGGAAGAGGAAGCGCGGGTCGGGCGTTCCGTTGAAGGGCATCTCGCTGAACCCGTAAAAGTCGGCGTACATCGGTGAAAGCGCCCGGCTCGGGGAGGCGGCGGACCGGAGCGAACGGCCCGCGGCCGGTGGCCGGGACGAATAGAGCGTGCGTTGGCAAAGAGGCCGAGGCCTTGGGCACCTCCACCATCACGCTATACAGTCGGTTGAAGATGGCTGGCGTTAAGGGTCAGGCCGCCAAGTGCGTGTAAGCGTACGTAATGGTTTTTGCGCTTGCGACCCCTTTGCCGAAGCGCCTTTGTGTATCCAGAAGGTGGAGACAAGGGACGAACAGCCGCAAGGCAGTTGGGAGGCGGGCACGCGCACGGCGCAGCCCTGGGGCCACCAGTTGGGCTTCGTGGCGGCGCTGGTGGTGTTCATCGTCACGTCCGTCGTCTGCTGGGGCGAGCTTCAGAAAGGGCAGCGTGAAGTGGCCTTTCAGCGTGAACGTGAGGCCGCGCTCTCCTTGGAAATTCGCGCGCTGCAGGCCCGCATCGAGCGTCAGCGCGCCTTTGCCGAACGCCTGGAGACCGACGACGCACTGGCTGAACGCGTCCTGCGCGACCGCCTGGGCTACGTCCGCGAGGGCGACACGGTCTTTCGCTTCCCTCAGCAGTAGCCCGCCCGTTTCCAACGTCGACAGGTCCTGCGCCCATTCCAGTCTTGTGCGTGAGCGGCTCAAGCTGGCAGGCTCGCGCGGGAAATTTCGGGTTCCTTTGAAGTGAGCGAAGCATGAGTACGGCAACGATTTCTGAAGAGACCCTGCGCGCGCAGTTCCAGGCAGCGGGCCAGGGCCATGTGTTCCGCTTTTGGGACGACTTGAATGCGGACGAGCGTGCGCAGCTGCTCAGTGAAGCCGCCGAGATTGATCTGCTGGAGCTGGCACACCTCAACGAGACGCTGGTGCAGGGGCACTCGGGAGCCGGGGTCGACCTGTCTGATTTGGAGCCCGCGCCCTACGTTCCGCTGCCGGCCATGGACGATGCAGCCGGGCTGCGCGATCAGCAAGCCGCCCGGGAGATCGGCGACGGCGCGCTGCGGGCTGGTCGGGTGGCCGCGTTTGTCGTGGCGGGCGGTCAAGGCACGCGCCTGGGCTACGACGGGCCCAAGGGCACGTTCCCCGTCACCCCGGTCCAGCAAAAAACGCTCTTCCAGGTCTTTGCCGAAACAATCCTAGCGGCGCGCCAGCGCTACCGAGCGGCCATTCCCTGGTTCATCATGACCAGCCACGCCAACCACGAGGCCACCGCGAGCTTCTTCGAGGCGCACGACTGGTTCGGCCTGGGTGCGGACAGCGTGCACCTGTTTCGCCAGGGCCGGATGCCAGCGGTTGACCCCGCCGGGAAAATCCTGCTCGCGGCCCGGCATTCCATCGCGATGAGCCCGGACGGTCACGGCGGTTCCCTGCGTGCGCTGGTGCGCTCCGGGGCCTGCCGGACGATGGCAGCCGCGGGCATCGACACTCTGTCGTATTTCCAGGTGGACAATCCGCTGGTGCCGGTCATCGACCCGGTCTTCATCGGCTACCATCTGCAGGGGCACAGCGACTGCTCCAGCATCATGATCCCCAAGGCCTACGCCAAGGAGAAGCTGGGGCACTTCTGCCGTCAACGCGGGCGCACCGTTGTCATCGAGTACTCCGACCTGCCCGACGCACTGGCCGAGCAGCGCGACGCCCATGGCCAGTTGTATTACCGCGCCGGCTCCATTGCCATCCACGTTTTCGCGCGGGGCTTCATCGAGCGCTGCGGCTCGGGCGAGGACCCGGCCCTGCGGCTGGGCTTCCACCGCGCCGACAAAAAGATCGCCACCGTCGACGAGGCGGGCCAGCCCGTAAAGCCCGACGCGCCTAACGGGGTGAAGTTCGAGATGTTCGTCTTTGACGCCTTGCCGTTCGCCCAGAACCCCGTCATCGTGGAGGCGCGCCGTGCGGATGTCTTCAGCCCGGTCAAAAACGCCGAGGGCGTCGATTCGCCTCAGAGCAGCCGCGACGACCAGTGCCGCCAGGGCGCGCGCTGGCTCAAGGCCGCCGGTGTGGCGGTGGAATGCGACGACTCCGGCCTGCCGCCTTTCAGCCTCGAGATCAGCCCGCTTTTCGCCAGCGACGAGGCCACCTTTGTCGCGAAATGGCAGGCCCTGCCCGAAAGCGAGCGCCCGACCCTGACCGAGGGCTTTTACCTGGGTACGTGACCACGGTTGCGATCAGTGCCCGCTTTTCTTGATGACAAGGACGGTGCGGCGTCCCTAGATTGACGGCTTGCGCGCAATGCCACCGGGGTGGGACGCAACGGTGACCCCGAGGCCTTCGAGCACTTCACCCAACCTGACGCGTCACGCCGTTTTTGTTTTCCTCGCCCAGCCACCATGTCCGTAGCCGATACCGCCGACCTCGTCACGCAAGTGCGTGATGCCGAGAAGAAAAGCAGCCTGCTGGAGAGCAGCGCCCGCCACCTGTGCGCCTGGCTGGAGGCCGGTTTCCTGCCCGACTGGGCTCTGGCTTCGCTGGCCGAATTGATCGAAGCCGGCGACTGGGACAGCCTCAACGACCGCTTTTTCAAGCAGCTGAGCTTTGGCACCGGCGGCATTCGCGGTAAAACCATCGCCGCCCGCGTCACCGAAGCCGAGAAGGGGCGCCCCTCCGAATTGGGCGCACCCGAGCATCCGGGCGTGGGCACCGCGATGCTCAACGATTTTGTGGTCGTACGTGCGGCGATTGGCTTTTTCCGCTACGCGGAGGCCTACCTGGCCGAGGACCCGCTGCGTTTCGAGGTGCCAAAAATCGTCATCAGCCACGATGTGCGCCATTACTCCCGTGACTTTGCCGAACTGGTCGCCTCAACCTGGACGCGGCTGGGCGGCATCGCCCTGCTCTTTGACGGCCCGCGCTCCACACCCCAACTCAGCTTCGCCGTGCGCCAGCTGGGGTGTACCTGCGGCGCCATGATCACCGCCAGCCACAACCCCCCCGAGGACAACGGCTTCAAGGCCTATTTCGAGGACGGCGGCCAGACCGTCACCCCCCATGCCGAGGGCATTCTCGAGAAGGTCAACGCCGTCGCGCTGAAGGAGATCCCGCCCTTCCTGAAGGTCAACCTCAAGGGCGTCTCCATCCTGGGCAAGGAAGTCGACGAGGCCTACCTCGACGTGCTCGAAGAAACCGTGCTCGACCAGGAGGTGCTCGAAGATTCGCCGCCCAAGGTGGTCTTCACCCCTATCCACGGCACCGGAGCCATTTCCTCCGTCCCCGCCCTACGCCGTTTTGGTGTCGAGGCCATGGTACCCGAAGCCCAGGGCAAGCCCGATGGACGCTTCCCCACCGTCCGTTCGCCTAATCCTGAAAACGCCGAGGCCCTCGAGGTCGCCATCGCTCTGGCCAACGACGAAGACGCCGACCTGGTCCTCGCCACCGACCCCGATGCCGACCGCATGGGGGTGGCCGTTCCGGGCTCGGGCGAGGACGAGGACTGGGTGCTGCTCACGGGCAACGTCATCGGCTCGCTCCTGGCTGAGTACCGCATCACCACGCTCAAGGAGATGGAAATCCTGCCCGAGGTCGGCACCGACAAAGCTGCCTTGATCAAGACCTTTGTCACCACGCCGATGCAGAAAGCCATCGCCGAGGAGCATGGACTCAAGGTCATCGACACGCTGACCGGCTTCAAGTGGATCGGCGAAAAGCTCAAGCTCTATGAGGCCGAGATGGCCGCCGGGCTGCTCGAGGAAGAAGGTCTCGTCATCGACTACGACGCCACCGACATCTCCACCCGCGTGCAGATTCTCCTCGAGTACAGCACCTACTACGTTTTTGGCGGCGAGGAGAGTTACGGCTACCTGGCCAGCGACCGTGTCCGCGACAAAGACGCCAACAGCGCCGCGCTCATGTTCTGCGAACTGGCCGCCTACTTAAAGCGCAATAACCTCACCGTCCTCGAGTACTTGGACGGCCTGTATGAGAAATACGGATACTTCAAGGAGAGCCTGCTCAACCTCTACTTCGAGGGCGCCGAGGGCTCGGCCAAGATCCAGCGCATCATCCAGAGCTATCGCGACGACGCCCCCGAGTCCATGGCCGGCTTCGACGTGGAAAAGGTCACCGACTTTGGCACCCAGGACCTCGAGGACGCCGACGGCAAGCCCATCCCCAAAGAAGACTTTTTCTTCCTCGAACTGGCCGGCGGCTACAGCTACGCCGTGCGTGGTTCCGGCACCGAACCCAAGATCAAATTCTACACCTTCGCCCACGAACCGGTTGAGGAGCCCGGCGACCTGCCCGGCGCCAAGGCCAAGGCGGCGGAAACCCTTCAGCAGCTGGCCGACGCGCTCGAAGTCGACGCCAAGGAGCGCGCCGAAGGCTAGTCGTCCACCGCATTTTTCAACCGGAGGCAACAACCAGTGCGGCGGCTGTTCGTGGCGATTGAACTGCCCGACTACGTCCGCGCGGCCCTCCGCGGCGTCGCCGAACCGCTCAGCCGCGTGTCCTGGACGCCCGAGGACAATTTCCACCTCACCCTCAAATTCATCGGCGAGGCTGGAGCGGGCTTTGAGGAGGCTGCTATCGAGGCCTTCGCGCAGGCACGTTTCCCCGCTTTCATGCTTGAGGTCAGTGGGGTGGGGCGTTTTCCCGAACGCGGTCCGCCCCGAGTCCTTTGGGCCGGTCTGGGCAGCGGGCACCCGGTGCTTTTCCAACTGCAGCAACGCCTCGAAAGCGACCTCTTTAATCTCGGTCTGGACCCAGGCAAGCGTGCCTTTCACCCGCACATCACGCTGGGCCGCAGCAACGGGCTTTCCGGTGAGCAGGCGCGGCAGTTTTTGAAGCGCCACGAGGATTTCGGCACGGCGCCTTTCCGCGTCGAGCACTTCGTCTTGCTGGAGACGGTGCGCCACCCCGGCGAGCGCCCGCGCTACCTGCAGCGTCGCGCCTTTGCCCTCGAAGGCGGCGTGGCCGCTGGGTGAAATTCAAATCGCCGGGAAGAAATCGGCCTGTGGTTTGCTCCTACCATCTGCAACCACTAACGAAGGACTCTTTATGCGACAGGCGTTGATCTATCTCGTAGCTGCCGGACTGTTTGGCGGAGCGCTCTACCTCAGCTCCAATGAACCCATTAAACCCGCACAGATGCCGAAGGAAAAACCTGAAAATCTCCAAGTTGCCACCGTTGCCGGTGGTTGTTTCTGGTGCGTCGAAGCTGTCTTCGAGCGCATCGACGGTGTTTACTCCGTCACCAGCGGCTACACGGGCGGCCACGTTGAAGACCCGACCTACGAGCAGGTCATCGGCAAACGCACTGGCCACGCCGAAGCCGTGCGTATCGAGTATGACGGGGACAAGCTAGGGTACGACGAACTCCTGAGCCTCTTCTGGCAGGCCCACGACCCAACGACCCTGAACCGCCAGGGCAACGACGTTGGCCCGCAATACCGGTCGGCCATTTTCGTGCACTCGCCCGAGCAGCGCGAAATCGCGGAACAATCCAAGAAAGTAGCCCAAAAGGATTTTGTCGTGCCAATTGTGACTGAAATCAGCGACGCTGGCACCTTCTATCCGGCCGAAGATTACCACCAGGATTTCTTCGATAACAACCCGAACAACGGTTACTGCCGCTACGTCATTGCCCCTAAATTGCGCAAGCTCAACCTTGCACAATAGGCGCCCGGGAAACTCCACTTTTCCATCTAAAGCGGCGTCTTTGATTGGACGCCGTTTTTATCTACCGCCCTTCCGAGCTGAAGCCGCATCGGCAGGGACCTAGCATCAACGGACGTCCACAACCCCGAATCGTGCAGTGGCCTACATCCGTGTCGAAACGGAGCCAGCGCAATAAATACCAACCGATGCCGCGCCTGCAGCGAGCTCGAAATGAAGTATCATCCGCTAGAACAACGGCGCTTGAAATGGCGTCCCCTAGGGGATTCGAACCCCTGTTGCTGGAATGAAAATCCAGAGTCCTAGACCTGCCTAGACGAAGGGGACGTGGTCTGAACGAACGGTTGATGCCGTCATCAGGAAACAGCGAAAACTACACGCGAAGCTCAGCGGCGCAAGGAATTTTTTGGTTTCGCGGCACTGAGGGTTGCGCCGGTGCCTGGTGTCGCGCGAAAACGTGGGCATGCGGATGGAGGCATTGCAGAAGGCCCTAAGCGGGCCGTGCGTTACGAGCCAGGCCGACCTGGCGCTAAAGCATCTTGGCTCAGGCAAGGTGCGCGAAATTTTTGACGCGGGCGACGACCACCACCTCCTGATCGTTGCCACGGATCGCCTGTCGGCCTTCGACGTCATTCTGCCGACGGGCATTCCGGGTAAGGGCGTGCTGCTGACGCAAATTAGCCTGTGGTGGTTTGCGCGAGCGGCAGCGGTCATGCCACATCACCTCGCGGACGACCACGACGCACGTCTACGCGCTTTGCTCGATCAAATCGGCGGCAGCGACTGCTTTGAACGTTCGATGCTGGTGCGTCGGCTGGAACCGTTGCCGCTGGAGGCGGTGGTGCGCGGTTACCTCGCTGGCAGCGCCTGGAAAGATTATCAGCAAAATGGCGCCGTGCAGGGGCACGCCTTGCCGCAGGATCTGCGCGAAGCCTCGAAACTACCGGAGCCGTTGTTTACGCCGACGACCAAGGCGCAGGCGGGCCACGATCAACCGCTGACTCAGGCCGAGGCGCGCGCGCTGGTCGGCGACGCAACCTTTGACACGGTCAAGCGGGCTTCCCTGGCCTTGTTTCAACTGGGCGCCCAGGCCGCTGATGCCTGCGGGTTGATCCTGGCGGACACGAAGTTTGAGTTTGGCCGCGATGCCGACGGGAGCCTGCACCTGATCGACGAGGTGCTCACGCCAGACTCCTCGCGCTATTGGCCGCGCGACGGTTACACGCCTGGTCGCGCGCAACCCGCTTTCGACAAGCAATATGTGCGCGATTACCTTGAGGGTCTCGATTGGGACAAAACCGCCCCGGGCCCGGACTTGCCGCCCAGCGTTGTTCAGCGCACGCAGGAGCGCTACCTGGAGACCTGCCGCCGCCTGATGGACCCTTCCGTGCGTGCTTGACACCGATGCGCCGACACGGTTGTCTGCTCGTTTTGATTAACGCCCCAGAGCCGCCATGCAACCGACTTTCCGACCCTCCCGTCTCAAGCGCGCCCGTCGTTGCGGGTTTCGTGCCCGCAAGCTGACCCGCGGCGGTCGCAAGGTGCTGGCCAACCGCCGGCGCAAGGGACGCAAGCGTCTGGCGGGTTGATTCCGCCGGCGGTGGAGCCTGTGTTGGGGATAGCGGGAGTGACCATGGCGACGGTGTCGCAGCGTTTTGGCGCGGCCCGGCGGCTGAAGCGCCCGGCTGATTTCGCGGCGGTGCGCAGCCGAAGCGCGCGGGCCGAGTGCGGTACGTTTTTCCTGCGGCTGCGCTTACGGCGAACGGGCGAAGGTCCCGAACCCGCGCGGTTGGGCCTTGTAGCTTCGCGCAAAGTGGGCAACGCGGTGGTGCGCAATCGAGCCAAGCGGCGTTTTCGCGAAATCTTTCGCAAGCATCCTGAGGTGCTGCCGGCCTATGCCGACGTGGTGGTCATTTGCCGTGCGGCGGTGGCAACGGAAGCCTTTGCGGCGCTCGAGTCAGCGTTTTTGCGCGGGGTGGAGAAAGCTCAAGGCCGCGCGCGTCGCCCCAGCGGGGACATTCCGTCAGGAGGTCGACAGTGAACGTCGCCTATCTTTTCCACGCGCTAAGCCGAGTGCTGGCCATGCTGGCGATGGGCCTGGTGCAGGTCTACCGCTACACCCTCTCGCCGCTCAAGCGCCTGCTCTTTGGCCCCAACTGCGGATGCCGGTTTCATCCGACATGTTCGGCCTACGCCTTGGAGAGCTTGCGCCAACATGGCATCGTACGTGGGGGCTGGTTGTCGTTGCGGCGTATCCTGCGCTGCCACCCCTTTCATCCTGGCGGCCACGACCCAGTGCCCCAGGCCTGTCACGTACATTCCTCCGGAACGCCGGCCCATGAGACGGGTCGGGCTACGGAACCGAGCGACGGCTCCGCCACCCAAAGCTGACATTTTTCGACACGCCCTACGCGGATGGACAAAAAGAATCTGATCATTGGACTGGTCCTGTTGATGGCGGCCTTTTTGTCGCTGCAGTTCACCGCGCCCAACCCGCCCCCACCACAGGAAACCGCCCGGGAACGTTCGGGCGAAGCGGAACCTGAGCGTGTGCCCACGCCGGAGAACACCGACGATACCGTGGTGGACGGGCCTGCCGAGGAAGCCCCGCAGAGAATCTCGGACTCCATCGAGCCGATTCCGACGACGGACGACGCCGAGCCTTCGCTTGTGCGCCGCAGCAAACGTGCCGACGAAGAAGCGGCGCTGCCCGAGGAGAAAGTCACCCTCAGCAACGGCTTTATCGAGGTCACCTTCACCAATGACGGCGGTGCCATCGAGCAGGTAGCGCTTGTGGCCGAAGAGAACGGCAAGCTGGCCTATCCCACCGAGATCGACGGCGATGTACCGGTCGTTTTCAATCCGTCCGGAGCCCAGCCCGCATTGGGCCTGAGTCGGCCCGCCGGCGGTTCGGCCAATCGCCCCGGCCCGCGCCTGCGCCGCTTCACGCTCGAAAAGCTCGACGAAGCGCAGCTGGCCATTTCGTTCATTCGCCGCGATCCCGACGGGGTCATCATTCGGCGCGTGTACTCACTGCAGCAGCAGGGCGAGGAGTCGGAGGAGTACATTATCAACCACAAGACGGAGTTCGGCTACCAGCCGCCGGCGGGACGAGAAGACACCGTCGTGCCGTTGAGCTTCTTCGTGGGTTTGGGTGCGTTGCCACCCACCGGTGGCGTCGGCGCGGCAGAGGCGTTGGCGGCGGGTGTGTATGACGGTGACGAGGCCAACTTTTTCAGTGTGACCAATTTCTTCGCCAGCAGCGGTTTTCTGGGGCTGTTCGGCGGGGGTCCGGGCCAGGAAGTGCTACTGGAAAGCACCCCGGGCACGCGCTGGGCCACGGTCAAGAACCAGTTCTTTGCGGGCATTCTCACACTGGGTACAGAGACCTTTGGTTCGCGCCTGTACGTGGACGACCTGCTGCTCGACCCGGACGAGTTTGACCGGCGCAAAGCCACCGGCCTGGAGGCGTCCTTGCTGATCGACATGGGCGAACTGGCCCCCAACGAAACCCGCGTGTTGGAGGCGGCTTTCTACGTGGGCCCGAAGGAGTATCGGCGGCTGACTGCGTTGGGCGGCGAGCAGGACGAGGTGATGCAGTTTGGCTGGTTCTCCTGGATCAGCATTCCGCTCTTGTTGGCCTTGAATGGCCTGCAGTGGGGTGTGGGCAACTGGGGTGTCGCGATCATCCTGCTGACCATCATCGTCAAGGCGATCCTCTGGCCGTTGACGGCGGTACAAACGCGCTCGGCCAAGCGCATGCAGAAGATTTCCGGGCCAATGAAGGAGCTGCGGGAAAAGTATAAGGACAACCCGCAGAAGATGCAGAAGGAGACCATGCGCCTGTTTAAGGAGCACAAGGTCAATCCCGCCGCCGGTTGCCTGCCGCTGCTGGTGCAGATGCCGATTTTCCTCGGCCTGTTCTTCATGTTGCGCACCGCTTCGGAGCTGCGCTACGCGGACTTTCTGTGGATCGCCGACCTCTCGGCGCAGGACCAGCTTTTTGTCATCGGCGGCTTTCCCTTCAACCTGCTGCCCATTCTGATGGCCCTCTCGATGTTTTTCCAGATGCGCATGACGCCTTCGCCGTCGACGGACAACCTGCAGCGCACGATCTTCCAGTTCATGCCGCTGGTGCTGTTGATCTTCCTCTACAGCTTTGCCAGCGGACTGGTGCTGTACTGGACGGTGAGCAACGTGCTCGGCATCTTCCAGCAGTGGCTGACCAACCGCTCGAAGGACCCTGTCGATGCGGTTGCTGTAAAAGAAGGCGACGCCACCGCCAGCGCGGGTCCCGGAGGCTCTGGTCCGCGCGGCGGCGGTGGTTCTGGTGGCAAAAGCAGCGGTACCAAAGGTGGCGGCACGCGCAGCCCGCAGCGCCCGCGCAGCAAGGCCCGGAAGTAACCCTCTACGGCGTGCTCGGGTAACGCTGACCGAGCGACTGTATGAGCCGATACTGACAGGCATGGAACGGCTGGAGCATCGAGCGATCGGACGCTTCGGCGGCGGTCTAGAGCGAGATATAAAACGCGCGCGGATTCGCGGAAGCGGTGTCCGAATTCGTTGACCGGGCTATCGCCAAAAGTTCGTTTGCCGCGAGGGTTGACCGTATCCGCGCAGCTGCCGGGGGACTGAGCGACGCCGAAATCGATTCCAGGGTGCAAGCGGCCATCGACTGGGCACGAGCGAATCCTACTGGATTCCAATGTAGGTGTCAGCGCGCTGATTTTATCGAGTACATCGCTGCCTGCACGGATATTGGATCAAAGGTAGGTAAATATTACGAAACAGCAATACATCCTTTCCAGTATGAGGACCTGGTATGGGTACTTCTTTGCCCACAACTGGAGCGCCTGATCCCGTGTGTGGCGGCCTTAGGCCGATTGAGTGATTTGAAGTTGCTGGCGCGGCGGGTTCATCCGGTCGATCTCTCCAGCCTGACTTTAGACACGGACGACAACTGGCTGCTGGCGTCCGCGCTCGTGAGTAAGGCCGACGCGGATTTGGTGACGGGCGACAAGGCTCACCTGTTGCCGTTGGAAGCGGTTCAGGGCGTCGCGATTCTAGAACCGGCCACGTTCCTGGAGCCTCTTCAGACCTGAGCGGGCCTGCACAGATGGGTCCTTCGGTCTTGCCACGGAAGCGCTTCGGAAGCATTCTATTATGTTTCGAGAGCCGCTGAAGGGATGCGCTTTCGGTCTACGCAAACCCAAGTTTTTGAACGCATGTCCGGTCATAGTAAATGGGCTACCATCAAGCGGCACAAGGCGGCGGTCGACGCCAAGCGCGGCAAGATGTTTTCCATCATCAGCAAGGAAATCACGCTGGCGGCGCGTTCCGGGGGCGGCGACCCGGGCTTCAACCCCCGCCTGCGCACCGTGCTGCTCAAGGCCAAGCAGGCCAACATGCCCAGCGACAACGTCGACAAGGCGATCAAGAAGGGTACCGGCGAACTGCCCGGGATGGTCATCGAAGAACTGACCTACGAAGGCTACGCCGTGGGTGGAGTCGGGCTCATCGTCGAGGTGACCACTGACAACAAAAACCGCAGCGCGGCCGAGGTGCGCAGCACGTTTTCCAAACACGGCGGCAATCTGGCCGGCGCGGGCGCCCTGGCCTTCAACTTTCAGCGCAAGGGCCAGTTCCTCATTTCCGGCGACAAGACGACCGAAGAGCAGCTGATGGAGGTCGCCATCGAAGCCGGCGCCGAGGACATCAAGAGCGAGGACGACCACTTCGAGATCGTCTGCGAGATGCAGGACTTCGACAACGTGTCCAAAGCCCTGAGCGAAGCCGGCATCGAGGCTGACGAGTCTGAGATTGTGTACCTGCCCAATACGCCCGTGCCGGTTGAAGACGCCGAGACGGCGAAGAAGGTGCTCAAACTCATTGAGGCGCTCGACGATCTGGAAGACGTGAAGGCCGTCCACTCCAATTACGACATCGACGAAGCCGTCCTCGAAGCCACCGGCTAGTCGAGCGACCTCGTCGGGACGCGAATGCTGCGCATCCGGATGTTGGGCAGGCCCGTGGATGCGAGCGCAAGGCACACCGCATGTCAGTGCGAGCAGAGCTGTGTGCAGACTTGTCGTCATTTGGCGATACGCTAGGCTCGAATCGAACATGAACGCGCAAATCCGAGTGACCCCGGCTGCCTCCACGCGAGCCGACCCAACCCCCTGGGGTGGGCTGCGGTGGTACGCCGACGCCGCTAATGAAAACAGCGACGCGCTGACCGTGGGTCGGTGCACCTTGCTGCCGGCCTGCGCGAATCCGCGGCACCGCCATCCCAATTGTGAGGAGGTGCTGGTTGTGCTGGAGGGTGAGATTGAGCATACCGCCGCCGACGAGACAACCTGCCGGATGGGCCCCGGAGACGTTGTCACGATTCCTCCTGGTGTGTGGCACAACGCCCTAAACGTGGGTGCCTCCAAAGCCGAGCTGCTGATCGTCTTTTCGAGCGCGCACCGGCAGACCGAGTTGATGGACACGGACACCGTTGCCGAGGGATGAAGCTGCTGGTGGCCAGCCCGGCGTGTTGCCCGCGCAAGACCCTGCCCCAAGCATTGGCGTTTTTTCAGGCGATCGGTTTCACGTACCTCGAAGTCTTTACGGACTGGGTTGAAAGTCGTTTCGACTTCAGCCAGCCCCCGAGTGATTACCGCAGTCAATGCGAAGCGCAGGGCTTGCGGGTGTACTCGATGCATTTGCCGCGTGTGGATTCCGTGGCGGGTGTGGATGACGCGGTGCGTTACGCGCAGGCGGCGGTCGAACTCGGCGCATCCGTTATCATCTACAAAGCCCACACGCTGGACACCTATCGGGAAACGCTGGGAACCTTTCTTGACCGGACACAATCGCTGGGCCTGACCACCGTTATCACGCACCATGCGGGCACGGCGATCGAACATCCGGAGCACATGGGTCGCTGTTGGAGGCGGTAGACGACGCGCGGCTGCACGGGCTTCTGGAGGTCGGCCACCTGGCCAAAGCCGGATACCACTGGCGCGATGCCTGGACCTACCTGCAGGGTCGTCTTGGGCTGGTTCACATCAAAGACATGCGCGACGGTCATGCAGTCCCCTACGGTCAAGGGACGATCGATTTTGGGGAACTGTTCGCGACGCTGACCCAGGGCGGGTACACCGACCCCTACGTCTTTGAGCAGGAGCACGGCGATCTGGTCAGCCGCGAGCAGCACGTGGGTCCCGGCGTCGCCCACCTGCGCGAACACTTTGATTGCCGTCTGAGCTAGCGACAGATGAAGCCTGAGGTCATCACCTTCATTGGGCTTGGCGAGATGGGCCTGGCCATGGCGGTCAATTTGGTTCGGGCCGGTTACCTTGTAACCGGCGTGGACCGAAGCGAGACGCGCGTGCAGAGCTTTGCCGAGGCTGGCGGGCGCGTGGACGGTGACTGGGAAAGTGATTTGAAGCAATCGGATTTCGTGATGACCAGTGTGAGCAACGGTGAAGCGTTCTTGGCGCTGGCGCGGGAGACGCTGCTGCCGCACGCTCGCACGGGTCAAATCTATGTCGACCTGGGGACGCTCTCGCCACCGGACGTGCGCGAACTGGCCGAGGCCTTCGCCCGAAAAAGCGCCACGCTCTTGGATGTGCCTGTTTCCGGTGGTCCTGGCGGTGCGCGCGAGGGGTCGCTACGCATGTTCGCCGGCGGGGAACGCGCTGCGTTCACGAAGGTCCGTCCGCTGCTGGAGGTGCTGGGAGAGCCTGAGGCAATCGATTACTGCGGGTCGAGCGGGAGCGGCCAGCTGATGAAGGCGGTCAATCAGCTGGGCATGGGACTGATCCAAGCCGCGGCACTGGAATGCGTGGCCTTCGGGATCAACGCGGGCCTGGACCCGGAGGCGATCAACCGGCTGGTGGGTGGTGACAACGGCTGGCGCGCGCTGATTCGCCAGGTCAGCGCCAAAGCTCAGGACGAGACTGCTCAATGGGTAGGCGTGAAGCACGGGCAGTTGCCCTACTTTTTTCGCGAGGCCCAAGCCCGAGGATTTCCGATGCCGTTGTCGCAGGCGCTCCATGCCTTTCTCGACGGACATCCAGAGGTGATCCGCGAAGCCAACCGCAGGTCACCATCGTTCTGGCGGGCACTTACCGAAAATACGAAATAAGTTTATTTGATAACGTATACGATTATTCAGGTGTTCTGGGATCTTCGAGAGGTGCGGCGGATTTGGGCAAAGAGCCATTGTTGCGCAAGGCCCGGGTAGGGCGCGAAGTGGATTTGGGCAAAGCGCTCGAGGTGGTGGGCCCGCCAACTGTCGTCCAGGCCGTAAAGATCGCGTAGGGCTTTTAGGATCCAGGTGTCGATGGGAAAGGCATCCAGGCGACCCGCGCCAAAGAGCAGAACGCAATCAGCGATTTTGGGGCCCACCCCAGGCAGCCGCAGCAGGCGGGCGCGGGCTTCCTCCAGCGGTACGTTGTCCAGGCCGTCGAGCAGGCCCGGTGTTGCTGCCAGAACTTGCGCGGTCTGGTGTATGTAGCGTGCACGGTAACCAAGCCGGCAGCTGCGTAGTGCGTTCTCGGATACGTCGGCCAGCGTCGTCCAGTCGGGCAGGGCGTGGATTCCCGGGACCAGCGCGCGGCCAAACTTCGCGGCGACGTCTTCGCAGATTTGCTTGATCTGCACGATCTGCTTGGTCGAGGAGCACAGAAAGGCGAAGAGGGTCTCGTGCAGGGGCTGACGCAGGATGCGCAAGCCTGGCCAGGTATCCACGGCGGCGCGCAGCTGAGCGTCTCCACCCAGGGGCAGCTGCGCGGCACAGGCGGCAAAGTCTGTGGCGTAAGCGAGGTAGGGCGGCAGAGCCTGCGCAACACGCGCCTCAAAACCGGCGGGGCAGGACCAGAGCAACCGATTCCCCGAGGGCTTCAGTTTCAGACGTGCGACGCAGTTCCCCCACACGCCCTGCCAGCAGTCCTCGTTTTCGAGGCGGTTGCAGCGGAAGGCCTGACCGCCATCAAGGGTTTCGGCCAGCGAGCGCGGGTCCATCCGCACCGTTGGAGCCAGCGGCACCCACGGGCTCCACTCAAGTCCGCTCACTGGGCAGGCGTGGACTCTGGCGCACGCCACAAAAAGCTCGCGTGCACGGCCAGCGGCTCCGTGCCATCGCCCGCGAAGACCTGGATGCGGTAGGCGGTCAGCGGGTTGTCTGTCGTGGGCAGCGGCAGGGCGCCGCCTTCGGTCAAGCCCAGGTAAACACGTCGGCGCTTCGATTTTTCGGCGAGGGGCGCGAGATTGGCCGTGAAACGCTGCACCTCCGGGCTGTCCGCCAAAAAGTACTCCAGCTCAATGCGTGCACGCTCCGGAAGTTCGCGCAGCTTGCGGTCCAGGCGAATGACAAAGTAGTGGCCATCGGGTTTTTGGGGATTGCTGCGCAGGCAGTAGCGCCCGTCGAAGGCTTCCCACCCGGCATAGTCGGCGATGCGCTCAAAATCGGCCGTAGTGAAAGCGCGATGCTGCACCGCGCGGATGGACACCGCACACAAGGTCAACGGCAGTAGCCCCAAAACCAGCCACAGGTACAGGCGTTTCGTCATGCCGATGAGGTTGGCGGCAGGGCGACCGGCGGCGCAATCTCTTTTCGCGGCTCAACGCGATGGGCGGCGCCGCGTGATACGACCGCTGATGAACAGCACGGTGGCCACAAAGGCAAAACCCAGCAGGCTTGAGAACAGCACCACCGCAAAGACGCTGTTGATCGCACCCTCGCCCTGGTAAAGTTGCACCAGGTAACCCAGCCCGCTGTCGGGGCCCACACTGCCGGCAAAGAGGTCGCCCGTCAGTGCGCCGATGGGCGCCAGCGTGGCCGCGATACGCACGCCCGCCATAAAGTACGGCAGGCTATTGGGTACACGCAGTTGCCACAGCTCCTGCCAGCGGCTGGCCCCGTTGAGTCGGAACAGATCGAGGAAATCGCGCGGCACGTTGAGCAGGCCCGTGGTCGTATTCACCACCACCGGGAAGAAGCTGATGAGGAAGGTGATCGCGGCCACGCTGCCCATCCCGTAATCAAACCAGCGTACCAAGATCGGAATCAGCGTGATGACCGGGACCATTTGCAGCGCCGTCACCCAAGGGTAGGCCGCCCGGCGAAACAGCCCGAACAGGCTCATCGGCACGCTCAGGACAAAGCCACCGCTGACCGCCAGGCAGAAGCCCACGATTGCGTGCAGTCCCGTGATCAGACCCGCCGAAATAAGCGAGTCACGCTCCTCCCAACAGGCAGCGAGCACATCGTGGGGGGCGGGCAGCAGAAACGGACTGATCCCAAAGAGCAGGATGGCACCGTACCAAGCCGCGAGCAGCAGCAGGCCCATCCCGACCGCGGGCAGAGCTTTGTGGCGCAGACGCGACATTTTGCGCGCAAACTGTTGCCGATTGCTGACGAAGGCAAATGCGGAACGCAGCCCGGCGGTCAGGCCGGTGAAGGCGTCGCGGCGGATTTCGGTTGCAGCGCGGGCGGCGGGCTTCACCATCCACGCTCATGAAGATGGTGGCACTGGACGCGGCGACGTTGGACCTGCAGGAATCCGCCTGGGCGGCAGTCGCGGAGTTGGGGGACTTGATCTTTCACGATCTGACGCCCTACCAGGAGGCCACGATCATCGAGCGCTGCGCCGGCGCGACGGTGGCCCTGACCAACAAGGTCCCCTTTTCGCGCGCCACACTCGAAGCGCTGCCAGACCTCAAGCTGATCGCGGTGTTGGCCACCGGCTACAACATCATCGACCTCGAGGCGGCACGGGAGTGCGGGGTGACGGTCTGCAACGTGCCGGCCTACAGCACGACTTCGGTCGTCCAGCATACCTTGGCGCTGATCCTCGAGATGACCAACCAGGTTGGGCGTCATGCGCGGGCGGTCGCGGACGACGAGTGGGTGCGCAGCGAGCGCTTTGCGTTTTGGCACCAGGCGCCCATCGAGTTGAACGGCTTGACCGTGGGGATCGTTGGCTGGGGCGACATCGGCAGCCGCGTCGGCACCGCGGTCCACGCGCTGGGGGCCAACGTGCTGGGCTTTTCGCGCAGCCGCCGCAACGCGCCGCAGTGGTCGCCCTTCGCCTGGGCCGACGTCGACACCATCTTCGCGCAGGCCGACGTGATTTCCTTGCACTGCCCGCAGACGCCTGAAACGACGGGGCTGGTCAACGCCGAGCGCTTGAAGGGGATGAAGCCGGAGGCTTTTCTGGTCAACACCGCGCGGGGAGGCCTGGTCAACGAAGTGGATTTGGCGCAGGCGCTGCAAAACGGTTCGATCGCCGGTGCCGCCCTCGACGTCATTTCTGCCGAGCCGATGCGCGCGGACAATCCCCTGCGGGGCGCGCCCAATTGCTGGATTACGCCGCACCTGGCCTGGGCCAGCCTGCCCAGCCGTGAGCGCCTGCTGGCCATCACCGCCGCCAACATCCGGGCATTCACCGCCGGCGACGCGCAGAATGCGGTGGGTTAACGAAGCTGTTTTTTCGTTCGTTGTTCCTGGTTCCTGGTTCTGCGTTGGGAGATGGGGTGCCTCGCCGAAAGCAAGGTGGCTGCTGCCAAAACGCGGGAACGCGCTCTACGATTCTTAGCGCGAGACTGGTATTGAGTGATTCGGATACAATCGTTTCGGCTAAGACTGTCTCAGAGTCTGAGCGGCTCTGCTTGAACTAAGAACTACGAAAAAAGAGCGAGGAACGAGGACCGAAACACCGAATCGCCTACGTCTTGCGCAGGCTGCCGCTGTTTTGAATATCCGGTGGGGCGTGCTTCAGCTGCGGGTTGCGCACGAAAAAGAAGCCCAGGAGAATGAGCGCCGGCCAGACAAGCGAGGGCAGTAGGGCCGATTCGTACGTGCCAAAGGCCTTGTACATGAGCGTGTAGTAATGCGGGCCAACCGCGCTGCAAATGACCAGCACGGCCATTGCGACGCCGTTGATGCTGCCCAGGTTGGCCCGTCCGTAATAGCGCGGCCAAACCGCGTTGAGCAGGATGCCGTAGCAGGACCACGACAGGCCGCTTCCGGCGATCCACAGTACCATGCCCCAGTCGCTGGGAAAGGTCAGCAGGCCCGTCATCATGGCGCTCGTGCCCAGCAGCAGCATGCCCAGGAGATTGCGCAGGCGAAACTTATCGGCGGCAATCCCCAGCAGCAGGCCCAGGCAAATGTTCGCAGCGGCGGACAGGTTGAGCGTGTTGTTGAAGGCCGTCAGCGTGATGCCCATCTCGGTCACCATGTCTTTGCGGTGAAAGAAAATGGCCGTGACGGTGAAGCTCTGAAAGCCCATCCCCAAGCTGAAAAACCAAAACGGCCAGGTACGCATGGCCTCGAGCGCTTTGAAGTCGCGAAAGGTCTGGAAGCGCGCCGCCTTTTCGGCGGATTCGGGTTTCTTGGGCATCCAGCCGCCGTCCATCTCCAAACCGCATTCCTCGGGCCGGTCCCGATAGAATAGAAAGGCCAGCACCGCCATGCCGAAGATCATGAAGCAGCCCAGAAACAGCCACGCGCCGCTGCCGCCGAGATTTTCCACCAGCCAATCGAGCACCCGGGGGGCCGAGGAAAAGCCCAGTGCGGCAATCGCGTTGAAGACGCCCGCCACGCGGCCCCGCAGCCGGTTGAACCAGCGCTGCACCATCAGGTTGGGTAGGATGGACACCACCCCCTGGCCGAGGAACCGCAGAAAGAAATAGCCGACCAGGACAACGATGAAGGAGATTGCCGGTGACTCGCCTTCGGGTCCGGCCAGCCACTCAAACAACGAGCCCGCCCCGGCCAGAAACAGCAGCGTCAGCCCAAAGGCCACGAAAACAAGCACGCCGGTCTGGCGCACCCCCAGTTTCTCAATCTGCTTGCCGACGAAGGGGAGCAGCAACCCGGAGCTGATCGTCCCGATCAGATAGGCCAAGGTCAGCAGGCTTTCGTCCTCGATGCGAAGGCTGTCCAGCAGGTGGTCGGTGAAGGAGCCCACGCCGATCGTCTGCCCCGGCATGCTCGCGAGCAGTCCGAGTGCGGCCAGCGGGGCGAGAAACCAGCCGTAGAAAAACGGAAAGCGCCGGGGTACAACCGGCCATTGCGGGTCGAAAATCCGCTGCAGCCGCGTGCATCGAGGTGGCGCGGGCGCGGGTTGAGCGTCGGCGTCGGGACTGTCCGTGGAATCAGGCAAGCCGGCACGTTGGCGCCTTGCTCGCGCTAACGCAATAGACCTGTCGGCCTTTCAACGGAATCGCCCCCGAGGGCACGCGCTGGTTGATCCGGCTGGACTCCCGTGCGTAGGCTGTCGTTTTTCGTAAGCCCCGAACGATGCCCGACTTTGTCCCCCGTCACGGTCCCCTGCCCCTGCAGGTGAAAAAGGGCTGGAAACAGGTGCGACCGCGTACAACGGGCAAGCAGCTCATTTGGGACGAGGGCCAGGATGTGTTCTGTGCGCAGACGGACTTTGCCGGACCACGGCGCTTTCCCGCCACGGGCGGGGTAGACTGCCCCATCGCCACGCATGCCGGTTTGCCGACCGCCTACCGCTATTGCTGCCAGATGCAGGCAGGCCAGCGCGACTTCAGCGAGTTGCGCGGCCTGGATACGCTCACGGGCGAGATGCGCACAGTCTACCGCCTGGCCGGCAATCAGTGGATGGTCTGGCTGTGCCGCCTGCTCAAAGGGGGATCGACGCTACTGGGACTGGTCGCCACCGACGCCCGCCGCAGCCAGCTGACCATTGTCCACCAACTGGGTTTCTTCGACTTGAAGCGCAAGCGCACGTTGCTGGTGCCCCTGCCGCGTGACGCCTACCACCCCTTGGCCGTTTGCGAGGCGCGCGAGGCGATCCTCTTTCACGGTGCCGAGGGCTATCAGCTCGTGAATTTCGCGGGGACCCGCCTGCGACGCGTCGGGGTGGACGGCTTGCCGCTGGGGCGTGGGGCCTCCTTTCATCCCGAGCGCCCCGTCGTCACCCTGGGTGGCGGCACGTTGACCGATTGGGATTTGGACCGGGGCGGTTTCAGCGAGCTGCCCGTGCGCGGTCAATTCCCGCTCTGGGCCGAGGGCGGGCGATCCCTGTGGTTCAGTCAAAGCAGCGCCGATCTCTGGCATTACGATCCGGCGTCTGGCGAGGCGGGCTGGATTGTGCGCATCGCCGGCTATTCGCGTCCGGAAAAAAATTACTCGCGTGCGCTGGTGCTTTCGGCCGACGGGCGTCACCTGGCCGCTGTGCTCACGCGCAAGGTGCGCATCGCCGAGATGCCGGGGGCCGCGCCCGAACCGGGCACCCGGCTGTTTCGGGTCAATCGCTGCGTGGTGGTGCTCGATCTGCAGGCGCGTGAGCTCTGGCAGCACCCCGCTGCGGCCGATAACCTCGCCTGGATCGAAGTGCCCGCTCACGACCGGCGTAATGGCAAGGAGGCAAACGGCTTACCTTAATCACCCGCCTTCCGCCCGGCTCTGCTAAACCGGGCCTGAGGCCAGACGACTTACGGTGAAGGCGTAAGGCAATCGCCGCGCCCAGTAGCGCGCGAAGGATCGTCACCGCGCCACAACCTCAGCCGGAGAGCAACATGAGTCACATTTGCGCACCCACCATGGTCGGCTACCTGCCCGACGAAAGCCTGACCAGCGTCGATGCCGAGCAAGTCGAACTGCTCAATTGCGCCGCCGAGGGCATGGAAGCGGAATTCTGGGAGGACATGCTGACCACCTTCGCCCAGGAAGTGGAGCCACGCTTCGCCCTGATCGAGCAGGCCTGCACCAGCGAGGACGCGCCCAATTTGCGCAAGTACGTGCATTTCATCGCCGGCAGCGCGGCCAACCTGGGTCTACAGCGCCTCTCAAGCTTCTGCCGCAACGTGGAAAATGCCCTCGATGACGGCATCTTCACCGCTTACGCGGATTGCGCGCCCACCTTGCGTCACGAGTACGACGACGCCCTGAACGCCCTGCGGGGTCAGCTGGCGGCCCTGAGCTAGGCGCGTAGACGCTTCCAGTCCTTCAGGATGACGCGGGCCGCGTTGTAGCCCGAGGCCCCCCACACGCCGCCGCCCGGATGCGTGCTGGCACCGGTCAGGAACAGCCCGGTGAGGGCCGGTACCTTGTAGCTGGACAACTCCGGCATCGGGCGGAAGCAGAACATCTGGTCGAAGCTCATCTCCAGGTGCATCACGTTGCCGCGCAGGAGCCCGTGCAGGCGCTCGATTTCCAGCGGCGTCTGGATGTAGCGCTCGAGCACTTTTTCGGACGTTCCCGGCGCAAAGGTGTCGACCGCCGCCAGCAGCTTGTCGGCCTCGCGGTTGGCGATGGCGTCCCAGTCCTCGCCGTTGCGCAGTTCGTACGGATGATACTGGCCCCAGACGAAGAGGGTGTGCTTGCCCGCAGGAGCAAGGCTGTCGTCGATGGCAGAAAAGGTCATGCCCAGTGGGATGGGCTTTTGCGGCGGACGCCCGGCCAGGTAGTCGCCGTAGGCCGCGTCGAGCGCCGCCCGCGAGGGGCACAGCAACTGCAGGCCGTAGTGCGCCGGTGACACGCCGCGCGCGTCGACCGGTTCACCCGGGTACTCCGGCAGGCCGCTCATGGCGCAGCGCACGATCATGCCAAAGCCGTTGCCTACGCGCAGCTGGGTAGAGCGCGTCCGCAGTTCATCGGGCAGGTCGGTCGCGTCCTGGAGCAGCTGCTCGATGGTGGTCTTGATGTGGCACGCCGCCAGAACCGCGCGGGATTCCAGCCGTTCCCCCCCTTCGAGTTCGACACCCGTGGCGCGTCCGTTGCCGTCGGTCAGAATTCGCTGGACCGGGGCGTTTTCGCGCACTTCGCTGCCATCGGCCACAATCCGGTTTTTCAACGCCTGGGTCAGTGCTCCGGAGCCGCCCTTGGCGCGCTTCATCCCGCTTTGGTGATACATGGCGTGCCAGCCGGCGAAGTCCCCGCTGGCGGCTTCCGAAGGCGGCGGCCCCGACTGTGCGGCCAGCCAGATGATCGCCGTGCGCACCGGCTCACTCTCGAAAGTCTCCAGCACCAACTGCCCGTACGGACCCATCAGGTGCCGGATCATGTTCATGCGGTTTTCGCCTTTGAGTGAGCGCCCGAACATCGTCGAGACCATGTTCCAAGGGGTGGGCGGCTTGAGGAAAACCTGGAAGACGCCCTCGTTGAGCTTGCCCCAGGCCTCGACGAATTGGCGGTAGGCCTCGGCGTCGCGAGCGCTGATTTGGGCGATGCTCTGGCAGGTTTGCTCCACGCTGCGGTAAAAGTACAAACCCTGGCTGCCGGGCACAGGGTAATAAGCCCAGGGGTCCATTTCGATGTACTCCAGCCCGTGGCGCTCCAGCTCGAGTTCGGCGATGACCGGGGTCTGGTGAATCATGACGTGCGCCGAGCTGCCCACGTCGATGCGGTAACCGGGGATACGGTCGGTCTCCGTGCACACCGCCCCGCCCACAATGGGCCGCCGCTCACACACGCAGACTTTCAAGCCGGTCTTGGCCAGGTAGGCCGCCGCAATCATTCCGTTGTGGCCCGAACCGACCACGATGACGTCGTACATGGCAAGGAGGTTGAGGCGGGGAGTGCTCCGGCGCAAGCTGCACGGGCAGTTGCCTTTGCATGGAAGTGCGCGCAGAATCCAAAGGTGTTTGCTCAGCGCACCGTTGAACCCGAGCTGCTCGACAGCCTGCCCCAGGACCATCCCGACGCCCTGCACAACCGGCGAGACCTGCGCCGGCTCAACGCGCTGACGGGCAACTTTCGTTGGCTGGCGTCCCAGGTCGGTCAGCACGTGACGACGGGCCTCCGACTGTTGGAAATCGGTGCGGGTGAAGGCTGCTTGGGGGCGTATCTTAACCGGCGTGGCATCTTGCCTGACAGCGTCACGGTCGACGGCCTCGACGTCATCGCCCGCCCGGCCACCTGGCCCGAACAGTGGACATGGCACCAGGGCGATTTAACGAGGTTCGACGGCTACGCGCATTACGACGGCATTGTCGCTAACCTCATCCTGCATCAGTTCGACAATGCCGTTTTGCAGCAGTTGGGCCAGCGATGGCGTGCAGCCGGGATGCGCCTCGTGCTGTCGTGCGAAACGCAGCGGTGCCCCTGGCAAATGCGTGGTCTGCCATTGCTGGCTGCGGTCACCCGCATGAACTACGTTTCGCGCCATGATGCCGCGGTCAGTCTACGCGGCGGTTTCCGACGCGGGGAACTCGGCGCGCTGCTGGGACTCGAAACTCCGGAATGGACCGTGCGCGAAACGACTCCAGCCTTACGTTCGCACCGCCTGTGCGCGGTGCGCCATTCATGAAACCCATCACCATTGCCGGCGGCGGCGTGGCCGGTCTGGCCGCGGGGCTGGCGCTGCGTCAACGCGGCGTGCCCATCACCGTGCTCGAAGCCGGGACGTACCCGCGCCATCGCGTCTGCGGGGAGTTTCTCTGCGGGCAGGGTGGGGCTGTCCTCGATGCGCTGGGTCTGGACGACCTGCACCGAGAGGGCCCGCGCCATCGTACGACGGGTTGGTACGTCGACGGTCGATGCGTGTTGCAGGCGGATTTGCCGCAACCGGCGCTGGGCCTTTCGCGTCACCGTCTGGATGCCCGCCTGGCTGAAGCCTTCCAGAACGTTGGCGGTGAGCTGCGGACGCAGACGCGGGTGGATGCAGGCTTCGGCGGCGAGGGCCAGTTGCGAGCCACTGGGCGCGCGCTGGCGCGTTCCAGCGATTGGCTCGGGCTGAAGCTGCATGTGCGTGGTCTTCGCCTGGCGCAGGATTTGGAGATTCACCTGGGTGACGGCGGCTACGTCGGCCTGTCGGGCGTCGAAAACGGGGCGGTCAATGCATGTGGGCTGTTCCGCCGACGCGTCCTGGCCGGCGAGCGCGGACCGGCGTTGCTGCTCGCGTATCTGCGGGCCTGCGGCCTGGGCGACTTGGCCCGGCGCGTGGAAGGGGCCGAGCCCGACCCAACCAGCGTGGTCGGCGTCTCACACTTCGCCTTTGGGCAGTCCAAAGCAACGGCCGCGGCCCTGGGCGATGCCCTCACGCTCATCCCGCCCTTCACGGGCAACGGCATGTCGATGGCTCTGGAGGCGGCGTGGCAAGCCGCCCCGGTGCTCGAAGATTTTGCCAAAGGCCGCGCGGCTTGGAACGCAACGCAGACTCGCTTGCGGCAAACCCTGAGGCGACGTTTTGACCGCCGGGTACGCTGGGCACGCGGCACGCAATCGCTCTTGCTGACGCGGGGCTCCCGGGCGATCCTCAGCCACTGGGCCCGCATGGGCGCCTTCCCTTTTCAGACGCTGTTCCGCCTCACGCATTCCTGAACCCCCACACGACACGATGTACTTGCAAGCCCTGGCCAATTGCGTGCCGGAACCCGTTTACACCCAGCGCGAAGTTTGGGAAACCATCCGCGAGTCCCAGCCGGTCCGACAGCTCAAGGAGCGATCGCAGCGCCTGCTGCACAAGCTGTTGACCCAGGCCGATGGACTGCAGCAGCGCCATTTCGCCCTGGATGATCTCTCGTTTTTTGTCGAGGCGGGGCCGCAGCAGCTCAATGAAGCGTTCGAACGCGAGGCCCCCAAGCTGGGCGAGCAGGCCCTTCAACAGGCGCTGGACCAAGCCGGCTTGCGCGCCGCCGACCTCGACGCGCTCCTGGTCTGTACCTGCACCGGTTATCTGTGTCCGGGGCTGTCGAGTTTCGTGGCCGAGCGGCTGGGCTTGAAGCCCGAAACATACCTGCAGGATCTGGTTGGGCTGGGCTGCGGCGCGGCCATTCCGGCGCTGCGCTCAGCCTCGCACCTGCTGGCTGCTCAACCGGGCAAACGCGTGGCCGTGCTGGCGATCGAGCTGTGCTCGGCCTGCTTTTATCTGGATGACGACCCCGGCGTGCTCGTTTCCTTTTGCCTCTTCGCCGACGGTGCCTCGGCCAGTATCTGGACCGCCGAACCGCAACTGCGCCGCGATTTGCCCAACGCGGTGACGGGCAACGGGGCCCTGCGCGCGTTTGACTTCGACACCCTCCACCTGCCCGAGAATCGCCAGCTGCTGCGCTTTGAAAATGCCGCTGGCAAGCTGCGCAATCGCCTCCACCGCAGCGTGCCCGAACAGGCCGGCAAAGCGGTCGCGCACCTTTTCGGGCGTCTCAACGGCACGCGCGACTCCATCGAGCAGGTCATCGCGCACTCGGGCGGCCCCGACGTGATCGCCGCGCTGGAGTCCGTCCTGCCGGGTCACGCGCTGGGGCCGACAGCCTCGGTCCTGCGCCGGTTCGGCAACATGAGCAGCCCGTCGGTGCTCTTTGCGCTGGAGGATTACTTGAAGGCCCGGCCGGCGTCGACGAACCACGGCCCTCTCTGGCTGACGGCCTTTGGCGCGGGGTTCGCGGCACACAGTTGCGCGCTGACATAGGCGCAGGAGCCGTTAAGGTCACCCCTCATGGCCACGACCGAGGAAGAACGACAACTGCGCGCGCAAGCCTGGGTGGGCGACGCCGTGCTGGCGCTGTGGGCGCGCCGCTGGATTTTGCAAACGCAGGGCGGGATCGACGATCCGCTGTTCCAAACGATCACCAACAACCAGTTTCTGGCCTCGCAAGGCCGCCCGGTGGCGGTGGAGGCGGCGATTGCCGAGGTCTACGAGCGTGACGGCTTGGACGCCGCCTTCGCGCACCTGGAGCTGACGCTGTTGCCCTTGATCGAGAAACGCCTGGCCAAAGACGCCCGCGCCTTGCGCACCACGCGCAAAAAGTAGCTGCTCGCCATGGCCCGCGACCCCAAGGAAAACGCCTTTGCCACCGTGCGCATCTACATGGACGCCATGGCGGCCAACCTGGATCGCACCATCCTCGAGGACGCCGGCATCCCGGCCTTTGTACGCGGGGAAATGGGGGCGACTTGGATGGGGCTGGGCTCGCTGGCGCCCGGCGGCATTCGCCTCGACGTGCCGCAAGATCGCATCGGCGAGGCCCGCACGTTGCTGAACATACCCCCGGAGGAAAAGCTGCGCAGCGGCGTCTAGTGGTCAGTTCCTCGGGAGGCTCCCGCCAGCAGCCTTTCGGTTAGTCGACCGCGCCCTACGTTTCCCCAACCTCTAACAGCACCGCCGTGATGAGGTGCTCGGTCAGGTACTCGTAGGTCACGAAGCCGTAGCCGCCTACGCCCCACTGCTTTCCCCACGAGTTGCGAAAGATAAAGCGCACGTCTTCCTTGCGCCCGGTCTCGCAGCGGTAGCCCACCAGCGTGACAGCATGGGCGTAGTTCTCAAAGGGTTCTTGACCGCCCAGCACGTGCACCCCCCGCAGCGCGTTGGGGTGGGGGAAGGCGATGCCCACGACGACCGGCGTGGCGTGGTTGAGCGCGTGCAGGACGGAGTCCACCCGGGCCTTGCCTTCGCGTCCGGGCAGGGTGAAGGCGGCGATGCGCTGCCGGCTGCGCGCGCTCTCGATGACATTGGTTGTGGGCGGTTCGATCTCCACGAAGGTGCGGGCAAAGGTGTTGGACATTTGGTCCTGCCGAGCGATGCCGTAGGCGCGCAACGCCTGCACGACCTCCAGCAGCGAAAACCCGCTTTCGATGGGCGGCGCGTTCGCGCTGTTTTGCGCCGCATACTCCTGCGAGATGCCCAAACTGCGCGCGGTCGCCCAGACCAGGTATTCCTCGGAGAGCTTCTCCGCACGACCTTTGGCCAGGGCGTTTTGAAACTCTAGCGCACTGACCATGGCAAAGACCGAGCAGCTGGGCCGCGGTCCCTGGTCGCGCGCCGACAGGTCCAGCTCCTGGTAGACCGGGCGAAAGTCGACCTCGGCGTAGAGCTTGGGCTCGGTGCCGATCGAGCTGAGTATGCGGCCTGCGCCGCCTTCGCTGTCCGGGACCGCTGTTCGCGACGGCGGCGAACCGTTTCCGCTGGGCGATCCGGAAAGGCGCTGGGCGAGGGCTTCGTCCAGACCGTTGCGAAAGTTGGTGGCCGCATCGGGATCGTACTCAAGGCGCTCCTGCCATTCGCGCGGAAGCTCGCGCAACATCAGCTGTGTCAACCCGCCCGCGTGACGCAAGGTGACGGACTCGGGCGTCACGCGCAGAATCTCGGCATCTTCGTAGACGCGCCCGCCGATTTGCATGCGTTCGCCCCCCACGACAGAGGCGGTCCAGAGGCAAACGAAGGCGAGCGCCGCGCGCACCAGCGGACGCAGGCGATGGGGGTGAACGGTCCTCATTGGGGGCGGGCTCGACCGTGCTCAAAAGGCCAAGCGCGGTCCCGTTATAAGTCGTCCGCCGCGCCCGCTTCTTGATCGTCCAGCGCGCTGGCAAAAGCCGCTTGAAATGCGCCCAGCCAGGGGAATTCAAAAGCCGCCAGGCTGCGCTGCTCGGGGGAAGGCGCATGCAAATCCGGTATCAAAACCGGCAGCATGCCCGCCGCGTGCGCCCCCTCAATCCCGGGCCCGGAATCCTCCAGCACCAGACAATGCGCAGGCTCAATCGCCAGCACCTGCGCCGCCCGCAAAAAAATGTCGGGCGCGGGCTTGCCCAGCGCAACGTCGCGCCCGGAAACCACGTCCTCAAAGCGCTCCAGCAGACCGACGTCACTGAGATGCCGCCGGGCGCGTGGTCCGCCGGTGGAGGTGGCCACAATCTTCGGAAAACGCCGCCTCTCCAGAAAATCCAGCAGTCCGTGCAGGCCGGGCTTGGTGGGGATCGGCTCGCCTTCGACGTGCGCCTCAAAGTGCCGCCCCCAGCTTGCCCACAGCGCATCCACCGGCGCCGTTTCACCCAGCTGATCGCGAATCAGCTGTTGGCTGTCGCTCGTGCGCTTGCCAATGAGCTGGACGAAAAAGCCCTCGGGCAGGTCGACACCGACCTCTTCTACCGCCTGCGTCCACGCGGCCAGCGCGATGCGCTCGGTGTCGAGCATCAGCCCGTCCATATCGAAGATGAAGGCGCGGATTCTGGTGAAGTCCATGAGCGTGTGTTCGTATCCAAAAAAGAATGACGCCAGTGGGCGTCACCGCGTTATCCTGTCGCTTGCCTCGTGAGGGGCAAGCCCTTGCTGCCTTGCGCGAGCGAAGCGAACCTGCTCTGATCGCACCCATGGCAAAGTTGGAAGAGGTCGTGGCCTTTTGTGATGCGCGCACCCGCCGCGCGGCGTTCGCGGATTTTCCCGGAGCCCTCAACGGTCTGCAGGTGCAAAACACCGGCGAGGTGACGAAAATCGGCGCGGCCGTCGACGCCGGGCTCGTGCCGTTTCAGCTCGCGGCGAAGGCGGGCGTGGATTTGCTCATCGTGCACCACGGCTTGTTCTGGGACCCGCCTCAACCGGTCACGGACGTCCGGCACGCCAAGCTGAAGGTCTGCTTCGATCACAATCTGGCGGTCTACGCCAGCCACCTGCCGCTGGATGCGCACCCTGAAATCGGCAACAACGCCGTCCTCGCCGCGAAGCTGGGGCTGAAAGTCGTGGACTGGTTCGTGGAGCACGAGGGCCAGCCGATGGCCGCGATCGCGCAAGGTCCAAACGGGGGGCGGGCGGCGCTGGCCGATGCCTTGCGCGGGCTCTTTCCCGACTCGTATCAAGCAATTGAATACGGATCGGCGACCCCGGAGCGCGTGGCCATCTTGACCGGCAGTGGCCGCAGCGCCCTGGACTTCATGCCCGCAGCCGGAATCGACACGCTCATCACCGGCGAGCTGCGCCAGAACCACTTCAACCTGGCCCAGGAAATGCGCTGGAACCTGTATCCATGCGGGCACTACGCAACCGAGGTTTTCGGCGTCCAGGAATTGGCCCGCGAGGCCGCCGCGCGGTTCAACCTGGAGTGGACCTTTCTGAAAACGGACTGCCCGCTTTAAGCAGCGACGGACTCAGTCGGGAGCTTCAAGCTTGCGGTGGCTGGGCCACTGGCCACAATAAGCCTTGTGATCGAGACGCGTTCGGTGACCACTCAGCTGGTCGAGCATTTTCAGCAGGAGTTTGCCAGCGGACGTTGGCAGGCGGGACAGCGCTTTCCCTCTGAGCGGGCCGTAGCCACGACGTATGGGGTCAGTCGCACGTCGGCCAACAAGGCGGTCGCGATGCTCGTCAGCGAAGGTTGGCTGGAGATTCGCCGCGGGCAGGGTACCTACATCACCGAGCGGCCGGGTCTGCTGGCTTCGCTGCGCCGCCTGGAAAGTTTTACCGACTATGCACGGGCTCAGGGCTTTGCGCCGTCCACGCGCGTAGTGAAAATCGAGCGCCTGCTGGCCAGTTCGGTGGACCCGCGCGTGCGCGAGGCGCTACAGCTTTCCGAAACGAGCCGCCTCCTGCACCTGGAGCGTGTGCGTCTGGCCAACGAAACGCCCGTCATCTTCGAGGAACGCTGGCTGCCTGCACCACTTTTCCCGCGCCTGACCTCGCGTTTGTGCGAAGGCTCGTTTTACGCGCTGGCACGGCAGCGTTATGGGCTGCAGCTGGCGCGCGAAGAGGTGCTGGTGCGCGCCCGTTTGCCGCAAGGGCCCGCCGCCTGCGTTCTCGATCCGCAACGCCCGTGCCTGATTGTCGTCGGCACCGGCTTGCTCCAGGAAGGTGCCCCGGCGTGGTATCAACAGCTCTCGTGTGACGGCGAACGCTTCGCCCTCTCGACCCAGTTGGGTGCTGCCGGTGCTCAAGCCGAAATCGCCTTCGACCCGGTTACCTGAGTTTTCGCGGTTTTTTATCACCAGACACTATCCTGAACCTGAGGGAACCCAACATGAGCGAACAACCTACCGTCAACGAGTTGGCCAAGATGATTGACCACTCCCTGCTGCACCCGACCCTGTCCGACGCCGACGTCCAGGCGGGCTGCGAACTGTCACGCGATTACGGCGTCGCCACCGCGTGTGTGAAGCCCTACTCGATCGCTCAGGCCAAGGACATCCTGAATGGCAGCGGCGTGGAGGTCTGCGCGGTCATCGGCTTCCCCCATGGCAACAGCACCACCGGCATCAAGGTCGTCGAAGCCGAGGCCGCTGCCCTTGCGGGTGCGACGGAGGTCGACATGGTGGTCAATATCGGCAAGGTCAAATCCGCCGACTGGAACTACGTTTCGCGCGAGGTGTCGCTGATCAATCAGGCCGTCGTGGCCGCCGGGGCAATCCTCAAGGTTATCTTCGAAAACGATTACCTGACCCACGACGAAATCACGCGCTTGTGCGAAATCTGTAGCGCGGCCGAGGTGGCTTTCGTCAAGACCTCCACCGGCTACGGTTTTGTGAAACAGGACAGCGGCCAGTATGCGTACAAGGGGGCGACGCACGAGCACCTTAAAGTGATGCGTGCGCGCTGCCCAGACACGGTTCAACTCAAGGCCGCCGGCGGGGTGCGCACGCTTGACGATCTGTTGGCGGTCCGGGCTCTCGGGGTGACGCGCATCGGCGCGACAGCCACCCAGGTCATGCTCGACGACGCGCTGGGCCGCGGCTTCGACGGTACGCTGCCAAATCCCCGCACCCAAACCGCGAGCAGCCCGGCTGGTTACTGAACGCAACTGCCTATTGCGGACAGACTGTGACGGCGCCGGGCTGGATGGGTTGCCCCTCCTGCTCCGCGCTCTGCATGGCTGCGAAGCACAGTTCCAGGCTTTGCAGGTTGCTGTGCGCACTGTGCGAGGGCTCGCGATCTTCCTCGATGGCGCAAAGCAACTCACCCATTGTCCCGCGAAATCCGTCGGGCATCCAGACGCCTTCCAGCGCGATGTCGGCTTGGCCGTTCGCGGTGTGCAGGGTGTTCGTGCCGTTCTCAGTGACCGCGCCGCGATGCTCGAACGTGCCCTGAGTGCCGGCGACAATCCAGTGCTCGGTACCGCCAAAGCGGCTGTGCCCGTTGAAAGAGAGCACAGCGCTGGCTTCCGGGTAAGCCACGATGATTTGCGCCAGCATCGCCGGGGCCAGACCCTGACCGTGGACCCGCCGCATGACCGCTTGCACCTGGACGGGCTTCGTCTCCCCAAAAAAAAGCGTCAGGAAGTCGAACCAATGGATGGCGTAATCGTACAGGATGACGTGGCGCACCCGCTCGAAGGCCGTGCCGCTGATCCAGGTGTGGTCCCAGTTCAGTGCCATGGTCACCGAAGTCAGCGGGCCCAGGTAGCCGGCCGAAATGAGCGCGTGCGCGTATGCCACATACGGGGCCCAACGACCGTTTTGATTGACGGCCAAGCGCAGACCCTTGGCCTGGGCACGTTCGACCAGAGCGCGCCCTACCTTCAGGTCCTGCACGAAGGGTTTCTGCGAGAGCACGTGCTTGCCGGCGTCCAACGCATCCGCGATGACGCCCGCGCGCGGTGCCGGGTGCAGGGCGGCGTCGACCACGTCAACGTCTTCGCGCGCAAGCAAAGCGTGGTGGTCGGTGTAGACGTCCGCCCGCAGGCCAAAATCGTGTATCCGCTGGCGGGCGACCGCCTCGTTCAGGTCGCAGACCGCCACAACTTCGTATCCGTCCAGCTGATACGCTTTGAGATGCTGCCGGGTGATGCCCCCGCAGCCAACCAGGCCGATTCTGGGTTTGAAGCGCTGTGGACGCGGGGGCTTGTAGGGAAGCTCCGGCGCGGGGATGAACGAGGCAGTGGGCGCAGTCATCCGCCAAGCCTGCCACTGGAGTTTACTCCCGGCAAGCCCGTCACGACGCCGGTGCCGATGCTTTACTCGGCGATGCAGTAGAGCGCGCGCGAGGTGCGGTAGAAGATCTTCTCGTCGACGAAGATGGGCGTCGAGCGCGAGTCCTCCAGCGTATTCGTGGCCACCAGTTCGTAATCGTTGCCTGGCTTGAGTACGGCCACCTGACCGTTGTCGTGGCTCACGAAAAGGTGCCCGCCCGCCAGCGAAAAGCTGCCGTAGAGTTGCTGGCCTTTGCCGAAGGGGATGCGCTCGGAAAACAGGATATCGCCGGTGTGGATGTCGATTGCGCTGACCCGCTGGGCGCGATTGCAGGCGTAGAGAATGTCGTCGACCACAATGGGTGAGGAATAGTAACGGTCACGCGGCGGATTGTTGCGCCAGAGCAGTTCCAATTCGACGGAATCGCCGCCCAGGCGCTCGGGAATCTTGTAGGCCCAGCCCCCGGTCTCGTCCACGGCGTACAGCACGCCGTCCTGCACGATCGGACAGCCGTAGGGCAGCGTGAACAGCTCGGAGGCGAGAATCCGGCCATCCTCGGCGCGTACGATGTTGCCCTTGGGCGTGATGAGTACGGGCGAACCGCCGATCTCCGTCACCGCCGCCGTGCCCCAGGCGTTTTCGACGTCAGCCTGCCAGACGATGGAGCCGTCGTTCGGGCTGAGCGCCATCATCTGCAGGAAGTGCACAACGAGCAGCCCGTCGACCAGCCGTGGCGACGTGCTGTGGCCCAGCGGGTGAGTCGGTTGCTCGTGCAAAACGGTCCAGAGGCGATTGCCGTCCAGATCGAAGGCGGCCACCACACCCGTTCCAAATACAGCGTAGACGCTCTGCCCGTCCGATACCGGCGTGGGTGAAGAATAGCCGTTGGCTTCGTGGGTGCGCGGCTTCATCAACCCGCCCATGTTGGCTAGCGCGGTTTCCTTCTGGTTGATGGTTTCGGAAAGCTCACTGCGGCGGGCCTGCAGTTGTTCCTTTTCCTCCCCCTTGGCCTGGCGAATTTTGCGGCGCATCCCGCGTTGCTCCTGGCGCAGCTTTACAAGGTCGGCCTGCAGCGTGGCGATCGTCTCGCGATTGCGTTCCAGCTTCTCGATGGCTTCAGCATCCAGGGCATCTTCCATCACCGTTGCCTTGGACCAGAGAATCTCGCCGCTCTCGGCCGAAAGGCAGACCAGCAGGTTGGGCTCGCACGTCAGAAAGATGCGGTCGCCAACCAGAACGGGCATGCTGTTGCCCCATTCTGGCAGGGGCGATTCCCAGCGGATGTTGACGCCGCTGGCCCATTCCAGCGGAGGCGAAGATTCCGGAAAGAGTCCCGAGCCGTCGTTGCGCCAGCCAATCTCGGCGGCATCGGCTAGAGTGAACGGCAGCAGGCACAGGGCGGGTAGCAGGCAGAAAGTACGCATGAATCGAATGGGTCAGAATTCGGGCAGGAGACGCGGATTTTTCGGTGAGCATGCCGGCCAATCGGGTGACGCGCAAGCGTAGGCAACCGCCTGCGGGCGAGCTCGATGGGGCGGATCTTTCCCGTTGTCATCGCAGGCCTTCGGACCAGACTCCCCGGATGAGTTCCGAGCGCGTCAAGGCGGCCATCCGTACCATCCGCGGTTTTCCCAAGCCGGGCATCAACTTTCGCGATGTTCCGGCGCTTTTCGAGCAGCCCGATCTCTTCGAGTACGTGATCGCGCAGGCCGCGGACTGGTTTGCGAATCATGCCTGTGACTCGCTGGTGGGGATCGATGCACGCGGGTTCGTGCTGGCTGGGGCGCTGGCGGCGCGCGTGCGCAAGCCGCTGTACCTCGTTCGCAAGAAAGGAAAGATCCCTACCGACACCGTCCAGGCCGACTACCAACTGGAATACGGCTCGGCCACGCTCGAGTTGTCGCGCACGGCACGTTTCGATGGGGCCAGCGTGCTGATCGTCGATGACTTGCTGGCGACCGGGGGCACCGCCGAGGCAACCTGCCGGCTGTTGCGCGAGCTGGGCGCGACACGGCTGGCCTTCGCCACCATCGTCAGTTTGTCGGACCTCTCCGGCAAGGAGCGCCTCGAGCAGGCTGGGGTGCCCGTGCGCCACATCTGCGCTTTTTCCGAAGCCGAGTAAGGCTTACCGGAGTGCTTCCGGACGCACCTTGCCCACGACAAAGGACGTCAGAAACAAGCCGCTGACCAGCCCGCCCAGGTGCGCGCCGTAGGCGATGCCCTGGCCTTGCTGCAGGATGCCGCCGATGTCGGCCACCACGCCAAAAAGCGTCAGGATGAGCAGGTTCATCGGCGGGATGGGGTAGGCGATGGGCCAGATGTCCGGATCGCGCAGGGGGTAGCGCAGGTACAGCCCTAAATAGGCACCTTCAAAGCCCAAAACCGCCCCCGACGCGCCGATGATCGGGATCGGCGAATCCCAATCGAAGAAGCATTGTGTGAGGCTCCCGGCGATGCCGGTGATGACGAAAATCGCCAGCCCCCAAAGCACCCCCAGCGCCTGCATTACCAGCCAGCCAAAGATCCACAGATACACCAGATTGAACGCCACGTGCTCGATGCCGCCGTGCATCAGCGTGCAAGTGAATACCGTCGATACTTCCAGCAGCGCACCGGGGCTGAACTCGCCCGCAGCCAATTGCTCGGCGCCCGCGCGGATCTCCACCGGTATCGCCCCGAAGGTCCGCGTCCAGCCTGGGCCAACGGTGACCTGCAGCAGAAAAATCCCGAAGATGCCGGCGACTGCGGCAATCAGGGCCACCGTAACGGGCTGTCGGCGCGTAGCATTCATCAATTCGTCGGCCAGTAACCTTTCCTCATCGCCGCCACGGCAAGCCTTTGCCGCGACACAAAAGGACTCACTCGCCCTCGCCGAAGATCTCCTCCTGGCGCGGTTTGAGGCCAGCGCTGTCCTCGGGGTGAAGGGTGTCGTTGCGGCGGTGCAGGTGCTTGGGCGGGTGCACCAGGTGACGCGCCAACAGCGTCTCGCGGTCGGCCACGATGCGCGCGCAAATCTGGTCCAGGTGCATGCCCAGCCAAAGCGCGGTGCTGCTGTGGGGGCGGTAGTCCGCCGGCCCGTACGCGTGGATGCGTCCCGACTGCAGCATGCGGTCGTTTTGCGCGAATTCCTCCGGCGATTCCGGATCGTAGACCGCGTAGGCCTTGCCGCCAAAGCGCCGCACCACCGAAAAGACCGGCACGTCGCTGGGGCCATCGGCCACGTAGATCATGTTGGCCATCGGCACACGGCGATCTTCGGCGGGCATGGCAGCGTTGACGTCGATCTCCGGATGTTTGTTGGCCCCCTTGTTGATCTCAAAAATAAAGCGCGTCTTGATCGTGTTGTCGACCATCCGCCCGATCTGCGAGATTTCGTGCGAGCCGTCGCTCACCGTCAATTCCGGCTGGCGCTCGAAGCCGTAGGGCAGGGGGTCCTCGACAAACTCGCAGCCGAAGATGCCGTCGACATAGGGCGCGACCGCGCTGCCGCGGATCATTTCGGCCAGGCCCGTGCTGATGATGTAATGCTCCACGCGGATGTCGTGACGGCGAAAGCTTTCCTGGGCGCGGACGCGCTCTTGCAGGTGTGCAAACAGCTCGGGCAAGCCCGGGAAGAAGCTTAGTTCCGCGCCCAGCTCTCGCAGTCGGGCGTTGCTCAAGCCTCGCAGCGGGCCGCTTCGGATCGAGCTGATGAGGTGGTTAAGGTAACACGTCTCCGGCGAAACGGTGATGCCGCGCTCGGCGTACAGCCGCGGCAGCGCGTTGACCTCGCTCCAGAAGGCATCCTCGTCGATGTTGTAGGCGCGAAAAAGCGGCGCCTGCATGAAGCCCGGTACCAGCGTCCGGTCAAAGTCCCAGATGCAGGCAACGATGTTCTGGCTGTTCAGGCGGCCGGGCGGCTCGGGCGGACTGTCGGGCATCGGTTTCCGGGTCAGAGCGGTTGAATCGACCCAATGCCTCCATGGTCAAGCCGCGCCCCGGCTCGACTCAAGCTCCGATGCGATGGCGCTCAAAGATCCGCCGCGACAACTTTTTTGGTTCCGCCCGCGACGGATACCCTTGCGCGGTCAGTACAACTGTCACCGACCCTCCCCAAACTCTTGGGGACCCCACTCCATCAACCAAAAACCGCCCGCGGGTGAGGCGGACGGCTTTCGTAAGACAGGTGATTGAGTAATAGAAGTCCTGACGCAAAGCTAGCAAGTGCACAGTCGACGACGCAGCAGGGCAATCCCCAGGGCCAGCACGCCCGCAATGGTCGCGTAAGCGCCAGGCTCGGGAACGACCGAAAATGCGTCCAGTGCGAGGTCAGGGGCCAGAACGCTGTTGGCACTAACCGAGAGCGTGACCGAAGTGACGGACGTGAGGTCAGCGGTACCGATCAGGTCCGCAAAAGATATTTGCACGGGCAGCGGGTTGGTCGGCAGCACGAAGCCGACGAAGGACTGCGTGGCCGAGGACGTGGCCCCTCCGATCGACTCCACGGAAACGGTCAGGTCGATGTCGTTGATCGGGTCGTCCAGAAAAGTGACCAAGACCGCAAAGGCGGTGTTGATGCCGCCTTGAGTGAAGTCACTCGTGCCGAAATCACTGTACTCTACGCTGAACATCGACGCGGTGATCCCCGGATTGTTCGCGAAGTTCAGGTTTAGCTGGCCTGTGGGGGAGACGAACAGATTGGAGGCCGTCCCGGGAGCCCCGCTGGGTTCGGAGAGTGTCCAAAAACGCGACCCGATCGAACCCGGGATAGGCGTCGGGTTGTTGTCCAGGAAGGTGACATCCGGACCGTTCGGTACGTCGACCACGTTGGTGAGGGTGATCCCTCCAGGCGTGTTCATCTCATCGATGGCCGTGGAGAAATCATCGATGAGGAAGGTGGCGTGTGCCGAAGCGACTCCTGCAAACACACCGAGGGCGGTGATCAGACGTTTCATTGGTGTTCGATGATTGGGCCCAGGCTCAAAGCAACAGAGCTGCTTTTAGCTCATATGAGCTGAACTGATTGGATGATGTGGTAATGAATGCCCTTACGCCCAAATCAGGTCAACGCCTGATGACTGTCGAGACACGATGTTCACCTGCTTGCCACGAGCATGTCACAAAACCCGGGTAGCTGCACTTTATAAGTGTCCGATTGCACCGGAAATCTGGCCGAAAGCCGCGCTGTCCCGGATAAGTTACGTTCGGGGCGAGGGCGGGTGCGTCATCCCTTTGAGACGACCGGGCGGGCCGTTGCCGCTGTTGTCATCCTGCGAGACAAACTGCCGGTACAATTGAGCGTAAGTGCCGTCGAGCCGGAGCAACTCGTTATGGGTGCCGCGCTCAATGATGCGCCCGTGGTCGAGCACCAGTACCTGGCTGGCCTTGCGAATCGTGCTCAGACGGTGGGCGACGACGAAACTGGTGCGCCCTTTGAGCAGACGCTCCAGGGCATCTTGCAGGCGGGCCTCGGTGATGGAATCGACCGAACTGGTCGCCTCGTCCAGAATCAGAATTCGCGGATCGGCCAGGAACGCCCGGGCGAAGCACACCAGTTGCTGCTGGCCCAGGGAGAGCCCACGGCCTTTTTCGCCGACTTGCGTCATCAAGCCATCGGGCATGGCATCGATCAGGTCGCGGCAGCCCAGCCGGTCGAAGGCCTTGTAGATGTCCGCGTCCGTGGCTTCAGTCCGGCCCAGCCGGATGTTGTCCATCACCGTGCCCGAAAAGAGGAAATTGCTTTGCAGGACCAGGCCCAGCTGCTGGTGCAGGCTCTCGCTGCGGATCTGCTTCACGTCGACCCCGTCAAGGGTCACTGCGCCCTCCTGGCACAGCCAAAACTTGCAGACCAGGTTGATGATCGAACTCTTGCCCGAGCCGGTGTGTCCGACCAGCGCAACCGTGTCCCCCGGTTGGGCCTGGAAGGAAATGCCGTGCAGGACCGGTTTGCCGGGATCGTAGGCGAAGCCGACGTTCTCAAAGCGGATGTCACCGCGGATAGGCCGCAGATCGACGGCGTCCTCCGGGTCCTGCCAGTCCGGTTTGAGGTCGAGGGTGTCGAAAAGACGCTCGGCCCCGGCCATGGCGGCCAGCGCCATCGTAAATTGCCGGCCAATGTTGGTCACCGGGGCAAAGAACAGTTGGGCCAGGAAAAAGAACGTCACCAGATCGCTGATCTCCATTTCCATCCAGCTCATGTCACCTTGCAGGGCCGCATAGCCGCCGATCAACAGAATCGAAGCCTGGAAAAACTGCGCGTTGAGGTCCAGCAGGGGCATGTACAGCGCGGTGTAGCGGGCCAGGTCCATGTTGATCGTGCCGTGGCGCTTGACCAGGTTGCCGAAGAAGACCGCGTTGAGTTCCTCGCGCGAGAAGCCCTGCGTGACGCGGATGCCGCTGACCGTTTCCGCCACGTTGCTGGTGACGCGGCTGAAGCTGCGCTGGACCGTGCGCGAGGCCTCGCCGATGCGCTTCCCAAAAACCTTGTTCACCGCGTAGATGAAAGGCGTCATGACGAAAACCACCATGAACAGCGCCCAGTTCATCCAGGCCATCAGCAGGCCCGAGCCGATCATCTGGCCCAGCTGCACCAGGGTGACGAAGGCCACGTTTTGCACGCCGGTACGCAGCGCCTCGATGTCGGAGATCATCCGGCTCAGAATCGAGCCCAGCCGGGTCTTGTTGAAGTAGGTCATGGGCTGGCGCATCACGTGCGTGACCAGTTCCCCGCGCAGGTCCTGCACGATGCTCTCGCCCATCTCCGAGGCCAGCCGCGAGCGGAAGTGCATCGTGATCTCGGTGAAGAGTGCGAAGGCGGCAAACCCGACCACGCCCCAGAGGATGCCCTCGGTGTTGCGTGCCTGGATGGGCCCGGCGATGATCACGCCAATCAGGAACGAGACAACGGGTATCTGGATGGAGCGCACGACCACGCAAAACAGCAGCCAGTTGCGCTTGGCTGCGTAGGGCTTGGTGTAGCCGTAAAGACGCTTGACCAGGCGCCAGTCCAGCGGGCGCTTGTCCTTTTCTTCAATGCCCATGGCGCCCATGTTTTTGGCCGCCGCGCCGCCGCCCATCAGCTTGCTCATGGCGAGGCGGCCTCCCGCCGCAGGCTGGCTTCGTGCAGCAGCCGTTGGGATTCCGGGTCGACGTCCTGAATCGAGATCGCCCGTCGGTAGGGCCCTTCTTCGGCCATCAGGGCCTCGTGCGTGCCGGTCTGCACAATGCGCCCCTTTTGCAGCATAAGGATGCGATCGGCGCGGCGCAGCGTGCTCAGCCGATGCGCCACGATGAAGGTGGTGCGGCCCTGCATGGCGTTGTCCATGGCTTCCAGGATCTCGTGCTCGGTTTCCGGGTCGATCGCGGTGGTCGGATCGTCCAGGAGCAGGATGGCCGGGTCCAGGAGCAACGCGCGGGCAATGGCGATGCGCTGGCGCTGGCCCCCGGAGAGGTTCACCCCAAACTCGCCCAGCATCGTCTCGTAGCCGTCGGCCATCTCAGTGATGAAGCCGTGGGCGGCGGCGATTTTGGCCGCGGTGACGATCTGTTCGGGCGAGGCGTCGGGATTGCCGAAAGCGATGTTTTTGCCGATCGTTTCGCTGAAGAGGAAGTTCTCCTGAAAGACCAGGCCGATGTTGCGCCGGAGTTCCTCCACCGAGACTGCGCGCAGGTCTTTGCCATCGAGGGTGATGCGACCCTCCTGCGGATCGTAGAAACGCGGGATGAGGCTCATCAGCGCGCTTTTGCCGGCTCCGGTCGCCCCGGCGATGGCCACCACTTCGCCAGGAGCTACTTCAAAATCGATGTCGTGCAGCACCGAGTCGTTCAATCGGTACTTGAAGCCCACGTGCTCGAAGCGCAGCGCCCCTTCGACCTTGCCCAACGGCACGGGCTCGACCGGAGACTCGATGTCCAGCGGCGTGTCGATGATCTCGAAAACCCGGCGCGCCCCCGTCAGCGAGCGCTGGATAGAGTCGGTGATCTGGGCGATCGCCCCCACCTGATTCGAAAGCTGCTGCAGCAGCGCGGCAAAGGCCACCAGCCCGATCCCCAGTTCGATCTCGCGCTGGAAGAAGAGGTAGCCCCCGTAGCCCAGCAGCACGATCACGTTGAAGTGCGCCAGCATGTGCATGCAGGGCTGGAAAATCGTGACCCGCCAGAAAATCCAAAAACTCTGCCGGCGCACCGCCTGGTTGGCCTCGTGAAACTTCGAGACCATCCGCTCTTCCAGCGCGAAGCCTTTGACCGTGTTGATGCCCTGAATGGTCTCGGAAAAATTCAGCACCAGATTGTCCATCAGCTCACGGTTGCGGAAGTAGGCCGGGCGGATGATCGTCGAGAAACGCACTGCCGCCGCCCACATGATGGGCGTCGAAGCCATGCAGGCCAGGGTCAGGCCGACATGGATGTTGAGCATCCAGGCCAGCGTCATCGCGATCGAGATCAGCAGCACGAAGATCTGAATCAGCACCTGATCGATGAACATGCGCACGGCCTGTACGTCGCTGGTCACGCGATTGATGATCGAACCGCTGGCGTTGCTGTCGAAAAAGCGAAAGGAGAGTTTCTGGAGCTTGCCAAAGATCTGCTGCCGCAAATCCGGCACGATGCTGGTGTGAACGAGTTTTCCCACCGAGATGGCCGTCAGGTAACCCAGCAAACCGCGAAACAGCGCCACCACCAGCATCCCGATGACGATTGCCAGCAGGACGCCGAAACCGTCGCGGCCCTCCACAAACGGCCCGAACCACCACCAGCGCGGCTCCGAGGCACCTTCTTCCAGGCGGAAGCGCAGGTAATCCACCCCGAGCCCGAAGAGGTTGATCCCACCGATCACCATCATCTGCAGGAGCAGTTGGTACAGAAGCACTTGCAGCGAACGCCAACGGTACCTCCAGGCGATCCGCAACAGCCGGCCAATCAGCTGTGCGCTGGTAGGTTCGGTGACGGAATCGGTTGGGGCGTCGGTGCTCATCGTCGCCTGCGACCGGCGCAGGCCGTGCAAAAATCAGAAAGCAGGAAGAACGGGAGACAGGCCACGCCGCGCGTCAGCAGTCAGTCTCGCAGAGTTGCACCGCGCCCCCGAACGCCCTAAGACACGGAATGCTTTTGCCCATAGCAAACAAAAGTTACCCCGGCTCCGTTTTTTTGGTCGCGAGGCGCTGGATCGCCTTCGCTCTGCTCTGGCTGGCGATGGTCGCGGTCGCGGCGAAGCCGGCGGACCCCCAGCGCAACCTGGAGATTTTCGACCGCGTTTGGGAGACGGTCAACGAGACCTACTTTGATGCAGCGTTCGGCGGTGTCGATTGGGCCGGGCTACGCGCGAGCGAACGGCCCCGCGCCGAAGCGGCCGAATCCCTGCGCGCCCTCTCCCGCATCCTCAACGACATGCTGGGCCAGCTGGGCGTGACGCACTTTGCCGTCACCGGCCTGGGCGACGACGCCTTTGACGCGGCCCGGCTGTCAGATGTCGTCGAGGATGAGAACATCACGGAGGATCCAGTTTGGCAGGGGGGCTACAGCGGCCTCGCCCTCATCGAATTGGACGGCACGGTGGTCGTGCGTGAGGTTTTTGCCGACTCGCCGGCGCAGAAGGCCGGGGTCGAGGCAGGCATGGAACTGCTCGGCGTCGGCGAGCGCGGCGCGCTGGCCGTGCGCGACGATCTGGAGGCCTCCGGCGTGACCGGCGCGCGGCTTCGACACATTTGGCCGGAGCGCCTCCAGCGTCTCTTGGACGGCCAAGCCCCCGGCACCGAGCGGACCCTGCGCCTTCGCCAGGCGAACGGGCGCCAGGTCGTTCAAACACTCCGGCTGGCGGCCCGCCCCGTCGAGTTCTCCGAAGAACTTGGCTACATGCCGGCCCAGCCCATGGTCTTCACCCACCGCGAGCTGGGCGAGGGGATGGACTACGTGCACTTCAACCTGTTCCTGCCGCAACTGATGCCCCGCATCCGCGAGGCCGTTTTGGGCGCGCGCCAGGGCCTGATCCTCGACTTGCGCGGCAACGCCGGCGGGGTGGGATTGATGGCCGGCGGCGTTGCCGGGCTGCTGATCGACGAGCGCCTGAAGCTGGGCCGCTCGCAACTGCGCACCGGCTGGCTGGGCTTCGTGGGTTTTCCGCAACGCGGTGCCTTCAGCGGGCCGGTGGCGGTTCTGATCGATGCAGCCACCGGTTCGACCGCCGAATTGCTGGCGGGCGGGCTCCAACAGGCCGGTCGCGCCCGCGTCTTTGGCCAGACCAGCGCCGGGGCCGCCATGGCCTCACTCTTCACGGAGCTACCGGGCGGCGGGAGGTTTCAATACGTGGTCGGCGATCTGATCTTGCCCGACGGCACCCGCCTGGACGGAACCGGCGTGGTGCCGGACGTGTCCATCCCTCTAACACGCCAGACGCTGGCCAGTCCGCAAGATGAGACCCTCGAAGCCGCTCTGGCTTGGCTCTACGCTGAGTTAGCCCCCGTGAACACCCCTTAGGAATTCACTCGCCCGGGCGATGGATTCACCCGTAAAAACCCACTCTTGGATTTATTGATGAGCACGATGCGACGTTACCCACTTTCCCTTCTGACAGCGGCCGCTCTTTTGGCGACGGCTGCCATCACGCACGCCCAGGAAGCCTCGACGCCCTCGACCGAGACACAGGACCCGACCCTGGCACTCTTCGAGCGCTATGTGGAGGCCCTCGGCGGTGAAAAAGCGCTGATGGCCAAAAAGACCCGCGTCATGGAGGGCCGCGCTGAGTTTGCCGCTGCCGGTTTGACCGTGCCCTTCCGCGTGTTCCAGAAAGCGCCTGACCGCATGCGCATGGAGATGGAAATGCCCGGCGGCCTCGGCAAGACCGTCCAGGTCGTCAACGGCGACACCGGCTGGGCCAACGACTCGATCCAGGGCTTCCGCGAACTCGATGAGTCGGACCTGCGGATGCTCTCGCGCGATGCCGACTTTTACTTCGACGCCCACCTGGCGCAGACTTTCCCGCGCCGCGAACTGCTCGCCCCGCAAGAGATGGGCGGCATTCTCACCGAGGTGGTGGAGGCGCACACTGCCGACGGGCAGAAGTACGTGCTTTACTTTGGACGTGCCAGTCACCTGCTCGTGCGCATGGATCTGGAAGTCGACTTGGGTGTGCAGGGCCGCCTGCAGACCAAAAACATCTTCAGCGATTACCGCGAGGTCGACGGTATCAAGGTGCCTTACAAGATCACCAGCCAAATTGCCATGGGCGAGATGATCATCACGGTGCGCACCATCGAGCATGATGTGCCGGTGGACGACGCGCTGTTCGTAGCGCCCCAGGGCTAGCGGGCTACACCGCCCCGTCCGCCTACGGGTACTTTGTCTTGAGGGCCTGACCCTTCCGGGCCGAGCGCACCGCCAGGTCCAGAATGTGGATCGGTCGGCGGGCAAACTCGCCGTTGATGACCAGGTCCGTCCCCTTGGCCAGGTGATCGGACACGTTCTGATAATAGCGCCACTGCTCGCCCTCGGGCGTGGTGCCCTTGGTCGTGACGGTGTCGCCCTGGCGGTTGCGCGTGGTCAGTTCGTAGGTCTTCATGTTGATGCAGAGCTTGCCCTTCGTGCCGGTAATCCAGAACAGGTCCAGCGCGTTGGTGCGCATGTCCACGGTTGAGAAACGCAGCCAGATTTGCTGACCGCTGCTGAAGCGTACCAGCGCGCTGGCTTCGTCCTCGTTGGTGTCGTCTTTGTAAGGTGTTTTGTCGGCCCAAAAACCCTGGTGGGCGTAGCCGGAAACTTCGGTGACCTCGGCGGTGATGATTTGCAGGGCGTATTCGAGTAGGTGCACGCCCCAGTCATACATGATTCCGCCTGACATCGTCCGGCTTGTTCGCCACCAGTCGCGGGGCTGACCGTAGCCGCACATGCCCGCCTCAAAACGGATGACCTCGCCGATCGTGCCTTTCTGGACGATTTCCAGCGCCTTCATAATGCAGCCGTCCCAGTGGCGGTTGTGGTAGGTGGAAACGATCCGATCGCGCTTGTTGGCCTCGGCAATCAGCTGGTCGCACTCGGCCGTGGTGATGGCCATGGGCTTCTCGCAAACCACGTGGCGCCCTGCCTTCAGGCACTGCAGGCCCAGCGGCGCGTGGGTGTTGTGCGGGGTGATGATTGTCACCAGATCGACCGCCGAGTGTTTCAGCATCTCGGCCACGCTGCTGTAAGTTTCGATGCCGGGGTAGTCTTCCTCGGCCACCTTCAGGCGCTCGGGGTCCAACTCGCAGACGGCGGTCGGCGTCATGCCGGCGTCACGCATTTCCGCCAGGTGTTTACGGCCCATGTTGAACGCCCCGCCATAGCCGACCACGCCAACTTTAATCTCCGAAGGTTTCGTGAAACGTGCTTTTGCCATACCAGAGCAAGTCTTTGACAGCGCCGCACAAGGCGAAGCGAGGGAAAAAGCTCATCGGCTCAGGCATGAGCGCTTGCCCGACCTGAGCGAGCTAGGCGCACGGTTTTGGCACCCTCGGCACTTTCGAGTTAAGCCGCGCCTCGTCAGAATTCGCCGTATGCAACAAACCCTCTCTGTTCGCCGTCAGGCGATGGTCTGCCTGACCGGTCTTGTCCTCGCGCTGCCGGCCACCGGCGACGATCCGCGCTTTCCCAATCGTGCGCTCATCGGCACCAACCTTTCCGGTAACACCGATTACGGCTCGCAGTTTGCCTTTGTCGATTTGGTCAAGCAGGGCCGGCCCGTTCAATATGCCCCGAAGGTTTTCGTCCCGACCATCGACGTCCACGGCTACCCGACCGCCTTGGAACAAGAGGCCTACATCACCCTCATCCTGAACGAGTACCACCCCGCCGGCCAGTACACCGTCACCTGGGAAGGCAGTGCTCAGGTCACCGCCCCGCGCTTCGATGTCGTGCGCGAAGTCGAACGCACCGCCAATCGCCTGGTGGTCGAAGTGCAGCCGCGAAAAGGCCTCTACCTGCACTTGAGCGACATGGACCCCAACGATCCGATCCGCAACCTGCGCGTGCGCTTGCCTGGCGGCGAGGAAGCGCCGACACGCTTCAACCCGCAATTCCTGAGCTTCATCCGGCCCTTTGGCACGCTGCGCTTCATGGATTGGATGGAGACCAACAACAGCACGGTTTCCAGCTGGGCCGACCGCCCCACGCCCGCACAGCTGACCTTTCGCCAGCACGGTCGCGAGGGTGTACCGGTGGAGTACATGGTCGAACTCTCCAACGTGATGCGGGCCGATCCCTGGTTTTGCATGCCGCACCTGGCCGACGATGACTACGTGCGCCGCTTCGCCACCTACGTGCGGGACCACCTCGACCCCAGCCTGCGCGCCTACGTCGAACTGTCCAACGAGGTTTGGAACTGGAACTTTGCCCAGAGCCGCTACGCCCGCCAACAGGGTGAAGCGCAGTTGGGACTCGTGCAGGGGCAGGGCCCGCACCGTGCCTGGTACGCCCGGCGTTCGGTGGAAATCTTCAAAATTTGGGAGGAGGTTTTTGGCGGGACCGACCGCCTGGTGCGGGTCATCGCCGGGCAGGGCGCCAGCCCGCGCATCGCCCGTCTGTCCCTCGAATACGAAGAGGCTTGGAAGCACACCGACGCCCTCGCCATTGCGCCGTACTTCGGCTTCAACCGCGAGCTGATCCGGCAGGTCGATGTGCAGGCCGAGAGCGTCGACCAGGTGCTCGACCTCGCCGAAACGGTCATCGAAACGAAGGTCGCCGAGATGGTCCGCGCACACAAGGCCCTCGCCGACCAGTACGACCTGCAGCTGATCGCCTACGAAGCCGGCCAGCACCTGCTCGCCCGCGACGAACGCAACAACCCGCAGAGCGGACCCAAAACCACCCTGTTCATCGCGGCCAACCGCCACCCGCGCATGGCCGAACTCTACCGCAAATACCTCGACACCTGGTTTGCCAACGGGGGAGGCGTCATCGCGATGTTTTCCAGCATCGCCGAACCCAGCCGCTGGGGCTCCTGGGGCATGGCTGAATACCTCGGACAGCCGATCAGCGAGGCCCACAAGTACCGCGCCGTCGTCGAAGCCGTCCAGGACCCCAACCTCATCGGGCCGAAGGTTTCACAGACGCTGCCCTAGCCACGGGGATTCTCCTGTTCAGGCGGGCTGTGGCTTGCTTCAATCCAAGGTGTGGGGAATGCCTGCTGCCAGTTGAGTCGTTCACCGGGCCTCCTGCTCTTCGACCTGAAGGCAGGGCAGACTTCCCTGCGCGGGTTGGGGCTGCTGCTGGGCGTCTACCTGGGGGCCCTGCTGATTGCGGCCGTGCTGGCACCGCCGGTGTACTGGCTGGTCGAGTGGCTGGCCGGGCACTTCCCCAAAAACGGCACGCTGGCCTACCTCGCCGGCAAGTCCTTCCACGATTACTACGACCGCGTGCGCTGGGTGCCCATCGTGCTGGCGCTGCCGTGGCTGCTGAAGGTCTGCGGGCTGACCGGTCTGAGCGCGTTGGGCGTACGCTTCTCCCGGCGCGACCTGCTTTTGTGGGCGGGTTTACTCGTCGCGGGCTACTGCCTGTTCCGGCTTGCCACGCTCACTCAGGGATGGGCCACCGACGTGGTCCGCAAGCCCGAGCGTCTTGACCGCTCCATCGCGCTGACGTTGCTCTCAATGCTGCCGGGCGCGGTCCTCATCGGCCTGCTGGAAGAGGTGGTGTTTCGCGGCCTGGTCCTGCGGATTTTCCTGAGTGCCTTTCGCTCGGCCTGGCCGGCGATCGTGTTGGGCTCACTCTTTTTCGCGGCCGTGCACTTCAAGTTCCCGGACCCCTTTTGGGAGGGCACCGGGCGCGTGGTCGAGTGGCACAGCGGTTTTTACGTGGCCTGGTGGACGCTGCTGGGGCCGCTGGCCGAAGCTCAGGCGGCCGGTCTGGTCGGGCATTTCCTCGCCTCCGTCGTCAACTACGCGCTGCTCGGGGTGGTCCTGGCCGTGTTGTTCATTCGCACGGGCAGTTTGCTGGCCTGCGCGGGAATGCACAGCGGACTCGTTTTGGCCATGCTCACCTACGGCAGGCTCTACAACGTGCAGGCCGGGGAGTGGCACTGGCTGCTCGGCTCAACCCCAATCCGCGACGGCCTGCTCGCGACCGTCCTGCTGACGCTGGCCCTGGCGGCGGTTTTGCGACTGAAGCGCGGTCTTGCGACTGATTCCGACACCACGGACTCGCTAACGAACGAAGAAACCAAAGGCGCATGAACTGGGGGAGGCGATTCGGAACGCTCTGCCGCGACGTGGGCGAGCTGCTCTTTCCGCGGGGCTGTATCGTTACCGGCGAAGCGATCGAGACCGAAGACGGCGTCGCCCTGGCCGCGGGTCCGCCCGCCGCGTTGACGGGTGCCTCCCTCGTGCTGGGCGGCGCGCACGACTTTCGTTACCTCAGTGTCGAGGCGTTGACCCAGCTGGCCTGGGTGCGCCAGCCGTGGTGCCCCAGTTGCGGACAGCCCCACACCGGCGAACTGACCGGCGAGGACCGCCTCTGCGCCAACTGCCGCGAAATGCACCCGCAACCCCTCTGGGAAGCCGGACGAACCGCCTTCCTCCTGCGCGGGGCCGGTCGCGAAATCATCCACACGCTGAAGTACCATCACGGTGATTTTCTCGAAGCGGATCTGCGCCAACTGGTGCGCATCCCTCCCGGCTATCAGCGCTTTGCTCAGGGGACCACGCTCGTGCCGGTTCCCCTGCATCCGGCTCGGCTGCGCGAACGCGGCTTCAACCAAAGCGAACTCGTCGCCGCCGCCCTCGCACAAGGACTCGAGCACACCTGCGTCGATCCGCTGCTCCGGCGCGTTCGCTGGACCGAAACGCAGACCCGGCGCGACCGCAAAGCCCGCCAGGCCAACGTGCGCGGAGCCTTCGCCCTGCGTCGGGGAGCCGACCTTTCCCCCGAAACCATCTACACGGTCGTCGACGACGTCTTCACCACCGGTGCCACCCTCCAAGCCTGCTGCCAGGTGCTCCGCAAGGCCGGCGCCCGCCGCCTGCGCATCCTCACCCTCGCCCACGGCTAGCCATTCCCCATCGATTCAATTTCGCACTGTCTGCGTCCTTGCGAGGCGAGCCGAGCGAAGCGACGGATCGACGTGGCAATCCAGGCAAACGCCGTGCGCGCACATTGAAGGTGCGCAGAGCCACAACTTTCGCCGCTGCGCACTGCCACGAAGAACCGAGCATCTACCTCAGCAGGCTTGCCCCCAACCATTTGCGAAGCAAATGAGTCCCGTGCCGGTCACGGCACCCAATTTCGCACTGTCTGCGCCTTTGCGAGGAGAGCCGAGCGAAGCGACGGATCGACGTGGCAATCCAGGCAAACGCCGTGCGCGCACATTGAAGGTGCGCAGAGCCACAACCTTCGCCTCCTGCGCACTGCCACGAAGAACCGAGCATCTACCTCAGCAGGCTTGCCCCCAACCATTTGCGAAGCAAATGAGTCCCGCCCAGGTCACTGGGCCCCAATTTTGTACTGTCTGCGCCTTTGCGAGGAGAGCCGAGCGAAGCGACGGATCGACGTGGTAATCCAGGCAAACGCCGTGCGCGCACATTGAAGGTGCGCAGAGCCACAAC
>JBHJGQ010000014.1:0-22947 GCA_050331595.1 Opitutales bacterium
GCGTTGCGACCATCTTCGAGGCCTCCATTCCTCTGGCGGAACTCCCGGGCAACGCTTTCTTTAATCTCGAAATCGGCCTGTAGACCGGCTGCCACGGCACGCTTGACACGGCATTGGCCCGGTTGGACCGTGCCTCATGACGACGCTCGTCACCGAAACCCGTACGGATACGCCCGACACGCCGCTGACGCTCGACTCACTCGACGGCACCGAGTCGCCCCTGAGCGCGCTCCAGCAGGAAATCCTCGACCTGAAGCGGCAGCGCAACGCCGTCATCCTGGCCCACAATTACCAGGTCGACGGCATTCAGCGGGTGGCCGACTTCGTGGGTGATTCGCTAGGGCTTTCCTACCAGGCCGAGCAGGCGGACGCCGACGTCATCGTGTTCTGCGGCGTGCACTTCATGGCCGAAACCGCCAAAATCGTGAATCCCGACAAGGTCGTGGTGCTGCCCGATCTGGAAGCCGGCTGCTCCCTTTCGGATTCCTGCCCAGCGGACAATCTCGCTGCCTACAAGGAGGCCAACCCCGACATTTACGTGGTCGCCTACATCAACTGCAGCGCTGCGGTGAAGGCGCTCAGCGACGTGATCTGCACCAGCGGCAACGCCATGAAAATTGTCGAGCAGGTGCCCGCCGACCGCGAAATCCTCTTTGTGCCCGACCAAAATCTGGGCGACTGGGTTTCCCGCCAGACGGGCCGGCCCATGCAGCTGTGGCCGGGCTCCTGCTACGCGCACGTTCTCTTCACCACCCGTACGCTCGAAAAGCTCAAGCTGCAGTTCCCTGGGGCACCCGTGGTTGCCCACCCCGAGTGCGTGGCCGCCGTGCGCGACCTTGCCGACGAGGTCTGTTCCACCGAAAAAATGGTGCACTACTGCCGCGATACCGACGCCACCGACATCATCATCGTGACCGAGACCGGCATGCTCAATCGCCTGCGTCGCGAGATTCCGGGCAAGCGTTTCATCGCCGGACCCACCGAACGCTGCAACTGCAACGACTGCCGCTTCATGAAAATGAACACCCTCGAGAAGCTGCGCGACTGCCTGCAACACCTCGAGCCCCGCATCGAGCTGCCCGAAGCCATTCGCCAGCGCGCCTACACCCCGATCAAACGCATGCTCGAGTGGTCTAAATAGCCCCCCATTTCCCATGGCGGGTCCAATGCTCCCGCATCGGGTGGTGGGTAGGTTCAGCGATGTCGAATCGACGACGCCTTGCTTCGTTTCCAAAGACTTCTCCTGGATTGCCACGGGCCGCTCAAGGCGGCCCTCGCAATGACGCACGCCTAGGCCGAACACCTCGTCGTTGCGAAGCCCGCAAAATGACGAGCACGCACTGCACCCGACCCGTCATTGCGAGGCCACCCCGAGCCTGCCGAAAAGGCGCATGAAGCAAGCGTCGCAACCCAGGCGTCTACCTACGCCGATCATCCCGTCATTGCGAGGAGCCATAGGCGACGTGGCAATCCAGGCGCACGCCTTGGAGCCAGGCACAGCGCGTTTGCTCCCGTATTCTCGGCCACGCTCCCCCAACCGGCTTGCCCCAACCGATTTGCGCGAGCACATCAGTCCCGCCCCGGTCACGGGGCCCAAACACCGGCTTGCCCCAACCAGGTGCGCAGCACCTGCGCCCCGTGGCAGTCATGCCACCGCACCTATGTCACTTGCCTTTGCTTGATGCCGTCATGGACAATGCGGTGTGTCGACTACGCCACCGCTTCCGCCCCATGACGCCAGGCAACTCGCCCGCCTGACCTACCGGGCGGACCTAGGCCGCGGTTTCTGCTTTGGTTTCGCCGAGGCCTGCTGGGAGTCACTCTTTCTGCTGATTGCCATCCGCGTGTTTCAGGGCGGCGACCTGACCGGCGACGGCACGGCCGGCGCCCAAACCTTGAAGGGCATTCTGCTCGCGGGCGGTTTCCTTGGCCTGTTGCTCAGCCCGCTCTCGCTCAGTCTCAGTGGACGGCTGGGGTTGCCTGTCTCGCGAATCGCGGCGGGCTACCTGTTCCTGTCGGCCACCTGCGCGGCCTTTGGACTGCTCGCCAATGACCTGGAGGGATTCGTTGCCGCGGCCGCACTCAGCCAGCTCTTTGCCACGCAGGCCACGCCTCTGCGCACGCAACTGTACTCCGACAACTACGATCGCCGGCAGCGCGGCACCCGCGTGGCGACTACGCTCATGGTCGCGGCCATCGTCAGCGCGTTTTTCGCGTACGGCGGCGGCGAACTCCTCGACGCCGATCTGGCCAACTACCGCTACATCATCGGGGCAATGGCGCTGGCCAGTTTTGGCGGCGTGTTCTTCACCGCGCGCATACCCAGTCGACCGCTTCAGCGCAAGGACGCCGGCAACCCCTGGCAAAACCTGAAGCTGCTACGCACCGACCGCACCTTCGGCATCATGATCGTGGCGTGGTTTCTCATGGGCCTGGGCAATCTCATGATGCGACCGCTACGCACGGAGTACCTGGTGCAGCCCGAGTACGGCATCGTGGCCAGCAACTCGACCGTCACGCTGCTCACCTGGACGGTTCCGGTCACGCTGCGCCTGTGCAGTATACAATTGTGGGGCGTGCTCTTCGACCGCATCGCCTTCCTGTGGATGCGCCTGGTCATCAGCGCGTGTTTTCTGGTCGGCATCCTCGTCTACTTCAACTCCGGCTCGCTCTGGGCCATCGGCATTGGCGCCGCCTTCATGGGCCTGGGCATGGGTGGGGGTAACATCGCCTGGAATCTCTGGGTGACCAAGCTCGCCTCGCCCGAAAAGACCGGCGCCTACATGAGCATCCACACCGGCTTCACCGGCTTGCGAGGCACGCTGGCGCCTTTCCTGGGTTATTTTCTCCTGGCCTACGGCGAGCCCGCGGGAGCCGCCTGGTCCGCCGCCGCGCTCATCCTCCTCTCCAGCCTGGTCTTTTACAGCCTCCGCGCCGACCCGCGCGTGCGCTAGCAAACAGGCGCTTTGCCCTCAGGTGGAAAAACACAGAGAGGTCGGGAACGCATTTCAACTCTACGGTGTTTATTCGAGTTTATCGGTTTTGGATAACTTCGCCGAACTCGACTCGCCCCGCCTCAATAAAACCCGAAGAGCAGGGCCAACGACCGGCGCGCGTAGCTGCCGATGCTGGGGGCGCCGTTCTTATCGCGCAGGAGCGTCTGCCGCGCCTCACGTCCGGCCAACTCGTCCCAGTTGACCCCCGCCAGAAAAATCTGACCGGCCTGCGCATTCAGCCGCGGCGCAGATTCCAACGGCGTCCAGCGCTTGGGCAGTCCGTACCAGGTAAAGTCAATCTGCCAGCCCAGCACGCCTTCGGCCGGGATCGGCTTGGTTAACAGCTTTGGGTAGCGGTTGATGAAATCGGGGACACGGTGCGTGGCGACCTGCAGTGTGTAGGCCGTTGGCAACGCCCACAGGTAATCACGCAGATTCCCCAGTTCTCCGGCGCGGGCCTGCTCCAAGAAGTGTAGCGGGTCCAGGCCCACCAGGTTGATGCCATTCCAAGGACCATGCTGGTTGCGCGCTCCGTAGGGCTGCGAGGCGTACCAGCGGTCGAAACTGTCGGTCAGACGCAGTCCAATTTCCAGATGCAGATGAGCCCGCGCCTTGGGGATGGTGTAACCGCCCGCGGTACGGCCCATGCGTCCCAGCTGGGTGCCCGCCTCCACGCGCAGCCCCGCCTGAATACCCCCCTCAACGTCGCGCAGGTGTGCGTAGAGCGAATACAGCGGCACCTCCAACTCGTCGTGCTCGAGCACCACATACACCCCGTACGAGCTGTTGCCGGCAACGCGGTTCACGTAGACCACGCGCCCCCCGGCAATGGCGAAAATCGCGTCCAGGGACTCCCCGCGCCTGTCCCGTCGAAAGGCCCTCAGATCCAGCCCCTCGTGAAAGCGCGTGCCATCGTTGCGCACCAGACCAAACAACGCGCTCTCCATGCGCCCCGATTGCGTGGGCTGCAGGAACCGCTCGATCGACTCGCCCTGCAAAAACCCCGCCTGCTCGGTGGGCCAGGCAAAGCGCCCGCCGGTGGAGGCCGCCGCCTCCAGCAATGCCGAGGCCAGGCAAAAATGTATCCAAACAACCGATACGCGCCAGCGCATCCCGATCAGTTTTCGTTGGCGATTTCCTGCGCCCGCTGAATGGACTGCTGCAGGTCGGCCAGAAACGTTTCGTACTGGTCTACAGGCAGGTCGACCCACATCGGCAAGATGCTCTCGTTGAGCACGCGGTCGAGCTTGCGGTAGGCCACCGGCACGCCGTCGGTCACCATGAAGAGAAACTTGCCCCGGTTGGAAACGCTGGCGTTGTACAGGCGCTGACTGGCCTGCGCGCTCAAGCTGAGCAACAGATACTGGTCGCGGCCTTCCCCGCGCAGATCCACGCCGGTCACTTCCAGGCCGACAAACTCCGGCTTGCGCCTCACCAGCAGCGCATCGTTACCCTGGGCACGCTGCAGGCGCGTCACCATGCTGGCCGGCAGCGTGGGTTCCCCTTCCACGTGAAACGTGATGCTGACGAACTTGGGCGGTTCCTTCTTGTTGCAGCCGGACAGGCCTGCCGTTGCCAGCGCGGCGAACAGCGCCAGCCACAGCCAGCGCCCAAGGAGGGTGAATCGCATTGCGGAGTCATTCATAGCGTGGGTCTTCACGAATCGGACAGAACCGAACGCAGCTGGTCAATGGTTTCAAAGAGGCCCGCCGGGTCCCACTCGTCCCAGGCCAGGGTGTACTCGGCCTTGCTGGGCACATGCAGCAGCGTGCGCTGCCCGTCCTTTTCCGGGCCCACCGCGCGCAGGACACGGCGGCGCTCCAGCAGGACGGCCAGGGCTTGCGACCAACGGCGCGTCTCCTCCGTCGGCGCTTCGTTCTGCTGCAGGGAAAGGAACAGCTCCTCGGCGGACGCCGCTTCAGCCTCCGCCGCCTCTTTCTCGGTGTTCGCAACCGGTTTCAGCGTACGCTGCCAACGTCCCAAGACCGCCCCGGGTGCCTCAAAAGCGGGTTCCTCCTCGGGCAGCAAGTCGATGCGCAGCGGCTCGCCCGCCTCGCCCGCGCACAGCAGCGACACAATCGCCTGCCCCGGTTCAAAACTGGCTCCAGACACCGCTGACTGGCGCGCCACAGGTTTAAGTTGCCATTGCATCGCTCACGTCTTGAACAGCAGCCTGTTCTTGTGCCATACGCTGCCTTCCGCGCATCGCCTTGGCAATGCCTGAAACCAGTCCGGCCCGTTCGCCTCATTTTCCATCCATGTCCGCACGCACCCTCATCGTGGGCGATGTCCACGGTTGCGCCCAGGAGTTGCACCAGCTGATCAAGCAGGTCAAACCCAACGGCAGCGACCACTGGATTTTCGTCGGCGACTTGCTCAATCGCGGCCCGGACACCCCCGGCGTCTTCGATCTCGTGCGCGATCTGCCGCGCGCCACCGTCATTCTGGGCAACCACGAGGCACGCCTGCTGCATTACCGCGGCAACGGCGATGCCGCTCTGTTGCGAGCCTACGATTGGGACACCCTCTCCGAGCTTCGCCCCGAGGACTGGCTGCTGATGGAGCAAATGCCGCTGACCCTCGAACTGCCCCAGGAGGAAGCCGTCGTCGTGCATGGCGGCTTCATGCACAACCTGCCCTGGCGCGAGCAACCGCTTGACATCGTTACCCGTATCCAGGTCATCAGCCCCGAGGGTCAACCGCACAAACGCTCCGACTGCCCGCTGGGGGTCAGCTGGGCCGAATTTTGGCAAGGCCCGCCCTACGTCTACTACGGCCACACCCCCCGTGAAAAAGTCTTTCGCCGCGACTGGTCGCTGGGCCTGGATACCGGATGCGTCTACGGCGGCCACCTCACCGCCTGCGTCCTGCCCAGCCGCGAGCTGATCCAGGTGCGCGCCAAACGCGCCTACGCCGAATAATCCGTCCGGACCCGGTTGCGCCTTTGCACCGCCGTGGCTTTGCTGCAGGCTCGTTGAATGGATGCCTCGCACGAACTGGGTCTGTTGGCCATCGACCTGCAAAGCGCCTTGCTGCCCGCGCTGCCGGAACCGGAGCGCCTGCGCCAACGCTGCCGCTTCGCCCTGCGGGCCGCCCAGCTCTTCGAAATCCCCGTTTTCTTCACCGAGCAGGTACCCGAAAAACTCGGTCCGACCGACGCCTCCCTCCTGGATTGCCTCGATCCGCCGCCGGCGAATGTCTTCAGTAAATCCGCCTTTTCTGCCTTTGGCTGCGAACCGCTGGTCAACGCCCTCGATGCCGCCGCCATCGCCCACCTGCTGGTCATCGGCATCGAGACGCCTGTCTGCGTCTATCAGAGCATCCTCGACGCCCGCCGGCGCGACCTCGACGTCACCCTGCTGACCGACGCCATCGGAGCCCGCCGCCCCGACGATGCCGCCGCGCTCCTGCCCGTCTTACGCGAAGCCGGCTGCCATTGCCTGCCCTCGGAAACCGTTTTTTACAGCCTGCTCGGCGACGCCGGCCACCCGCGCTTTCGCGACTTCACGCAACTGGTTAAGCAGGCGAACACCGCCGTCTGAGGCGGTCCCTGCCAGACGCCCGCGCACCGCACCCGACTTTTTCGATCCAACACACTTCTCGAGACATGAGCCTGCCTGCCGCCGAACCCGCCGAGACGACCACCCGGCCGTACGCCATCGAAGAACTGGTCACCTTCCACGGCAAAGACCTCTGGTCCCTCGACACCCAACGCCTCAACGAAACCTCGCCGGTCGTCCTGGCGCGCTTCCTCAAGCGCCGCTCCGTCGACGAACGCCGCGACGTCCTGCGCAAGCTCTCGGCCGAAGCCGACGCCGCCATCCTCGCTGAGATGGAGCCCGAGGCCGCCTCCGAAGTTGTCAGCGCGATGAAGGAGACCCGCGCGCTCTCCATCCTCAATGAGCTCGACCTCGACGATGCCGCCGACCTGCTCGAGGAACTCGACACCCCCGAGCGCGACCGCCTCCTGGAACAACTCGAGGACGAAACCGCCGACACCGTCCGCGAACTCATCCGCTACGATCCGGAGTCGGCCGGCGGCATCATGACCCCGCGCGTGGCCACCGTTCACGCCGACCAGACCGCCGACGCCGCCATCCAACGCATCCGCAAGCTGCAGGAGGAGTTCGAGATCATCTACTACGTGTACGTCGTCGACGATGAGGACCACCTGCAGGGCATCATCTCCATGCGCGACCTCATCCTCTCCCGCCCTCAGCAAACGGTGGCCACCTTCATGCACGCCGAGGTGCGCGGTCAGGTCTCACCCGTGGAAGACCGCGAGGCCGTCGCCATGCGCATGGCCGAACTCAACCTTCAGGCCCTGCCCGTGGTGGGCGAGAACGGCAAGCTACTGGGCATCATCACCCACGACGACGTGCTCGACATCATCCAGCAGGAAGCCACCGAGGACATTCAGCTGCTGGTGGGTGCCGGTGCCGACGAGGGCATTCACGACCCCGTCAGCTACAGCGTGCGCAAGCGCGGACCCTGGCTGTTCGTCAATCTGCTGACGGCCATCGCGGCCTCCTTTGTGGTGCTGCTCTTCGAGGCGCAAATCGCCCAGCTGACGATCCTCGCGGTGGTGATGCCGGTGGTCGCCAGCATGGGCGGCAACACTGGCGCGCAAACCCTCGCCGTCGCCATCCGCGCCCTGGCCCTCGACCAAATCAATCCGCGCGAGGGACCGCGCATTCTCTGGCTGGAGTCAGCCAAAGGTGCCGCCAACGGCCTGCTCATGGGCCTGGTCTACGCAGGCGGGCTTGTCCTGTTCACCGGCGACTGGGTCCTCGGGGCAGTCGTGCTGGTGGCGATGCTGCTCACCATGATCGCCGCCGGTCTCTCCGGTGCCTTTATCCCGCTGCTGCTCAAACATTTCAAAATGGACCCGGCGCAGTCCTCCTCCATCTTCCTGACCACCGTAACCGATTTTGCCGGCTTTGGCCTCTTCCTCGGTCTGGGCGCGGCGTTCCTGCTCTAACCGTCTGATCGGGAAAACCTCCGCGGCTTCCGCAAACCCCTTTTCGCTTCCACGCTCCCCATGCCAGACACCCTCAACGTTCGCCAAATCAAGGCCCTGCCCAAGGACGATCGCCGACCCTTTGCCGCGCACCTGCTGTACCTGAAGGCCGAGCTGCGCACCGCCAAGAACGGCAAGCCCTTCGCCGTCGCTCACTTGGGCGACCGCACCGGCAGCTTCACCACGACCTGCTTCAACGACAGCCAGCCCTTCAGCTTTTTCAGTGGCATCGAGCCAGGCACCCTCGTCGAGGTTCAGGGAGTGCCCGACTACTTCAACGACAAGTTTTCGCCCAAACTGCGCGAAGTTGCCCACGTCCCGCCCGACAAGCTCGCCCAGCTCGGCGGCGTCGAGGCTTTTCAGGAAGGCCCGGATGAATCGGTCGACTCCCTGGAAGCCGGCCTGCGCGAAATCGTTGCCGACATTCCCCACTCAGGGCTGCGGGCCACCGTCGAGGCCGCGCTCGACCTTCACGGCGCACAACTGCGCAGCTGCCCGGCGGCCATCGCGATGCACCACGCCTACCCCGGCGGCCTCATCGAGCACACCACGCGTATGGCGCGCGCCGCCCGCGTGCTCCTGCCGCTGTACCCCGACGTCGACCCCTCGCTCGCGCTGGCCGGCATCGTCCTGCACGACTTCGGCAAAATCCTCGAATACGCCCAGGCTCCCGACACCGGCAAGACGCGCTCCGGCCTGCTTCAGGGGCACGTCGTGCTGGGCTACCGCATGGCCCGGCAGGCCGCCCTCAAGGCCAAGCTCGACGAAGACAGCCTCGAGCGCCTCGAACACGTCATCCTGAGCCACCAGGGCGAACTCCAGTGGGGCGCCGCAGTCATGGCCGCCACCCCCGAAGCCGTTTTCGTCTCCATGGTCGACAACCTCGACGCCAAGATGGGCATGGTCGAACGCGCCCTGCGCACCACCCCCGAAACCGACGCCTTTTCTGAATTCATTCCCGGTCTCCAGGCCACCCTCCTGACGTCCCCCATTGCTCACGGAGAGTCCACCACTCCTCAAGGAGGGTCGGCTGCGGCGACATCGGGTCAGGGGCAAGCCCCGGCAGGCGAGACCAAGGCCGACGATGGCCCCTCCCTCTTCGACCTCAAGGACTAGCAACGATCTGCGACACCCAAAGTCGTCCCTCTGGATTGCCACGCTCACTGCGCTCGCTCGCAATGACGGCCTGACATACCTCAAAACCATTTCCGCAGGAAATGAGTCCCGTGCCGGGCACGGCACAAAAAAGGGCCCTCGCGTGAGGACCCCTTTTGAAAATCGAAGCGGCGAGTGCCCTCTCCCGCTCCCGGTCAGGAGGAGAGATTCTGAATGATGCCGACGATGGGCAGGAAGAGCGCGATGACGATCGTACCGACGATCAAGGCGAGGATCACAATCATGATCGGCTCGATGATCGAGGTGATCGAAGCGACCGCATTATCCACGTCTTCGTCGTAATTGTCGGCGATGCGGTTGAGCATCTCGGGCAGTTCGCCGGTCTCCTCACCCACGTCGATCATGCTCGTGACCATCGTTGGGAAGACGCGCTGCTGCTCCAGCGGCGTGGCCACCGGTTCACCGTCGCGCACGCGGTCGTGGACCTTCGAGAGCGCATCTTCCACCACCGTGTTGCCGATGGTGTCCCGCGTAATGGTGAGCGCCTGCAGGATCGGCACGCCACTGGACAGCAGGGTGCCAAAGGTGCGCGAGAAACGCGAAATCGAGGCCTTGCGCGCCAGGCTGCCAAACTTGGGAATGTAGAACACTACCTTGTCCAGGAAGCGTTTCCCGGGTGTGGTCCCCTTGAGCAGCTTGAAGCCGACGATCAGCGCGACGATCCCGCCGATCCACAACAGGATGTTGCCCTGAATCGATTCGGAGATGTCGATGACGAACTGCGTCAGCGCCGGCATCTGCCCGCCTGCCTGCTTGTTGAAAATCTCCTGGAACTGCGGCACCACAAAGACCATCAACAGCGCGACGATCACGACCGCAACGGTGATGACCACGATGGGGTAAATCATCGCCGACTTCACCTTTTTCTTGGTGCGCACGGACTTTTCCATGAACCGCGCCAGACGCGAGAGCACCACGTCGAGGACACCGCCCGCTTCACCGGCACGCACCATGTTAATAAAGAGGCGATCGAAAACGCGCGGGTGCTGCGCCAGACCGTCGGAGAAGTTGTTACCCGAACGTACATTGTCGGCCAGGCCGACGAGCACGTCGCGAAACGCCGGGCGGCGCTCCTGACGGATCATCACTTCGAGGCTGCGCAGCAACGGCAGGCCTGCCTGCAACAGCGTGGCCAGCTGCCGGGTGAAGATCGTCAGGCCTTCCTGGTTGATGGGCGGGCCGATGTTGATCGACATACCCTTCTTTTTCTCGCCGCCAGACTGGGCCGCGCGCTTGGTCGCACCCTTGCGCCCGGCGCGGGTGCCGCCACCGGCCCCCACCGCTTGAATCGGGCCGGTCACCATCAGGCCCATGCTGGACACCTTCTGGTTGGCTTCGTCTTCATTACCGGCGTCGATCACGCCCGTCTTTTGCTTACCACCTTGGTCGATGGCGGTGTATTTGAATTTTGCCATGGGGAGTACGGGAAGAAGTAGAAGAGTCTAATTTTTTGAAAGTCACGGTGGCCGCCGAACGCAGGCCCTAAACGCATCCACTGCCGTTATCCGAGTACAAGGAACGAAAAACCATGGAACCAGCGCTTAGGTATATTTTAGCACCTCCTCAATGGTCGTTGCACCATCGAAGATGGCGCGCAGACCGTCGTCGCGCAGCGTGCGCATGCCCTGCTCCAGGGCCTTCTGGCGGATGACCAGTGTCGGCGCGCGCTTGGTGATCAACTCGCGGATGGGGTCGGTCACCATCAGCATCTCAAACAGGCCCTGCCGGCCGCGGTAACCTGAGTTGTTACACTCCGGGCAGCCTTTGCCGTAATAGAAATTGCGGTCGGCGATTTCCAACGGGTCGATACCCAGCAACTCGATCACTTCCTGGTCCGGCTCGTACGCCGTCCGGCACGAGGGGCAAATCCGCCGCACCAGACGTTGACCCAGAATCCCTTCCAGCGACGCCGAGATGAGGAACGGCTCCAGGCCCATGTCGATCATGCGCGTGACCGCGCCGGGCGCGTCGTTGGTGTGCAGGGTCGACAGTACCACGTGACCGGTCAGCGACGCCTGCACGGCAATCTGCGCCGTCTCCAGGTCGCGAATCTCCCCCACCATGATCTTGTCCGGGTCCTGCCGCAAAAAAGAACGCAAGGCCGCCGCGAAGGTCAGGCCCACCTGGTGATTGACGGCGGTCTGCATGATGCCGTCGATCTCGTACTCCACCGGGTCCTCGGCGGTGAGGATCTTGATCTCGGTCTTGTTCACCTCGCGCAGGGCCGAGTACAGCGTGGTCGTCTTGCCCGAGCCGGTGGGGCCGGTCACGATGAAGATACCGTTGGGCCGCTTGACCAGCTTGCGCACGTTGTCGAGCACGTCCTCGGGCATGGAGAGGTTCTCCAGGTCCAGATTGACCACCGACTTGTCCAAAACGCGCAACACCACGCTTTCGCCAAACTGCGTCGGGAGCGTCGACACGCGCAGGTCCACCGGGCGTCCCGCGATGGTCATCTTGATGCGCCCGTCCTGCGGGATGCGCCGCTCGGCAATGTTGAGGTTCGAGAGCACCTTCACGCGCGAAATCACCGGGATGGCCAGGTTCTTCGGCGGAGGCGCCATTTCGTAGAGCGCCCCGTCGATGCGGTAACGAATGCGGAACTGATCCTCGAAAGGCTCAAAGTGAACGTCAGAGGCCTTGTCGCGAATAGCCTGCTGCATGACCAGGTTCACGAAACGAATGATCGGCGTTTCGTTGGCCATGGCCGTCAGGTCGGCCTCGCCATCTTCGCCCGCTGTTTCGAGTTCGGTCCCGGAAATCTCGGACAACAGGTCGTCGATGGACGAATCCTCTGCGCCGTAGGTCTGCACCAGCAGGTTGTCCAGGTAGTCCGGATCGGTGACCACCAGGTTCACGTCCTTGTTGAGCGAAAACGTCAGGTCGTCGACGATGCTGGCGTTGAACGGATCCTTGGCCAGCAGGTCCAGGCTGTTGTTCTCCAGGCGAATGGGCACCACCGCGTACATCCGCGCCATCGTCGCGCGCACTTGGGCGCTGATGTCCTCCGGGACGCTCGAAGGCGGCACCGGCAGGTACTCAAACTGCAGGTACTCGGCCACCATCTTGAGCAGCTCGCCGCGCTCAACCAGCCCGGAATCGACCGTGGCGTCGGCCAGCGATTTGCCCGTGGTCAGGTGGGTTTCGTTCAATTCGTCAAGCTGCTGCTGGCCGAGCTGCTCGCTGTGCTTGAGAATCTCGTAAACGGTATCGTTGTGGTCCTCGAACATTCGGGGGTATGACGGAAGTGGGGAGGCCGAGATACGACCTCTCTTTCGCTTCCATCAAGCCTGACGGGCTTCCGGAGGCGAAAGCGAGGCAATCTTTGCACGCATTTCCTCAGGATGTTGAGCTTTTTCCAACGCGTCTTCCGCGCCGATCAAACCCCGGTTGTAGAGGCTGAGCAGATGCTGGTCGAGGGAAATCATGCCAAGGTTCGCACCCGTCTGAATGTCCGAATCAATACGGTAGGTCTTGTTGTCGCGGATCAGCGAAGCGATCGAGGAGGTCGTGATCATGATCTCCAAGCCGGCCACCCGACCGCCACCGTTGCGCTTGCACAACACCTGCGAGACCACCGCAATGATCGAGGAGGCCAGCTGCGTGCGAATCTGGTCCTTGGTGTGGCTGGGGAAGGCGTCCACAATGCGGTCGACCGTGCGGGCCGCCCCCGTGGTGTGCAGCGTGGCAAAGACCAGGTGCCCGGTCTCCGCTGCGCTGACGGCGGCTTCAATCGTCTCCAGGTCGCGCATTTCCCCCACCAGAATCACGTCCGGGTCCTGGCGCAGGGCTCCGCGGATGGCGTCGGCAAAACCCGTTACGTCCACCCCTACTTCGCGCTGCGTCACGATGGATTTCTGGTGGCTGTGAAAGTACTCGATCGGGTCCTCAATGGTGATGATGTGCCCGTCGCGGTTCTCGTTGATCCAGTTGATCATCGAGGCCAGTGTGGTCGACTTGCCCGAGCCGGTCGGACCCGTTACCAAAATAAGCCCGCGTGGACGCGTCAGCAGCTCCTTGATCCGGTCCGGCAGGCCAATCTCACGCAGACTGAACAACTGGTTGGGAATCTGGCGCAGGACGATGCCATAGTTGCTCTTGGTCTTGAAGGCGCTCACGCGAAACCGCGAGTGGTCGCGAAAGGCGAAACCAAAGTCGCAGCCGCCCACCTTCTTGAGCTGCTCCTGGTTGTTCTCCGAGGTGATCGAGCGCATCAGCAGCTCCAGGTCCTCCGAGGACAGAATGGGCCCGTCCACCGGAACCATGCCGCCGCCGCTGCGCAGGGTCGGGGGCATGCCCACGGTCAGGTGCAGGTCCGAGGCGCCTTCCTCAACCACCAGGCTGAGCAGATCGTTCATTTCGTAGCCCATGCGCTGTATTATCGACGCATCGGCCCATTCCTAGACCTTTTTACGAAGCCCCAAACGCCTGCACCTGCACTCGCATTTTCAGCCACCCCGAGCAACCCGCACGCGAGGATGCTCACCTTTGCAGCCCAGGTCCCTGAGCCCATAACGCAGACTCCATCTGGACCAACCAGAAATACAGAACGAAGCCCTCGAGCAATCCGCCCGTCGAATCTTCATCCACACGCTTTCGACGAGCCAGGCAGCCCCCAGCCAGCCCTAGTCCGCGTCGCCGATGGTGGTCGTCACCACTTCCTCGATGGTCGTCTGACCGCTGGTCACCTTGCGGATCCCGTCCTCGCGCATGGTGCGCATGCCCAGCTCGCGCGCCTTGGCCCGAATCTCCACCAGCGAGCGTTCCTCGTAGACCATCGTCTGCAGTTCTTCGGTCACGATGAACATCTCAAAAATGCCCATGCGCCCCCGGAAGCCTGTACCGTTACAGCGCGGGCAGCCTTCGCCCTTCACAAACGTGGCGCTGGCCAGGGCCGATTCCTTCAGACCCAGCGTGGCCAGTTCCTTGGGCTCGGGCTGGTACTCCTTCTTGCACTGCGAGCAGACCCGGCGCACCAGGCGCTGGGCCAGCACCCCCCGCAGCGAAGCCGACACCAGGAACGGCTTCACCCCGATGTCGACCAGGCGCGTCACCGCGCTGGCGGCGTCGTTGGTGTGCAGCGTGGAGAAAACCATGTGACCGGTCAGCGAGGCGTTGACGGCGATCTCGGCCGTCTCCTTGTCGCGAATCTCCCCGATCATGATGATGTTGGGCGCCTGACGCAGCATCGAGCGCAGCGCCGCCGCAAAGGTCATGCCCACATCGCGGCGCACCTGCACCTGATTGATCCCCGAGAGCTGGTACTCCACCGGGTCCTCAACCGTGATGATCTTGCGGTCGGGGTGATTGATGAAATTCAGCGCCGAATACAGGGTGGTCGACTTGCCCGAACCCGTCGGCCCGGTCACCAAAAAGATGCCGTCGGGCATGCTGATCAGCCGCTCAAACTGCTGCTGGTCGTCGGAGAAAAAGCCCAGTTCGGGCAGACCCAGGCGCAACCCCTCCTTGTCGAGGATACGCATCACGATACTCTCGCCAAAGACCGTCGGCAGCGCCGACACGCGCAGGTCGTAGTCCTTGCCGCTGGCCTTGGTCATGATGCGACCGTCCTGCGGCTTGCGCTTTTCGGCGATGGAGACGTTGGCCATCAGCTTCAGGCGCGAAAGGATCGAGGGCTGCAGGCGCTTGGGCGGATTCTCCACCTCGTGCAGCACACCGTCGATGCGGTAACGCACGCGGAAGCGCTTTTCCAGGGGCTCCAGGTGAATGTCGGAGGCGCGCCGCTTGATCGCCTCGGTGATCACCATGTGCACATAACGGATGATGGGCGCCTCCTCGGCGCTCATTTCGCCATCGTCGCCAGTGGGCAGATCCAGGGCAGCCGCGCCCAAGTCTCCGTTGTCGCTGGGGGCACCGAAGATCTCCTCCATCTCCGCCGAGTGATGGCTGTCGTAGTACTGCTTGATGGCGTCCTCGATCGCCTTGGGCGAGGCCAGGCGCGGGTTCACCGTCATCTTCAGCACGTGCGAAAGGCTGTCGATGGTATCGACGTCGAGCGGGTCGCTGATCGCCAGGTCGATTTCGGATCCGTCCACCTCCAGCGGAAAGACCCGGTACTTCTCGGCCATCTTGAAGGGCACTTTTTCCAGGGCTTCGTTGGAGGCGCGGATGTCCGACAGGTCCACCGTCTCCATGTTGAACTCCTCGGCCAACAACTCGACCACCTGGTCCAGCGACACGTAACCCTTCTCAACGAGCAGATCGATGATCTGGGTTTCCGGATCGTCGGCCTGGCCGTCATTTTCAACCTGATGGCGGGCGGTCGACAGGTGGTCGGCGTCCACGAGGCCCGAGTCCTCGATCAATTGCAGCACAAAGTCGTCAGCGGAAGTCACACGAGATAGCGGTTACGTTGGGAAAAGGGGTGTCGGTAAGTGCTAGCCGAAAACCGCAGCTTACGTCCAACCAAAATCTTAGGGCATCAGGGCTGGGGTCTGCGCATGGCCTCCAGGTGTGGTTTCAACCACGCATGTGTCGTCAAAGGCACGCTGCGGGAGCAGGGCATTCTCGCTGCCCACCAACACCCGCTCAATCCGAAGGAACACACGCATGGTCAACCGCTCCACATTGGGTTCAGAGCGCGGGTTCGGCCTCGTCCAGCAGCGGTGCAATCCGCGGCTGCAGCCACTGTGCCGTTGCGTGGGCGCGTCGCATCAAACGCGAGAGCAAAAACGCACTGTCGCTGTCCATCCGCATCGCGCGCTTGAACAAGCCGTCGCCGGGCAGGTTCACACGCACCTCGTAGGCGTCCTTCTTCTCCTTCACCTTCACCTCGACGCCGTCCAGCTCCGAGGAAAATTCCTGACGTCCCCGCGCCCGCTCGATGGCCTGGTCCAGCAAACTGGCCATCGAGAGCGCCGCCTCCAGGCTGAGCGCCCGCCCATCCACCTCGACCTGCATCGTTGTGCGCTCGGGCGTCACGATGCCGGTCAGACGCACCAGCAACGGGTCCTTGGTCGTGGGCACGCTGCCAAGTTCGGTCTGGAAGGTCAGCGGATTGCTCGGCGCAACCGCCGGACTCAACTCGCCCGACAGCGAAACGACGCCGCCCAGCAAACACATGCAGACAAGGATTCGGATCATCGGAAGGAGGGCTAGGATTTTCGCCAACGCCAAGGCGCTCTAGCGGTTCATTGCCATCAAGAACTCGACGTTGGTCTTGGTCTTCTTCACGCGCTGGATGAGCATCTCCATCGCTTCCACTGAGGGTACGCCCTTCATTGCCCGGCGCAATGAGTAAATCTTGTTCAACTCCTGCGGGTGATACAGCAACTCCTCCTTGCGCGTTCCGCTTTTTTCAAAGCTCAGGGCCGGATACACGCGTTTGTTCGACAGCTCGCGCTCCAGGTGCAGCTCCATGTTGCCGGTGCCCTTAAACTCCTCGAAAATCACCTCGTCCATCCGGCTGCCGGTTTCCACCAGCGCGGTGCCCAAAATAGTCAAGCTGCCGCCGTCCTCAATGTTGCGCGCCGAACCAAAGAAGCGCTTGGGCTTTTGCAGGGCACCGGCTTCCACCCCGCCCGAGAGAATCTTCCCGCTGCTGGGCATCAGGGTGTTGTAGGCCCGCGCCAGGCGTGTGATGGAGTCCAGCAGGATGATCACGTCGGCCCCCGACTCGACCATCCGCCGCGCCTTTTCGATCACCATTTCGGCCGCGTGCACGTGACTCTCGGCCGACTCGTCGAAGGTCGAGCTGACCACCTCGCCCGCGTCGATGGTGCGGCGAAAATCCGTCACTTCTTCCGGACGCTCGTCCACCAGCAGCACGATTAGGTGCGCCTGCGGCACGTTGAGGCAGATGGACTTGGCAATCGCCTGCAGGAGCACGGTTTTGCCCGTGCGTGGCGGCGCCACGATCAAGCCGCGCTGACCCAGCCCAATCGGCGTCAGCAAATCCACCACACGCATCGAGTGCAGGTCGGCGCTGCCCAGCTTGTCCGACTCCAGAATCATGCGCTCGGTTGGATAAAAAGGCACGCGCTCGGTGAAGGGCACCACGTGCGCGATCGCCTCCGGGTCTTCGCCCATCACCTTCAACAGACGCAGCGCAAACGGCGTCGACTCGTTCTCGCGCGAGGTGTGAATCTGCACCTCCAACGCATGCCCGCGCTGCAAGCCGTACTTCTCAATAAACACGCGCGGCACGAATATGCTCAGCTCGCGCGGGCGGTAGTTGTCGCGCTGGTACGTCAGCAAACCGAACCCGTCCTCGTGCAACTCCAGGATGCCTTGCGCGTGGATGGGGCGCTGCGCCTCGAAGGCCTGAGTGAGGATCGCCTCGATCATCTTGCGACGCTGCGGAGGTCCCTCGTACGGCGTTTCGCGCGCCTTCAGCTGGGCTTCCAACTCGGGCTGGCTCAGCTCGTACAGTTCGTTGAATGAAAGAGGCTCGCCGCCGCCCTTGGAAATCTCCTCGGCCACGCCCTCGCGCAGCTCCTCGTCCTTGAACACATGCCACTGTGGCAATTCGCCCCACTGCGGACGCAGGCCCTCGTGGTCGCGCGACGCGGCAAAACCGCCTGGCAGCTGATAGTTGCCGCCCCCGCCCTTGCCTTTCTTTTTCTTGAACTTGTTACCCTGCGCCTGGGGCTGTCCGCCGTGCGGGCCCTTGTTGTACGGTCCCTTGTTCTTGCCTTTGTGCTTGTTGAACTTGTTGCCCTGTCCTCCCTGATTCGGATGGCCTTTGCCGCCCGAGCGCGGGCCCCCGCCCTGCCCCTGAGGCTGCGGGCGTGAATCCCCGTCGTCATCATTGCTTGAATCCTCGCTGCGTTCGTCGCGGGAGGATTCGCGCACCGGCTCGGGCGCATCGTCGGGGTCAGCGCTGAAGGAGGTCGGGATCTCCTCATCCGCGTCCTTGGTCGCTTTCGCGGACGACTTCGCACGGCCCTCGGACTTGGGTTCGGCGACCGGCTCATCGTCGTCGGACTTGGCTTGCTTGCGCGCCCGCCCGCGCCGCTGCACCTGCGACTTCTTCAGGGATTGGGTGGTTGCCTCCAACGGACCGGCGGATTCGGACTCGGAGGCAAGATTCGTCTCGGTTTCACTCATTGCAAAAGGGGATTCAGTGCGTCGCGCATCGCCCAATCAAGCCCGTCAGCGCGGTCCTGCCGGCCATACGAAAAAGGAGCAACGAGACCAGCGGTGCGCAGTCGATTCCCAAACCGGGTTCAGGAGATTCCCGACGGGAGCGCCTACGCCCTTCAGCAGGCCAGGCGATGATCCATGAAGTAAACGATTTGCTGTTTCAGAAAAGCGGGGGTGCCGCTGTTGGAGAGAACCACGTCGGAACGGTCGACTTTTTCAGCCAACGGCATCTGCCGCTGCAAGCGGGCTGAAATTTCCGTCTCGGGGAGGTCGCGTGCCCGAAGTCGCGCACGTTGAACAACCTCCGAACACGTTACACAAACCACTAAATCAAAGTGCTTTTCAAGGCTTTTTTCCAACAGCAGCGGGATTTCAACCAGACTGAGCCGGTCGCCACGCTCGGCCAGCCAAGCCTGCCAACACCGACGCACCCGCGGGTGCAGCAATCCCTCCAGCCAGGCCAGCTCGTCCGAATCCGCAAACACAATCGACCCGATCGCGCCCCGCCGGATCATGCCAGACGCATCGAACACCCGCGCTCCCCAGCGCGCCCGCAGCGCCGCCTGCACCTCGGCATCCTGCGCCAGAAGGTCCCGCACAACCACATCCGTATCCAGCCGCGCCACGCCCAACTCCTCAAACAGTCGCGCCGCCGTCGACTTGCCGCAGCCCATCCCGCCGGTCAGTCCCAGGTGCATCGTATGGCCGGTAGTGGCGCCCATCGCGCCAAACCCTGCCGATTCATGCCCCTGCCGACAAGCGGCAATCAGCCCTTCCCCCACCCTTGAGTCGGGGCGACAAAACGCTGGCCCGCCGTTGCGAGAACGACTTATCATGCTATTGTTGCGTGCTTTACCCGCAACGGCGCGCTCCCTGTACCACTCCTGGTTATGCGTTTGACCCTTGTTTTCCTCTGCTTCTTCGCGGGCGCTATGGCGCTCGTGCACGCGCGGGTGTGGACAGACCGCCAGGGCCGCACCTTCGAGGGCGAAATGCTCGACCAGACCCGCGAGCATATTCTCGTGCGTCGAGCGGTCGACGGGCGCGAAGGCTGGCTGGCCATCCGCATCCTCTCCGACGCCGACCAGGCCTTTGTTCGCAGCCAGGCCAACACAGACCCCGAAGCCGAAGACGCCGCCGACGTCCCGGACGCTTCCGCCATCGACGTGGAGGCCATGCCTGAAGCCGATCCCGAGCCCGTTGCCCAAGCCGGCGATGTCGAGGCGCTCCCCGAACCGGAGCCCGAGGCCCGCGCTGACGACACCGAAAAGCCCGCGGACCCTCCCAGTCTTACCGCCGCCGATCCCGCGCCGAAACCCGCCCCGCAGACCCGCCGGATTCTCGTCCAGCAGCGTCCTGCACCAGAAGAAGCGGCAGACGCACCCGAGGCCCCGAGCACCAGCACCCAGCCCGTTGCGGGTTTCTGGTCGACCGATTTGGAAAAGACCCTCCAAAAGCTCGAACCCGGCAAAGGCCTCATGGTCCTTTACCGCCACCGTGCCGATCCCGACGAATTTCAAATGTTTTTGGAGCAGGTCATGGCCGACCCCGACGTCTACCGGGCCTTCAAGGGACAGGTGCCGCTCGTCGTGCTCGACGCCCAGTCACAGCTACTGGAGGACCACCTCGACGCCCGTCTGCTCGAGAGGAACGAGGGCCCCTTCATCTTTGGTCTGGCACCCGACATCGGCGATGAACCCGTCCTGGTGCGCTGGCCGTTGAAAAACGTCACCGAAGCCCACCGCCGCGACGCCCTCCGAGGAAAGCAGGCCTTCCTCGACCGCCTCGAACCGGTCTTCCTCCGCCTCAACCTCGGCATCGAACGCGCCCTGGCCCAAGCCGCCAGGGCAGCACCCACTCCCAACACAGACACTGCAAACCCTGCCGCTCAACCCGACAACGCCGCCTCGGCCGCCGAGCCTCCAAACGAAGGCGCCGAGCAGGAGACCGCCAGCGACACCCAAGACGCCCCCGCCGATGACACAGCGGCCACCGAAACCGCCTCCGACGCGCCGAACGCCCCCGCGGCCGAACAACCGGCGGGCTGATCGCTCTCGCGCACATGCCGGTTACGCCTGCCGGTACTGCTTGAACAGCGCGTAGGCCGTGCGCATGTCCTCAACGGTCATAGGGCGATCTTTTTCCGGCGACAACTCCACCGTGATGTACCCTTCGTAGCCACGCGCGATCATCGCCTCAACAAACTCCGTATTGCGCGCCGTCCCCTCGCCAAAACGACAGAAACTCTGCTCGCCAAAGACCCGGTTGTCCTTCACGTGAATGTGGTTGATGCGCGGGCCCAGCCGCTCGACCACGTCGCTCAAGCGCACGCGGGCCGCTTCAAAATGGCCGGTGTCGACACACACGCCCAGGTTCGCGTGCGGCACCGCCTCGAAGACCTGCTCGTAATCCTCGATTCGCTCCAGAGTAAAGTCGCGGTGGTTTTCCAACGACAGCAGCATCCCGCGCGCTTCGGCCACCGGAGCCAACAGCCGCAACGTAGCGATGGCCTGCTCCAGGGTCATTCCGCTTTTCTTGCCCGCACCGCTCATGACCAGCCGCACGCAGCCCAACTGCTCGGCAACGTTCAGGCAGTACAACTTGTGCGCCACATCCTGGTCGGTGCGCCCGCCCAGACTCGTGGCGTACACCGCCGCCGTTTTCAGGCCGGTCGAGGCGCACCGCGCACGCAGACTCTCCACCATCTCCGGCATCAGCGAGGTCCCGTGCCACAGGTTGAACTCCACAAAGCCGTAACCGGCCTCCGGGATCATCGAAAACGTCCGCGCAAAGCCGCTATCCTGAAAACCCTCCGCGCAGAGGGACGCACAAGCCAGTTCGATCATGGGGCAGTCCCTGCAGGCTGTGCCCTGCCCCCGGCGCGTCAAGCGCCGTCCGAGGCCCCTGACCTGACCTCACCCCACGTGGGAGAAGACGTCGTTCACGAAGCCCTCCCGGCGGTGGTACCCGCAGCTCTTCAGAAAGTCCGTGATGTCGTCGGCCTTCAGGTCGCGCTTTTCCAGAATCCACGGATGCAGCTCCAGGATCAGGTGATGCACGCGCTTCTGCTCAAAAACCTCCTTCGAGCCCAGAATCGCCTCATACTCGTGGCCCTCGATATCGACCTTCATCACGTCGACCGTCTCCACGCCAAACTTCGCGAACGCCTGCGCCAGCGGCATCGTCTGCACCTTCACCGTCGGCACCTTGTAGCGCGTGGAACGCGTGAAGCCCGACGAACCCGTGTTCATCTCCGGGCTCAGGAAAAACTCCACCTCGTCCGCCTTGTCCGACACCGCGATCGTCTCCAGCTGCGCGTTCTGGCACTGGTTGAGTTCGAGGTTCTTCTGCACGACCTCCTGCAGGCGCGGCTGCGGCTCAATCGCGATCACGCGCCCCTCCGGCCCGACCCGGCGCGAGGCCATCACCGAAAAATATCCTTCGTTGGCCCCCAGATCCACGAAGCTCATCCCCGGCTGGAGCAGGCGGTCCACTGTATCCGAAGTGGAGTCCTCTTCATACTTCTTCGTGGTCAGCAGCGACAGCCCGAAGTGCGAGGCCGGGTTGATAAAGAAGGTGCCCTCCTCAGCCTGGAAAGGCTCGCGCTTGATGCCCAACCGGCGCACCAGCCAGGCCCCCAGCGAAGACGGGCGCACCTTGTACAGAAAGCGGCAGAGTGTGACATTCATCAGCAGATAAATTCGGTAAAGGCCGGGCCAGGCGGGCGAGACGAACTCCGTGCAGTTATTGCCGGTAACCCGTCTCATCAGCGGATAGGTGCCCCGACCCCATCGTTCAATCCTTTTGTGCCTATCGACCCGCCTCCAACCGCTTAAAGCCGCGCGGCCCACAACCTCCCCAGGATTCTTCGCGGGCTTCTCCTGCGCCCTTCCGGCTTGTCTGGAGGCACCCCTCTCCCTTTGGCTGAAGGCTCACCAGCGCCCGCGTGCGCTCCCTTGGCCAACCTCCGCTCTCTCGTACGCCCATGTCCACGCTTCTATCGCAGACCGCCGCCCCCCTCCCGCTCAAGCTCCACCCCCACCAGCGCACCTACGCGCCCCTGGACCAGCTGACCGTGCGACTGCCGGTGGAGGTCGCGGGCAAGGCCGCGCGCTGCACCGTCTTCGCCGCCGCGGGCCGTGCCTATTTCCAGGCCGACCCGGGCCAGGCACCCGGCGAGGTCGCCTTCACCCTGAGCGGCGCACTGGGCACCCAGCTCATTCTCCTGGCCGACGCCGAGGGCCGCACCCTCGCCCTGCAGACGCTCCGCCTGGCCACCGAGACCGACATCGACGACTCCGCCAGCGACGGGCGCTTTCGCAAGCTCTTCCACAGGCTCTACGACACCATGGAGCAGGACTGGTTTTCGGGCTACCAGAAGAGCCTGCGCATCCATGGCAAGCGCTACCGCTACTATGTCAGCTGGCTGCGCGACCACGTCCACGCCCTCAAGGGCATGAAGTACTTCGACCACGACGTGAAAACCGGCATCGAACTCTACGCCGACTCCCAGCGCGAGGACGGCATGATCTGGGACAAGTGCAAGCGGATGCTCCACTCTGACCTGCAAAACTACCGCGACTACGAATTTGCCGAGGGCGACTTCATCCGAAAAATCCCCGGTCACCCGCAGCGCCGCTGGCAGCGCGT